>NZ_CP104164.1:724098-1448196 GCF_029981845.1 Candidatus Bandiella numerosa | reverse complement strand
CAAATTCCTGAAATCAAAAATGAGTATGTAAGAAAGCAGCTTTATAAGGAAGCGCTTCCAGTTTATGGAGATGGAATTGAAGTTGTTGAGCAGATGAATCTGCTTATACAAAAGGCTGAAAATCTAAGTTTAAAGAATTTTAATGGACTAATAGTACGTGCAATAAATAAAAGAATCAGTAGAGACAATTATATATTTACTTGAGAGTAATAAAAATATAATAAGTTTTTAGTGTGGTGCTGGAACTCTGATTAATTTACAGGGTGTTATACTAAACATTAGTGATTTAACATCTATTGATTAGATGATTTCTCGTTATAAAAAGGAAGTACTCAGGTTATTCAGCAGTTTGGAGTTGGTGTTCTAAATGGTAAAAGAGATGAAATATATCAGTTCTTTAATAAAAGAAGGCCATTATAATTTGAGCAAAGAGATGATTCAAAAAGGAAATTATGGTCAGAGTTTTGTCGAACAATTGCTTAATAGAAATCAAAACCAACAAAGTAATCAAAGGCAATAGTGAGTGAAATAGACTTTGTTCAGTGGGTGGTACTTCAAATACAGTGATAAAATGATTGCTTCAAAATAGTAATTAATTGCGTATTGGCAATTTTTTAGGTATAACATTCTTAAATCGTTCTAAGTAAATTTATCTCATGACCATAAATTCTAAGGATCCAATAAAGTTAGATACTGATGATTTTAGTCAAATAGAAAAGAGCGTCTTAAAAAAATGGCGAGAAGAAAATACATTCCTAAATACCTTAAAGGGAGATGAAGAGTTCATTTTTTATGATGGCCCTCCTTTCGCTAATGGTTTGCCACACTATGGTCATTTATTGACAGGGTTTATCAAGGATTTATTTGCTAGATATCAAACTATGCGTGGCAAAAAAGTTGATAGAAGGTTTGGTTGGGATTGTCATGGGCTTCCAGCAGAGATGTATGTGGAAAAAAAATTGAATATATCAGGCAAAATTGCGATAGAAAATTATGGAATTGAGAAATTCAATAATTACTGCAAAGAATCGGTTTTAAAGTATACCAATGAATGGCAAGAATATGTCACTAGGCAAGCACGTTGGGTGGATTTTGACAACGATTACAAAACTATGGATAAAAATTACATGGAAAGTGTAATTTGGGCATTTAAAGAGCTTCATAATAAGGGGCTTATCTATCAATCTATGAAGGTAATGCCATATTCATGGGCATGCGAAACACCTGTTTCAGATTTCGAAACACGAATTGATAATTCTTATAGAGAAAAGCATAGTAAAGCAGTAACTCTTGGATTTGAGCTGATTGATGGTGCTCAAATTGTTAAAGGATATAAATCAGTACTTCTTGCTGTTTGGACAACAACTCCTTGGACATTACCATCTAATTTAGCAATAGCGATTGGGAAAGAGATTGATTATGCAGTGGTAGAGAAGGATGGTGTAGCAATTATCATTGCTGAAAATTTATTGCCAAAATATGAAAAAGAATTGGGCAATGATATTGTAAAGAGAATAAAGGGTGCCTATTTAGTGGGATTAAAATACAATCCACCATTTAGGTATTTTAAAGGTCATAAAAATGCCTTTGCTATATTTCACGCAGACTTTGTGACAACAGAAGATGGTACTGGTGCAGTGCACGTTGCACCTGGTTTCGGGGAGGATGATCAAATTTTATGCGAAAAAAATGATATAGAGTTAGTGTGCCCTGTTGATAGTGCTGGAAAGTTTACTTACCCGGTTGAAGAATATGTAGGGAAGCAAGTTTTTGAAACAAATGAAGACATAATCATTAGGCTAAAAAATCAAAATTTATGGATAAAAACAGAGCAATACATTCATAATTATCCTCATTGCTGGAGAACAGATACACCTCTTATTTATAAAGCTGTTCCATCATGGTATGTCAAGGTGACGGCAATTAAAGATAGAATGATTAAAAATAATCAAGAAATCAATTGGATACCAGATCACATTAAATCAGGGCTGTTTGGTAAATGGTTAGAAAATGCGAGGGACTGGTCTATTTCTAGAAATAGGTTTTGGGGTTGCCCTATCCCAGTTTGGCAAAGTGATGACCCAGAATACCCCCATATGGAAGTGTATGGTTCAATAAAAGAAATAGAGGAAGCATTCGATGTTAAAGTAAAAGACTTGCATAGACCGTATATTGATTTACTTACGAAGCCTAATCCGAAGGACCCTACGGGGAAATCAAAACTTAGACGTGTTCCAGAAATTCTTGATTGTTGGTTTGAAAGTGGCTCAATGCCGTATGCTCAGGTGCATTACCCTTTTGAAAATAAAGATTGGTTTGAAAATCATTTTCCGGCTGATTTTATAGTGGAGTATTTGGCTCAAACCAGGGGTTGGTTCTATACCCTTATTGTCCTTTCTACAGCTTTATTTGATAAACCACCTTTTTTAAATTGTATATGCCATGGTGTGATTCTTGGTGATGGTGGGCAGAAATTGTCCAAGCGTCTCAAAAATTATCCTGATCCTAAGGAGGTGTTTGAAAAATACGGTGCAGACGCTATGCGTTGGTTTATGATGTCATCTCCAGTGATGAGAGGGCAGGAATTAGTGATTGATAAAAATGCAGATGGAATAAAAGAAGCTGTGAAGTCTACGCTTAAACCGCTGTGGAATGCATTTCACTTTTTTTCAATCTATTCCAAAGCAGATAAAATTCAAGCCAAATTAGATATAAGTTCCACAAATATATTAGATAAATATATAATTTCAAAATTGGTTGATACGATAGAAATAATAAGGTCATCTTTAGATGAATATGACACCGTTTGTGCTACTAAATCTGCAGAAGAGTTTTTAGAAGTACTGAATAACTGGTATATTAGACGTTCTAGAGAAAGGTTTTGGCGCCACCAAAAAGATCAAGACAAAATATATGCATATAACACTTTATATTCTGTATTACATATTTTTGTCAGGGCTATAGCACCACTATTACCGATGATTTCTGAAGCGATATTTTTAAATTTAAATAATAATTCATCAAGTGTGCATTTAGAAAAATTTCCTAATTTGGATACGTATTCATATAGTAAGTCGCTTATACTCAATATGGAAAAAGTGCGTGATGCTTGCACCACAGCCCTTAGGATTAGGAATGATCAAAAAATACGTATAAGGCAACCTCTTTCAAAAGTTACCTTTATTGGAGTGACAGACAGTAGCCTTTCAGAGGAGCTAAAGCAACTTGTACTAGATGAGATAAATGTTAAAAGTTGGGCTAATTTAGGAAAAGAAGAGATCACTAAATATGCAGATTATAAAATAAAAATTAACTTTTCAGTGCTTGCAAAAAGATTACCAGAAAAAATAAAGGAAATTATCACTGCCAATAAATCAGGAGATTGGAAAATTGTCGGAGATAAAATTGAGATAGTGGGTAACTTGTTGAGTCATGATGAGTTTGATTTGAAATTAGAGGCAAAAGAGCAATACAAGAATAATATTAGTGCTCTTTCAACAAATGACGCTCTTGTATTAATTGATCTAGATATCAATAAAGAATTGGAACTTGAGGGTATTGCTCGAGATATTGTAAGAGCCATTCAACAAACAAGAAAAGATATTGATTTGGAAATTACAGATAAAATAATTGTGAATATTTTAAGTAATGATGAAATAATAAATCAAAGTATAGAGAGTTGGGCAGGGTATATTAAAGAGCAGACCTTGGCTGTTGAAATAAAAAATAGCTCAGATGGATTTGAAGGGCAAAATGATATGAAGATTGAATCTGGAACCTTTAAGTTTAAAATTACTAAATTCTAAGCAGGAGATATTTTTAGCAAGATATGATCAGTATTATTAAAAAAATTCCTAAAATATTATTAATACTGATTTTAGTATCTGCAATTTTATGGAAATTAAAACCAGATGGTATCTCTGAAATTGGATGGCACTTACTCATAATATTTATATCAACAATAATAACAATTATTTCTGCGCCAATGCCTTTGTGAACTGGCAATTTTAAGCCTTACAGCAACAGTAGTAACAGGAACTTTAAGTACTTCTGAAGCTCTATCAGGTTTTAATTCGGATATTTCTTGGCTGATACTTTTGGCATTATTTGTTTCAGAGAGTATATCTAAATCAGGATTAGGGATGAGAATTGCGTATTATTTGATTGGTAAATCAAGGAATAGTTTAATTAGTTTATCCTATACATTAGTGATTTGTGAATTAATATTATCACCTACAATACCCAGTGCAGTTGCAAGAGGTAGTGGAATTATTTATCCTATTCTTACATCATTGATAGAAGTTCTTAATAAGAAAGAAAAAAAAGAAGATATAAATTTCTATTTAATCAAAGTTTGTTTTAACTCAACAGTGATCACTAGTGCTATAACATTAACAGCAATGGCGGCAAATACGCTTATAATAAGTATTGCTGGCACATTTGGTATAAATATTTCATGGAACACATGGTTTATAGCAGCAATAATTCCAGGATTATTAAATTTAATTCTAATGCCCATAATTTTGTATTACATTTTGAAACCAAACGATATAGATATTAGCGAGGTTAAGGAATTTGTCAAAAATCAGCTTGATTCTTTAAAAGCATTTACAAAAGAAGAGATATTAATTACTTCAACATTAATAGGGTTAATTACGTTATGGATATTTGGAGATTATTTAGGGATAAATGCAACAGAAACCATATTGATAGGATGTTCACTTTTGCTTATAACAGGCATTATAACTTGGGATGAAGTAATAGCAAATAAAAAAGCTTGGGAAATTTTTATATGGTTTAGTACATTACTAATGCTTTCAGAATATCTAGTAAAATTTGGTGCTATAAGTTGGATTAATGAGGGAATTCAATATTTAATTCATGGCATAGATAAAACCATTATGATACTAGTGGCATTATTTTTATTTTTTTATTTACATTACTTATTTGTGAGCATAACAGCATATGTTTCAATTTTATTTGCCCCGTTTTTAATTATCCTATTGAATTTAGGTATTCCAGAAAAAATATCAGTGATGGTTTTAGCTATAATTGCAATATTATCAGGTGGATTAACTCATTATACAATAGGTATAGCACCAAGTTATTACTCTATAAGTGGAGTTAAAGTACAGAAATGGTGTAAAATTGGATTTTTTATTTCCACGATTAACGTATTAATATGGTTAACTGTCTGTGCTATTTGGTGGAAGTTTATCAGTTGGTATTGATTTGACTAGTACTCTATTTTATAGAGAGTTATTGATGTATTTCAAATCTATAGAATATATATTTTTGTCCTTACTTGATAAGATTTCAATTCTTTCTTTGATGAAGTCGATCACGTCTTTGTTAATCAAATGTTTTAGTTTAATTTCTAATTCATTAGAACAAACAATTCTTATAATACCGATAGCTGCTCTTCTTAACGCATAAGGATCCTTAGAGCCAGTGGGTTTAATATTAATATTAAACACTGAATTTAAAGTAACTATTTTATCTGCCAATGCCATTGTAATACTTAAAGCTTCCTTAGGAACTTGGTCGCTAGGACCTTTTGGCAGATAATGTTCTTTAATTGCATCTGCAACATCAGTTCCTTCATTATCATTTAAAGCGTAATAGTACCCTGCTATACCCTGTAGTTCAGGTAATTCATTTACTATCTCTGTAACTAAATCTGCTTTCATTAATAGTGATGTTCGCTCAACCTTATCTTTATTATTAATTTTAATTTGTTTAGCAATGTCTAGAGCGACTTCTTTTACCATTTTCATTTTATCATAATAACTACCTATTTCATGGTGAAAGGTAACCTTCTTTAGCTTTTCAAATTTATCGATGAGGCTTGTTTTTAGGTCCTGATTATAGAAATATTGAGCATCAGAAAGTCTAGATTTTAAAACCTTTTCGTTTCCAGCAATCACAGTTTTTAAATTATCATCTGTCATAACATTTGAAACAATAATAAAATATGGGGCTAAATTACCGTTTTTATCTTGTGTCATTAAATATTTTTGGTGAAATTTTAGCATTGATACTAAAATTTCTTTAGGCAATTTCATGAATTTTTCTTCAATTTTGCCAATAGTAACGTGAGGAGATTCTACTAAATTAGCAACCTCTTTTATTAACTCATCATCATTTATTATAGAAATATTTAATGATTTACAAATGCTGATAGTTTGAGTTTTAATTATTTCCAGTCTTTTTTCTTGGAAAATATGGATACCAAGCTCTTCTAGTTTTTGTGTATATGTTACAAAAGAATCAATATTTATAACTTTATTTTTGCCATGTGTTTGATTACTTGCTGTGATGTGACCAAAATTTACTGGGATAACTTCTTTGTCCAATATACATAATATTGAATGGATTGGTCGGATCCATTTTATATCGTACCTTCCCCACCTCATAGATTTTGGCCATACAAATGTTTTAATGATTTCTTCAAGTGCTATTTTTATAACCTCTTTGATACATTTTTTTTCTGATGCTTCATTGTAATGATAATAGCCATCCTTTTCTATAAGATTAGAAATATTTTTTATATTATATTTTTTAAGAAAGCCTTTTATTGCTTTTTCAGGGGCAGTTGTTTTTGGCCCTCTAATCTCCGAAGCAGTGCTATTAACTATTTGGGGGATGTCTAGTATGTGAAATCCTATTCTTTTTGGAGTAAAAAAATACTGCCCCTCAAATTCTTTTTGAAATAGCTTATGCAATTTTTCAAGCATACTATTGAAAAGCTTGCTAGCACTAAAATCTTGCATTTCACTTGGTATTTCCTCAGAGTAAATTTCAAAAAGCAATGCTGGCATGATTAATCAATTCTATTCAGCAAGTTAGAGAAAATTATAAAAGACCTCTTATGCATTTTAACATTATGAATTCTAACATAATCTATTTCATGAAATAGTAGATAAAGAGATGCCGTTAAAGTATCAATATCTTTATCATAGACTTCATATTCTTGTATAGCCTCAAAAAAAGATTTTCTTGAATGACCAATACATATTTTGATTCCATATTCTTTTAAATCTTTAACATTTTTTAATATATCCATTGATTGATTGGAATTAGTGGAAAATCCTAAGCCTGGGTCAATAATAAGGCGTTCTTTTTGAATTCCATATTTTTCACATTCTTCAATTTTTTTACCTACCCAATCATAAATTTCGTTAGTTGATTCAATTCGTATTTTTTTATCAGCTGGCAAAACTATACTTTTCATGCAGATATAGTTTAAGTTGTGATTTGCGGCAACAAGTTCTAATACCTTCGGGTCTTTACCACCATTTACATCATTTATATATGTTATGCCTTTGTCCACTGCATACTTTATAGTGGTGTAATGATAGCTGTCTATACTGATGTTTTTAGGGCTTATTTCTTCTAACAAAGGTTTCAGTCTTTTTAATTCCTCAGATTCTGATACTAAAGGTGCCCCATAAGAAGTAGCACTTGCTCCAATATCAACTATATCAGCTCCTTCTTTAAATAACTCATCTATACGGTATTTTGCACCTTGAAGGTTATTATACTTTCCACCATCGGAAAAAGAATCTGAATTGTAATTCAGTATACCAACAAGCTTAGTCATAAGTTGAATAATCCATAAAAAATTGGAGTTCTACCTTATAACACGTTTTTCTAAAATTTGCTCCTTTTAATTGTAATTTTAATAAATTATGGTGAATTTTTTATATGATCATTAAAAGAATTTAAGATTTTTGAACATGCATTATTGAATAAAGGGGCTAATAATTTTTCTAATAATTTGGATTTTAGTAAAAATTTTATATTAAAATCAACATATGTTATTGTTTCATCAATCTTTTTTAACTTCCAACTTGATTCAAGAAATTTAAAGGGACCTTTGATCATTTTGGTCTCAATTAAAGCAATTCCAGTATTTTTTATGTTATTCTCTATTATAACTCTCGATGTGTATTTTAAACTTACAGCTTTAAATAGTATAATTAGGTCAGCTATAATTTCATTTTCTGACTTAGAAATAATTTTTACTCCATAACACCATGGTATAAATTTTGGATAATTTTTAACGTCAATTACTACTTCAAAAACTTTATTTGCATTTTGGTCAATAATTTTGCTATTAGAATATTTAAACATTTTAATTTATCTGTATAATTCTATAATTAGCTTTGTCAAAAATCATCCTATAGGCTGAGAAATACTGATGATTCAAGTTGTCCCTTAAATTTATTTTGAGCACACATCTTTTGCAATTTGATGCATTGAGCTTTATTCTATATAAATTTTGCTTAGTAAAATCAAAAATAAAGTTTTTAACCGCCATTCTATCCTCTGCATTATATATTCGAACCGCTAACCTTTTAAAATGCAGTGTTTTATCTAATTTTAGGAAGATTATAAAGTCATTTTGTTTATTTAAGGGTTTGATATCAATTTTTGAGATTTTAGGTGGGTTTTCATTATCTGCTTGTACGTTATTAATTGTCTTAGAATATATATTTTTCAAATTATCAAAGGATAATTTTTTTCCATAGGTAGCATTTGCTATAAAAATAAAACAGGCGTCAGCAGATAAAAATATAATGAAAAATAATGTTAGGTAGATTTGATATTTATTAATTTTCATCTATTTTTCTAACTTTTGATAAAAATTCTTTCAATCTTGTGCTTTTAGGCTTTGCGAAAAAATCCTTTGCTAAATTTTTCTCCACTATTTTACCTTTATCAAAGAAAAGGATTTCATCAGAGATATTTTGAGCAAATTTCATATGATGTGTTACAATAATATTAAGTAAATTTTCTGATTTAGAAAGATTTTTTATTACGGTCAAAACCTCTGCAGTGTTCTCTGGATCTAAAGCTGAGGTTGGTTCATCGTACAGTATAATTTTAGGCTTCATGCACAAGGTTCTTGCAATAGCTACCCTTTGTTTTTGTCCGCCTGAAATGTTTGCTGGATATTGGTTTTCAATTGATGAGTCAAGGTTAACTTTTTTTAAAAGTCCTCTAGCATAACCAATAGCATCATGCTTATTAATTTTTAGTACTTTTTGTGGAGCGTAAGTTATGTTTTCAAGCACCGTCATGTTGGCAAAAAGATTGAAATGCTGAAAAATAAAACCAATGTTTTGTTTGGTAATATCTCCATATTCTATATTACCACTATCCAGCTTTTCCAATCCTGCAATGCATTTTAAAAAAGTAGATTTTCCACTTCCTGAAGAGCCGATTATTGAATATACGTGCCCTATTTTAAAATCAAAAGAAACATTTTTTACTACTTCAATATCTCTATAATTTTTTGTAATATTAATTACTTTTATCATTCAATTTTTTTTCAACAGTTGTTCCAATATGTGCAATAATGCAAATGATTATATAGTAAAATATGGCAGCAATACATAAAGGAGTAACAAAATCATACTTTTCTGCAGCGATGATTTGTGCTCTTCTCATTAAATCAGCTATTCCTATTATACCAATTACTGCAGATTCCTTAATTAAATTTATTACTTCATTGATTAGGGATGGTAAAATACTTCTTAAAGCTTGAGGTATAATGATGTTAAGCATCATTTCTAAGTATGGTATAGATAGTGACTTTGCTGCCTCAAATTGTCCTTTGTCAACAGACTCAATACCTCCTCTTATAATTTCTGCAACATATGCAGCCGAATTTAAAGAAAGTGCTAAAATACCTGCAACAAATATTGGGATGTTAATTTTTAATATTCCAGGAAGAGCAAAGTAAATAAAAAATAATTGTAAAAGAAATGGCGTTCCTCGCACCACTGATACATATATTTTAACAGAATTGAGTAAAATTTTATTATTTGAATATCTAAAAATTGCCAATATAGTTCCTAATATAAGACCAAAAACAGCTGCTAAAACAGAATAAAGTAATGTAGTAAAAACGCCTTTATAAATGTATTGAGCTATCTTAAAAACATATAAAATATCTTGATATTGCTGATATGATGTAAAATCCAGAATATTCATTTAGTGAGATGAAGAAAAATATGTGAAATTAGGTCAATTAATTTTAGGATCTAAATTTACCATTTTTTTATCATTATTATCAACCAAAAATGAATTATATATATCTAAAACATTATCCATCAAGTAATCATTAACTTTGATTTTTTTGTCAGATAAATTAACAACTTTTAGCTTATACTCTTTTTTATCAGATGGTGTAGCTATTTTTTCAAATGTTTTTAGCATAGCATCTCTTTCCTCATTTTTAATTTCTCTTAATGCTAATATTTTAGTCGTAGGTGAATTTACAATAATTTTGTTATAAAATTTTAAATAAAAATCAACTAATTCAGTTAGATTTTCTATTTTTAAATCTATATCAAAATATGGCAAAAGATGGATTTTATTAACAATGGCATCTCCCTTTAAGTGAAAATTAAAGAGATCAGAAGAAAAATAGAATTCTTGTACGTCTAATTTATAAACTGGTTGAATATTTTTCAAAATTACGTCTTTATTCAAGTCTATTTCGGAACCGTCCTTAAAATCAAAAGAAATAGTTGAATTTATGTTTATGTTACTATCGCCAACCTCTGATAAATAGTTATAAAAATCATCTTCTTTATCATTTTTAAAATATTTGTTTTTACTTACACTTAATCTAAATTCGATATTGCTGGAATTAGCTGAGCTTAAATTTAGAAGATTAATATCCGTTTTATCAATGGAATAAATTAAGTCTTCTGAATTATCTTTATTTATTTGTTTAGCCTTATGCCCAGTCGAATTATATTGCGCACTTTGGATGTATTTTAGAAAAAAATCTGTCAATTTATCGCTGGTGGATTTTTCATTATTATAGAGCATAAAATAGTCTTTAAACTCGATATTGAGCTCTGGGACTGTGTCAAAGGTTGATGTATAATTATATTCATCTTTAGAATCCTTGATTATAGTATCTATTTTATTTGCTAGACTTATTGATAATTTTTTATCAGCTAAAAGACTGGTAAAACCTATATGATCTAAGCTTGATTTTTCTGATAAACCAAATTTTTCTTGGTTAAACGTAGGATTCCAAATTTTACCCTTAAGATTCCAAAAAAATACGCCTTCATAAGTGATATTTTTATATTTAAATTTTAATCCATCCTCAGATAATTTACTAGAAATCAACTCGATATTATCTTCTATATTTTTAATGTGGATATACCTGATAATAAAATTGGTAGCAATCAGTAGAATGATTAATGTTACACTTAAGATAGTTTTTTTCATCGTTATTGCCTTCAAATATTATTGGTGTGCCCGAAAGGATTCGAACCCTTGACCTTTAGATCCGTAGTCTAACGCTCTGTCCAGCTGAGCTACGGGCACGGTTTTTTTAATTTATATTCTAATAATGGTTAATGTCAAAGTATATAATCATATCTCAAAAATTAGTAAGCATTAATTATATTTATTCCAAAGGGGTTTTGAAATATTTTTTATAAGCTCTTTATGTGCATTTTTTTCATCTTCAGATAGTTTAAATTTTCTATTTGGAAAATTTTCTTTCTGTGAATTAGTGCTTGCGTTATTATGATTTACAATTTGAAACTGAAATTTAGTTTGTTCATTACTTATCAATTCAACGTATACCATTGCGAGTAATTCTGAATCTATCAAAGCACCGTGTTTATTTCTTTTGTCTAAACTAATATTAAATCTTTTGCACAAAGCATCTAGACTAGCGGGAGAGCCAGGAAATTTTTTTCTTGCGACTAATAATGTATCAATAATACCGCTCATTGTGATTTTTGGCATTCCCACCATTTGGAATTCATTATTAATGAAGCCAATATCAAATTTTGCATTATGAATAACCAGTGTGGAATCTTTAATAAATGAGTAAAAATCTTTTGCAATATCCGAAAATAAAGGTTTATCCTTTAGGAAATCACTTGAAATTCCATGTACATCATAAGCTCCTTTACTAACTCCTCTTTCAGGATTCACATATGTATGAAAATAATTATTAGTTTTAACTTTGTTAATGAGCTCTATACATCCTATCTCAATAATCCTATCTCCTTGTTTATAATCTAGTCCTGTTGATTCAGTATCTAGAACAACTTCTCTTAAATCTGTCATGTAATATAATGGTTTGTATTGATTTTAATAAATAATGCCGATTCTCATTGTAGATTAAATAATCAGCTTTGTGAAATACTTCTTTTTTTGGAATTTGATTATCTAGAATCGCAAAAAATTTATTTTCAGTCATACTGGTTCTACTTAGTGCCCTATTTAACATAGTTTTTGTAGATGAAAAAAGGTAAATTATTACATCAAAATACTTTTCTCTCTTTTTTTCAAATAATAGTGGTATTTCTACTACAGTAGAGCGACCTTTATTTTGATGCACTTCATTTGAGATTTGTTGAATTTTTTCCTTTGTGTAAGGCGTGAAAATATTTTCTAAATCATGCATTGCATTTTTATTATGAAAAACAATGTCTCCCAGTATTTTTTTTGAAATATCTCCATTTACCAATGAATTTGGAAATCTCTCAGCAATTTTGTTTTTTAAGGAGGTATCTGTGTTCATCGTGTCATTAACATATTTATCCATGGAAACTGTTTGAAATCCCATTTTTTTAAAAACTTTGAGTGTTAAACTTTTGCCAGTGCAAATATTGCCAGTTATGCCTATTAAAGAACCATATCTAGGATTTAATTTACGCCTCATTTATTGGCTAATTTATATAAGGTTAAAAACCAATCATTATCTTTTTTGCCTAGGAAGAGACCATGTTTTTGTAATAATTCTTTGAAGAATTGAACAGGTATCGTATAATTCAGCTCTACTTCGATTTGATCTATCGATGAAGAAAGAATACGATAATCTTTTAGTTCAGAAATATCGCTTAATTTTTCCTTAATGGCAGCCCAAACTTGAGGAGTTTTAGAATCAATTTTTACCTTGGAACTAAATATTATTTTTTGATCAAAAGCTTTCACTCCCTTTAGTTCAGAATCAAAATCCTCTAGTAATTGATTGATTGCCCTATCAAAAAAACTTTTATAATTTTCATTATAATTTTTTTTAATTATAAGGTATTTTATTGAATCTTCATCTGGTTTAAGTATTCGAGTTGTTATCTCAAGTTGATCATCATTCATTTCAGCGAATACCACAGTTAAATTTTTCACACTGTAATCATTAAGAATACTATCAAATGAGTGATATGGTTGAAATAATGTTGTATATTTATTCTCCAAAGAAACAATGGTATTCCTATCGAATATCTTAAATTTAAGTAATCCAAAGTATCCTTCTAAATTTAACCATTTCCATCTCCAATCTTCCCTTACAGCAACCCTATTATCATTTATTAATGGGATAAATAAAATATCCTCAGAGTAATTTGTTCTATACCTGATACCATATTTATTTAAAATATCTTTAACTTTACTCGGATCATAATCGATATCAATTGTTGCCATGTATGAATGATTAGTCATCCTCTCATTTTTAGAGATAACTTTTTTAGTAGTTTTTAAAATTTCTTTTTCCTGGATATGATAAATTTTATCCCTAGATTTTATAGGAACAATTTTAAAAGCTAAGTGCTTAAAACCTTGAATGATTGCCTTATTTTTAGCAAATTCCATAGAATCTTCTAAATTTCCAGCATCCTCAGATGTTTTTATATCAGTTACAGTAAATACACTTTCATTATCATCAATTTGGTCTGAATGAGCAGAAATAGCTAAATAAATTGTAGCTATGATAAAGAAAAAAATTTTTTTGTTCATGGTCCACTTTACAATGATATACTTAACAGAATAAAATCAATATAACACGATATTATATTTTACAAATTAATTCATCAATAATAAAAATTAAATGCTTTTTCAAGAACATAAAATAGCTAATAAGAATTTTAGTGAAGATGAAAATCCTTATACCGTAACGGAAATATCTCTTATTATAAAGCAATATGTTGAGAGTACTTTTAAGGATATTTCAGTTAAAGGGGAAGTCTCTAGCATTAAAATCGCAAGTTCTGGACATATATACTTTTCACTTAAAGATGAAAATGCAGTTATAAATTCAATATGCTGGAGGTATGTTGCTGTAAAATTACCAATCCAATTAGAAGATGGTATGGAGATAATATGTGAAGGGAGTATTAGTACATATCCTGGAAGATCAAACTATCAATTAATCATTAAAGATATAAGGTTGGCTGGTGAGGGAATTCTTCTTGCAAGACTTGAAGAAATGCGAAAAAAACTGGAAAATGAAGGTCTATTTGATAAAAGACATAAAAAAGCCTTACCGAAAATTCCACAAAAAGTTGGTATAATTACATCACTAAAGGGTGCTGTGATACAAGATATAATTCATAGATTGAAAGATAGGTTTCCTACAGAGACATTAATTTGGGATGTAGTTGTCCAGGGGAATGAAGCTGCAGGGTATATTGTTGAAGCTATAGAGGGGTTAAATAATTTACCAAGTCATATTTCTCCACCAGATGTTATTATCATAGCAAGAGGAGGTGGATCAATTGAAGATTTATGGCCTTTTAATGAGGAGATATTGGTTAGAGCAGTATTTAATTCAAAAATTCCAATAGTGTCTGCTATAGGTCATGAAAGTGATAATACATTGATTGATTTAGTTGCAGATGTGAGAGCTCCAACTCCTACGGCTGCTGCTGAATTGATTACGCCTGATAAAGTAGAAATCCATATAAGGTTAGATAAAGTTAAAGCTACCTTGAATAATGTTTTGCCAAATTTTATCAATTTTAAAAAAGCGGAATTAAAAGGGGTATTAGCCAATTTTAAAAATACAACTACACATTTTGAACAACTTGATAATAAGCTTGCGAATTTTACGACTTCGTTAAAGGTGAGTGTTAACTCATTATTTAAAAATTATGAATGGAAGATTGAATCTTTAAAAATATCTTCTACTAATTTAATGCACTTAACAAATTCTTGTGATGAAAAGCTAAGTAATTTATTGTGGAAATTAACCAAGTTATACAAAAATAAATTAGATGAAATTTCAGCTAATCTGGATTCTTCAAAAAAATTACTGATATCATATAATTACCATAATGTCTTAAAAAGAGGGTATGCATTAATAAAAAATAAGCAAAAAAAAATAATAAAATCTTTTAATGACCTGGATAAAGTTCAGTTAATTGAAATTGAATTTCATGATGGTAGTGCTTTTGGTGAATTTAAAGTTAATGTTAATGCTAAAAATAAATCCACACTACAAAAAGGTAGTGATCATAAAATACAAAATAAATTACCTTTTTAACTTGAATAATTTTATTTTTAGTTTTAGACTTTCATAAGTTTTGAAAGTGGCTTGATGGTTATTATAATTAAATTAGAAAATATATCTATTTTAGCTAAGTATGTAGCTATTTGTATTATTGTATTTGGTGTGTATTTATTTACGCTGATGCAGGTGTCTTTAGCTATGGATAATAGTATTTATGCGACATTATCTAACCAAGTAGCGTTGAATGATGAGCTAAGTATAACAGCTAATAATATGGCTAATGCGAACACTACTGGATTTAAGAAAGATTTGCAAATTATGTCTAGTTACGTTACTAAAGACAAAATTGCTGATTTGAAGATGCCAAATGATATAGCGTCAATATCAGATTTTACGCCAGGAAGTTTGAATCAAACTGGCAGACCTTTCGATATAGCCATTAATGGTGAAGGGTTTTTTATGATCGAAACTCCCAATGGAAATTTTTATACTAGAAACGGGAGATTTTTAATTAATAATGAAGGAGCTTTAATTGATCAGCATGGAAATTATGTTTTATCTGACGATGGTGGCCAGATAGCAGTTCCTTTACAAAATGAAAGTGTACATATAAATAGAAATGGTAATATATATATATCTGAAAATTTCATTGGAAATATAGGGGTGTTTAATTTTTCGGATGTAAAATTGTTGAGAAAAGCTGGAAATAACTATTTTAAAACGAAGCTTGAGGGTATTCCTTCTGAAAAATATCAATTATTACAGGGATTTTTAGAGGAATCTAATACTAGTCCAATAATTGAGACAACGAAATTGATTGATTTGCAAAAGAAATTTTCTATGAGTTCAAATTTGATTACTGATGTATATGGTATGCAAAGAAATTCTTTTAGAGTAATAAGTAAATAAAGGAGAAATTTATGTCTAATTTTAGAGCGCTAAATATTGCTGCAACTGGGATGTCAGCTCAGCAAAAAAGAGTTGATACTGCCGCTAACAACCTAGCAAATTCAAATACGCCGGGGTTTAAAAAAAGTATTGCTGAATTCAATGAACTTCCTTATCAAACGGAAAGAGTTGCTGGTATGGGAGATCGATCTGAAGGAGAATATTATTCACAAGGTATTCAATATGGAACTGGTGTGGGAATTGGAGCAACATCAATAAATTTTGCTCCTGGAGAGGGGTTAGAGCGTTCTAAGGAAAGTTTAAGTCTTCAAATAAACGATAATACCGGAAATAACTTTTTTGTTATAAACCTTCCTAATGACGAAAAAGCATACACTAGAAATGGTCAATTTACACTGGATAATGAAGGTAGAATTACGACTACGGAGGGATATATAGTTGATCCTGAGGTAATAGTTCCAGTAGATAGGAAGGATTCAGTTGAAATTACCTCAAAAGGAATAATACGAGTTAAACTTAAAGATGATAAAGATACTGATCCTGCTACTGAATTAGGGAGAATTAATTTGGCAAAATTCATTAATCCTCAGGGATTAGAGCAAGTAGGAAGTAGTTTGTTTAAAGCGACCAATGCTTCTGGTGAAGCTATTGAAGGCAATGCTGGTGAGGGAGATTTTGCTGGAGTAAAAATTAGTCAGGGTTATTTGGAAGCATCTAATACTAATTCTTTAACTACAATGACTGATTTAATTAAATCGCAACAAGTTTACTCTATGAACTCTAAAGTAATACAAACTTCAGAAAAGATGCTTGATGATATTGTTCGAATAAAAGGATAATTATTTTATTAAATTGATTATGATTAGATTTTTTGTTTTTTTTGTGGCTTCAATGTCTCTTGTTAATTGTCAAGCCTTGACATTTGATGAGTTGGAAAATGTAGTTACAACTGAAGTTCAAAAAGCACAAAAATATCCAAATATAAAAGTACAAATCTCTTCGCACAATGATTTGACGGGTAATAATATTGTTTTGGAGGGAGTTGATTTTAATGAGAAGGATAAATTTATTGCGAATGTATTATTGGGTGATAAGCAATATAAATTGCATGGGTCATATTATAAATACTTATCAGCTCCAGCTGCAAAACACAGGATATCTAAAGGTAAAGTTATAGACGAAGATGATATAATTATGAACGATTTTGCTATTGATTTATTTAAATCAACTACGATTATCGAACCCAACAAAATTATTGGAATGGTTAGTAAAATAAATATTGATCAAAATAGCTTATTTAAAACAAATGATTTAAAACCTTTAATAATAGTTGCAAAAGGTGATTTAGTAACGTTGGAATTTACCAGGAACAATTTAGAAATTAAAACAACTGGTGTTGCCTTGGATTCAGGTGGCCTGGACGATTTGATAAAAGTACGAGTTCAAGACACCAAAAAAGTTATTGTTGGTAAAATATTAAGCTCATCACTAGTACAAGTAAAAAAGAATGATTAATTTAAGTAAAGCATTAAAATACACATATTATCTTACACTTTTAAGTTCATTGTTGATTTTTTCGGGGTGTACCTCGATGTGGGATCAGCTTAAAAACGTTGGTAATCCACCTAAAATAAACGAAGTAAACGTTTATAATAAAGATAATTTAGATGAAGTGTATTCAAAAAATGTGCAAAATCAAGATGAGTCATTGTCTAGCAATTCTTTGTGGACACCAGATTCTAAGACTTTCTTTTTTAGGGAAAGAAAGGCAAAGGATGTTGGTGATATTTTAAAAATAAAAATCGTAATTGAAGACAAGGCAAAATTGAATAATAAAACTACCAAGCAAAGAAAAAGTGGTAAGAATATGGGGATTCCAAAGTTATTTGGTTTAGAGAATAGTATTAAAAATGGTAACAAAAATGTTGATCCAAGTAAATTATTGGGTATTAATTCTGATTCTGATAGTACTGGTGATGGGCAAATCGATAGAAAAGAAACGATTAGTACTAATGTTGCAGCAACTATAATAAGGATTTTGCCTAATGGTAATTTCCTAATTAAAGGATCGCAGGAAATACGAGTTAATTATGAATTGAGGGAGATTACAGTAGCTGGAATTGTGAGACCAGAAGATATCGGTAGTGATAACTCAGTTGATCTAGATCAAATTGCGGAAGCTAGAGTGTCGTATGGTGGTAGAGGGCAAATATCTCAATATCAACAAGACCCATATGGAAAACAAGTTCTTGACATAATATCACCATTTTAGATAAAATTGATTTCAATTATTATTTTTTATGCAGTTGAAAAAGTTCTCTGAATTATTTTTGATAAATCTATTTTTTATCTATTTTTTATTACAACCATTTCAGGCATACTCTAGGCCTATAAGTCTTGAGCCTTCTATATTTAAATCCTCTAATTATGCAAGTATAGTTGTTAATGCTAAAACAGGTAGAGTGCTTTTTGAAAAAAATGCAGATCAAAAAAGGTATCCTGCTTCACTTACTAAAATGATGACTTTATATATCACTTTTGAATCCTTAAAGAAAAATAAACTATCACCATTACAAAAACTCACGGTGTCAAAACATGCTTCAGAGCAGCCAAAAAGTAATATTGATCTAAAGCGTGGGCAAAAAATTACTGTACGTCAAGCTATTAATGCATTAATAGTAAAATCAGCTAACGATGCTGCAGTGGTACTTGGAGAAGCAATTTCAGGTGATAGAAAAAAATTTATTCAATTAATGAATATAACTGCAAAAAAATTGAATATGAAAAATACTAATTTTCAAAATCCTCATGGATTACATCATGAGGAGCAATATACAACTGCTAGAGATATGGCAAAATTAGCAAGTGCACTTAAGAGGGATTTTCCAAAATATTATCATCTTTTTTCTATGACATCATTTATTTACAGAGGAAAAGAAATAAAGGGACATAATCGGGTTTTAAAAAGATATGCATGGGCAGATGGATTAAAAACTGGATATGTCAATGCTTCAGGCTTTAATCTTGCAACCTCAACAAAAAAACCTGAAGCTAATTTAGTAGCTATTGTGATGGGAGGTCAAACTGCGAGAATGAGAGACGATCACATGATAGATTTATTGAATAATGCATATGCAAGATTAGGTGTTAAAGAGAAGGTGAAAAATGAGAGTATTTCTCAATCAAAATTCTTAAATGCCAAAAGAGACGTTTTTCAGTATGTTTCAGAAAGTTCCAAAAGAGCTACCAATAATAATGATGTACTAGAGATTCATTAAAAAATAATGAGTAGCATCAGATTATTATTGGTAGTTAAATTGAGTAGTTTAGAGAGTATTTCTCTAACGAAAGAGGACGCTCATTACCTAATGAATGTAATGAAAGTGAAGTCTGGTGATGTTATCAGGGCATATAATGAGCATGATGGCGAGTGGGTTTGTAAAATTGAGGTGGAAAATAAGCGAAATATTTTTTTAATTCCTTTTGAAAAAACAGATAACATTTTATGTAAATCTAAGGTGATTTTAGCATTCGCATTATTAAAACGACAAAACAATAGTTTAATTGTTCAAAAAGCGACTGAGTTGAATGTTAGGGAGATATATCCTTTAATAACTGATAGAACAATAGTAAAAACTATTAACATAGATAAGCTAAATATTGTTGCTAAGGAAGCGTCAGAACAATGTGGGAGACTTGATATTCCAATAATTCATAATATCTTGAATTTGGAAGGACTACTAAATCTTACCAAAAACAAAAATGTATTAGTATGTCATAATCATAGAGATGCGAGAAGTATTTTGGATTTAAACAAAATAATAGACTACAATAATGATACAGTACTTTTAATTGGTCCCGAGGGAGGTTTTTCTAATGAAGAGATCAATATGTTTGAACGGCTTAATATGGCTTTTGTGAAATTGGGAAATTATACTTTAAGAGCAGAGACAGCGATGATAGCATCTATATTTGCTATCCAGAATTTATTATACCCAAACAAATAATGCATAACCTAAAAAAAAATGAAATACACAGTTATATCGATGATTTAGATAACTTTATTTTAAAGAATGAGAACTTGATTGAAACATGGATTAAGACAAAAGAGTTAAAAGATACTCCGCTGTATTCGTCAATTGATATTAGAAATTCAGGATTCAAAATTTCTCCAATTGATACAAATCTCTTTCCATCTGGGTTTAATAATATATCGAAACAAGGATTGCAGAAGGCAACGCAATATTTTTTGCAGTACTTTAGTAAATTTTTCCCTGATGCTAAGAAAATCGCTTTAGTTTCGGAGCAATTTACGAGAAATGTTAATTATTATGAAAACATAAAATTTTTACTTAAAGCTTTGCAAGATACAAATCTTGAAGTAAGGGTTTTAATTATGGGTGAAGAATCGATTGATGTTGAAGGTTTAACGTTTTTTCAATTTCAAAAACAAAGCTCTGTTATAGTTACCAATGATAACTGGTCTCCAGATTTAATCGTACTAAATAACGATCTAACAGAAAAAATACCGGAAAAGTTAACAGCTCTATCAATTCCAATATTACCAAATTT
The DNA here is from genome assembly GCF_029981845.1 of Candidatus Bandiella numerosa. GTDB lineage: Bacteria > Pseudomonadota > Alphaproteobacteria > Rickettsiales > Midichloriaceae > Aquirickettsia > Aquirickettsia numerosa. The sequence continues at coordinate 1,427,441 of NZ_CP104164.1, read as the reverse complement.
AAAATATGGCTGGCACAGTAGGAGAAAATGTTCTCATTATAAAGCCTATAACGATCTGATTGATTTATTTTGTATTGAGTTCAAAATAGACCCTTGGTTAATCAGTACATATTACTCAAAATGCATTAATGTTAATTTTAAAAAGAAAGAGGGATTGCAGTGTATAGCTCAAAAAATTGATAAACTTATAGTTGAGATTCAAAAAAAATATGATGAATATCAAATTAAGCGAGAGCCTGTTGTATTTATCAAACCAAATAATGGTACATTTGGAAGGGGTATAATGTCAGTAAAAAGTGGGGATGAAATCATAAATCTCAACAAGAAAATGAGACATAGCTTAAATACAATAAAAGACAATGTAATTAATTCAGAGGTGGTAATACAAGAGGGTATACCAACAATAGAAAGAGTTGAAGATTATCCAGCAGAAAGTATTATATACCTAGTTGGTGCGAAAGTTATTGGAAAATTTATGAGATATAATACAGTAAAAGGTGTCGATAATAATTTGAATTCAAGTGGTATGTTATTTGCCAAAAATCTAGAAATATCCCCAAGTGAGTTATTACTAAGTAAATTGGCAACCATTGCAGTGGGTTATGAAAAAATCGAATAGAAATTTATATGTCGGACATTTTTATAGAATCATCTTTATTAAAAAATGTTGGGGTTGAGCATGGATTCTTTACTCGAAATGGTGGTGTAAGCTCAGATGAATTTAGTAGTTTAAACTGTAAATTTAACAATCTGGATAATATAGAAAACGTTAATAATAATTTAATTATTGCCGCTAATTGCCTAAGTGTAAATATAGAAGATTTAACATTACTAAATCAAATTCACTCAAATATGGTAATAAAAGCAAATAATACCATCAATAAAATCGAGGGTGATGCAATTTATTCATCTAGGAAAAATAGTGTAATAGGAGTGATTACTGCAGATTGTGTGCCAATATTAGTTTGGGATAATAAAAATAATATTGCCTTAGCAATACATGCTGGATGGAAGGGTGCTCTAAATGGTATTATAGAAAATTCAATTAGTGCAATCAAAAAAGGTAGTGAATCCCAATTTTATGCTGCAATAGGTCCATGTATAAGACAAAATAATTATGAAGTTGATGAGAAATTTTATGTATTATTTTTAGAGGAAACTACTTTAAATAATAAGTATTTTAAAAATTCAGTGAATAAAGGGAGATTTTTATTTGACTTACCTAAATACTGTTATGAAAAGTTGATAAAATATGGCGTAAGTAAAATTGATGACTTAAAAATTGATACTTACTCAGATGAAAAAAAATTTTTTAGCTGTAGAAGAGCCCTTCACAAAGGGGAGAAGAATTTTGGATGTCAATTATCATTAATCAAAATTTAAATTCTTGTTGATTTTTTTAAAATTAAAATTCATGCTGTGTGGAGAAGTAGCCGGAGGTTTTTAATAATGACTAATAATTACAATTTTAGCAATATAGGAGATTATCTAACTAGTATTTATGATAACTACTTACCAAATCTAACTAAATATGATTATGCAATACTTGCAATTCATACGTTTAAATTTTCCCTAGCCGTTTCTCATTTTGTTGCATTAATTCGAACAGGGCATTTTATGAGTTCACCGTATAAATATACGTTTTTTACAGGAATTAGTATTTCGGACGATATTTTTTCTGTTTATAGGCAAGTGACAAAAGTTAGTTATGGCGTGTATGATGAGGTAATTAATGTTGCAAGTTTATTAGTAACAACTGCTTCTTCACTTGCTTTAACTCACACTGTGACTAATCAATTTGAGCGATTATTTAATGAAATTAATTATAGTAAAGCAGAACATCAAAAAGCTTTTGATGAAGCAAGTAAACTAAGCATAGAAGGATCTAATGTTTTGACAACAATTAGATTACCTACAGTTGTTGAAGGTTCTGAATTATCTACTAGTGGTGCTGAGTTCAAATCAGCTTCCCAACCTCAAATATATGCAGGTAAGATTAATGAGTGTGTTGAAAATGAGAGTAAACTTGCTAAATCACATGCTCATATTGGTACGCAAGATTATCTTTTTTTCTTTATGAATAATGCTAAATCTTTTACTCAAATTCAAGAAATAATTGGGAAAGAAGGATTTGATTATAATTTGTTAAAACCACAAATCGTCACCATTTCAGTGAATGCCGTAATGTATTTTGGTTATAATAAATATATGTGCCCTAAATTACCAAGCTCAATCGTTGGAAACGATAAAGTGTCGGCAACTTTTAAATTAATTGTTAATACAGTTGCATCAATAACGGTTACATCAGTTTTAACTTTTGGAGATAAGTTATACAATTTAACATATAATGAATTATTCGGCCAAGTAAGTAGAACAGATAAAAAGGACGCAGAAAAAAGTTTGAATAGCCAAAATAGTCATGATGTGCCAAAAGAAATTGAACAACATAATGATGGTTATACTAACCATGAGGAGCTTTAAAGAGCAGGTGCTAGAAAATGCTAGGTACCCTTGTTTGCAACACTACTCCTTATAGTTGCTTTATCCCATAAACGAGATGGCTGGATCATTTAGATCTCCAAATAATTCAAAAATATTGGGAATTTCATGGGTATTTGATGTTGTAGTTTGATTCCAGCCCTTTACTTCTAAGATAACTTAACTCTAACTATTTTCACCTAGACAATCATAAAATTTTCTATAATCGTTAAGATCAAACTTTTTCTTACCATAAATAAAGTCCTGCACTTTATTTTTTATTTTATTATGAACAGTAGCATTTCTCTCAGAAAAATCTCGCAAATATAATTGATAATGAAAATGTCTAATATTTATCTCTGCATAATCTCCGCCTAAAAACCTTGCAGCATTTTCTATAGCATAGGCTCTCTACAACTGCTTCTATCATTTTGTTGCATGCTATCAAAGTAAAACCTAAATTATATATTATTTGCAAAATATAGTTTTTCTTTTCTAGGTTACTATTTTTAAATAGCTTATAAGTTCTAATTTATTTGGCATATTGTTGTTGGCATGCCAATAGTCTTTAGCTTTCTTTATTGCGTCTCCTATGGCCTTCCCCGTAATGTTAAGATTTTGCAAATCCCTACCTTTAAGTGGGAAAACAAAATCTTCACCATTTAATACTTCATATAAATATTTCTTATACTCATTAATTTCAGTGATATTATTCACTACAAATAAAAATCTTAGATATAAATCTTTGCCATATTCATACCAATATTTATAGTGGTGATAATCTGTAAATTTTGGTTGGTTAGTAAATGAAGTAAGCCAATTGAGCTCTTTATATTCCTTGTTGGAGAGTTGTAGATTATTTTTTAGTTGAGCAACTTTGTTAGCATTTTGTGTGGTGCTTAAGTTACATAGTGTAGCTAAATTCACCAATGGATCATCAATTTTAAAATTAATTCTTTGAAGTAATTTACTGCTAATGGTAATTGAAGATAATCCAATATAATGAAAAATATTTTCTTCTGTTAGCTTTATAAGCACTTCTTTGGCAAATTGAGATGCAAGTAATTTTAGTAATTCGCTCCTAATTCTTTCCTTGGATATGTACTCAAGATTTTGGATATTTTTTATAGAGGCTTTATAGCTTGCATCATCTATGTTTTTCAAACCAAAAAGGCCTAAAAATCTTAAATAGCGTAATATTCTTAAATAATCTTCCTCAATTCTCTTAGTTGGATTTCCAACAAACTTGACCTTTTTTTGCTCTAAATCTTCCTGACCATCAAAATAATCATATAGTTCTCCATTTAGAGTTACTGACATAGCGTTCATTGTGAAATCTCTCCTTGCAGCATCTTCTTTCCAATCATTTGTAAATTGAACCTCTGCATGTCGACCAAAACATTTAACATCTTTCCTTAATGTAGTTATCTCAAAATTAAATCCGTTAATCACTACCAAAACAGTCCCATGCTCAACTCCAATTGGAAAAACTTTAATATCGCTTCGTTGAAATATTTTTATTATTATTTCAGGGATTAAATTTGTTGCAATATCAAAATCTACTGGCACTTTATTTATTAAATAATCTCTTACACACCCACCAACCAATCTGCACTCTCCTTTTGCCTTAGAAATAATATCAAATATTGTATTTAATTCTTTGGGAAAATTTAAATTTAATTTAACTGTATTCATGGAATAAATAACTAATGGCACTTAAAACTATCAGGCGATAAATCAATGGTCAATACTGCATTTGAAATTTTGTATTAGTCAGGGAATAAGGTTTTGTCAAAGATATAAAACTATTAATTTTATTCATTACTTCATTATTAATTATTTTGTCCATGAAATCTGGTTAGTGTAATTATTGATATTAATGTTGCAATAATTGCGTATATTTCCATTGGATAAATTGTGGTATCGTAAAAAATGCTAACTAATCTTACTCCAATTGAGCTAATAAACATTTCAAGTGTTATCATAATTGCTGAGGCACTACCTGATAATTCTGGTATTGCGCTGACTATCCTGTGAGTGGCATTACCAAAAATGCATGCAATTCCTAAGAGATATGGAATTTTAATTAGTTGGATATTTATTGCAGTTAAAAACCCAATCTGTTCACCAATTATTAAAATAACGCTACTAAGAATAATGAAATACAGAGAATGCTTTATTATGTTGTATGTTGAAAAGTAGTTTATTAATTTATTGCACATCATTCCACCAATCACAAACATTGAAGCACCTAAGGCTATTAATAACCCACAGTTTTCAACACTTGTATTATATGTTTCAACAAATAGTAAGGGTAAATTTGTAACATTTACAAATGCAATGGAAACCATCAACACCTTGATTGTTAAAAATTTTGTATACGTGGGATTTTTGAACAGTATTAAATAGTTGGCTAAAATTTTTTTAATATTAATTGTCGTTTTTTTACTTTGCAAAGTTTCTGGCAATAAAAATATGCAGTATACAAACAATATACAACCAAGAAATGCTATTAGTTGAAAGCTGTGTCTCCAACCAATAATATTTCCAACGTATCCACCTAATGCTGGCGATATAACAAGCATTGATCCAATAATAATATGTAGAGTAATAATTGCTTTTTCAAACATTTTACCTTTGTAAATATCATGTACTATAGCATTTCCAACTGACCATGATACTCCTGCTCCTAATCCTTGAATAAATCTCAAAATAAATAGTACATATATTGAGTTAACTAATGATATGCAGTATGAAGCGATTGTGAAGCAAACTATCCCGAATAACACCAATTTTTTTCTACCCCAAGCATCAGATAATGTGCCGTAAATAATAGAAGAGACACCAATTCCAAAAACGTTAATAGCTGCGCTGAATTGAATTAGTGATTCATCAACCTGGAATTCTTGCCTGATACTTGAAAGTAATGGTAAATAGAAGAATATAGCAAGATCAAATACTGAAATCGTTGCAATAACAATAAAAAAGATATTACTTTCTTTATGTTTATTAAATAACATATCATTAATCAATAATATTAAAAATGAGGAAGCAGCGTATACACTTTCACATGAATAGCGTAAATTCAATTAATTAGTTTTGATAAATAACGCCATACCTAATGCATTTCGCTTTAAAAAAAAAACAACAAAATCAATACGTTTATAGATTAATAGTATAAGAAATACTAATGGATTATCTTTTAGAGAACTGAAATTTCTTTCTAGCTTTAGGCTGTCCATATTTTTTTCTTTCTACTCTTCTGCTATCCCTAGTAAGGAATCCACCGCTTCTTAATGTACCATGATACTCATCACTAATTTGATTCAATGCTTTGCTTATACCGTGTCTAATAGCTCCAGCTTGACCAGATAAACCACTTCCAAGAACTTGACATTCTATATCATAAACACCTTGTGCTTTGACGATATCAAAAGGTTGATTGATGATCATCCTATAAATTGGCCTTTTGAAATAATCTATAATGCTTTTCCCATTTACTGTGATTATACCAGAGCCCTTTTTGATCATCCAAACTTTTGCAACAGCAGTTTTTCTTTTTCCTGTAGCATATACCTTATCAGCATTGATTAGCTTTTTTATTTCTTTTTTTTCAGCGACAATAACTTTAGAAACTGCTAATTTACCTGGTGAAGCATGTTTAGTGGTAGAGCTAGGTGTGATTTTAGGTTTTGATGTAGACGCAACCTTGATTTTAGTTTCCTTTTTTTTGCTTTCTTTTACAATTTCTTCTTTATTACTCATAATATTACTTAACAGGGTTAATTAAAACAGGTTGTTGTGCTACATGAGGGTTATCTTCCCCAGCATACACATGCAAACATTTAAGTTGTTGTCTTGCAAGTGGGCTCTCTTTGGGCATCATCCTTTTTACAGCCAATTGCAACATTCTTTCTGGATATTTCCCTGATATTAAATCAATAGCCTTAATTTGTTTAATTCCTCCAGGAAATCCTGTGTGTCTATAGTAAATTTTTTGTTGAAGTTTTTTGCCTGTTAATTTTAACTTATCTGCATTTATCACAACAACATTATCACCACAGTTAATATGTGGTGTGAAATAAGGCTTATGCTTTCCACGTAGAATTTTTGCAATTTGTGCTGCAAGCCTTCCTAATACTTGATCCTTTGCATCAATTAACAACCACTTGTTTTGTACATACGAAGGTTTAGCAAAAAATGTACTCGATAACTTTGTACTCATAAAATAACTTTTTATTTCTAAAACACTTTAGTAGTATACGAATATACATAAAACAAAAATTATTACAACTGATTAATTGCTAATTTAGTATTTAATATTGTAATTTTTATTGGTTCTTTAACTATACCTCTTGATTTTTCTCTATTTGCTTCATCCCTTTTGAACAAAGTCGGTTCCATAAGCCTTTTAGCTAATTTACAAATATAATCTAATACCGAATTCAGTTTGAACAGATACGGAAAAGTTGAAATAAGGATGTTGTCAATTTTCAGATTTTTTGAGTTTGCTCATCAATCACTTTAGTCACACAAGCATCCGACCAAACATTTAAAGCGGTTTCTATCATGTCTATGATGCTATAAAATGGCAATATTAATCCAAGTAAAATAATCGGAATATCCATACTGCTGAGCAAACTGTCACTAAGAAAAAAGCATCCCATAGGAACTCCAGCATTGCCAATTGCAGCAATAGTAGCAATAAAAATCCAGGCAAACATTGTCCATAGATTGATCTCTATGCCATGATTTTGCATTATATAAATCACCGTGGTAAAGATAAAAGCTGCGCAACCATTCATATTTATAGATGTACAAAGTGGAAGTACAAATCTACTAACCTTTGGCGATACACCAAGATTCACTTCAACTGTATTCATTGTTACTGGCAAGGTTCCGGCAGAAGATTTGGAAAAAAATGCAATAGAAAGCGCTGGAAACATGCCGCGAAGCATTATAAAAGGCTTTATTTTATTCGTATATAAAAAAATTGGTAAAATCACAAACCCCTGAACTAGATTTGCAAGCACAACAACTCCAAGATAGCTACCTAATCCAGAAATATTTACACCACTTTTAAATTGAATGATAGCTGTTGCAATAAATCCAAAAAGTGCAATGGGAATGATGTTAACAATCCACCCAATCACCACAAGAAAGATTCCATGAGTTCCTTTAAAAAAATTAATAATACTAGTGCGCGATTCTTGATCTGGAATATAACGAATAGCGATCCCAACAACCATACTGATAAAAAGCATCCCCATCACCTGATGCTCCAAAAATGGGGCAAAAATATTAGACGGAATCAAATTTATCAAATATCCCAAATAAGTACTGGAAGAAACATTATTTTGTGATGGCAAAATACTTAAATCCAAAGTTGAGATATTTGATGGGTTGATAATCAAGTATAAAGCACAGGCAACGCTCGATGCAATTATGGTCGTGCTAACTGTATATAAAAGAGTCCTGCGCCATATTCCTTTCATCTGATCATCAGCACTATATTGTGAAAGTGTAACTATAATGAAAAATCCAATGATAGGTAAGCTAATACATTTAAATATTTTGATAAAAATATCAGAAATAAGCGCACTTAAGTTCTGCAAAAATTCAGAACCATATAGTCCACTTATAATACCTAAAACAATAGCAATAAAATAAAAAAGAAATACATTTGATCTCTTTTTTAGTGCTGGCAAATTTTCTGCGCACATAGCAAAATTACTCTTTTTATTAATTCCAATCTCTTTCTGGATTTATTCCACGCTGCTTACGGCGCTGCTATTTAATTACAAATCATCATGAATTTGCACTTCGATCTCTGGGGGACACAATAACATAACTATTATCTACTATTTTCTCCACATATTTACAACCATATTCTTTAGACTTTGTTCGGTAGGAATGAAAAAAGTAGTATTGAGAGAACTGAGATTTGGTAAAGTATCTGAATAAATAACCGGGGAAAGAAAATGTCGTATAAAGAAAGATTAAAAAACAATCCCGATAAAAGCCAAACAAAAACAAATATAAAGTCCTAAATAATAGTGACTATAACGAGAGTCTAAAAAAAAGAGAGAAGATAAGCTTGCATCTACCAGCTGGAGATCTAAAAGAAATATTTATCAATGAAAATAGTTACAAATATGGAGTATCAGGAAGAAGTAAATATTATAATGAAGAATACATAATTTTCATATGTACGATATATAGGTTGTTTGGATGTGAGGTAGACAATAGGCTATCTCGAACAAAGTCAAAAAGAGGTATGTGAATTATTTCATATTACATTTGTTCCACTGCCTTAATTCCTAAGATTTTTAATCCTGAGGTGATAACTAATGTAGTGGCATGAACTAATAAAATGCGTGCTTTTGTTAATTCAACATTGTCCTTGTTTATGAATTTTATATTTTCTTCTTTAGTGCCTTTGCTCCATATTTGGTGAAATTTACATGCTAGATCGTATAAATAATAGGTAATTTTATGGGGGTCTAGAGTATTTAGGCAAGAAGTTAGTATTTTTGGGTATAGTGCTAACATCTTAATTAAGTTAAAATCATATTCACTATCAAGTAGTGATAGATCAACTTCTTCTTTAACAAGATTCTCTATATTAATTTGCATTTCTTTAGCTTTTTTTAAAATAGAATTTGCTCTAGCAGATGCGTATTGCACATAAAAGACGGGGTTATCTTTAGTTTGTTGCTTAAGCTTTTCGACATCTACTTCTAGTACCGTATCTGAACTTTTAGACAGGATTGCAAATCTTAAGGCATCCTTACCAATTTCATCCAATATTTCTTCTAAAGAAATAAAATTTCCTGAACGTTTGGACATTTTTATTTGTTTGCCATCCCTTAAGAGCTTCACTAATTGACAAATTTTAACATCCAATTTAGCTTCTCCATCGCTTAAAGCATTTACAGAACTTACTAATCTTTTTTTATAGCCTATGTGATCAGCTCCAAGTAATAACACCATGTTATTAAATCCTCGTTCAATTTTATCAAGGTGGTAAGCTATGTCAGATGCAAAATATGTGTATTCCCCATTAGATTTTACTACAGCTCTATCAATATCATCGCCGTAATTTGTTGATCTAAACAAGGTTTGTTCTTTTGGCTCCCAATCATCGCTTGATTCCCCCTTTGGTTTTTCCAGCATACCTTGGTAGAGCAAATTTTTTTCCTTTAAAAAATCTATGCAATGTTTAACTTTATTCTGTAGTATCAATTGTTTTTCAGAAACAAAATTATCATGATAGACACCAAGATGATGGAGTTCATTTTTAATAATTTCTAATATTTTTTCAACAGCAAAATTATTTAAAAAATTTTCATCATTTAGTTTATTTGTATCATCTCTAATTTCTTCATGTAAATTTTTTGCTAATTCTATGAGATATTCCCCAGGGTAGCAATTTTCCTCTAATTCTATTTTTTCTCCAAGCAATTGTTTATATCTAATTTTTAATGATTTTGTTAAATTATTAATCTGATTGCCTGCGTCATTAATGTAAAACTCTTTTGTAATATCGTAACCACATTTTAAAAGTAAATTTGCAATCACATCACCAAAAACTGCTCCCTTAGCATGTCCTAAATGAAGTGGACCTGTTGGATTGGAAGAAACAAACTCTATATTTACTTTTTCACCTTTGCCAACATTTATTTTAGGGTAATCATGGCCACTATTCACTAATTGCTTTAAAAATAAATACCAAAAGCTTTTTTTTACTTTAATATTTAAAAATCCAGCTCCTGCAATTGTGACTTCATCTATATATTCATTTTTGCTAATGACCTTCAATATTTTTTCAGCAATATCTTTAGGATTGGCTTTTATTTTTTTAGCAATAATTATTCCAATGTTAGATGATAAATCTCCGTATTCAGGATTATTTGGAAATTCAACTTTAACATCATCACTTTCTATAGTTTTTGGATAAATAGATTCAATATCAGTAAACAGTATATTTCTAAAATGCGTAAATATATTCATTAAAAAAGGTTAATTAATTTTGTATCACTTGAAGCTCAAAAATATAGTGAAGCCACATATTTAATAGCTATTTGTTATACGATAATTTTCAAAACATTGTCAAAGAATTATTTTTTTATTAGTATATGCACAATATTAATATATGGCAGAGTTATGCAACATAAAAAAATTAACGAGAAAATAAATGAAAAAATACAAGCGGTAAGATTAGGTGGCGGACAAGAGAGGATAGACAAACAGCATCAATCTGGCAAATTAACTGCCAGGGAGAGAATAGAAATTTTGTTAGACCCAGATTCATTTGAGGAAATGGATGCTTTTATTGAACATAGGTGCCAAAATTTTGGTATGCAAGATAAAATTTTTCCAGGGGACGGTGTTGTGATTGGACATGGTACTATTAATGGGAGAATGGTTTTTGTATATAGTCAAGATTTTACTGTTATAGGTGGTTCATTAGGTGAAATGCATGCAAAAAAAATTACTAAGATACAAGATTTAGCTTTGAAACTGAAGGCTCCTATTATTGGGATAAACGATTCAGGCGGAGCAAGAATACAAGAAGGTGTAGATTCTCTGAAAGGATACGGAGAAATTTTTCAAAGGAATGTAGATTCTTCCGGAGTGATACCTCAAATTTCAATAATAATGGGACCATGTGCCGGGGGGGCGGTATATTCTCCAGCATTAACAGACTTTATATTTATGGTTAATCAGACCTCATACATGTATTTGACGGGACCAGACATAGTAAAAACTGCCACACATGAGGATGTAACCCATGATGAGCTTGGTGGAGCGCAGGTTCATATGAATAAAAGTGGTGTCATTGATTATGTAGCAGAAAATGATATAGAGTGTCTGCAAATGGTAAGAAGGCTTTTCGATTTCTTGCCATCTTCAAATGTAGCGGAGCTACCAACCTATAAAACAAACGATCCTGCAGATAGGATTGAGATGTCCTTGGAAACTTTAGTGCCAAAAGATAATACTAAACCTTATGATATGAAGCAACTCATTGAAAAAGTAGTTGATGAGGGTGATTATTTTGAGATAAAAGAAAATTATGCAAAAAATATTATGGTCGGATTTGCAAGATTTGAAGGGCGACCTGTAGGTATTATAGCAAATCAACCCATGGAAATTGCGGGTTGTTTAGATATCAATGCATCTATAAAAGCTGCGAGGTTTATAAGGTTTTGTGATGCTTTCGGCATACCTATAGTATCATTCATTGATGTACCAGGTTTTTTACCAGGGACTGATCAAGAGCACAAAGGAATTATTAAGCACGGTGCAAAATTATTATATGCTTATGCTGAAGCTACGGTTCCAAAAATTAGCCTTATTGCGAGAAAGTCTTATGGAGGGGCTTATATAGTTATGAGTTCAAAGCATTTAGGAGGTGACATTAATTTGGCTTGGCCTGATACAGAGATTGCAGTTATGGGAGCAAAGGGGGCGGTAAAAATACTAAAGGGGGTGACGGTGGATGAGTATGAAGAAAAATTTGCATCACCACTTGTTGCGGCGTCACGTGGTTATTTAGACGATATTATAAAACCTCACCGAACTAGATGGAGAATATGTAAATATTTAGCAATGCTTGAAAATAAAAAAGTTGAAAAACCATGGAGAAAGCATGATAATATGCCATTATAAGCTGAATCTGGTTCTAAATATGTTGTTGCAAAAAATTTAGAAATTGAATTTCTGAGTATAAAAATTAATCAGGATTATGTTGATTATACAAATAAGTTGCTTGAACTAGTACTAAGAGAATAAAATAAAACGAGATTAATAAAGATTAATTGAGTATAAGTAAAAGCAAGTATATCAATTTATGGGAAGGTAATGATTGATAATGGAAGGAATTGAGAATAAACATGGACACAGAAAGAGGTTAAAAGATAGATTTTATAAATCGCCGATAAGAACTTTGCCGGATTATGAGATATTAGAAATGTTGTTATTTAATGTTATATTAATTAAAGATACAAAGCTGGTGGCGAAATCACTATTGAAGGAATTTGGAAGTTTAGCTGGAGTAATCAATGCCGAATATAGTCAGCTAAATAGAGTAAAAGGTTTAGGGAAATCAGCTGAGATATATTTTAAACTATTAAAAGATTTATTTAGTCGTTTGCATATACCTAATGACTCAAATAAAAAATTTCATATACTTAACAATTGGAGTTCTGTTATAAATTATTGTAATTTAACTATGGGATTTCAAAAAATTGAACATTTCAAGATACTATACTTAAATTCAAAAAATATGTTAATACACGAACAAATGATTGATTCTGGTACTGTTGATAGAATAGCTATACATCCAAGAGAGATTGTGAAAAATGCATTAACGCATTTCGCATCTGCGGTTATTCTGGTACATAATCATCCAAGTGGAGATATATCTCCATCCAAACAAGATATAGAGATTACGAATAAGATTGTAACAGCTTTAAAGGCTGTAAATATTATTGTGCATGATCACATAATAGTTTCGCACAACGATTATTTTTCATTTAAAACAAATAATTTGATTAATTCAGAATGAAATTAATAATAGGGTTAGGTAATCCTGGTTTTAAATATAAAGAAACAAGGCATAATTTAGGATTTAATGCAATAGAGGCGCTTGCAGAGAAATTCAAAATCTCAGAATTTCAAGATAAATTTGATGGAAAGATAGCAAAGGCTACAATTTTTAATCAAGATGTTATATTTTTTCTGCCTATGACATTTATGAATAATTCAGGAATTCCTGTTAGTAAAATTGTGAATTTTTATAAAATATCTTTGAGAGATATATGCATTATTTTCGATGATTTAGATTTGGCAGTAGGTAAAATTAAAATAAAAATTGGTGGTAGAGATGCGGGTCATAATGGTTTAAAGTCCATAGATTCACATGTTGGCAAAAATTATAATAAAATAAAAATTGGCATCGGTAGGCCAGCTTTAGCCTCTATGGTTACTAATTATGTATTAAACAAATTTGATGAGAGTGAATTTTACCAAGTTAATGCCATACTTAAGTTCTTAGCTGAAAATTTCAATCTAATATTAAGTGAGCAATACGAAAAATTTTTGAATCTATATCATTCTAATCAAGGCCAACTAAAACAGGGTATGGCTAAAGAGTTGAGCAAGTAGTAATAATATTAATATAGAATCTAATATTAAAATCCACTATCTGCAGCCAAAATTTCTTTCATAGCTCCCCTTTCATATTCATATACAGCAAAGAGTCTATCATTAACCCCATTTGATTTTAATCTAAATGCACCAGTCATACCTTGATAACCATCGGTTCTTTCAAGGTCCTCAAATTTTAAGATTATTCCATTATTTGCTTTTTTAATAATAGCCGAGATTAACATTATCGAATCATAAGAAATTGCTGCGATTCTAGGAGGGGCATATTTATAATTATCCTGGAAACGAGATTCAAATTCAGAAAGTAGTTTGTGAGGTACATCAGCTACCCAAGCTTTTCTGGTGATGATGTTTTGTGCAAGTGAATATTGACTCCAATCCCCAATTCCCAAAACTTTGTATTTAGAATCGCTACTACTGTGCAAAAATTGTAACTGATTAATTACGTTAACTAAATTATTATTTTGTTCTGGAAGAAGAATTGCGGGGTGACCAAATCCTGGTAGTTTATTAGAAACATCATATTTTATAGAGCTTTTTGTGCTTAGTATAGCATCGCTTAAAGTGAACCTTTTTACAACTGGCAAATTCGAAGCAGTATAAAGTGAAACCTTTTTAACATTATAATGGTCTGCTCCTCTATTTTCTAATAATGTTTTTTCAACAAAATCCCCATATTTATTTTTAGGTGCAACTGAATAAATGTTAGAATACTGTTTACTACTTGCATATTGAACTACTTTTTTGATTTGTTGGTTAGGAATTATGTCAAATATATAAAGACCTTGTATGTTCATCAAATCTAAATCATTAGAATAAGTGATCATCAAGAGGTTGTTCTTTTTGGCTTGCTTGTAAACAATTTCTGCTTGATCCTTAAATATTGGTCCAAGAATTATATCTATATCGTCGAGATTGACAGTATCCATTGCTTTTTCAGCGCTAACAGAATCACTGCCTAAATCAATTGCTCTATAGGTTATATTATCAGCACCAAGCTCATAAATGGCTAATTGCATAGAGTCTAAAATACTTTGACCTAGACGCTGATATTTGCCAGATAGAGGTAGAAAAACAGCAATCTTAACCTCTAATGGATTTTTCGAAGGTAGAGCCACAAGTTTAGGATTCTCGCTTGATTTTTTATCGAAAAAGTTATCAATTTTGCTTTCAATAGTGTTACATCCAATAAGTACTGACAAAAGTACCAAACCTAAAAATCTTTTCATTTTGCACACATTTGCTATTTTAGTAATAAGCTATTATATGATTCATCTTATGTAAAGATTGTTTTTTATTTATCAAAAAAATTAATACAAATATACCTTGAATATCGGGAGATATGTTGTTAAATTACATTGCAATAATGTATGCATTGATTTTAAAAAATGGATCCGAAGATAGCCTTTACAAATATGCTTTGTGGTGGAGTGATAATGGACGTAATGAACGTTGAGCAGGCGAGAATTGCGGAAGACGCAGGTGCTACAGCGGTTATGGCTCTTGAAAGAGTGCCGGCAATAATTATTAGAGATGGTGGAATAGCAAGAGCTAGCGATCCTTCGATGATCAAAAAGATTCAAGAAGCCGTTTCAATACCAGTTATGGCTAAGTGCCGTATAGGGCATCTTAGTGAAGCAAAAATTCTTGAAGCTCTAGAAGTTGATTGTATTGACGAAAGCGAGGTTTTAACTATTGCTGATAAAGAAGATCATATAGACAAGACCAAATTTAATGTTCCTTTCGTTTGTGGCTGTCGTGATTTGGCAGAGGCTCTTAGAAGAATTGAGGAAGGAGCTGCGTTAATTAGGTGTAAGGGGCAAGCAGGAACAGGAAATATTGCTGAAGCAGTGTATCATTTGAAAGCTGTTAGGAGAGAGATTTATAATTTAAAGGGCTTGGATTCTTCTCAAATCAAGATAAAAGCCCAAGAAATGAGAATTCAAAATTCTTTATTAGACAAAGTACGTATCGATCAAAAGCTACCAGTTCCTTTTTTTGCAGCAGGTGGGATAGTTACTCCAGCAGATGCAGCTCTATGTATGGAATTGGGTTCTGAATCTATATTTGTGGGAAGTGGCATCTTTCTAAGTGAGGACCCGGCAAAAAGAGCAAGAGCTATTGTTGAAGCCGTTAATCATTGGAAAGATCCTAAAAAACTAGCCGAAATATCAGAGGATCTTGGAGAATCTATGAAATGAAAACAATAGGTGTATTTGCTTATCAAGGTGCTGGACATTTATTTGTGAAAGCTTTGGAAACACTTGGCTATAAAACTTTAAGGATTTTCGCAGATACTGATTTTTCGAAATCAGATGGTATTATTCTCCCAGGAGGGGAGAGCTCTGTACAGTATGATTACTGTATCAATAATCAGTTAAACAAAAAAATTCATGAATTTTTCCTAACTAAAAAGCCTATACTTGGCACTTGTGCTGGAGCAATATTGCTTTCCAAGTATAAATCTATAAGAGTGAATGGATTTGAATTCATAGATATAGATATAGAGAGAAATTTTTATGGAAGGCAAATTAACAGCAAATTGATAAAGACTGATTCTGATAAAGAAGCATTTATGATACGTGCTCCTGCTATAGTAAATTGTGGCAAAAAAGTAGAAATTTTAGACACATTCAATGGTAACCCTATTTTTATCAAGCAGCAAAATGTTTATTGCACAACTTTTCACCCGGAATTAGGTAAATTGGATAATAACAATCCAATTGTTAAAATATTTGCCTAAATTAAGTAATAAGCTTTACCTTCCCTTGCCCTTATCTTTGCCTTGAGATATATCTTGAGCTTTTATTAGGTTTGTCCAAAAACCCTCACCTTTGTTTTCACTAGCTGCTACCCTTGCAAATATAAATCCTAATTTTTGATTCATAATAAACTTAGACCAAAAACCTTTTGGTTCAACAACGCCAACTATTTTCCCTTCTTCTCTATCGTGCTCTTTTGTATGAATTTTTTCAACTCGTTCAAGTGCATATTCTTTGTTCAAATTAGGCTCCTCTTTTTCTAAAAATAAAAAGTCATTTGTAGGCTTTATGTTATTTTGGCTCTTTCTATATGGTGAATTCTCTTGTATGTTTTTCAGACGCTTATTAAAATTTTTTTTATTTATTTTTCTGATAATTATGAATAATATTAGCACCACAAAAGGTATGAAGCTTAACATGAATAAAACTGACACGACAGTAAACATAATCTATTTAAATAAATGAAACATAAAAACAGCTCGTCTCTATCGATTGAAATTTATAGAAAAAGTATCCATCTAATTGGCCTAATATTTCCAGTAATTTATCATTATTATGATAAAGAGACAATCACAATAATCAGTTTATTCCTTTTGGCAATTTCTTTTATAATTGATAAATTAAGAATAAAATTCGATTTACTAGAGCATAAATTTTTTAAGAAAATAGGCCTCGCACAAATATATAGAGATCATGAAAAGGAAAATTATTCAGCATTAACTTTTGCTTTAATTGGTATGAGTATATGTTTGTTTATATCATCAAAGCATGTTTTTAACCTCGCAATTTCTATTTTAATATTATCAGATACTATGGCTGCTTTAATTGGTATTTTATATGGTAGAACAAAAATAAATGGAAAAAGTTTTGAAGGTAGTATGGCTTTTTTTGCCACCTCCTGCATCTTAAGTCTAGTGATTGCAAGAATCTACAATTTGGATATAAATTTTTTAATAGCTGCATTTTTTGCATCGCTTATAGCTACAATTGTTGAATTATATTCAAAAAATTCTAAAATCAATGATAATATGACTATACCTATTACAGTTTGTATAGTAATGAATTTTATAGGAAATTATTGACCTCGAATTAGTTGAAGTTGTTTTTTTGATGTAAAAAGTCTATCATGTTGTAAGTAAATAATAGTGCGATAAATGATAACATATAAGAGTAAAATTATTACGTATTTATCCTGGGCATTAATTGCTTATCTTCTTTTGCAAAAATATACTGAATATAAAAATAAACCAAAATATATTGAGCAGGAAGAAATGCCTAAAGTTAGGTCTGATGATGGAAGGACAAAATATACAATTAAAATTGATGAAGACAAAAAGTATGATGATTTTAGTTTAGTAGAAAAATTTGCCTACAAAATTGTAAAAAATGATCTTCCACTGGCGGTGAGAAAAGAAATTGAATCTACAAAATCACAAAAATAGATAGCAAAGTTTGATTACTTATTATGGAAAATATAATTAAATCATTTACCCTAAGAAAAAGGGCAACAATTTTGTTGTTGTTTGTGTTGGTTGTTTGTGGGTATTTTTCCTACATTGCGATACCTAAAGAGGATAGTCCTGATGTAAAAATACCGATTATTTATACGGTAATAACCCATCAGGGAATTTCTCCTACTGATTCTCAAAAATTACTTCTTAAGCCTATGGAAATGGCTTTAAGGAATATCTCAGGAATTAAAGAATTAAAGTCATATGCTTATGAGGGTAGTGGTGTAATTTTGATTACATTTCATGCAGGATTTGATAGTGATAAAGCATTAAGCGATGTAAGAGCAAAAGTCAATGATACTGAGCATGAATTACCTAAGAATACCGATAAGCCAGTAATAAAAGAGATCAATTTAAGTTTGATGCCTGTTTTAAATGTAATTTTAACGGGAGAAATACCACAAGAAAGTCTGATTGCGATAGCGAGAAAATTAAGGGATAAAGTTGAGAACGCCCAAGATGTATTGAGTGTTAATATTAGCGGTGACAGAACGGATGTTGTAGAAATAATGGTTGAACCTGAAACGCTTGAATTTTATGGATTCAGCTTATCGCAAATAGGCCAAATGATCGCTGAAAATAACTCATTGGTTGCTATAGGAAAAGTTAAAAATGAAGGAGGAACTTTTTCTGTTAAGATTCCAAGTACAATAGAATCTGTAAATGAGTTATATAATTTTCCAATATTTTCTGATGGGAGTAAGGTAATTAAGTTAAAAGATATAGCAAAGATTAAAAAAACTTATAAAGATCCAGAATATATAGCTAGAGTTAATGGGAAGCCAGCAATTGTTTTGGAAGTATCAAAAAGAACTGGAGCTAATATTATTTCCACGGTTACAGAAGTAAAAAAAATAATTGATGACCAGAAAATTTATTTACCAAGTAATCTTGATATTATTTATTCTCAAGATCAGTCAGAGAACATTATAAACATGGTGGATGATCTAGAAAATGGAATATTGCTAGCAGTGATATTGGTGACTATAGTTGTTATTTTTTCAGTTGGAGGAAGATCTGCGCTATTGATAGCGCTTTCAATCCCATCTTCCTTTTTGGTGGGCATATTGGTATTGGAGATTTCTGGATATACCCTTAATGTTGTTGTGTTGTTTAGTTTGATACTTACGGTTGGAATGATAGTGGATGATGCAATAGTTGTTAGTGAATATGCTGATAGAAAAATTATTGAAGGTATGGATATAAAAGTTGCCTTTATTCATTCTGCCACCAGAATGTTTTGGCCTATTGTTACATCAACTCTTGTGAAAATTATGGTATTTATGCCTTTATTATTTTGGCCCGGTGTAATTGGACAATTTATGAAGTATATGCCAATCACTGTTATAATAATACTCACAAATTCTCTTCTATTTGCATTATTTTTTCAACCATCGATGGGACCATTATTTGGAAAACCCAAGGAATTTGACATTAAAACTATAAATTCGATGAAAGCAGCTGAAGAGGGTGACATTGATAATCTTAAAGGTTTATCAAAAAAATATCATGATTTATTGGAAAGAGTCTTGAATAAACCTAAGACATTTATATTGTCAGGTTTAGTAATTTTGATTTCTGTATACGTATTTTTTGGAGTATTAGGTACGGGAGTAGAGTTTTTTCCGAAAATTGAACCAGAAAATGCAGTGGTGGCGATTAAAACTGGTGGCGATTTATCTCTGGAGGAAAGAGATAAAATAGCTAAATCTGTTGAAAAGAAGATTATAAATATGACATCTGACATCAAAGTGTTTTATACAAAAAGCGGAGATTTTGATAGAGATAATTCTATTCCACAGAATACTATAGCAACAATACAATTAGAACTTGCTAATTGGAAAACTAGGAGAAAAGCAGATGCTATATTTAAGGATATTAGAGAAAGACTATCTGGAATTGATGGTGTAGAGGTTGAAATTTTAGAACAAAGTAATGGCCCCTCACAGACTAAACCAATTTCTGTTAATTTTAGCTCAAGAGATTTTGATCAGGTGCCAAAATTTGTTAATAAAGTTGAATTAGCTATGGAGCAAATGGGTGGTTTCAAAGATATTGAAGATACTAGTTCTGCTCCCGGCATTGATTGGAAAATAGATATCGACAGAGAGTTAGCAACAATTTTTAAACTTAATGCTAGAGAAGTGGGTGATAACTTGCGTTTATTTACTGACGGGTTTAAAGTATCTAGTTTTAGGCCAGACTACTCTGATGATGAAGTAGATATAGTGTTAAGGTTAAACCCAGAAAGCAGGAACATTAACGAAATTGATAAATTTAAAATTGTCAATAAAGAGAATAAACGAATTCCCATAACAAATTTTGCAACTAGAAAAGCGACGGATAAAATCAATAGGATAAATAGGGTGGATAGACGCAGTGTAATTACAATCAAGGCAGATGTAGAAAAGGGTGTTTTAGTCGATGATAAAATAAAAGAGCTTAATGAGTGGTTGAGTAAAAATGTAGAAGAGGGAATTGATTATGAATTTAAGGGTGAAAGCGAAGATCAAAAAGAATCATCAGATTTTTTGGGAAGGGCATTTTCGCTGGCTTTAATTATGATGTTCATGATAATGTTAGTTCAATTTAACTCATTTTACCATACTATAGTTGTTATGAGTGCTGTGTTTTTATCTACAGTTGGTGTATTGCTTGGCTTGATAATAACATGGCAGCCTTTTGGTATAGTTATGTGTGGAATTGGAGTTATTGCATTATCTGGGATAGTGTTAAATAATAACATATTATTTATTGATACTTATCAGTATTTAAGGAAAAATGGGCATGATGTGAGGGATTCAATAATTAGAGCAGGTATTCAAAGGGTAAGACCAATATTATTAACAGCTACCACTGCGATACTTGGGTTATTACCAATGATTTTTGGTTTGACAATTAATTTTTTCACTCGCGAAATTACATATGACGCTCCTTCAAGTCAATGGTGGCGACAACTTTCAACCTCAATAGCGGGTGGGTTAGCATTTGCAACAATTTTGACATTGTTTTTCACCCCATGCTTGTTACTTATAGGAAAAAGGTTTGATCCATTTAATAAAAATGAAAAAGACTGAATTTGACATTATTATCAGCGGAGCAGGATATATAGGAATGTCCCTTGCGTGCTTGTTGGCAAAGCAGGATTTGAAAATTGCTATTATAGATAATGATGAGACTTATAAAAATGCTAATTTTAAGTCAAA
This sequence comes from Candidatus Bandiella numerosa, assembly GCF_029981845.1. GTDB lineage: Bacteria > Pseudomonadota > Alphaproteobacteria > Rickettsiales > Midichloriaceae > Aquirickettsia > Aquirickettsia numerosa. The sequence continues at coordinate 1,406,309 of NZ_CP104164.1, read as the reverse complement.
ATTTCCGAGTAGAATATTCGCTATTGCTTCGGCATCTATGGAGATTTTTAAAAATATTGGTATAGCAGATTACATAAAAAGCCATGCTCAGGCAATAAATCAAATTTTAATTGAAGATTGTGAAAATAATGAAAATCTTATTTTTGATCCAGATAATTTAGGTTTGCAAAATTTTGGCTTTATGGTTGATGAAACATACATACTAGGATCATTAAATGAAGAGGTAAAAAAGTATAAAAGTATAAAAATTTATTCAAAACATGAAATTTCGCAGGTTATCAACCATCCATACAACATAGAGGTAAGACTTTCAAAAACCAAAATCTTAACTTCTAAATTATTAGTAGTAGCGGAGGGTAAAAATTCCAAAACAAGGGAATTAATTGGGATAAAAACAAAGCGAATTAGTTATAAACAAGATGCTATTGTTCTTGATTTAAAGCACGAATTTGATCATCAGGGCATAGCAGTAGAAAAATTTTTAAAATCTGGTCCTTTTGCTATATTACCTAAAAAGGGTGGATATGAATCATGCATTGTGTGGACTGATCAAAGTGGAGTTGGCAAAATACTATCATTGATGTCAAGAGATGACCTAAAATATCTCGTAGAAGGCAAATTAGATAGTAAATTAGGAAATATTGAAATTATATCAGATGTAATATATTTCCCCCTTAATTTAGTATATGCACAATCATATGTGAAGGGCAGGGTTGTTCTTTGCGGAGATGCAATGCACAGCATTCATCCAATAGCAGGGCAGGGGTTGAACTTGGGGTTAAGAGATGTACAATTGATAGAAGAGTTAATAAGAGAGAATATAGAGCTAGGTTTGGATATTTGTTCAAGTAATTTATTAAATCAATATAGCAAAAAAAGAGAATTTGATGTTAATTTAATGATTAATAGCACTCATAATATCAATAAAATATTTTCCTCTAATTGGGTTCCAGTTAGGATTTTGCGCAAATATGGGCTTAAAGTTATTAACAATTTTAATCCGCTTAAAAAATATATAATGAGTTATGCGTCAGGCTACAAAAATTAATATTAAAGATCAAATTGAAAATAAGTTAAGAGAAAAGCTTGATGTTATTTTTCTTAATTTAAAAGATGAATCTTATTTGCATGCCAATCATAATGAGGAAGCGAAAGCAGGAGGTACACACTTGTCATTAATGATTGTTGCAAGGGATTTTGATTATGTTAATTTATTGGGTAGACATAAGATTATAAATCAAATATTAAAAGATGAGTTTAAAATTATTCATGCCTTAAAGATAAAGGCGTACAATGGGAAGGAGTATATAGATAATAATGTCATGCAAAAAGCATGTCTTCAAAACAAAAATAATTAAGGAATATGATATTAGGGGGGAGTTTAAAACAGATTTAGCTGAAAGTGATGCGTATTTTTTAGGTTGTAGTTTAGGGACGTATATAAAAAATAAAGCTATCAAATCAAAAGTATGTATTGGTTATGATGGCAGAAAAAGTTCACCAATGTTAAAAAATAGGCTTATTGAAGGATTTTTAGATGTTGGATTGGATACGCTAAATTTAGGGTTAATTGCCACTCCAATACTATATTATGCTTGTAATACTATAAGTGATACTAATTGTGGAGTGATGGTTACAGCCTCGCATAATCCAGTAGAATATAATGGGTTTAAAATTATTATTGATAAAAAGCCATTTTTTGGCAATAACCTAATTAAAATTTACAACATTGCAAAAAATGGAAACATTTCGTTCTCAAAAAAGCGGGGATCCATAAATGAGGTAAATATTAATCAAGTGTATCTAGATAATATTACTGATCCAATAACACATTTTATTAAAAGTGAATTTAATAGTAGACTAAAAATTGCATGGGATATTTGTAATTCATCTTTAGCTGAAATTTTAAAAAAGATGGTCAAAAAGTTGCCAGGAATGCATATTTTTGTCAATGATGATGTGAGGTACCGTTACGTAGACCCTACTAATGAAGAAAATCTTATTAAATTAAAAATTGCAATTCAAAAATATAGATGTGATTTTGGTATAGCATTAGATGGTGATGCTGATAGATTAGTTTTTATAAATAAAGATTGTAGAGTAATTTTAGGGGATGAGTTGTTAGCTTTTTTCTCGAAAGATTTATTAAAAAGGCATATAAGGCCAAAAATTATTGCAGATATTAAAAGTAGCAAAACTATTGTGGATAAAATTTACAAAGATGGAGGTGAAGTTGAATTATATAAAACTGGTCATGCTAACATAAAGGATAAAATAATAAATAGTAATGCTTTGTTGGCAGGGGAAGTGAGTGGGCATATGTTTTTTAAGGAAAATTATTTTGGATTTGATGACGCGTTGTTTGCCTCATGTAAGCTTGTTTATCTACTATTAGAGCAAAAAAATAGAGATTATTTTGATTCTTTGCCTAAAATCTTTGTGTCTCCTGAAATAAAAATTCCATGCAAAGGTAATCAAAAAATTTTCATTATTCATAAGATAAAAAATTTATTAAATAGTAAAAAGATTCAATATAATAATATTGATGGAATAAGGGTTGAGTGTGAGAAAGGGTGGTGGCTAATTAGAAGTTCCAATACTGAAGACTCATTAACAATAAGGTTTGAAGGATATTCCGAAGACAATTTTAACTTTATATTAACACATTTATCAAATATACTTCGTTAAATCGGAGTTGATAATTTTTAACTAATTAAGAGTATAATGCAAAGTATTTCATATATTATTCAAGGTGGAATCCCAATTCATGGAAGAATTTCTTGCATGGGGGCGAAAAATCTAGCAACTAAAGCTATGGTCGCAGCTTTACTATCTTCAGATCAAACAGTGCTCAGAGGGATGCCAAATATTGGAGATGTAGAGATTACAAAAGAATTATTAATGTCTGCTGGTGTAAAAGTTGATTGGAGACAAGACATTAATATAATGCACATTGATGCAACTAAAATAACGGAACATGAAGCATCATTACCAGATACAAAAACTAACAGGGTTCCTATTTTACTTCTAAGTATTTTACTTCATAGGCTTGGAAAAGCTATCGTACCTACTGTTGGAGGAGATCATATTGGTCAACGGAACGTTGATTACCATGTTGAAGCAATAAGAAAATTTGGCGCTGAAGTGAATAAAAAGGGCAATAAGTACATTGCAGAATCTAAGGGGCGGCTTAAAGCTGCGCATATAGAATTACCATATCCATCTGTAGGGGCAACAGAAACTTGCTTATTTTTAAGTGTACTTGCGGAAGGAACTAGTATTATAAACAATATTGCATTAGAGCCTGAAATCATAGAATTAATTACAATGTTACGTTCTATGGGTGCTATAATATTTCTTTCAGGTAATAGGGAGCTAATTGTCCAAGGAGTTGAGAAATTAAGTGGTACAAACTTTTTTCTTGCTGGTGATAGAATAGAAGCTGCCTCATGGGCATCACTTGCTTGTGCATCAAATGGCGAGATTGAAGTCTCTGGAATCAGACCAGATTTGCTGGGTAATTTTTTACCACACTTTAATAAAATTGGAGGAGGATTTAAATTTTTAAAAGATGATAGTATAGTGTTTTTTAGGAAGGAAAATTTAAAATCCACTGAAATAGAAACTGATGTTTATCCTGGCTTTTCTACTGATTGGCAACAACCATTTGCAACAATTCTTACGCAAGCTAATGGCATATCTGTTATCCATGAAACAGTCCATGAAAAAAGATTTGGTTATCTAGATATATTAAATAAACTTGGTGCAAAAACTGAAACAGTAAGCTCATGTTTGGGCTCTGTGAAATGTAGATATAGGGGGCAAGACCATCTTCATAGTGCATTAATTCATGGTCCAACAAAGCTAAAATCCATATCTTCGCCATTAATTACTCCAGATTTAAGAGCAGGGCTAGCTTATTTAATAGCTGCAGTTTTAGCCGAAGGTGAAACTAGGCTTGATGTTGCTGAGCAAATAGAAAGGGGATATGGCAATCTTCTGGAAAAGCTTAAGAATACCAATATTAAATTAAAAAGAATTGAAAACTAAAATCATGTAGTGCAAATACATTTAAATAAGAAAAACAAGATTACTGTATTTTATAGCATTACCCTAGGTACGTTTAACTTGACGGTGCCCTAAAATCTTTTACTCAACCAAATAGCGCATTTACTAGCTCTTTTTATGCAAGTATTTAATATTGTATATCCTGGTGACTCTAGAGCGTCATGCTTTATTCCTATTTCTTTGTGCTCAGCTTCCTCTTGTTGGAATTTTTTAATTTTATTAAGTAATGCCTTTTCTTTTGGATTTTTTTTCAATTTTTCAATTTGTTGCTGATAATGTTCTTCAATAACCTCTTCAACTGCTACTGTACATGCCATTGCAGATTTAGTACCCATTTTTGCAGTAACAGCACCAAGTAGAAAGCCAAGTTTATTCCATAAAGGCATCAAAAGTGTAGGTCTAATATCTCTGTTGATTAGCTCCTTGTTAAAAAAATCCAAATGCTCAAGTTCCTGATTATACATATGTTTCACAGTTTCTAAATCGTCATCATTTTTTAAATATTTTATTTGCCCTTCATATATTCTTTTTGCGCCAAATTCGCCAGCATGGTTGACTCTAATGACCTGCTCTATAAAATTTTTGTCATTCTTTTTACTCATTTTAAATCACCATTTTTGTTAAATTTTATTACTAATAAAAAGAAAATGAAAGCATATATTGCATTCCATATACTAATTGGCACACCAAAAAATTCATAACTCACTTGATCGCAAAGAATATAATCTTGATTTGCTAACATTTTTTTATAATCCTCAAAATTTTGGGCATCTTTGAGATTGTTTATACAATTACTTTGAAATCTAAGAAATCTCTTTTCTATTCCGTAATGAAAAATCGCAATTGAAAAATTAATTATCAATAAAATTTCAATTGTAAGGTTGATAATTTTATTAAGTGCATTTTTGAATAACTTCAATATGTTGGCTATAGTGATGATTCCTATTATAATATATGGAATTCTCTGATAGATGCATAATTTGCAGGGTAGAATTTCAAAAAAATATTCTGATATGTATACAATTGCTAAAGGAATCAGACTAAGAAATAAAATGATAATTTTTTTATTTGAGAAAATCTTGTCCAACATGATTTTTATAAAACATTAATTAAAAATAAACATATTTTTTTCCTTATATATTTTATCATTTTCAATATCCTTTAAAATTAAATAAAAAATCTTTTCATGTAGCAAATTGTTGTTTGACCAAATAAAGATTTTGAATTCGTCCTCCAGTTCTGGATCTAAATTTATAAAGCATTTTTTTTCAAAACACTCATCATTACTTTGTATTTTGATTTCATATGGTTCTAGACTCTCTGCATAAATTATGAATTTCCTAGGTCTTGCAGATTTATTCTGGATTTTTAATGTATACGAATTACGTATTTGTCCATTTGGTGTTATAGTAAAAAGTGGAGCCCTTTCTTTTATCAATACGAGATTTATATCTGATTTATTCATCAAATTATTTATTGCAAAAGTTGTGAAAATAACAAAGATAGCTCCATAAAGAAGATTTTTAACTTTAAATATTTTTTTTATTAATTTTTCATCAGTTAGCCCATTTTTTAAAGCGTTAAAACTAGTATATAAAATAAGATTTTTTTCTTTGCCTATCTTTTCCATCACTTGATTACAAGCATCAACACATAGCCCACACCCTATACATTCCATTTGCAATCCATCCCTTATATCTATTCCTGTAGGACATACTAAAACACACCTAAAACAATCAATGCAATCTCCAGTTTTTTGCTCCAATTGTTTTCCTCTGGGTTCACCTCTATAATGGTTGTATGTCACTAATTTTGTGTTATTTTCAATCATTGCAGATTGAAATCTTCCATATGGGCACATATATATACAAACCTTTTCTCTTAAAAATCCAGCAAAGATAAAAGTTGCAAATGTAAGTGATATTAACCAGATTTTAGTAGAAAAAGTTAAATCAAGATTAATAACATTTATGGTTAAATCAAAAACATCTTGAAAATATGCCACCCAGCTGAAAGCGAAAATGAATGCAAGTAATAGCCAAGTTAGATAAGTTAGAGATTTTTTTATAAACTTTTCTTTCGAAAGGTAAGATTCATCTAGTCGAATACGATTATTTCTATCTCCCTGAAAAAAAGTTTCAATTTTTATAAAAAAATCAGTAAATACTGTTTGAGGGCAAGTGTAGCCGCACCAAAGTCTTCCATAAAGTGTTGTGAAGATAAATAATGCCAAGGCAGATAAAATCAAAATTATAGTGATATAATAAATTTCATCAGACCAGATTTGTAAACCAAAGAAGTAGCCTTTTCTCGCAGGTAAATCAATCATAATAGCTTGATTAGGCAATCCTTGTTCTCTGTTCCACCTAATCCAGGAGCCAAAAAAATATACAAACAATAAAGCGTAATTTACGCTATTCTTAATTGACCTATACTTACCGCTAACAGATTGAGGATAAACTTTGCCTGTTCCAGAAGTCATTTAAATTTTTTAAAACAGCACCTCTCTATTTAGATGCCTCATATTCTTCCACGTTTTTTTCAATCCACTCAATAAGCGCAGTCTTTTGCATTGTGCCAATCTTAGTGTCAATAAGTTTTCCATCCCTAAACATCATCAAAGTAGGTATACTTCTTATACCTAATTTAGCTGGTGTTTCAGGACACTCGTCAATATTCATTGACATTACCTTCACTCTAGCTTCAATTGTGTCAGAAACATCTCGCACTATTGGCAAAAAAACTTTGCAAGGAGCACACCATTCTGCCCAAAAATCAACTATCGATATACCTCTGTATTTTTCAATTTCTTGATGAAAATCTTTATCTGTGACCGGTAACATTATATCTTCAAAATATTAAATTCTAGGCTAGATGCTATTAAATGTTAAAATAAATGTCAATATGTAGTTGAAATATTCGTAATAAAGTCTATAAAGTATAGTCTAATCATATAAATAATTTATAGTTGTTTTCTAGTTATGGCAAAAGATGACATCATCGAAATAAGAGGGAAGGTTATAGAGTTGTTGCCTAATGCAACTTTTAGAGTAGAACTTGAGAACGGTCATCAAATAATTGCATATACCTCAGGGAAAATGAGAAAAAATAGAATCAGAGTATTGGCGGGAGATGAAGTGACGGTGGAAATGACTCCATATGATTTAACAAAAGGCAGAGTTAGTCATAGGCATTAACTATATATGTATAAATTTGTACTTGCATCATCTTCACCCAGAAGAATAGATTTGCTTAAAAGTATTGGGTATGAACCAGATCAAATAGTACCTGCTAATATCGATGAGACTCCGAAAACAAGAGAATTGCCTGCAAAATTGGCTGAGAGATTAGCTTTAGAAAAAGCAGTAAAAATACATGAGCAATTTCCTGATAGCATCATACTTGGAGCTGACACAATCGTAGCAAGAGGTAGGTTAATAATTCCTAAGCCAAAAGATGAAATAGAAGCTATCAAATACCTAAAATTGCTATCTGGTAGGAGGCATGTTGTATATACTGGTATATGCATCATAAAAGGTGAAAAATGCATAAAAAAAGTAGTACAAACAAAATTAAAATTTAAGTTACTTACAAATCAAGAAATTGATAATTTAGTCAAATCAAACGAGTGGAAAGACAAATCTGGAGGATATGCGTTGCAAGGCATGGCAGGTGCTTATATAAGCTGGATAAGTGGTCACCCCAGCAATGTTATAGGACTACCTGTACATGAAACTTATAAAATTTTAAGCGGAATAGGTTTAAAACAAAATATTGATATTAATTAAGCAATTGGTATTAGTGGTAGGCACGTAAGCTTTTACTATGTGGTTTTGTTAATTTTAATTACTACAACCATAAATTAACTTGAAGGTTTGTCAAATTGATATTATTTTCATTTACTGTAATAGGTTAGGTTTGAAAATAATGGTATCAAGAGTTTATACCGTCTCTTTTTTGGGATTAAAAGTAGAAGAAGTTGAAGTGCAGGTGCATATTGGAGATGGTCTGCCTGCTTTTTTCATTGTGGGACTTGCCAACAAGGCAGTTGCAGAATCAAAAGAGAGGATTAGGTCGGCATTTATCAGTATGGGGCTATCACTACCTGCTAAACGCATTACGGTTAATTTAGCTCCTGCAGATTTAAATAAAGAAGGCAGCCACTACGATCTACCAATTGCTGTTGCACTTCTTGTGGAAATGCAAATCATATCGCAAGAAGAAATAGAGAATTATGTTATACTTGGAGAACTATCGTTAAATAGTACAATAAATAAAGTAACTGGTATTCTGCCTTCTGCAATTTGGACAAATTCAAAAAACAAAGGATTGGTATGTCCTTATGATAGATAATAGCCAAGAAGTAGCTTGGTCTGGTAATGAAGATGTTATTACTGCAAAAAGTATTATAGAAATTGTAAATCATTTTACGGGTAAACAGGACATCCCAAAAACAATAAAAAAAGACTCTAATGTTGAATTAAAAAAATATCCAAATTTAAAAGATATTAAAGGTCAACAAATTGCCAAAAGAGCTCTAGAGATAGCTGCAGCAGGGAGACATAATATGATAATGATTGGACCTCCAGGCTCTGGAAAATCGATGCTAGCAAAAAGGTTACCTGGAATTATACCGCAAATGACTATGGGTGAAATACTTGAAACTAGTGTAATTGCAAGTCTATCTGGGACGCTAGAAGAAGAGGGGTTAATTACAAATCGCCCGTTCAGAGCGCCACATTGCAATGCCTCATTACCAGCAATGATAGGAGGAGGAAAATTAGCAAAACCTGGTGAAATTACCCTTAGTCACCTTGGAGTTTTATTTCTAGATGAGTTACCAGAATTTCAAAAAAATGTTCTAGAGTCATTAAGGCAACCTATAGAAGATAGAAATGTCACTATCTCAAGGGTGAATAACCATATTTCTTACCCTGCAAATTTTCAACTAATTGCAGCAATGAATCCATGTAAATGTGGATATTATGGTGATAGTAATTTACAGTGCAATAGGGCTCCAAAATGTGTAGATGAATATAAAAATAAAATCTCAGGACCACTTTTTGATAGATTTGATATTCAAATAGAAGTGCCAGAAATTAATGCTATGGAATTGGAGAATATGAAAGAAGGTGAAGATTCGGAAATAGTTTTAAAAAGAGTAATCGTAGCCAATGAAATTCAAGTAAAAAGATATAATGATTCTAATATATCAAGTAATTCCGAATTAGAAGGACAAGAATTAAACAAACATATCGTGCTGGACACAAAATCAAGAGAAATGTTACATATCGCCATGAAAAAATTTAAATTTTCTATGAGAGGTATGAATAAAATTCTTAAAGTCGCAAGAACTATTGCAGACTTGGAACAATCAATTAACGTAAATCATTTTCATTTAGCGGAAGCGCTAAGCTATAGGGTCAAAAGTATTAAGTATGATTAAATTATACAAATTAATTTCTATAAATTTGCAATACCCATACTTTGCAAATTAGGCAACTCACTCAAATTGATAAATATATTATTTTTTTGCTTAAAATATACAACATCTCCTGTTTCCAATTTTATGCTTAGTTTAATTTTTATTCCAGAAGCATAATTGACTCTTTCTTTTAGATACTCCAGTTGTTCAAAACTATTTATGCTAACTTTGGCCTTAACATTTGATCTCAAAATAGCTTGATCAATTCCTTCAACGCTTTCTGCGATAATTCGTACACCAGCATTATCTTTTCTTACTTCGGTTGAAAAATATAAACTATTGCCCTCCACTAAAAATTCATTTGAATTGTAGAGCAAGGTCTCATCAAAAATCGCTAAATCTATAATCCCCCTCAAATCTGAGATTTGTAAGAAGGCATATTTCCCTCTTGGAGTTGACCTAATTTTTTTTGAAATTAATACCCCAATCAATTTTATTTTTGATACTGAGGCTTCAATCTTATCTATATCAGTTGCTTCAGAAATATTTAATTTATCAAAAAAGCACTTATACTTTTGGATAGGGTGGGTTGATATGTAATATCCAAAAGATTCGAATTCAGCGCTTAGCTTTTCTTTTTCGTTCAATTCTTCAAATTCTTCTAGCTTGGGCCTGAATTTAAAGTTACTAGATGTATCAAAAAATAAATCAAGTTGATCTTCATTATAATTTGTGGATGTAGCGTGTTTTAGTAATATATCTATATTTAACAATAAAGAGTTTCTATTTATACCAAGACTGTCAAAAGCACCTGATTTAATTAGGTTTTCTAAAATTTTCTTATTTAAGCCGATATCTGATAACCTCTCAACAAAATCAAAAATATCTTTGTAATTTCCATTGTTTTCTCTCTCCGCAACCATTAAATCAATAGCCTTTTTCCCGACGCCTTTAAGACCAGCGAGCCCAAACCTAATTTTATTATCCTCGATAGTAAATTTTGATTTTGAGGAATTAACATCAGGCAAGAGAATATCTATGCTGAATTTTTTTGCTTCAATTATAAAAACGTAAATTTTATCTGTATTATCGATTTCTAAATTAATTGAGGAAGTTATAAATTCTAAAGTGTAATTTGCTTTTAGGTATGCTGTCTGAAATGAGATATAGGCATATGCAGCTGCATGAGATTTATTGAAGCCATAGCTAGCAAATTTATTCACAAGATTAAATATTTCTTCGGCCTTTGTCTTATGAATATTATTGTTTACACAACCTGTAATAAATTTATTTCTTTGTGCCTCCATCTCTTCTTTGATCTTTTTCCCCATAGCGCGTCTTAACAAATCAGCTTCCCCTAAAGTGTAATTTGCTAAAATTTGTGCTATCTCCATTACTTGTTCTTGATATACAATAATCCCATACGTTTCCTTCAGCACTGTCTCTAATAGTGGATGAACATAATCAATTTCTTCCCTACCGTGCTTCCTATTTATATAACTTGGTATATTATCCATTGGACCAGGTCTGTATAGAGAGCCAAGTGCAATTAAATCACCAATGTTATCTGGTTCAATTTTTTTAATTGTCTCCCTCATACCAGAACTCTCGAATTGAAAAACCCCTATGCAATGTCCTTGACCTAACATTTCATAAGTTTTTTTATCATCCAGTGGTATTGCTTGTAGGTCTAAATTTTTACCGCTTTCTTTAATTAAGTTACAGGACCAAGAAATTACTGTTAAAGTTTTGAGACCTAAGAAATCAAATTTTACTAACCCAATTTTTTCAGCATATTTTAATGAATATTGCACCATTGGCATTGTTGTATGTGAATCCCTATAAAGTGCAACTATTTTAGTTAGTTCTTTATCCCCTATTACAATGCCGGCTGCATGGGTTGAAATATGCCTATTGACCCCTTCTAATTTTAAGCTAGTTGAAATAAGCTTTTCTATAGATGAATCACTTTTGCTTTGTAGTTTTAGTTCCCTATCCATATCAATTGCTTCTTTAAGTGTAATAGGGTTTGCAGGATTGCTTGGAACCATTTTACAAATTTTATCAACTTGACCATATGGAATTTGCAAAACTCTTCCTACATCTCTTAAGACAGCTCTAGCTTGCAACTTTCCAAATGTTATAATATGAGCAACTTTATCTTCACCGAATTTTTTCTTTACGTAATTTATGACCTCATCCCTTCTTTCTTGGCAAAAATCTATGTCAAAATCTGGCATAGATACACGATCTGGATTTAAAAATCTTTCAAAAAGAAGGCCAAACTTTATAGGATCAATGTCACTAATTTGCAAACTCCATGCTACTATGGAACCTGCACCTGAGCCTCTGCCAGGACCTACAGGAATTTGTTGATTTTTACTCCACTTAATAAAATCTGCAACAATTAAAAAATACCCACCGAATTCCATTTTATTTATTACTGAAAGCTCATAGTCTAATCTTTCAAAGTATAGATTTTGCTTTTCCGAATCATAATTTTTACCATGTAATCTAGCTTTTAAGCCTTCTTTTGCTTGATCAATTAATTCATTTGCTTCTTGTTTTTTTGTTGGATAAAATTTTGGTAATAGCGGTTTACTTTCACCCAGTAAAAATGTGCATCTCCTTGCAATTAGCTCAGTATTACTTATTGCTTCAGGAATATCAGAAAATAGCTCTTGCATTTGACGCATACTCTTAAAATATCCATCAGAGCATGCCTTATTTCTTTCTTCTTCAACTAAATATCTACCTTCAGTTATGCAAATCAACGCATCTAGAGCATCTTGCATTGTTTGATTAATATAATAAGTTGGATTTGTTGCAACAATCGGTATATCTTTGTCTATAGCAACTTCTTTAATGAATTTATCAAACTCATAGTCAAATTTATTTTCTAATCTAGTTAATTCTAAATAGATATTTTCCTTAAAATTTTCTAAGAGAGTATCTATAAATTGCCTTGTCTCTTCTTTTCTACCTAAATAAAATAACTTTTCTATTGGCGAACCATTGTTGCCACATAAAATTATTAAACCTTCGGAGTTATCAAGCAAATTATTCAATACGATATGGGGTTTATGTGGGCTGTTCAAGTAACAATCACTTACTAATTTCATTAAATTTTCATATCCTAGTTTATTTTTTACTAACAATAAAATATCTGCAAAAATTTCCTTTTCCGAAGTTCCAAAATTAATAGTTATAACTGTTCCAATAATGGGCTGAATACCCTTTTTTTGGCATTCTAAAGAAAATTCCAATGAGCCAAATAAGTTGTTATAATCAGTAAGAGCGACAGCTGGTATGGCTTTATCAAGACAATGTTGAGCTAAATCTGGTAATTTAATTACACTTTTGCCAATAGAATAATCAGAAAATGTTCTTAAATTAATAAATAATGACATTTAAATTTTTTCACTGTGTTTATAGTGACTAGCATGACACAAAGCTATTGCAAGAGCATCAGCTTCATCAGAAAATTTTACTGAAATATTAGGCAACCAATAACTTATCATTTTTATAATTTGGGATTTATCAGCATTTCCAGTGCCAGAAATGGTTTTTTTTACCTTTTTTGCCGCATATTCTACAAGAGGAATATTATTTTGAGAAATAGCAATAATTGAAGCGGCTTTTGCTTGAGCAAGCATAATAGAACTTTTGTTATTCACATTGACATATGTATCTTCAATAGCGGCATGCATTGGGTTATAATTTTCTATTATTTTTAATAATTGGTTAAAAATATGATTTAATCTTTGAGAATACTCCATTTTTGGAACAGTTTTAATTATTCCTGATGCAATATATGTGAATTTATCAGCATTAATGTAATCAATAATACCCCAACCTGTGAAATTTAATCCTGGATCAATTCCTAAAAATCTACCAATTATTTTTTCAGGCCTCATGCATTAATTAATAAATTTACAATTGCTATTAACCGACTGTACGTCATCTAAATTATCAAGCGCATCTAAGAGTTTTAAAATTTTTTCGTTGTTTTCCTCGTCTAATTCAACCATTATATCCGAAATCCACTTTACTTCTGATTCAAGTGGTTTGCCAAATTTTTGCTCTAAAGTTTCAATAGTCTCAGAGTATTTTTCTGTGTTGCATAGAATTTCGACCACTCCATCCTCATCTATACAATCATCTACTTCTAATTCTATTGCTAATTCAATTATCTTATTTTTATCTATATCCTTTTCTTCATATACAATATAGCCAACTTTCCTAAACATGTATCCGACACTTCCCTGTTCACCTAAAGCCCCACCATGTTTGCTAAAAGTAGATCTAACGTCACTTGCAGTTCTGTTTTTGTTATCTGTTAGAGTTTCCACAATAATTGCAACTCCACCAGGTCCATAACCTTCATATCTAATTTCTTCATAGTTTATTCCATCAGTTGCAGAAGTTGCCTTTTTAATTGCATTATCAATTCTGTCTTTAGGTAAATTTGCTTGTTTGGCAGTAATAATTGCCGTGCGTAGTCTTGGATTGAAATTTGGATCGGGCATGCCTGTTTTAGCAGCTACTATTATTTCCTTAACCGCACGAGTAAATGCTTTAGCTTTTTTCTTATCTTGAGCACCTTTTCGATGCATTATGTTTTTAAATTTTGAATGTCCTGCCATGAATTTTTAAAAAATATAATGCTGATAAACTACAATTATTAAAGAATTTATTCAACAACATTATTATAATTGCATAATGATGAGGCTGCATGAAAATTATGAATAAAGTTACTATCATCATAATTAATTGTTAGTAATGGCTATACAACTCAAAGATCATCTTTAGAAAATTTTTCTTCTAAATTTAATGTTTCTTTTATCCTTGGTCTTGCTGCATACAATGCCTCTGCAAATGACATGACCATATAATGAGCTATTTTAATTTTAGGAAGGTCTATGTTTATATTAGCACTTTTACCAATAGTTTCATATTCATGTTTAAAATGATCCTTTGCAAATTTAGCTATTATTTCGTTCTGATATACAATAAAAGGCGCAATAGAAATATAAAGAACTCTATCACAGTTTTCTGCTTGTGCTTTGAATTCAATTAGAGTGTCTAGTGTATTGGCTCTACCTTGATTTTTTACTGCGTTTACCAGGTTGACTTTTATTTTACTGCATTTAGAATCAGGTTTACAAACTTTATCATAAACGTCTTGCATCAATTCCTTTTCAGTAACCAGATCAACTTTAAACTTTTCTTTAATTGATTGAATATATTCTACAGAACCATCATTGAATTTATCTGGGTCAACAGTTCTGGTTCCAGTCAGAAGATACAGTGTCCCAATTTCTAGGTCTCTGTTATTAAGAAGCGACACAAAGAAGTCTAATCTCTCTTGCATATTTGGGGCAGTTGAGCCCAATAAAGCAACACACGGATATTTTTGTAAAGCCGGGGCTTTTTCGGAAATAAAATTTAATTTAATGAAATTATCTATAATTAACGCTGCAATATCATTATTTATCCATATAGGTACACCTGATTCATGTCTTTCCTGGCCTTCTGCTCTTACTCTAGATTTATTTTGTGTTACCTCAATGAGCATTTTTTCAGCTGCAATTAAAGTGCTCTGATCAGGGCAATTTTCCTGAAAATACACTTCTGGAATACTAGAGTCTGCTATTTTGAGCAAATCTATGATCAAATTTGGTTGCTGGCAAACAGGTGATAAATAATCTGCATATTCGTCAGAAAAAGCACACAATATTTCTTGCACACATGAATTCATCTTAATCAAAGAAAATATTAAAAACCTCTTTCAATGTAATCATTTTGTATTAGTATGCAATAAAAAGATTTATTCAATTTATGAGAATTATATTCATGGGCTCACCTGAATTTGCAGTTCCGACACTTTCAAAACTTGTTAATTATGATTGTGAAATTATCGCTGTATATACAAAACCTCCTACTCATTCTGGACGTGGATTAAGAGAAAATAAAAGCGTGATTCATAATTTGGCAGAAAAATTTTCATTAACTGTTTTAACTCCAAAAAAATTGAGAACAGCAGATAATATTGAGCAATTAAAATCATTAAATCCAGATATTGTAATTGTAGTTGCATATGGATTATTGATACCTAAGGAATTTTTGAAAATACCAAAATACGGGTTTGTTAACGTTCATCCGTCTGATTTACCTAGGTGGAGGGGAGCGGCACCAATACAACGCACTATAATGGCAGGCGATAAAAAAACGGCTATATGTATAATGGGTATGGATGAAGGTTTAGACACTGGAGATATTATATTGCGAAATGAAATTTTACTTGATGATGAAATTACGGCAAAAGAATTGCACGATAAATGTTCTGAAATGGGTGGAGAAATGATTTTAGATGTGTTAGGTCTCTTTGAAAAAGGTTCCGTAAAATTTACAAAGCAGCCTCATGAGGGAGTTACTTATGCAGGTAAAATTAAATCAGAAGAGGAACTCATAAACTTCAATGCAACTGCATTTGAAGTCAATAATAAGGTTCGTGCTCTAAGTCCTAGGCCCGGTGCCTATTTTGTGTATAAAAATGAAATAATCAAGATCATTAGTGCTAAAGTTGAAAAATCCAATCAAAACTATTTGCCAGGAACAATAATTGACAACAAATTGGGCATTGCTTGTAAGGATGGTGTCATAAGGCCAATTTTATTGCAAAGGCATGGAAGGAAAATGCTTTATACCGATGCCTTTTTAAGAGGATTTACTATGCCAGTAGGAAGTAATATTAAATAAATTTAGATAATTAAAATTACCTGTCTATTATTAGTATATCTTCCAATATCAACGGCAAATATATTCCTTATTTTTTGGTTTCAATTTTATCAGGCAGTAAATCTTCTCCTTCCTTAATAAGAATGGATGAATTTTCAAAATCACTCTTTATTTGTTCATACCGACCACCTAAGTATTTAGCAAAAAAACCTTCAGTAATTGCATAAAAAGAAAGCCTATTTTCTGGTCTTATGAATCCATGTCCCTCATCTGGATATAAGGCATAAATAACAGGAATTTTATGTTTTTTCATTAAATCAACTATCTGATCTGATTCGGCTTGTTTAACTCTTGGATCGTTAGCGCCTTGACCTATCAATAGCGGTTTAGTTATTCTATCTACATAAAAGAGCGGAGATTTTTTCTTATATATTTCTTCTCCTTCTTTGGTTTTATGATCACCTCCGAGCATTAATTTTAAGCTATTAATTATTGGTTTCCAATATTCAGGAACTGAATTAACTAGTGTAATCAAATTTGATGGACCAACAATATCCACTCCACATGCAAAAATATCTGGAGTAAAGGTTAAGCCTACCAAAGTTGCATATCCACCATAACTTCCTCCCATTATTGCTATCTTGTCTTTATCAGCAATTTTTTCACTCACCGCCCAATCAACTGCATCAATAAGATCGTCATGCATTTTTGCAGCCCACTCTCCATTACCTGCATTTATAAAATTTTTGCCAAAACCTGTGGATCCCCTGTAATTAACACTTAAAACAACATATCCCCTGTTAGAAAGCCATTGATGGATGCCATTTAGGCCCCAGTAATCTCTGGCATTTGGACCACCATGCACCAACAAAACCATTGGAGCTGGCTTTGTTGTTTTGTAATCATTTTGAGATTTTTTTATATCATTGGGAATTGAGATATAACTAACCAAATCTAATTCATCCCTAGTCTTAATTACAATAGGGTGCATTTTTGTAAGACTATAATTACTCAATTCATCGTTATTGCTAAAGAGGTACGTAGCTTTTTTATTGGTTCTATCATAAAGGTAATACTGAATTGGTTTATCATCATAATCAAATACAACTAACCATTTATTATCCTCCAAATCTCTGGATTTGATAATAATTTGCCCATTTTTACTTATTTCTTTCAATATATTATAATCCTCCTCAAATTTGGCATCAATAAATTGATAATCCTGTTTGAGATAAGAGTAACTAATGGCCTGTAATTGTTTGGTCTTTGGTTGTAAAATTATATTTTCGATGTCAGCTTTTGCATTTGAATATATTAATTCCTTATTTTTTGTTTTTAAATCTAATAAAAACAAACTTGATACATCTCTATCAATTGAGCTAACGAAATAAGCCTTATCTCCTTTTTCAGTAAACTCAACTATGCCTGTTGTTTTAGAATCCTCATGAGAAATTTTTAAAAAAGGAATTTCAATTTTATCATCAAAAAGGTAAATTTGATTACCTCCGTCTTCCATTGGGTGATAACCAAACTTGATTTGATAATTATCATCAATACTAAAGCTAATGTATTTATTATTTTCATACATTAATGATAGAGTATCATTTTGAATATTTAACTTATATACGTCAAAATATTCTTTTTTCCTTTGATTCAGTCCAATTATTATTTCATCTGGAAATTTATAATTCTTTTTTAATATAATAGCCTTAACACCATTTTCTGGGGTTATAATTTTATCTTTTAGTGTATTGATATTGATTTTATGTATTCTTGCATTTTCGTCTCCATCATTATCTTTTAGATACAAAATATGGCTATTATCATAGCTCCAAAAATAATTACTAATTCCTCTCTTGGTATCATTAGTAATGGATTTTACATTATTAATATCGTCTATTGGGGCAATGAAAATATTTAATACACCTGATTTATTGGATAAATATGAAATATGCTTTCCATCATTACTAATCTGGACATTAGCTTTGTCTGGATTGCCAAAAATTATTTTTCTTGGAATCAGCTTATCATCAGAATTTGCAAAAACGTTAATCATAAATATAATAAATATTGTTAAAATCCCCTTATGCATGGTCTCACATCCGTTATGCTAGCTAACTAACACGCTAGGATACATAAAGCTTATAAAAAACTCAATGCTAATTTTAAATATATTTTCTTAGATAAATAAAAATATATTGACATTTATAATTTTACAAACATAATGCGCTCATAATTTATTTGGAGGATGTGTGAATAAAGTTTTAAATGTTAAAAATATAGCTACAGCAATTTCAGCAATTGCTATTGCAAATCCGCAGATTGCTGCTTCAGGCATTGTCGTGTCTACTGTGTTAGGCATGGTATATAAATATGCACCAAGTCTTATAGGCGCCGCTACAACTGTGGGAGGATTTGCATATGCAAATACTAAATTAGCTGATGCTGCGATAGAGCAAAATAACCCAGGAGCGTATGATTATTTTGCTACTATATCTGAATTTTTAGCAAAAATACCTGGTGGATTTTTTTCTAAAGTTGATTCAAGTAAAGCGCTAGATTCTGGCATTAAGAATGCCAATCCAGAAATGATAGATACTGCATTAAGGCATGGTGCTGATGTTAATAGAGAAACGGCGGATGGCTTTAGAATTTTAGAAAAAGCACTTGATGTTAATAGTGGTGCTGGAAACGTAATTGCACAGAAATTAATACAAAAAGGAGCTGATTTATCTAAAAGTGTTAAAGAAGCAAATGATGGTAATTTATTCCATAAGGTAATTGGAAGTGGTAAAGCAGAACTTGTCACAGAGGCGTTAAAACAAGCTGCTGGAAAGCCATCTTTAGTGGAATCTACCAATAAAGATGGAAATAATTTAGCACATTTAAATGCAATAAGCCCAGATCTAAGGGAGGCTGTTAAAAGTGCTACAGTTAATTTAACTCCTAATTCTATTGATGCATCAAACAAAGCTGGAAAGACTGGAGTAGATGTTGCAATGTTTGGATATAAAACTCACAAAGCTGACGTAGATGTTGTTACAGATTATGTTACCAAAGCTTCGGCAGGTAAAGTACAAAAACATTTTGGTACAATCGTGCATGATCAAAATTTAGTTGAGCAAGCAGATGTAGTAGTATCTAAAGATGGATTTAATGCTAATTTACCAGATCAAGGTGGTTCTTTACCATTGGATTATGTATTAGACTCAGTATATGATCGATTGGCACTAAAAGTAGCTGAAAAAACAAACCCAGAATCATTACAAAATAAGCATTTATGGGAAGCTTCTAAAAATATAGGACTGTCATCTGAAACAGCAAAATTTTTACGAGGCAAGATCTTAGATAGTAAAGATGCAATACAATTATTTTTTGACAATCCTGCAAGCGATGGGGAAAGCTTAGCTTCTAAAATGATTTTAAACCCAGAAATATTTGATAGAGAGGTTTTTTTTCAAATATATAGCCATTATAAAACAGTATTAGGTGATTACACAGACCCGCTAAACCAACAAACAACATTGAAATTAAATTGGTTACATAGCGCAGCTATATCTGGAAACAGAGCTGCTGTAGAAGCTATGCAACAAATTATGATAGAGGAAGGGTCTATTATGCAAAGACATCTTTCCGTACTTACAGCAGAAAATGGTAAATGTTTAGCATCTTTATATCATCATGGATTTGCTGATAATCTAAAAGCCTTAACCGATACAGATCAAACTCAAGTGCTAAAGAGTGTGACTACTAGTATGAGCGCACAGTACATGGATAATCTAAAAGCAATTGAAGGTCCAAAGGAAGGTGAGGAACAAGTAGCAGTATATCAAGTAAAAGATAAATACATAGAACAAGAAGAAGATTACTTGAAAAAAATGGCAGAACTGAAACAACTAGAGCAACAAAAAGACTTGTTGAGAAAAGAATCTCTGAAAAAAGTGCAAGATGAACAAGAAGAACAAGCCATGCCTAAAGAGATAAAACTCAATACAATGGAAAAATATGCTCCTCAGATCAATCAAAATTATGCAGTTGGTGGAGGACTTATTAAACAAGTCGTTATGTCAAAAGGATTAGTATCTGCATTAACAGGAACTGATGTAGCGGAAGGTAATGTGCCTTTATGGACAGTAGCTTTTGGGGTTGGTGGTTATCTTGAAGCATTTGGAAGGGCTCATTCTAAGCCAGGTGTAGAAGCTACAATTGGTGCGGGTGTATACGGTTTTACTGAATGGGTAACTCAAAAAGATCCATCCACTATGCCTAAATACACACCAGTTGAAGAAAGGGGTATATTCGATTTTGCTTATAAGTATAGTAGTGATATTTTATCAAGTTCTGCTGCAAATCTTGTAATGCAAGGAGCATCTGCGTATACAGGAGGTGATGCAGGCGGAGCTGTAGGAATTGCTAAATCTGTATTAACAGCAGCTGGAATTTCAACCGCAAAATCATATAACCACTATACTACTGATATAAATGGCGCAATAGAGAAATCAGAATCTTTTGTAACAGTTGAAAATGTTGCTGCATCAGTAATTGCTTTATATATCACTTCTGGAGCTATTATTTCAGCAGGTGTAGCTGTAGCAACAGCAGCAACTCCATTATTAATTGGAGCTGCTACATTACAAACTTTAGCAGCAATGTCTGGCACATATTCTGCGTTTGGCATGGCTAAATTAGCTATTGCTACTGCTTCACCAATTATAGAACCTGTTGCAAATTTTGCTTATGACGCTGTTACTACATTAAAAAGTTACATAACGTCTGATTATTCACTAAGCAATGATGAGTCTATTATGACTACTAATGGTATTTGCACTAATAACGATTATTACGACATCATGTTTCAGCCTATTTGTACGCTAAATGATTATGCGGCAGCAGCTGCGTAGGTAGTATAGATAGAAATAAAGAAAATATTTGCTACTTAATATTAAATTTTGAATCACTGCCAGAGTATATCTGGTGGTGGTTTATTTCATTTGAAGTAGATGCAATTTGAAGTATAGGCTATAATAATATTATTATTGATATCACAATATTATTCAATTAGGATAAAATAAAAAGGGTTAGCTTATGAATATCACAGTATATGGAAAACACATTAAGATAGGAGAAAGTTTGGAAAAACATATCATAGATCATTTGACTATGACGGTAAAAAAGTATTTTAAAGATGCGCTTAATGCTCATGTAACGATTGAAAAACAGGGTCAATTATTTGAAACAGAAATAATTGTTAATGAAGGAACCGGAACTGGAACATTAATAAAAAGTAACGGCCATGAATATGATTCATATAGAAGTTTTAATGTAGCAAACGAGAAAATTGAAAAACAGCTTAGAAGATATAAAAATAGAATAAAAGATCATAAAAAGCATAAAGAGCATTCCATTGATTTGATAAGTGGCATGAAATATGTAATTTCTCCTCTTGAAGACTCAGATATTGATGATCACGAAAAATCACCAACCATAATTGCGGAAAAGCCATCTAATGTTGAAAATCTTAGTGTAAAAGATGCAGTAATGAAGATGGATTTATTGAACTTGCCGGCTTTATTGTTTATTAATGATGCTACCAAAAAGTTAAATCTAGTTTACTACAGGAAGGATGGAAATATATCCTGGATAGATACAAAAATGGATATAGCATAATTCAGGTAGTAGTGACATCGTCATTCTTCGCTTATGTATGTTTTACTACACTTCGCTCATCACTCCTTGTCACTACCTATCCGACTCAAGCTATACGTTGTGAAAATTATTCGTTTATAACTGAGGCTTAACTTGCAAAATAATAAAGTTAATTTATTATCTAGGAAATAGTTTTCAATTTTAATATTTAGCATGAAAGTACAGGTTAACAATAGTGAATTATTACAGGCTTTAGGTCATATTCAGTCTATTGTGGAGAAAAGAACAACAAAGAGCATACTATCAAATGTAAAAATTACTACACAAAAAAACAAGATATCATTTTACACAACAGATTTAGATATATTTGCTAAAGAATCAATAAACGCAAGTGTAGGCGGGCAGTTAACTACAACGGTTCCTATTCATATATTTTATGAAATAATTCGTAAAATAGGGATACAAAATGAGATTCAACTCATATTTGAACCATCTGACAAACCTGGAAAAATGCTCATTAAAGCTGGATTAAGTGAATTTAGTCTACCATGTTTATCAGCAGAAGAGTTTCCTGATTTTGAAGAGGGTAAGCATAGTTGTGAATTTGAAATTACATCCAGTGATTTACATTATCTCATAGCAACAACAAAACATGCAATTTCTTATGACGAAACTAGATATTACCTAAGTGGTGTTTTCCTTCATGTTACAGAAGACAATGGAGTTAATGTATTAAGGGCAGTAGCTACAGATGTGCATAGATTAGCAATAGGTGAAGTAACTCTTCCAAAAAATGCACAATTGTTGCCTGAGATTATCATTCCAAAAAAAACTGTATTTGAGCTTACAAAATTATTAGAAAATTTTAGTGGGGAGGTTCCAGTTGGGGTTTCACCAAATAAGATCACATTTCAAATTGGTAACACAACACTAGTATCTAAACTGATTGATGGTAAATTCCCGGATTACGATAAAGCAGTTCCATATGGTAATACAAAATTGTTGGAGGTATCAACTTCTGAATTAGCTAAGGCCATAGATTTGGTAACTGCTATTTCAACGGAGAAAACAGTGGCTGTAAAACTGAAGATAGAGAAAGATAAGGTCACATTATCCGTAAGCGATAAAATAAATTCTTCAGGAACTATTGAAATTCCTGCTATATACAGCAGCGATGAAATTTCAATAGCCTTTAACGCTAAGTATATAATTGATATATTAAATAATCTGACTGGTAAAAAAGCTTATTTTAAATTAAACTCTGGTAGCACGGCAGTATTAGTAGAAGATAGCGATAATACAAATTGTAGATTTGTGCTAATGCCAATGCAAATTTAGTATACGGAGTAGGTATTTATAAATAGCTTTTTGATAATATTATCTCTAAAACATACTTTTAATTTTATTTTAGAGATTTATTGATGAGAAAAGATTTATCATCATATATTTCTCGATTAGAATTACACAACTTTAGAAATCATCAAAATTTAGAGATAAAGTTAGACGGGAAATTTATTTTAATTTTAGGAGAAAATGGCAGTGGAAAAACTAATATTCTGGAAGCTATATCCCTGTTAAATGCTTCAAAGGGTATTCGAAATTCAAAAAATAGTGACATCATAACTAATTTTAATAAGCAAAATGCCCAGTGGGCGGTTAAAGTAAATTATTCTAATCAAAATTTAGACTATAATTTACTAGTGGGATGTAAATTTAACCACACCAATTCAAACGGTAAAAAGTTAATCAGAGTTAACGACAATGAACTGACTAAAAAAACGGATATTTCAAATTTATTAAAAATTGTTTGGTTAACACCACAAATGGAAAATTTATTTTTGGAATCTCCTGGTATTCGAAGGAAATTTTTAGATAGAATGACGTATAATTTTTTCTCAAATCATGCAGAATATCTGTTAAAATATGAACATTTTGCTCAGTCACGCACCAAAATATTATGTGATATTGATTGGGATAATAAATGGCTCGAGCAAATCGAAATGAACATAGCTGAACTAAGCCTTAAAATAATTGATAATAGGATTGAATGCATTAAAATAATTAACTCATTTTTAGAATCTTTAACTACCAGCTATCTCAAACCAACGATAACGACTTATGGTGAAATAGAAGAGCAATTAAAGAAAGAAAATCCCACTAAAGTCTATGAATATATTTTAGATAATTTGCGAAAAAAAAGGAATATTGACTCAAAATCAAAAAGGTGCAGTATTGGTTCACATAAAAGCGACCTACTAGTGTCAGATAGAGATAAGTGCAGAGTGGCTACTTTATGTTCCACTGGTGAGCAGAAATCTATGATTATATCGATGATGCTTGGTCAATCATATGCTATTTATGATAAAAGCAAAATAGCTCCAATATTACTTTTGGATGAAGTATTTGCACACTTAGATGATAGGAGAAAAGAAAATTTGATTTTTGAATTAGAAAAAGCACCATCTCAAATATGGATAAGTAGTACAAATATTGCCCTAAATAAAATGATAAAAACAACATATACTAAATTTATTCTTTAGTGCTGAAAATGAACGCTATAATTGTCTGGATTCTTTTTGAATCACCTCTTGTGATCTTATTGTGATTTCAGAATCACTTTAACAATAAGACGATTAAAAACCCCAAGAAAAACATAGATGTTGAGGTTGTTGTTTCCTTTTCTTCATGCGCCTCTTTAAGTAATTCTTCAGTAACTAAATATAGCAGTGCAGCTGCGCCAAATGATGTTATCAATACTAAAGTGGATTTTGAAGCATCCAAAAATGTAAGCCCTAAAGCTGAACCACTAAATACTAATATGGCAAAACAAATGTTTATTATTAAAATTGAAAGAAAATTTTTACCAGATTTTTGTAAAGTTGCGTCAACTGATAAAATTAAAAATAGCAGTTCTAATGATAAGGCAATGCTAATTATTAGCCCTTTCGCTACACTTATGGCAAAACTTATTCCCACTAGTAATCCATCGATAAAAACATCGATAGCTACGGCAATTAATAGTGAGGTAGTCGACTTGCTGTCATGAGAGTGATTATTGCTAAATACCTTTTGTATAATTAGCATTAAAGCAGTTCCAATAACATAACCTATTATTAATTGAAGTTTAAATGGGGTGCTATACAATTCGGGAATTAATTCAACTGCCAAAGCTGCAAATACCACACCAGCACTAAAATGCTGAATTATACTTTTTGAATGGGAATTTAAAGCTACAAATTTAAACGCAATGCTGCTTAGTACAATTGTAAATATTGGAATAGATAAATATATCAGCACATTTTGTAAAGTTGATATATAATTGCTAAAATTGCTAAAGTTCATTTTTTATATTGTATTAAAATATGAACATTAACTATGATTGATATAATTATCAAAACAATTATTGAATATTGTAGCTGAAGTTGCTTTTATACCAATTCTACAAAAAATTTGTGCGAGGTAAAATTTAGTGTGGTGAAAATGCAACAATTAAGATATTTTTTGTGGGTTTTAGGTCATATTACTTCAAAGCCTACGTCAAATAATATACATTATATAAAATAATAAATTTATAAATAGCAAAGATATGAATAAGTTTTTAATAACAACGGCATTAGTTGCATCTTTTGCAACAACCAATGCAATGGCTACTCCTGAAGTATCAGTGAATGGCTCTATTGATTCTAAATTTGTTAATAATAGTCAAAAAGAGAAATTTAGATATGATAATCTTGATTCTACAACAGGTAAGAAGTTATCAAATAATAATATTGCTGCAGACGCTTATATTAACTTTAACATTAAAGGCGAAGTTAAAGAAGGGTTGAAGTATGGTGGTTTGATCAAACTTAATGCGAACACTTCAAAATCTAAAAAAGAAATGTTTGATAAGGATGATAAGCAAAGCATTGCTGAGCAAGTAATGGCATATTTAGAAAGTGGCTATGGTAGAGTTGAAGTGGGTAACTACACTGGCGTTACTGAATCAATGAAAGTGAATGCAGGAACTTTTGCAAGTGCAACAGGTGGTATTAATGGTGATTCTCAATATTATTGGAATCAATATACAATGCAAGATGATGCTAATAGTCCTACTGATGTAAAAAAGGTTAAAACTAAAACAGCGTTTCTACAAACAGCTAACCTTCCAACAAATGAACTAGGTACATTTGGTCTAAGAGGCGTTAATGCTGCTAAGATAAACTACTATACTCCTGAATTTTCTGGATTTAGATTTGGTGCAACCTTCACACCTAATACTAAGGTTCATGGTACTGCTTCAAGTGTAACTAGCGTAGTGAAAGATAAAGAAGCAGCTGGTTTTAAAAATGTATTTGAAACAGGTTTATCATACACAAGTGAAATTAAAGACGTTGGTGTGAAATTTGCAGTAGTTGGCGAATTTGGTAAAAATCAAGAGAATGGTAACGCAGATCAAGCGAAAAATAAGAAAAACCTTAGAGCTTATGAAGTTGGTACAAATCTAAGTTA
Organism: Candidatus Bandiella numerosa; assembly: GCF_029981845.1. Lineage (GTDB taxonomy): Bacteria > Pseudomonadota > Alphaproteobacteria > Rickettsiales > Midichloriaceae > Aquirickettsia > Aquirickettsia numerosa. Next base: position 1,379,938 of record NZ_CP104164.1, on the reverse strand, counting down.
TAAAGGATTCACAGTTGGTGGTTCTTATGGTGACTGGGGTAAATATGGTGCATCTACCGCTGCTAATGCTCCTGAATTTGGTAAAACAAGTTACTGGACAGCAGGTGTTGGTTATGCTAACGGTCCTTTATCTGCAAGTGTAACACACTTACAAGGCAAAAAAGGTATTGCAAAAGTTGGTGAGAATAAAAAACATAACACACTTAAAAATACAGTTATAGGTGTGGATTATAAAGTTGCTCCAGGTGTGATGCCATATGTTGAATTTTCTTCATTCAAGATGAATCAAGCGTCTCAAGCTGATAAAGAAAATAATAACAAAGGTCATATGATTATGACTGGTGTGAAATTAAATTTTTAATATTTATTTCCCATTTAGTTTAGACTTTAATATCAACAGAGCAGAATCAAATTTTGCTCTGTTTTTTTTATTAGACCTCTTTCGATATTGCGCTAATATAGCTTGAGTCAAATAGGTAGTGGCAAAGATTGATGAGCGAAGTGTGGTAAACCATACATAAGCGAAGAATGACGATGTCAATACTATCTGAATTATGCTATACGTCTGATAAATTACAAAATAAAGTTGCATAATCTATAAAAAGCTTGAATTAATAAAAAATAACTAATAGCGTTAACGCCATAAATTGTTATTGGGAAATACAATCATGGCTACAAAACTCACAAGAACGCAAAAAGAGGCGGTTTTTTTACTTTCGATAGGCACATTATTAGAATACTTCGATTTAATGCTATATGTGCATTTGTCAACGATTATAAACGACTTATTCTTTCCAAAGACAGACCCAATGATGGCTAAATTACTTGCTGTCACTGCTTTTTGCATGACATTTGCTTTAAGACCCATTGGAGGTTATGTTATAGGAAGAATTGGAGATGCCATAGGCAGGAAACATACAGTATTAATCACAACATTTTTGATGGCAGGAACATGTTTAACAATGGGTTTGTTTCCAACTTATGAAGAAGTTGGGATATGGGCAACAGTTGTGATACTTTTATGCAGAATATTGCAAGGGTTTTCATCTTTAGGTGAGATAATGGGGGCTTATGTATATTTATGTGAAACTCTAAAATCACCATCTAAATATATGGCAAGTGGAACAATAGATGCAGCATCAAGAGCTGGAGGATTGTTTGCCTTAGGTGTGGCATCACTTGTGTTGTCCTCCAGTTATAGCTGGAGATTAGCTTTTTTGATAGGAGCAGCAATTGGAGTAATAGGTTTAGTGGCAAGAAGAAGACTAAGAGAAACACCAGAATTTATAAGTTATCAAACTAGGATGAAGGTGCAAAAACAGCTGGACGCAAAATACAGTATAAATGAAAAGATAAATAAAAAAGCTTTGGTATGCTTATTTTTTCATATGATACCGAAATCCATCGGGTTTTATATAGCATTCATATATTTAGGTGATTTTATGAAGAGCAATTTAGGTTTAACTCCAGAACAAGTTATCAATCACAATTTAAAATTTACAATTTTTTTGGTTATTTTATGTGGTTTTTTTACATATTTATATAAATTTATTCATCCAATCAAAGTAATGATGGTATCTGCTTTTATGTGTATGTCTAGTTTATTATTTATTCCATACTGCCTTGAAAATATCCATATTCTAGGAGGTGAAAATGTAATATTTGCTTTGCAGGTAGGAGTGGACTTAATGACATATATGCCAATGTTAATATGGTTTGGACATTTTCCTGTATCTAAGAGGTTTACAACAGTTGCAACCACTTTTGGATGTGCAAGTGCTACTGGATTTGCAATCTCATCTTACGGACTAATTCCGCTTACTGCATGGTTTGGCTATTATGGAATTTGGGTATTGTGCACACCTGTTGTCATTGGCTTTATCTGGGCATTAAGTTATTTGAAGAAGCTAGAGAAGGCAAGAGGTGCTTACGATAGCTATCCAGATGAACCAAGAATGAAAGACACAGCTTTAGAGGAAGGAGATTTTAAATATGAGCTAGATGGCGAATATGAACAATTTAGCAATAAATGCGAATATAGTACAGAATTGCTGAATAAACTGGAGGCGCTAAGTAAAGAGCAAGATATAAAGCTAAACATGAAGGTGATAGAAAAGGCAATCACCTTTACTAAAAAGTGGCATTCTGGGCAGATGCGAAAAACAGGGGAGCATCCATTTTATTGGCATCCTCTTAGAGTTGCTGAAATGGTAGCTACACATTATTGCAAAACGGATGTGATAGTGGCATCGTTACTCCATGATGCGATTGAAGATTCAGAATGCACAATGGAGATTATAGAAAAAGAGTTTAACCATAGGATAGCAGAAATAGTGGATAGACTAACCAATAAAAGGTTTGAGGATGGAGTGTGGATTAAATTAACACTGGAGCAAACCTTAGAAAAACTAAGTAATCTAGGAGATAAGGAGGCGATGTTCATTAAACAAATGGACAGATATCATAATTTGGAGACTATAGAGGGATTAAGTTCAGAAAAACAAATGAAGATGGCAGAAGAAACGAATAATCACTTTATCAAATGGATTGCAGTAATAGGAGATAAATTAGGCATCATAGAAAAGGTGGGTCTTGAAAACAAGATGTATGAACTAGATAAGAAGATTTTAAAAGATAATAAAGAAAACTAAATATCGTAGCACCACCTATAGGCTCGGGAGGGGGGGGCAGGTATGTAGTGTCAAGGAATGATGAGCGAAGTGCAGTAAAGGCTACATAAGCGAAGAATGGCGATGTCATGAAATAACTTGATGATAGTATTTTTAAGAGATTTTATAGCATCTGAGCCTAATGCACCTTGGATACATGGCGAAGATGATGTGAATAAATCACCAAAAAGACTCAATTTAAATGTTAAGTTATTTTAGGTGATTTGTATAAATACCTATCTGAATTATGCTATACTTTAACGTTTGGCAAATCTTTTATACATCGGCTTATAGTCGATATAAAGTGCATTACTGATTTTAGGGTCATTATGGTCCATTGGTGCTACACCTAATATTGGAGCAATTTTAGATATTATACTTGAGACCACTGGCGCAGCAACCATACCACCTGTTGCAAAACCATGATTAATACTATTTTGTTTTGGTTCATCAATAAGAATTAAAACTGCATATTTTGGATCATTCATAGGAAATGCTGCTTCACATAATGCTATGTTTATTTTTTTACTATATCTGCCATTAATAATCTTTTCTGCTGTTCCAGTTTTTGCTCCTACTAAATATTCATCTACATTAGCTTGTTTTGCAAAGCCATTTGTTGCAGTTAATCTCAAGATTTTATTCATTAATAATGAGGTTTGAGGTTTAAATACTTGTATTCCATTATCTTGGTTATTTTTATCCTTTATTATGGTAGCCTTTCTAAGAATTCCCTTATTTACTATGGCTGAAAAAGTTTGAATTAGATGGATTGGAGTTATAGATATGCCATGTCCAAAACTCATTGTAATTGAAGTAAGTTCTTTCCATCTTCTATCGGTTGGAAATATTGGACTAGATTTTTCCGGAACTTCAACATTAATTTTTGTTAGCAATCCCAATTTTTTAAAATATTCCTTTTGCTTTGCAATGCCAACTTCTTTAATGATATGAGAAACCCCAATATTTGATGAGTACATTAAAATTTCAGGAATTGATAAAATTCCACCTTTACCTCTATAATCTCCAATTTTATAACTACCAATTTTGATAGGCGTGGATACATCAAATGAATCTGTTAGGTTAATTTTACCAGAATCTATGCCTATAGCTAGAGTAACAGGTTTTAATACTGATCCCATCTCATATACGCCTAGAGTTGCCTGGTTAAATAATTTTTTATTTGAAATTTCTTTAATATCATACGGATTAAAATCTGGCAAACTAACGGAACTAATTAGTTCTCCTGTGTTTACGTCCATTATTATGGCAGTACCACCAATTGCATCATGTAATTTTATCGCATCACTTAGTTCTTGTTTTACAGCATATTGCACCCTTGCATCCAGGCTTGTTTGAATATTTGGTTTTGTCGAGTTATTTAAATCGATATTAAAAGAGGATTCTATACCGGATACACCATTATTATCTATGTCTACGAGCCCCACCAAATGTGAAAATAAATTTCCATGTGGATAAATTCTTTTTTGGTCGTTTATAAAATGTATACCTGGAATTCCTAAGTTGTGTAATTTCTGTTGTTCTAACGGTGTTAAATGACGTTTCAGCCATATAAAATGGGTATTTTTTACAAGCTTATTTTCTAATTCGGTAATGTTTATATCAATAACTTTTGAGATAGTTTTTAGTGATTCAATTGAGTTAGTAAAATGTTTTGGATATATGTATGCTGATGCTGTAGGTAGTGTTGATGCTAGAATGATTCCATTTCTATCAACAATATTATTTCTGATATTTACTTTGGTTTCAACATCATGAATATTTTGTAAATCACTATAGCTAAAAATTGATAAATCAAAAATTCTTAATATCAATGTAAGTAATATTATGAACGTACTGAAAAATACAATTTGTACCCGTCTATGACTTGTTTTAATGACATCGCAATCAGATTTTTCATTTATGTATATTATTTTTATACTGCTCATTACTCATCTAATGTTTGATAGTGATTTTTATCTAGACTTTTTAGGTTTAGATATTTTTTTTGTAATTTATTAATTCTTTCAGGGGTTGTTAAATATGCAAACTCAGCTTTAAGTATTTGGATATTATTCTTTTCCTGTGAAATTTGATTATTTAGCCAATTCAATTCCTTATTTTGAATTATAACTTTTGATTTAATAAAAAATAAAGTTGATATAGCGACAATTAGCACAGCGCTATAAATCATAAATAATAGTGGTATTTTTAAGTTCATACTATTTTCCTTAAAGCTCTTAATTTAGCTGACCTTGCTCGTGGATTGTTTCTTATTTCTTTATAAAGAGGAGTTATAACTTTTTTATTTATTTTTTCAAAATTTTCTTTAGCAGATAAATCTGTAAAAAATTTTTTGACTATCCTATCTTCCAATGAATGAAATGAAACAACGCATATTATACCTCCTGGCGCTAGCAAAGGTGGTAATTTGTTCAAAGCTAATTCAATGTTTTCTAATTCATTATTGACTGCAATTCTAATTGCTTGAAAAGTTTTTGTTGCAAAGTGAAGTTTGTCACTATACCTCTTTATTCCAATTGCTTCTACTAATTCAGAGGTGGATTTTATTTTTTCTTTTTGCCTAAATTTTACAATATTCTTGGCAATTATGCGTGATTTTCTCTCACCTCCAAGTTCATATATTAAATTGGCTAGCTCTTCTTCATATAACGAATTAATTAAGTGTGTTGCAGATGTTGGTAATGAACTATCCATTCTCATATCTAAAGGTCCATCACCACTAAAGGAAAATCCTCTCTCTCTGTTGTCTAATTGCATTGATGAAACTCCTAGGTCAAAAATAATTCCATCAATTTTGCTAATATTTAGCTCATTTAAAATTATATCAATTTTTTGAAAATTTTTATTTATAAAATTGAATCTATCTTCGAAGGTGCTTTTGAAATTATTAGCATATACTTCAGTGCTTTGGTCGCAATCTATACCTATAACCTTGCAACTGGCTTTTTCTAATATTGCTTTAGTATAGCCACCAGCTCCAAAGGTTGCATCAACATATATTTTGTCATTTGTTGGGTTTAATACCTCAATAACCTCATTTAATAGCACTGGTATATGATCAAGTTTTTCCATGTTTTTTATTCTATTTCTTTTATTTTTGGAGACGAAAATGAGGTTTCTTTCGCAATTTGTCTCGCTTTTTTATAGTAAGCATTAAATTTATCCTTGTCCCAAATTTCAAATGTTAAGCCTTTTCCCACAAAAAATACTTTTTTATTGAATTTTGCAAAATTAACTAATCTTTCTGGGAGTGATACTCTACCTTTTGAATCTAGTTGCATAGGAACGCAATCAGCAAGAACTGCAGTTGCAATTGCATCTCTTTTATCTGAAAATAGCTCCATACCTTCTAAAAAATTTTGTAAGTTACTTATTCTTTCAAAAGTACATACCTCAATGCACTCATTAATAAAAGAACTATACGCATAAATCTCCCTACTAGCTTTATATTCCAAGATATTTCTAAAGCTTGCTGGAATGGAAATTCTATTTTTATCATCTATTTTACCCTCATAAGTTGAGAGAAAAATGGTGCTACCGTTGTTCATTTATCTAAAAATACAAGTAAAAACTTTAGGCTATACCTTACCTCTTCATTATATAGCATAATTGTATGGGATATAATAGTATTATTTTGGGATATTTTGGGATAAAAAGGGAAAATTTTTTGTTTTTGGTGTAAGAATTGCCTATTATCAGATTTTACGGTCGTTTTGTAATTTACGTTAAGATTGAGGTGGTTCCTCAGATTTTTTTGGCAATTTAGTTGGATTTATTTTTCTAAAACAGTGCTAGCAAAACTAGATAAATGATGTAGTTAAAGAATTTTTATGTATACTACGGGACATATAATGAACAATTAAAAAATGAAAATAGTGTATGTTTACTAAAATGATCTCTATACCTGTTATTTTTGGAATATTTGGTTACAATAGATATTATAATCATAATGGGAATGAAATTGCGTATGATCAACTTAAAAGTGATTTAGAATGGTCTTGGGCTAGAGTTCCAAATTTAGATGAACTTATCACTATGTCATATCCATTGGCGATTGCCAATATAGTTATTGAACCATTTATGGAGCGTTTATATCAAATTAATCCTATAGCAAAAGCAGTAGTAAGAGATTGGACTAAAATTCCTTCTAGTATAGTAGCATGGTGGAGTGGAAATGAAATAGGAGGTACTCATATTAAATATGATGAAGGGAATATATATGGTGGTATAACAAAAACTATATGTAAAAGTTCTATAATTGGTATGCATGCAAATTTTAATCATGGCCTAGATGGAGGAGATTTAGAAAAGGTTAGTAGAATATCAAATTATATTTGTGAACCTACTTCAAGAGTATACAATTTAATTTCAAAAGAAAAACAAATACAAAATAATACCGATACTAATTATTTCGAATTTGCCATACAACATGCAGATGCGGAATTATTAATACAAGCATCGGTTGAAGGATTAACTAAAAATGTAGTTGCTGATCAAATTGGTAACTTTTTTGGTCAACTTGGTGTTTTTGGACTATTTAAGGCTACATATGTAGCAATCGAAAATAAATTTATTTTTGTTACAGCAGGTGCAATAGCTAATGGGAATCTTCTACATAATAGGATAGAAATGGTGCATCAGGCTACACCTAATCAGTATTTTAAAAAAGCAATAATTCTAACTTCATTAATAGGGATAGATTTTTGCTTAAAAACATTAGCTGAAGCAATTACGTCGTTTATCATTACACCAACTGTTCGGATGGCACAGGATGGGATTGGCATTATAGTAAAGCAGGGCTGGGAGTATTGGGAACATAAAGAATCAGAAAGCATTGAGAATATAATATCTTCAGATTTATCCATGGAAACTGACAATAGTACAAATCCTCACGTGGATCTATAAATTTAAAGTACCGTCCGCACTTTATATAAAGTAGTATATATATACTACTTATTCCATTTCTATTGTTGCAGGTGGTTTTGATGTAATGTCGTATACAACTCTATTAATTCCTTGAACTTCATTGACAATTTTTCTTGCAACAAGTCCAAGTATGCTATGAGGCAAATCTACATAATCAGCAGTCATTCCATCCACAGAGGTGACAGCTCTAAGTACGCATATATGTTGATATGTCCTTGCATCACCCATGACACCTACAGTTTTAACGGGTAAAAGTGCCACATAAGCTTGCCATATTTTATCATAAAGACCATTTTCCTTCAGAGTATTAATGAATATATAATCAGCTTTTCTTAGGATATCACATTTTTCTTCAGTAACTTCGCCAATCACTCTGATTCCCAAACCTGGACCAGGGAATGGATGCCTATTTAAAATTAAACTTGGCACTCCTAGTTCTTTGCCTAGTTTTCGCACTTCATCTTTGAATAATAACCTAAGTGGCTCAATAAGTTTTAGATTTCCCATATCTTTTGGTAATCCACCAACGTTATGATGTGATTTTATAGTTACTTTTTTACCAGTAGAAGTAGCAGCTGATTCAATAACATCTGGATATATAGTCCCTTGTGCGAGATATCGAATATTTCCAATATCCTTAATAGCGCTTTGAAATGTTTCGATAAATACTCGACCTATTATCTTTCTTTTTTCTTCAGGATCACTTACTCCTTTTAGTTCAGATAAAAACTTTTTTTGAGCGTCAATTGTGATGATTTGTAGATCAAAATTATCTTTTAAGCTTTTTTCGACTTCTTCAACCTCATTATGTCTCAAAAGCCCATTATTAACAAAAATACAATAAAGTTGTTTTCCAATTGCTTTATTGAGAAGAGTTGCGACAACTGTTGAATCAACGCCACCAGATAAACCAAGTGCAACTTTTTCCTTTCCAACTCTATTTTTTATTTGATTTATTGCTTCATCTATAAAAGAGCCCATCTTCCAATCTTTTTTACAATTAGCAATTTTTGTAAGGAATGTGTCGATTAATTTTATCCCATCAAGTGTATGTGAAACTTCAGGATGAAATTGTATTCCAAATATATTTTTTGTTTTATGCGAAATGGCTGCGTAGGGTGCTTTGTCTGTTTTTGCAATAACCTTAAAATCGTCTGGTAATTTGCTTACGCAGTCTCCATGGCTCATCCAGACTTGATAATTATTTTTTGGTTGCCAATAATCATCAAATAACATTGATTTTTCTAGAATTTCTAACTGTGCTGCACCATAGCTTCTTGATGTTGAGCTAGATACAGTTCCACCAAAATCTTTACATATTGCTTGTTGGCCATAGCATATACCTAAAATTGGAACATTTAGTTCATAAATAACTTTTGGTATTTTGGGTGAGTCAAAATCAGTTACAGACTCACTGCCACCAGATAATATTATCGCTTTTGGATTGAAGTTTTCTATCTCTTTATCTGAAATTGAGAACGGCCTAATTTCGCTATATATGTTAAGCTCTCTAACTCTGCGAGCAATCAATTGAGTTAATTGGGAACCGAAATCAAGAATTAAAATTTTATCGTGATTGTTCATATTGTATTTTTGTAGTTGGTGGTTGGTTTTGACTGGTCTAAGCTATGAATGTGGCTTTCTCTCATTCCTGCAGGAGTAATTTTTATAAATTTGCAGTTTTTTTTCATTTCAGCAATATTTTTGTTGCCCGTATATCCCATTGCTGAAGTCAATCCACCAAGTAATTGAGCCACTACATCATTTACTGCTCCTTTATATTCTATAGACCCCTCTACTCCTTGTGGGACTAAATTGGTTTCACCTTTTTGAAAATATCTATCTGCAGAGCCAGCTTTCATTGCCTCAATCGAGCCCATGCCTCTATATTTTTTATACTTTTTGTTATCAATAATAATGATTTTGCCTGGAGCTACATCTGTGCCAGCTAAAAGAGAGCCCAGCATCACACAATCGGCACCAGCAGCAATAGCTTTAACTAAATCTCCAGAAAATTTTATTCCTCCATCGGCTATCAAAAAAGAATCTTTTGCTTTACATATATCAGCAATTTCTAAAATTGCAGATAACTGTGGAACCCCAACACCAGAAACAATTCTAGTTGTGCAAATCGAGCCAGGTCCAATTCCAACTTTCAATGTATCTGCTCCTGCGTAAAGTAATGCCAAAGCAGCATCTTTAGTCGCAATATTGCCTGCAATTATCTCTGCTTGAGGATACAATTTTTTAATTTTCTTTATCGTATCAATAACATTTTGTGAGTGACCATGCGATGTATCAATAACAATTGCATCAACATTTACTTTCATCAATGCCTCTACCCTTTTAATTGTATCCTCTCCAGTTCCTACAGCAGCAATTACTTTAAGATTATTATGCTTATCATGACAGGAAGTTTTATCCTTTAAAAGATCAACTTTGTATTTTTTTACTTTGCTTACCTCTTTACACTGTAAATCAATACTTAAATTTTTATGAATCGCTCCTATACCACCAAGTAAAGCCATTTTAATTGCCATTTTATGCTCTGTAACAGTATCCATTGCTGCAGATATTAGCGGAATTTTAAGGGCAATTTTTTTCGTTAATTTCGTAGTCACATCAGCTTCTTTTGGAATTATATTGGAATAATTCGGTTCAATTAAAACATCATCAAAAGAATACGATTCTTTTATTTTTTTCATTTTTAAAATTCTTGCATTTTTAAAATACTAATATAGTAATAATACCATACAAAGTCACCATATACTACCAACCTAAATATTATGACAAGGAATTTCTTGCAAAATCTTACTTTACTTACAAAAAATATGATAGATGAATTGCCAATTTGTGACATTCATGTACATTTACCAGGAGTAATTTCTCCACGAATTGCTTGGGATTTAGGTATAAGAAATAAATTTATATCGATTAAGAAGGGACAAGATGGTAAATATGTCTATTCGAATGGGTCACAATCTCTATCTGTTTTAGATCCACATGAACATTACATAGACATATTTAAAGAGGGTATAGTGCTAGATGAAAATGCAGAACCTCAGAATCTAGAATATAATATTGATGTAGATAGTTTTAAAGACTTTGATAGAATAATGGCAACAGTTCAAGGGCATAGACATCCGCCAGGTGGCATTCAAACTAAAGATGATATGATGTTTTTACTTGATAGTTACCTAAATGATTGCATCAGACAAAAAATATTTTATACAGAACTTCAACAAAATATAAAAATTGCATATCTACTTTTTCCAGATGAAGATGCTCAAAATGCAAGAAAAAAATTATATCTATTATTTGAAGAAGTAATAAAAAAGTTTAAACAAAAAGGTGTGCATCTCAGATTTTTACACTGTTTTAATAAAACTCAAATGGCAGGAGATCATAAAACTACTCATGAAAGAACTTTAGAGGCGGCTGGTTGGTTGGAAGAGGCACAAAAGATTGTGCCAAATGTATTTGTTGGAATAGAATCAGCAGGTCATGAGAAGGATGAATCTGGATGGCCAGTGCACTTAAAGGCTGGTTATGAAAAAGTTCATGATCTAGGGCTTGGTTGCGAAGCTCATGGTGGAGAAGGAATTGGTGTTGAACACATGTTTGATGTTGTGAAATCGTTACCAATCACAAGATTAGCTCATGGGTTTCAAGTAATTGAAGATATTGAGGTAATTGAATTTATAAAACAAAAAGCAATAACCTTGATAATGATGCCTATTGTTAATTTAAATTTAGGTCTATGTCTTCACGTTAAGCAGGATAATGATAACAAATATATTCCTTGTGCAAAATCAAAGGGAGGAAAAAAAATTCATATCAGAGATTTTTGTCAACATCCTTTTTTTGAGCTATTCAGGAAATTTAAAATGAAAATTACCTTAAGCTCAGATAATCCTAATATTGGTGGCATACCATTAAAAGAAACTATTATGGTACTTGCTGGCTTGAACGATAAGTATAATATACCCGAAAATTTTAGCCCTCTAAGTGCAGAGGAACTTGCAATACTTTGTTATAATGGAGTTGATGTAATTTTTAGCGAGGAAGGGATTAAAAAAGAGTACAAAGACCTGTTGTTTAGTTGGATAAAGAAATATAATTTAGATCAAGGATATATAAATAATTTTTACCAATAGTTTATTTAATTAAGTGATATTTTGAAAAGCAGGGGGTTGATGCTTATTATAAATCTACTTTGCTTTGAAAAATTGCAGTGTAATGCAATAGAGCTATAAAAAGGAGTGGAAATTGTTATTTTGAGTAATAAATTTATTTATTGTATTTGGAAAAATAAACATTTAATATCCAAATTAGAGTGTCTGAAAATATACAATTATGAAAAAATTTAAGATTCCGTGCACGTTTTCTGGTAAGACATCACCGGTTACCTTTTACATAGGGGCTCCAGATAGAGATCATCATCCAATTCAATTTCAGGCTGATTGGCTTTCGAAGGAAAGGGGTGGTACTGTTCCGCCTGAAATTATGAAAAGTCTAGAAGAATTAAAAGCGTTATCAGAAAAAAATGGAGTGCCTTTTGAGGAATTATGCAGTTATGCACTGGAGTCTATTGAAAAGGGGCAATCATTGGAAAGAAGTAAGGAACAAGCAATTTCGACAGATAAGGTTGAAAAAAAGTGATTTTTTTGATTGGTTGAGTCATAAAATATATTAGCTTGAAAAATAAAATATTTGTTGTAGCTTGTAGCTCTTATAGTTATCTATGACAATAAGAATGAAGAATTCAAGGTATTTAGCGTCCATTTTACGCTTGTCTATTGCGTATTGTATTGTAATGTTTTTAACAAGAGCAGCCCTTATAGCTCAAAGTGTATTTTTAAATCAAATAGATGCAAGTACGTTTGATATCATAAAAATAATATTTTTAGGTGAAATTAGTGATTTATCGGTCCTATTCTATATTTTAACTCCTGTATCACTTTTATATCTGATATTACCAAAAGTAGTAATTAATCATAAATTAACAAAATTTTTTGGTGTTACATTTATTTTTATGTATATCTATGCGCTTTTGTTTAATTTGGTTGCTGAATGGTGTTTTTGGGATGAATTTGGAATTAGATATAATTTTATTGCTGTTGACTATTTAGTATACCGCAGGGAAGTAACGGGCAATATATATGAATCTTATCCACTTGTGAAAATTCTTATTGTCATAGCGCTGTTGGTCCCAGTTTTTTATTTTCTAATAGAACGGATATTGAAAAAAATTAAATATAAGAAATTTGGTAAATTTTTTATATTGAAGGGGTCGCTTTTATTGATAATTTTTTTGGGTCTTAGTTATGGCTTTAATCCGAAAAATTTAATTAACAAAGAATTTGATATCAATAATTATGCCATGAATCTATCTTATAATGGATTAGATAGTCTTTTTAGTGCGTTCAATAACAATGCATTGAGCTATGAAGCTTTTTACATTAATTATGATGAAGATAAAGTTTTAAAGAATCTCAGAGAAAAAATATCAGCAAATAATAGCGAGTATATTTCTGATACACTCACTAATATATCAAGAAAAATAACTCCAACTAACTCCACGGGTAAAAAATATAATATAGCTTTAATTGTTGTTGAAAGCCTAAGTGCAGAATTTTTCGAATATTTTGGTAATAAGCAAAAAATCACTCCCTTTATGGATGGACTAATCTCAAAGAGTCTGTTTTTTGATAATTTTTATGCAACTGGTACAAGAACAGTAAGGGGACTTGAGGCAATTAGTTTATCTCTACCACCGTTGCCTGGTAACTCAATTTTGAGAAGGCCAAATAACGAAAATCTTTTTAGTATCGGCTCAGTTTTTAAAAATCTTGGTTATGAGAATAAATTTATCTATGGTGGATACGGTTATTTTGACAATATGAACTATTTCTTCGAGAATAACAATTTTGAAATTGTTGATAGAGCTAATTTTAGCAAACAGGAGATAAACTTTTCAAATATTTGGGGAGTGAGCGATGGGGATTTATTTAATAAATTCATTAGTGAAGCGGATAAGTCATATGATAGCAATATCCCTTTCTTCTCATTGATATTAACGACTTCAAATCATAAGCCCTATACTTATCCTGAAGGTAAAATTGATATTCCATCTGGTTCAGGAAGAGGGGGGGCGGTAAAATATACAGATTTTGCAATTAAACAGCTCATAGAAGATGCTAAGAAAAAACCATGGTTTGACAATACTATTTTTGTAATTGTAGCAGACCATTGTGCTGGAAGTGCAGGGAAAACCCACATACCTCTAAATAAGTATCATATACCTTTAATTATGTATGCTCCAAAGATTTTGAAGCCAGCAATTATAAATAATTTATCTAGTCAAATTGATATTGCTCCAACTTTGCTTGGCATATTAAATGAGCCATATAGCAGTAAATTTTTAGGACAGGATATTATTAACTCACCTGCTAATAGGGCTTTTGTTAGTACTTACCAAAAAGTAGGATTATATTCTGATGATCAATTCACAATACTTGGACCAAAGAAGATGCATTGGGGTTATTCAGTTGATAAGAATTTGGAGCAAAAATTGATTGAATATGATGAGAAGCATCTTTTTGATACGGTGACATTTTATCAATCAACAAGTTATTTGCTAGATAATAATTCTCTAAGAGATTTTTGATTTATTTTTTAGGTTTGTCTGTTTTGATCTAGCTATTGCTAAAGCATTTTCTTCAACATCTTTTGTTATTACACTACCGGCTGCAATCATTGCTTTTGAATTGATTTTTACTGGTGAGATAATTGATGAATTTGAACCAATAAATACTTTTTCTCCAACAAAGGTATGGTGTTTATTTTTGCCATCATAATTGCAAAATACTGTTCCTGCACCAATGTTAACATTATCTGAAATTGTCGCATCTCCAATGTATGATAAATGACCAGCTTTTACATTTTTCATTAAGTTGGAATTTTTCACTTCAACAAAATTGCCAATTTTTGAATTTTTTCCTATCCTAGTTTTTGGTCTGATTCTGGCAAAAGGTCCTATAACCGAACCATTTTCAATAGTAGCTCCTTCAATGTGTGAGAAAGAATGTATAATAGAATTGCTTTCGATATATGTATTACTTCCTATGAATACATTCGGATATATTGTTACATCATTTTGGATATCAATATTGTTTGCAAAGTAGCTAGTTTCAGAATTTATTACCGTAACTCCATTATTTAGTAGTCTATTTGCAATCAGGGATTGATTGTATTTTTCGGCATATACCAACTGATTCCTGTTGTTGATTCCAATTACTTCATCCTCTTTTGCAATAACGTAGCTACAATTTTTTTGCTTTTGGTTTAAATATTTTACTATATCTGTTAGATAAAATTCATGATTCAGACTATATTTATTTTTGCCAGTTACATGTAAAAAATCACATAGAGCTTCTTTTTTCACCAAGACAATTCCTGAATTACATAATTTAATTTCTTTTTGCATTGCAGTGGCTTCTTTTTCCTCAATAATTTCTGATATTTTATTTTGATTATCGGATATGATTCTGCCATAACCTTTAGGATTGCTGGAGTTAAAGCCAATTATGCATAAATCAGAACCACCTTTAATTTCATTATGCATATTGAATATAGTTTCTTTTGTAACAAAGGGAGTATCACCGTATAAAATAAGCACTAAATCATTTAGAGACTCAATATTATCGCATGCAATCTTAACTGCATCTCCTGTTCCCAGCCTTTTACTTTGAACTATTTCATGTAATTTATACTTATCATGTAGTTCCTGAAAGGTTATATGATTCTGTAACTCTCGATTTACAACAATATGAGTATGATTTGAACAGCTATTCAATGATATACCTAGCTTTATAACATATTCAACTATTAATTGGGAGCTGATTTTATGCAATATCTTGGGAATGGAGGATTGCATTCTTTCTCCGTTTCCTGCAGATAATATAATAATTGTTGGTTCAAATTTTTCTTGCATAATTAGAAAATATTCCTTATTTGTTTGATTAATTATTTATATAGTAACCTTAATGTTGAAATTTTCGAAGTGGAAATTAGCGAGTATAATCATCGTTGTGTTACTTTCAATTTATTTTTCTATTCCTACATTCTTTTATAATACAAAGGAAGCTAAGTTTTTAATAAATCAGAAAGTGAATTTTGGGCTTGATTTAAGAGGTGGCGTTTCACTAATGATACAAGCTAATCTAGATGATTATATAAAAGAAAAATTTTTGTTAAATGCAGAACAATTTAAAAATAAATTGAAAAGTAGTAACATTGATTTTGACAATTGGGATCTTAAAGAAAATTATTTAAAATTTTCAATTAATACTATTAAGAATAAAGATGCATTAAAGGAAGTAAAAAATCTGTTAAAAAATAAGGATTTTGTTTTGGATGAATCTGGTGATGATTTTGTTATGAAGTTTGACAGCGAATATATTCAAAGATTAACATCAGACGTTTTAAATCAGAGTATTGAAATTATCCGCAAGAGAGTTGATTCCGTAGGCACTAAGGAAGTTGAAATTCAAACTTTTGGGAAAGACATGATATTACTTCAGGTGCCTGGGCTTAGTGATCCTAAAGAGATAAAAAAAATCATTGGAAAAACTGCAAAGCTTACTTTTCACATGGTTAAAAATAAATTCACAGAGAATTTAAATGAATCTGAAAAAATTGCACTATTAATCAATTCAAAGGTGCTTCCTTTGGAAAATGGTAAAGGTGCTCTTATAGTTGAAAGTAGGCCAATTATGACTGGTGACATGTTGGAGTTTGCAAGTGTGGATTATGGCAAATTAGGTGAGTCAGTGATTAGGTTTCGTTTTGGTAATTTGGGTAGAGAAATATTTGCAGACATAACCACAAAAAATAATGGTGAAATGTTAGCAATTGTTTTTGATGATAAAATTATTAGTCATCCTGTTATTAATGAGCCTATATTAGGTGGTGAAGGAATTATATCGGGTAATATGACTCCTGAGATGGCAACTGACATAGCATTGTTGCTTAGGGCTGGTGCTTTGCCGGTACCTCTAAAAATTATAGAAGAAAGATTAGTTGGTCCTACACTTGGAATGGAATCTATTAAAGATGGTATAAAAGCTTGTATAATTGCATCGCTTCTGGTTTTTGCTATAATGTTAGGTTATTACAGATTTTTTGGACTTATAGCAAGCGTTGCATTGGTTATAAATTTTATAATGATGATTAGTGTGCTTTCAATTTTTGGCGCGACCTTAACTTTACCTGGAATTGCTGGTATAGTTTTAACCCTGGGTATGGCAGTGGATGCAAATGTTTTGATTTTTGAAAGGGTAAAAGAAGAATTAAAAAAGGGTATGGTGCCACTTAATGCACTACATAATGGATATAAATACGCATTTATTACAATTTTTGACTCAAATACTACAACCATTCTTGTTGCAATTGTTCTTTATATATTTGGAACGGGACCCACTAAAGGATTTGCAGTAACGCTGATTGTAGGGATTTTATGCTCAATGTTCACTTCTATTTCAATCACAAAAGCCATAATAACATTATGGTATAGGGCAAAAAAACCAAAAATTATTAATTTGTAATTAATGTAAGTGATAAGAAATTTTAAAAGTAAGTTTTTAGACCTCTCACTAAGAAAAAAATTTATTATTTTAATTGCGGGAATCGCAACAATTTCTCCAATATTTTTAATCGGGTTCTTAGCATCTATATATTATTATATTGGCATAGAATCATTATTTAATGATCAAGTGAGTAAGGCTGTTTCTGATACTGTAAATGTAGCTAAATTATATTTAAAAGAAAATAACGAAAAGATTAAATTTGAACTTCTTCAAATTGAAAAAGCTGTTGAAAAACAAATTAAAATCGTAGATGAAAGTGGTGAGTTAAATTTTATACTTGATGAACAAGTAAAAAGCAGAGGAATTTCAGAGGCAATAATTTTCACAAAAGATGCTGTTATAGCCAAAAATTCACTTAGTTTTTCGTTTATTTTTCAAAAGATTTCTCCCCAGATTTATAAAATGGTGGATGAGAAAAAGATAGTCCTACTAGAGAATCAAGGGGGAGACAATATTAGAGCAATTACAAAATTAGATATAGACATAAAATTAGGGGACGTATTTTTTAAAGATGTATATCTAATGATTGGAAAATATATGGATAAAGAAATCATAAATTATTTGAGAAAGACTCAAGATTCAAAAGATAAATATTACTATTTATTAGCAGATTTGAAATTTACTAAAAGGAGTCTACAAGTTACTTTTATAATTCTATCATCTTTAATGTGTTTTTTTTCATTTGTTATTTCAGTGAAGTTAGCAAATATTATAACCAATCCGTTAAATAGGCTTTTAGATGCAACTGCTAAAATTAAAAAGGGTGACTATTCTATTAGAGTTCCTGAGCTTCAATCAAATGATGAGGTTTCTCAACTAGGTAAAGCATTTAATAAGATGACAAGCACTATAGAAAAGCAACACAATGAATTAAAGATTGCTTATAAGAGTATTGATGAAAGAATAAAATTTATAGAGACAGTTTTGAAGGAAATTTCATCTGGTGTTATTGCAATTGATAAAGATGGGAGTATATCATTATATAATTATTCAGCTAAAAAATTGCTTGGTCTAGAAAATTTTGATAGCAAGACAAAGATATTTAAGGTAATTCCAGAAATTGCAGACTTAATTTATCTCATACAGAATGAACCTGGCAATGTATTTAATGAAAATATAATTATCAAGAGGAAGGGAAGAGCTATACATTTGTTTATTAAAATTGGAGCGGTAATAATTGATAGTAAGATTAGTAATATAGTTATTAGTTTTGAAGATATAACGCAATTGGTTGTGGCTCAAAGAGAAGCTGCTTGGTCAGACGTTGCCAGAAGAATTGCACATGAAATCAAAAATCCACTTACCCCAATTCAACTTTCTGCAGAAAGATTAAAAAGTAAATTTTCTCAACAAATCGATAAGAAAGATGTGGATAATTATAATAAATATGTTGATGCGATCATTAGAAATGTTAATGATATTCATTCAATAGTGAGTGAATTTATACAGTTTGCAAGAATACCTAAACCTAAATTAAGCTCTCATGATATTAAACAGATAATTAAGGAAGTAATTTTTAATCAACAAAATGTTTTTAGAAAAATTAAATATTCATTTGATTATGAAGTGGAAAATCAGTATGTTACATGTGACAAAACACAAATTACGCAAGTATTGACGAATATTGCAAAAAATGCTGCTGAATCTATACTTTCCAAATATGTAAATAATGAAGAATTAGGTGAAATAAAATTCTTCATAAAACAGATTAAGAGCAATGTTTTGGAAATATCGGTTAAGGATAATGGAAAAGGGATAGAGCAAGGTTTAATTTATAGGATAGCAGAGCCATATATCACAACCAAAGCATCCGGTATGGGTTTGGGGTTGTCAATTGTTAAAGGAATACTTGAAGATCACGATAGTCAGCTTCATATATCGAATATCAAGAATGGGGTTAAAGTGTCATTTAATTTAAAGATCAGTAATAAAAATGAATAAAAACAACAGACTTAGAGGAATTGGATACATGATATTGAATTCTTTTGCATTATCATTTATTTATATATTGATGAAAAAGCTTTCTATTGACTTGAATTCAAGCCAAGTGGTGTTCTTTTATAAATTTTGCTGTTTAATCATTATATTGCCTTGGGTGTTTAATGAAGGAATGCAAATATTAAAAACTCCGCAACTAAAATTGCATATATTGAGAGGGTTTTTTAGTGCAGCTGGATCATTGTTTTTTATGTATTCTTTGCAGTATGTAAAGGTTGTTAATGCTACTGCTCTATCGTATTTAGAACAGGTGTTATGGGCAATTATCGCAATATTGTTTTTTGGGGAAAAATTTTCTTTTTCAAAATTTATTGCAATTTTTGCTAGTTTTTTAGGAGCGCTGGCAGTTATTTATCCTGGTTTAATCAATCTATCTTTTCCATTTGTTGATGTTAGTAAGGTGTCGGTTACGGATTATAATCAATATTACACATTTACTTTTTTAGCGGTACTTAGCTGGACAGCCAACAGTATATCTGTAAAAATTTTAGGAAAAACTGCAAAGAATAAAACACAAGCGTTTTATTCTTTATTATTCTCTTCATTTTTTGCATTTCCTGTAGCTTTTTTAAATTGGAAATATGTTAATATTGGTTTTAGTTTTCCAATACCTGATGAATTTATGCCGTTTTATAGCTTAGAATTAAAACCTATTTATGCACTATACTTTATTGCTATTACTATTTGTTATGTAACTCATTCTATTGCCTTTTTTAAGGCAATGAAAAAGGCTAATATGTCTTCTTTAGCACCATATCATTATTTTAAAATTATATTTGTAGGTGTTTTGGGGTATTTAATATTTGGTCAATCTCCAGATGATTCAGTATATTTTGGATATATACTAATAATTGGTTCTGGTATTTTCTTAATGAAGCATGAGCATAAAATAAACAAGAGGGAGAAAGAGCTAATCTCTATCTAGTCTTTTGATTACTTCAAAATATTTTAAATATTTATTTATGATGCCCTCGCAAAGTTTATTTTTTAAATCTATGTTTGTTTTTTTTAATTGCTCACAATTAATTTTTAATAAATCAAAAATTTCATTGATGATGCTAATCATGGATTTAAAAAAAAATTCATCTCTTATTACCTGAGTAAATAGGCATGAATCATAATTTTCTAAATTGTTGAAATGAAGAGTTTTTTCTTTATGCAATTTATAATTTTCTATTTTAATTAAATTTATAATATTTTCAGAAACGATTACAAATAAATTATCTTTGAACAAATTTAAAAATGATTTAATAGTTTTTAGTTCTAAAAAATCATCCTCATCCATAATTATTATCTTATGCTTTGAATTGACTGGATTGATAGATAGCTGTAGCAAACTTAATAACGAATCAAATTCAAGTTCAGACTTTAAAAAAAGAATATTCTTTAAGGTTTTATTATATTCTGATAAAGACAAATAAATATGATATTGTGTTAATAAATTTTCTTCATTTTGATTATTTTCAGATTCTTTTAAAGTATTGAGTATACTTGCATTATCAAGGTATAAATTTTTAAATTTTTCATAAACAAAATAATCTAATTCGGCAAGGATAAGAGAAACTGCAAGTGAAAAATTATCTTGTAAAAATGAGTAAATGTAAAAATCAATATTTATATTTTTAAATTCTTGTACAGGGAAATTAATTCCTTTAATAATTTCATCAAACTCTTCTTGTGAGAAACCTCTCATTAATAAGGAGGTAAAAAATGAGCTTATTTGAGCAGGAGTAGCTCCTCCCTTTAGACAGGCATTCATGCACTTTTTAACATCATCACTGTTCAATGCTTGATTTTGAATTGACTGATTAATTAAGCGCTTTATTATCATTTTTGAAATTAAATATTTTATAAGATATACTAATCAAACCTGCTAAACTAATCAACGCACAACTAAGCCAAATAAAATTTATCATAGGATTGTATTGGATATGCATAGTGATTTTTTCCGAACTTTCAGGTGAGTTAATTGAGAAATAAATATCATATAAAACATGATTTATAGTGTCAATCTCTACAGTTTGTTGTTTTTCAATTGGGAAAAATCTTATCTCTGGATATACCTTGATATTGTTATCAATCGATATTATTGCAGTCTTGGTTAGGTAATTAGATTTTGTTTGATAATCTATATTTTCTAATTTAATACGCATATCCTTAAATAAAATAGTTTCTTCCAATTTGACTGTTTTTATAATCTCATCTTTTAGCCCATAGAACATTGAAATTGAGAAAATTAATAATGCAAATCCTCCATGAGCAATTGATACAGGTAATTTTCTAAAAGTTCTGGATTCTATGAATATTTGCACAGACGATAAAATCAAAGGTACTGAAATAAAAATTCCAAATATTGAGTATAAATTTCTTACTCCTAAATAATAACAAATAGTAAAAGTGCAAATTAAGGAAGCAAAAATATAATTGAGAGTAGCTTTTATGGATTTTTTTTGTGATGTGCTGTTGATTCCAAATATGCATAATGCAACTAATATTAAAGTAATTGGTGGAACTAAAAGATTGTAATAATCACTATTGATAGATAAATATTTTTGAAACACTACTTCCATAAATAATGGATATAAAGTACCCAGAGAGATAACAAATGCTATTATGCAGAGTATTATATTATTTAGTAAGATGTATCCATTAATATTCTTCTTTTTTGTTGTAGCTATATGTAACTTTTTAAAGTTAAGGGCGTATAACAACAAGGCGGAGCCTGAGATAAAAAATATTGAGATAAGAATAAAAAATCCTCTTTTTGAATCTTGAGCGAAAGAATGAACTGATGCAATTGTTCCTGACCTAACTATAAATGTTCCGATCATTACTAATGTGAAGGTTAATATACTTAGTAATATTGTCCAATTCAGCTGGTACGTAGATTTTTTAGGAAATTTCATTGCATGAATTAATGCTGTTGAGGTTATCCATGGTATCAGAGAAGCATTTTCTACAGGATCCCAAAACCAGAATCCTCCCCAGCCCAATTCTCTATATGCCCACCATGCACCAGAACCAATACCGACGGTTAAAAAGCTCCAAGCAAGTAGTATCCATGGTTTTATTGATTGGATCCAGTAATCTGTATTTTTTGATATAAGTACTGATAAACTTGCTGAAAATGGTAATGAAAATCCAACATAACCAAGATATAATATTGGGGGGTGGAAAGAAACGCCTATGTCTTGTAATAGGGGGTTCATTCCCAGCCCTCTAACAGGGGCAGGGATGATCCTTTCAAATGGATTGGATGTGGATATTGTATATAAGATAAACATAAACGTTAGCGCAGCCTGAAGAGTTAGTGTAAGATTTTTTGTTGGTAAATTATTATTACTAAAAACTCCAAACAGAAATGTAGGAAGGGAAATTGAAATGATCCAAAGCAGCATTGAGCCTTCATGATTGCTCCAAGAACCAGCTATTTTATAAATTAGGGGTTTTAATTTATGAGAATTATAAAGCACATTTAAAACGGAATAATCAGATATAACATAGCAAGCAATCAAAGCTGCAAAGCTTAATATAGTTGATATAGCAATTATACCCCATAAAAAAATTGTGATTTTCAATCTTTTGTGCTTTGGGAATACAGCGTTAAAAATTATCAAAAGCAATAGTATCAGTGATAAATGTAGAAAAAAATTTCCGACCTCAGCAAACATTATTCACCCGATATACTTACAGACTTATTACTTTTGAGTTACTTATAATATAAATAATTAATATATCAATATAATTCAATGGATATAGAATATCACTACTATATTACATATTTGATAGCATTAACATCTGGTTTTGAAATTCATGAAGCGTATACAATTGCTTATAGTTCTCAGTTTGTAGATGATAATCATAAAGAATATACCATATACAATGCAAATAATAGTCAAGATTGTTATAGAAATTTTATTTCTGCAATTAATGAGAGAAACCTAAATTCTCAAAAATTAAATAGCATACTCATTCCATTTCACTTTTTGCCAGATATTAAAATTAAAGATATTAGAAAAGATGGGAAAATTCATCCCCTTAATACTGTAAAAAATTCTAAATTTGCAGAGTACGTTTTAGTTAAGGCCTTAGAGAGTGGTAATTTATACTGGATAGGCATTGCTACGCATGCCTATGTCGATACATGGGCTCATCAGAATTTTGTTGGAATAGTTAGTAGTTATAATGCCCTTGATAACTGTTTAGCTAAATTGTTGCCTAATATTGCACATTTAGATGCACTGGATAAACCTGATTTAGTAGGGCTGATTTGGAAAGATTCAAGACTAAAAAAAGTTAAGATTAATAATGTGCATAGATTTACCCAAGCGTCCAAAAAATTGCTAAATCTGTACATAAAATTCACTGGTCACTATAATTTTAATAAAAGTCAATTTATTTCCGAATTAGAGTGTATAATGAAAAATGATAATCTAAATTGTTATTTAGACGTAAAGAGGTTAAGAGGCAAAAGATTGCAACAATATAACTGTATTGCGAAAAAAAACTCCAATTTTGATATTTTGAAGTATAAATCTCAGTTATGGATGGAGGAATCAATTACTAAGCAAAATAGATATGTTTGGAAAAGAAATATAAATTATAAAAAAAGCAATTGGTTTAAGTTTCAAGAATCCATAAAAGATCATCATACTTTTGTTATTTCAAATTTGAAATTAGGGTGGCATTGAACGCAGTTATTATATATCATTTGGAAGTAATAAAAATATAAAAATTATGACAATTTTATTTATTTCGGGAAGTACCAGAAAGGACTCATTTAATACAAAGCTAGTTAAATTTTCTTATAATTATGCAATTAGTATTGGTATTAAATCTGAGCTGGTAGATTTAGCAAATTATGATATTCCAATGTATCAGGGTGATTTGGAAAGTGAAAATGGGCTCCCTCAGGATGTAAAAAAACTAAAAGAATTATTTTATAATTCTAGAGGCTTATTTATTTCTACGCCAGAATATAATGGATTTTTTCCACCACTGTTAAAGAATACAATAGATTGGTTAAGTAGATCTGAAGTAGAGGATGAAGAGCCACTGAAGGTTTTTAAGGGTAAGGTTGCAATGATTGTGGCGACATCTCTTGGTAAGCTTGGTGGAATAAGGGCTTTGCAACATTTAAGAGTTCTTTTAAATAATGTAGGAATTAATGTTTTACCTAATGAAATAGGGATTCCATTAGCTATGAAAAATTTTGATAAAGATGGAAATTTGGTGGATGAAGATTTGAAAAATATCCTTTTTAGTCACATTAGCAGTCTTAAGAATTTTATAAATAAAGATAGTAATAACAAAAATTGTTAAGTGAGATTCTCTAATACTAATCACCTAAAATAACTTAACATTTAAATTTAGTCTTTTTGGTTATTTTCTCATACCATCTTCGCCATGTATCCAGATATATTAGGCTCAGAGGCTATAAAAATCTTCTGAAAATACTGATTTATCTGTCAACTTATTTTTGGTGATTGGTATAATAATAATTTTAATTAAACAAAAATGTGATACATTTAAAGTTGTAAGGAATTATGTATGAGGCGCGGTGAAACAGTTAGTAAAGTTATTCTTATTTAGTACTCCATCTTGGGTATATTTACTGTTATTGTATTATATATGGGGTGAGATTAATGCCCCCAAAGAAAAAGTCATTCAATTGAAAAAGACAATTATCGCTCCTATCATTATGATATTATTGCTTGCTCATACTTTAATGAGCGCACCAAATTTAGACGATCTAATTGTATATTTATGCTTAGTAGCAATTTTTACTGGAATCAGTATAAGCTACTTCATAATTGCCACAAGAGATTCTATATTTGATGATAATAATCAACTAAAAATTCCATATTCTAAAATCACCTTTATGTATGTTATAGCTATGTTTATAAGTAAGTACTATTTTCAGTATATAATTGGTGTGAATAAAGAAATACTAAATGATTTCTTGTTTGAGGAATTATACATTATTATTTTTTCTATATTTACTGGTTTATTAATAGGAAAATCAATAGGGTATTTTTATAGTGTAAGAAAATCTA
Source organism: Candidatus Bandiella numerosa (assembly GCF_029981845.1). Lineage (GTDB taxonomy): Bacteria > Pseudomonadota > Alphaproteobacteria > Rickettsiales > Midichloriaceae > Aquirickettsia > Aquirickettsia numerosa. Next base: position 1,354,615 of record NZ_CP104164.1, on the reverse strand, counting down.
AAATCATTAAGGAATATAAATTCAGTAAATTCATCTTAAGGTAGAATAAAAAAAGATTGAACTTGCACATTGGTAATTATTTCTATTGCCATAGGTTTGTTTTTAGGTAGAATAACTTGAGAGCGTTGCTATTGCGGTTTCCGGTGGTTTGGGAGTTTTATTGGAAGCTAATTCGGTTGTAGAATTTATAGTTTCTGGCAAAAGTGCTCAAGGACCTTGTCGCCTAAATAATACATAATACAAAAATAAGAGTAGCCATAAATAACATATTTGATAAAAAATTTGGTAATCTACATAATAAATCTAGGTTGGAGAAAACTAACCTAGGTTTATTGTTTGATAAATCAACATTGTTGCTTAACGATAATTTGGATTTAATTTTAGAGTGTGAAAAAGTTAAAAATTTGTTGTTTTACTCTATATGCCCTTTAGATTTATTAAAAATAAGTGAAAAAATTCAAAATTTAAATAATGTTGATATTAATCAATTTTATCTTAAGGATTTAAATGAAGATGAAATTAATTTATTGAAAAAATATGATTTAATAATTAGTTTTTTGTCCCTTCATTATAGTAATGATGTTATTGGTTCATTAATTCAGTATAAACATTTTTTAAATCAAAATGGTTCATTTTTAGGTATATTACTTGGAGGTGAAACACTAATTGAGTTAAAAAGTTGTTTTATTGAAGTTGATGAGAATTTATATGGAAAAGTTTACCCAAGAATTATTCCCATGATTAAACCAAAAATTGTGCCATCACTTCTTCAAAGAGCCAAATACAACAATCCAATAATTACAGTAGAAAAAGTAAAAATTTACTACGACGATCTAAAAAGTATGCTACTCGATTTTAAAAATTTGGGACAAAGGAATTTTTTGAAAGATAAAAGTAATCATCTAGATTATAAAGATTATTTTAAAAAAGTTGAAAGTTTGTATTATGAAAAATTTTCTGAGGAAAATAAAATTTTTGCTACATTTGAATTTATTTTAATTTTTTCTTCAAATAATTAGAATTAAAAAATAAGTTAATTCCGTTGGCAATTTTGGCAAAAATATGTTGCTCTTTGATGATAGTAATTTTTCACAATTAATTCATTGCAGTAAAAGCATTTTTGATTTTCTTTATTATACACTTTGAAAGAATTTTGAAAATTTCCTAGCACACCATCTGGTGCAATATAATCCTTTAAGCTGGAACCACCAGCATTTATTGCATCATTTAGAATTTTCTTAGTACATATAACGATAAGTTCAATTTCTTTTAAGGTAAGAGTTTTTACTGGTTTTAAAGGATAGAGCTTAGCTGAATATAAAATCTCATTTGCGTAAATATTTCCAATTCCAACTACGTTCCGTGAATTCATCAAAAAATCTTTTAATAATGTGTTTTTATTATGAATTTTAGCTTTAAGGTACTGTGTATTAAATTGATCTGAGAGGGGGTCAATTCCTAAATTTTTAAATAAATTGTATTTTTCTATGTCAGTAGTTTTAATCATAGTAACTAAGCCAAATCTTCTAGGGTCATTATATATTAAGCTTTTGTTATCAGAGAGGTGAAAGATTACATGATCATGTTTTTGCGGGCTTAAATTAGTAATATTTTGTAATAATAATCTACCAGACATCCCTAAGTGAATTATTATGGATTTTTGTAAATCTGTGTGGATGATTATATACTTTGCTAATCTTGTTACCTCTAATATATTTGCACCAGTGAGTTCTTCGGAAAAATTTTTAGGGTAGGGTATTCTGAGATTATGGTGACTCCTCAATATTTTTATAATTTTCTTACCTGGAAGAATTTTTTTTAATCCACAAACAACAGTTTCTACTTCAGGAAGTTCTGGCATTTTGCATTATAATATATTTAGCATCACTAATATCCTTTTTGATTTGATTTTTAAGTTTATCAAGGTTTTTTAGGTTTCGCTCAGGGCGAAGGAAGCTTATAAATTCTATCGTAATATTTTTTCCATAAATATCATCATTAAATTCAAATATGTGTGTCTCTAAAGTAATTGTTTTATCATTTAAAACCGTTGGTTTTATTCCAATATTTGCAACTCCAAAGTAACTAGTATGTTGCATATCATCTATTATAACTTTTACTAAATATACTCCGTTTAGTGGGTAAACATAATTTTGGTCTAGTTTGATATTTGCTGTTTGAAATCCTAAGGTTCTTGCTAATTTTTTGCCATAAATGACATTTCCTGTGATAAAATACCTTCGCCCCAAAATTTTATTAGCAGTTTCAATCATACCACTTGATAGCAAATTTCTTATTTTGGAGGAGGAAACCTCAATAAAATCTTTATCAAACTTATCCACAACGTTGTATATGAATCCATATTGTTTTGAAGTGGTTTTTAAAAAATCAGTATTGCCTAATCTATTTTTACCAAAGAAAAAATTATAACCACTTATAACACCTTTAACTTTGAACATCTTAATTAAAATGTCTTCCACAAATTTATCATGAGGTATATTAATAACTTGATTATTGAATTCTAAAATAAATAAGTGAGCGATATTTAAATCTCTAATTAAGGAAATTTTTTGTACGTTATTATATATAAGTTTTTTCTTCCCATCTCCGTTTATGAATTGGCTAGGATGAGGATGAAATGTGAGTATGGCAGGAGTGAAATTATGTTTTTTGGCCAAATCGATGCATCGATTGATTATTTTTTGATGTCCAAGGTGCACACCATCAAAATTTCCAATTGCTAAAATTAAGTCATTAAAACTTATATTTGAATTGATATTACAGTTATGAACAATCATTATAATGTTAACTCCAAATCTTTGTTGCTAATAATAGCTCCTATGTGTTTTGCGCATGAATTTGTTATTATCCTACCTCTTGGAGTTCTATTAATGAATCCAATTTGGAGTAGATAAGGCTCTATTGTATCTTCGATTGTATCTTTTTCTTCTGATAATCCTGCTGCTATGGTATCTATTCCGACCGGTCCACCGTTATAATTATTTATTATGAAATGTATATATTTATAATCTAAGTTATCCAATCCTATAGAATCAATGTGCAGTTGCTCTAATGATGATTCGACTAAACCAATATCTATAAAATCGGTTTTATTATAATTGGCATAGTCCCGTATTCTTTTTAATAATTTTACTGCAATCCTTGGAGTACCTCTAGAACATCTAGATACTTTTTCTGCAGCTTCTTGAGAAATTTTTATGTTAAAAATCATTGCAGCTCTTTTAATAACATGTTCAAGTTCAGTGATGGTATAAAAATCTAGCTTAAATGTTATGCCAAATCTATCTCTTAGAGGGTTAGTTAATAATCCTAACCTAGTTGTTGCCCCCACTAAAGTAAATTTTGGCAAATTGATTTTGACAGTTCGTGCAGCTGGTCCATCTCCAATTATTAAATCTATATAAAAATCCTCCATAGCAGGATAAAGAACTTCTTCAACAGAAGAGGCCATTCTATGAATTTCATCAATAAAGAGTATGTCGTTTTCCTCAAGATTTGTTAAAACTGCAGCTAAATCTCTAGTTTTGCTTAGCATAGGTCCTGATGTAATTTTTATGTTAGAGTTTACTTCTTTGGCTATGATTTGAGCTAAAGTTGTTTTTCCAAGCCCAGGTGGCCCATGAAATAATACATGATCTAAAGATTCATTTCTAAACTGTGCGGCACCTATAAATACCTTTAGATTTTGAATTATTTTCTCTTGCCCAATGAATTCTTCTAATTTGCTAGGTCTAATACTTACTTCATTGATGTCATCTATATTTACTTTATCTCGTATAATTTCGCTGCCTTTAATTTCCATAGCCTCATTTTTGAATCTCTAATTTTCCGTCATTTAAACAATAAATTTTATCAGCATTTTTTGCAATATTCATATCATGTGTGACAACTACAGTAGTGATTTTATGCTCTTTTGATATTTTTTCCAATATTTTTGCTATATTATTTTTATTTTCAGTATCTAAATTTCCAGTTGGTTCATCTGCTAAGATTAATTTTGGTTTGTTAATCAGGCTTCTTGCAATTGCGATTCTCTGTTGTTCACCACCTGATAGCTGATTTGGATAACTGTGTAATTTATTTCCTATATTGAGTTCGTCAAATAATTTTTTCGCTTGAGCAATAGCTTTTTTCGTGGAAATTCCCATAATATTTTGGGGTAAAACCACGTTTTCCAAAGCTGTGAAATCTGGTAATAAATTGTAGGACTGGAATATAAAACCAATAAAATCTCTCCGCAAAATAGTTTGTTTATTTTCACCAATCTTGCTGCAATCCATTTTATCAATCTTGATTGAACCACTGGTTGGAATATCAAGTAATCCCATAATCTTTAGTAGAGTACTTTTGCCAGAGCCGGATGGTCCAACTATGGATAAAAACTCACCCTGTTGAATTTCCAGGTTAATACCCTTTAATACTTGATAATGCTCTTTGTCAAATAAATAGCTCTTGGTTATATCCTTTAAAGATATTAAAGTCACATCATAAATAATTAACTGGTTAGCTTTTTCTCGTTAAATATTACGTGTTTTCTTAATACTGGGTCATATTTCTTAAAAGTTAACTTCTCTTTAAGTTGCTTTGGATTTCTTTTCTTAACGAAATAATATCCGCTTCCTTCACTACTAACTAATTTCACTAAAACTGTATTTTTCTTAGCCATAAAATTACTTTTCAATTATTACTTTAATCTGCATTATAACCAATGTTTTTTAATCTTCAACTTTTAACATGTTCCAATACTTAGTATAAATGTCTATATTACTACCTAAGTCATTATGCAATATACTTTTTTTAATGACTTCGCTATCAGGAAATATTGCTTTATTATTCTGTAAATCAGGATTTAACAAAGTTTTAGCCGCCATATTTGGTATACTTAAACCATTATTCTCTATTATCTCTTTTGCTATATCTGCCCTATAAATAAAATTTATAAACTTATAGGCGTTTTCTTTATTTTTAGCATTTTTTAATATTACAAAACTATCCATTGAAAAAATAGCTCCTTCTTTGGGATAGATAAATTTTAAATTTTTATCCTCTAATAGTGCTCCATAGGCATCATCATTCCACTGCATGCCTATTATAACATCTCCACTTAAAAAATATTTTTTTGTAGATTCAGCTGAGAAAAGATTTATATTTGGAAGAATTGACTTTAGCTTTATGTAGGCATTTTTTATTTCTTCTTCATTTATAGTATTAACATCGTACCCTAATAGATTTAGTCCTATATGAAAAACCTCTCTAACATCGTCTAATAATAGAACTTTATTCTTATATTGCGGATCAAATAAATCAGACCAGCTATCAATCTTATTCTTTATAAAACTGCTATTATACATAATTCCTGTAAAATACATAGAATATGGCATGCTAAATTTATTTTCAGGATCAAAGCTTAAATTTAGTGCATCTTTGTTTATATTTCTAAAATTTGGTACTTGAGATTTATCCAGCTCCTCAAGCAAGTTATCTTTAATCATTTTTTGCATGAAATAAGTAGAGGGAAACACAATGTCATAGCTAGGTCGTTTGCCTAGTAACTTTAATTTTGCATACATAGTTTCATTATTTTCGAAAGTAGAAAGTGCAACATTAATGCCAGTTTCTTTTGTGAATTTTGCTATAATATGATCAGGAATCCCATTGGACCACCCATATATATATAATTTATTAGCAAAAGCCAAAATAGAATTAAAGAATAATACTATAAATAAAACAATCCGGATCATCTTAATCATCTTTTTTCCTTAATAAAATTTGTGATAACATTATCAAAAAAACAGAAATTAGCAACATTAAAGTGCATATTGCATTAACTTCTGGCTTGGTACCCATTCTAGCTAAAGAAAATATTGTTAGTGGCAAAATTTCATATTGTGGACCACTTACAAAATAACTAACCAGCACATCATCTAGCGATAATGTAAAGGCAATTAAGAAGGCTGCAATTATATTTGGCGAAATAATTGGAATTATCAATTTTTTCAAAATATCATAGTCACTTGCTCCCAAATCTCTTCCTACCTCAATGATATTTTTATTTAGTCCCCTAAATCCAGAAAATACAGTGATTGTGGCAAAGGGTAAAGCTAATGTTATATGAGAAATCAACAACGTATAGAAACCTAGTTCAAAATCAAACAAAATAAATAATAATAACAGACTTATTCCCAAGATAATGTCCGGGAACATGATCATTATTTGAATAAAAAAATAAATAATTTTGCGACCAAAATATGTATATTTATAAAAACTAAATGAGGCAATTGTTGCAACGATTGATGCGCACGTTGCTGATAAAAATCCTAAAATTAAAGAATTTTTCATAGCTTCAATTAGAACAAAATTATCAAAAAGCTTAATATACCATTGAAGTGTAAAACCTTCCCATTTAATTGAATGCGTCGAATAATTAAAAGAATTTATTACCAGCATCGTTATTGGAAAGTAGAGTATTAAAAGAAAAATACTTAGATATAGCAATTTCAATTTTTTTTCCATTATTTACTTACATGAAAATTAATTTTATAATTCTCTCTTTGAAATATAATTCCAAAAATAACTATCAAATAAAGTATAACACTAATAGCGCTAGCTAAGTTCCAATTGTTATTAAGTAGTATTTGATCCTTAATTAAATTGCCTATCATAACAGTTTTTGAGCCACCTAATAAATCTGATAGGTAAAACATCCCAAGCGATGAAAGTAATACCATAGAACAACCTGATATAACTCCAGTGCTACTCAAAGGTAGTATGATTTTTAAAAAAATGTCAGTTGAAGAGGCACCTAAATCTTTTGCAGATTCAATTAATGAATATTCAATTTTTCTTAGAGATAAGAATATTGGTATTATCATGAATGGTATTAAAGTATATACGAAGCCAAAGATTACAGCACCGTTGCTATAAAGCATATTAAGGGGTGAATCTATTAATCCAATTGCTAATAAGAGTTGATTTAAAAAGCCATTCAATTTTAGAATAAAAATTATTGAATAAGTTCTAATCAATGAGCTAGTCCAAAATGGAATTATTATTGCAATAAGTAAAAAATATTTTATAAATTTATTTTTTTCTCTATACATTATAAATGCATAGGCATATCCAAATATTAGACATAGTGCTACACTGATTATTCCAATTTTTAGTGAATTAAAATAAACTTTTAAAAAAAGTGGCGAAAGGGCTTGAGAAAAATTTTCTAAGGTGAGGCTAAAATTTATTAATTGTTCTGGATCTCTTTTTGTAAAACTAATTAGAATTATTAGTAGATTTGGTGCAATAGTGGTTATAAAAAGCCATAATATTGTGTTTATAATGACTGCTTTTCTAAAAAGGCTATCGTTCTTCATTTTTCAAAATTACCTCCCAACCATCAATCCAATGAACTGTGATATTTTCTCCAATCTTGTAATCAAAATCTGCGTCATCTTCGTCAAAAAATTCACTAGCTTTTATTTTTTTTCCACTCTTGAGGACAATTGATGAATCAAGTGTCGCACCTTTATAGGTAGTGTCTTCAATTTTTCCAATAAAGACATTTTTTAAGGTTTTAGAATCTTTTATAGTCTCAGTTCTTAAATCTTCAGGCCTAAATAGGAGTTTTACTTTATCTCCTACTTTGAAATTTTCATTACTCTTTGTCGTGTAGGTAACTTCGTTTTCAACATAAAGAGTAATTTTATTGTTAGAAACTTTAGTAATTTCTGCATCAAAAACATTTATTTCACCAACAAATTGGGCAACAAATAAGTTGCTTGGTGTTTCATATACATCTCTTGGAGTGCCAATTTGTTCAATTTTCCCATCGCTCATCACTATAACTTTATCTGCTACAGATAGTGCTTCCTCTTGGTCATGAGTTACAAATATGAATGTAATTCCTAGATTTTTTTGCAATTTTTTAAGCTCAACTTGCATCTTTTGACGTAATTTTTTATCAAGTGCGCTTAGAGGTTCGTCTAGCAAGAGTATATGAGGTTTTTTAATTATAGCTCTTGCAATTGCAACTCTTTGCTTTTGCCCACCGGATAATTGATCGGGAGTTCTAAGTAAAAATTTTTCCAACCCAACTTTTTTTGCAATTTGAGAAACTTCATTTTTAATATAATCCTTGGATTTACCTTCAACTACCAAACCAAACGCTATATTATCAAATACGTTCATATGAGGAAATAAGGCGTAGCTTTGAAAAACTGTATTAACTTTTCTATTTGAGGGTGAAATGTTATTAACTTCTAGGTTATTTATAAAAATACTTCCTGAATCAGGTTTTTCAAACCCTCCTATTAACCTTAGAATTGTTGTTTTGCCACATCCAGATGGTCCAAGTATAGCTACAAATTCACCGTTATTTACTGAAAAATTAACGTTTTTAATTATCTCTTCTCCTTGGTAGTTTTTGTGGATGTTTTTGAGATTTAAAATTGGAAAATTATTTTTCAATTTATAAATGACCTCCAATACTAAAATTTTAAAAAAAGCCCGATTGAAATTTCAATCTTCATCAGAGGACTTCACTATACTTATTTTTTTATATTTATCAAAACAAAAATAAACAAGAATGCTATTTTTAACATTCTTGTTTTTCAGATCAGAGTTCTTCTTTTACGTCTTGCTCAACTCCTTTGCTATTTAATTCAGTATTTTGCACTAACTCATCATAATATTCATCTGCCGAACATATATCCAGTTGCGTAAAATTTTTTAAAACACATTGTGCTTTGGTAGTATTATAATAATCAAATGTGGAATTTACATTTGCCTCTTCATTCGCTGGCATATCTGGTGTAGGTTTTTGCGAATTCATTACATAATTCACTGCGTATGCAATATCATCAATGACCTTATTAGGAATACTTAATGTGCGCTCTGGAGTCCAAGCGAATTCATCTTTATAGCGTTCATCTATATAACACATATCATCTGTATAGAATTCTATACCTTTTTTAAAGCACTGTGTTTTATTGCAGTAAAAATCTTTATCTTCTAAAAATATCCATATAGATGCACTTACCAACCCTGTAACTTTCAAAGTTGTTGCAATTTGACCTAATAAATTATTTATATTTAGTATAACATTAAGTTCAGCATCATTGCCCCAAATGTAAGTTTGGGCAAATTTAAGCACAGCATCAACGCCTTCAATCATAGTAAGTGATGTATATAAGCCTATCATATCTGCATTATTAATAGTAGCACCGACCTCTGGTTTAAAATATTCATATAATCCATTGTTTACTGCGCCTATAAATAAAATTTTACCATTTAAAGTGCTTTTCGATATTCCATATTTAATTGCACCAGCAACCACTCCACCAGTTACCTCATGTAGTTTAGAATTTTCAAAATAACCATTGATGCTTTTTCTCAAAGCATATGCAATGGTGGATCCAATTATTGGATATAATATGGGTCCTCCTAAAGTAAAACTTACTATACCATCAAGCAATATGGCATCTTTTAATGCTGGAAGAGAATTCTTTGCTAAATGAACGCTAAAATCGGCAATTTCAGGGCTTAAATTATTGCGTGTTACGTTGTATATATTTTCAAAAACTGAAGTCTTATATTCATATAGTACCCATTCTTTAGCATATTCTGATACAGCGTTAGCCAATGGTTCGTATGCATATGAATTAAAAAAGTATGTAGCTGAATATGCAAATGTTGCTTTACTCATTGTTATTGTTGTCGCTAAGGTTAGCGTCTTCAGTGTATTAATAATAGGCATGATTTTTTACCGTTAAAATGTTATAGTACGTTTATGTAGGAGAGTTTTGGGGGTATAATTCAGAAACCTGACTAAATAATACGGTAGCTAAGTTTATAAATTGGCCTTAGATAAGACATAAACCTCTGCATAATGAAATTACAATGAACACACTTTGCCAGAGCGTCTTGCATGCTATAGACTAATGTGTGTTTAATTTTCATATTAATGCTTATGGCTAATTAGTTTGGTCGCAATTATACAAAGTATTTAATAAATAGGCAACATATTTTTACTAAAAAGTATTAAAATTAGGTATTTTTACTAAAAAATATTACAATTAGGCCAATAAAGAAACGTAAATTCAAATTTATAAGTTGAGGCTATTACTCAATATATAGCTCGTTGATTTAAGTAATTTTGTGGTTATAATCTGTGTTATAAGTTTTAGAGTATAAGATGCGTTTATTAATAATAGGGGATTTAAAAGGGCACATGATCAATGCTGCCAAATTAGCTAAAGAGCAAAATGCTAAGATTTTGCATGCTATAGATTTTAATTCAGCTATGATAACACTGAGGAGTGGGAAGAATATTGAGTTAATAATGATTGATTCTGAAATGAGCATCAAAGAATTAAAATCTGCACTTGAAAATGAACATTTTTCAATTCCCATTGTTTCTTGTGGCCTTTCTAATAACCCTAAAAGAGCTGCTGAAAGTATAAAGGAAGGCGCGATTGAATACATATTGCTTCCACCGAATAAAGATGTGATAGCTACTCTATTTTCAATAATATCAAATAATTCAGAGAGTGAAGAAGAGATAATTTGTTTTTCGCAAAAAATGGCAAAAGTTATCTCAATCGCTAAGCAAATAGCTCCATCAATTGCTAATGTTTTGATTTCAGGTCAGTCTGGAGTTGGTAAGGAGGTAATTGCAAAATTGATACATAAGCACAGCAAAAATTTTATAAATGAATTGGTGTCTATAAATTGTGCTGCAATTCCGGAAAATTTGTTGGAATCAGAAATGTTTGGACATGAAAAAGGTGCGTTTACTGGAGCAGTAGAAAGAAGAATTGGAAAATTTGAGCAGGCAAATAATAGTACGCTTTTTCTAGATGAAATTAGTGAAATGGATTTAAGGTTACAGGCTAAATTACTTAGGGCTGTGCAGGAAAGAGAAATATTTAGAGTTGGTGGGAATGAACCGGTTAAACTTAATATTAGAATTATAGCTACAACTAATCGCAATTTGATTTCAGAAGTCAAAAAAGGCAATTTCAGAGAAGATTTATTTTATAGATTGAATGTTATACATTTAGAGGTGCCGAAACTAGCTGATAGGATTGAGGATATAAAACCTTTAGCGGAATATTTCCTAAAAAAATATTGTAAAATAAATAATTTAGATCTTAAAACTTTCGATGAATCTGCTTTGCAAAAACTAAAATTACATTCATGGTCAGGTAATGTTAGAGAACTTGAAAATACCATTCACAGAGCTGTATTGACTTGTGCTAATGTTAAAATTGAAGATAGACATATATTGTTGATAGATGTTTCTGATGAGGGTGATATTGAATCCTTAGAGATAACTGAAAAAAGAGCTATAGATAGGGCTATGTCTAAATATGATAAAAACTATGATTTAATTGCTAAAGTTCTAGGCATATCTATTAGTACATTACAAACCAAATTAAAACAATATTACGAAATTAGTCTAAATGACTAATTTTATTGATAAAAAGTGCAAATTAAGTGAAAATATGATATGTAGATTACAAATTTTGCTTGGTGTGTGTTATGGCTTATTTAACAAATGGGGCTCGGCCTTTAAAAATTGCTTTAGGAACTGATAACTTTAAAGAGATGGTTACACAATACGATGTGTACGTTGATAAAACTCTGTTTATCAAAGAAGTATTAGATAGTAGTGAAAAGACAATGCTTATTACTCATCCTAGAAGATGGGGTAAGACATTAAATCTTAATATGCTAAAATTATTTTTAGAGCCTGAAACAGAGGAATGTAAAAAAACTTATTGGACAGGGAATAATTATTTATCAAATCTTTGGGAGCTAGGCAGGAGTTATTGGGGTGAAAAAAAAGTGGCTTGTAATAAAGATATATTTTTAGGTAACAAACTTGCAATATCCAGTGTAGATAATGGTCATTATATGAAGTATCAAGGAAAACATCCAGTGATATTCATAACCCTAAAAGATATAACTGGAGATACAATTGAAGAAATAACAAATACGTTAAAGATAGAGGTTAAAACTTTATATAGGGACTTTAGATATATTTTAGATAGTAATGAATTGCATGAGGATGAAAGGAAAGATTTTAACAAATACATAGATATTGATTATGATGATAAAAAGATTACTCTAGAAAATAGTATAAAGTTTTTATGTGAATTATTGCATAAGTATCATGGAAATAAGGAAGGAGAAGAGGTATATATATTGGTGGATGAGGTTGATAAACCAGTTAATGCTTTTTTAGAAAAAAATCTAGGTAAAAAGCAGGATCTAGAACAAAGTAAGTTAGTAACAGAAATTTCCAAGCTTATTTCCCAGACGCTATGCTCGCCCTTAGCTAAAACCAATAAGCACGTAAAAACTCTAATACTTACAGGAATATTTGACACAATTCATAGAGAAGCTGGTTCTGGTTGTAACAATATCTCACCATATGGAATTTCCGATACAAAATTTAGTAAGAATTTTGGTTTTTCAGAGGGGGAGGTGAAAAAATTAATTAGTCAATTTTCTTTTGAAAATAATGAAGATATTTTTCACAAAATTACAAGTTGGTATGATGGGTATTATATTCCTGTAGATAAAGGAATTTATAGTCGTGCATACACACCGTGGGCTGTTATGAAGTATCTAAATGCTGCATATTCAAATAGTGATTTGGTCCCACAAAATTACTGGACAAAAAGTGGGGCAAGCACAATTTTACAACGTTTATTTACTAAAGAGAAATGTTTAAATAGTACATTAAGTCTCAAATTGTTAGAGTTATCAGATAAAGCAACTTTCAGATTAAAGTTTGATAATAAAATTTCGTTATTTAAGTATGATTGGTATATAGGTGCTGATCATGAGGAGTTTTTTTCATACTTGTTATTAAATTCTGGTTATTTAACGATGAAAAAAGACGGTGATGAATTTATATTTTCTATACCTAATGCAGAATTATTAGAGGAATTTAAAAGTGTAATTTCAAAAAATGATGAGGATTGTAGCGTAATATTTGGCAACCTAGCGAAGCCTAATTACCTGATAAATCCCAATTATGTAAAGGCTCTTTCTTTGATTAAATAAGATAACTCAAGCGGGATTATTTCAGAAATTAATCTAGGTAATGTTAAGTGCAACGATAATATTATGAATTTTAACTTTTTGCAATTATCAATTATTTTTTCAAAAAAAGCTGTGTTTGAGGCATTGCAAAATTCAGCAAAATGTCGGAAGGAATTAAATGAATATAAAGATAAAGTTTTTGAACTAAGCGCATTAGATTATGCATTTATTTTAGAAAGAAGTGAGTTTATGGACTATTATAGAAATGATAGTAATTCAGTTACTACTCTAGTTAAATTACAAGATAATTCTAAGTTAATGCATAGCTTATGTCATTCTATAGTCTACTTGTTGAATGGTACAGTTTCAGAATTTTTATGGTCAGGAAGCCTTAGCTTTTTGACATTTAAGACACTTGGTATTATCGCATCATATAATGCTGGTGCAGTTGCAGTTGCTGGTGCTGGTGTTGCAGTTGCTGCAGACGCAGACGTGGGATTATCTAATCGTTGCCTTAGTCACCTTAAAGACCTTGCCATATTTACAGTATTTATTTCTAGACCAATTATAGAATCAGTAAAATTTATTACTTTTTCAAACTGTAAAAAAATATTTGAATATGAAGCAATCAATATTACTTCACCAAGGGATTTTGATTCACTTAAACAATATGAAAAATATCTTATGGAAGAAGGAGGAGCTTTGAATGCTTACGTTACTGCCAATGGTGAATGTAATCAGAAAGATGAAAAACTAACTGAGCTCAAGGCTAATATTTTTCAAGGTACTTATTATCCCAATGAAACAATAACATTTATTCTATGTGAAGAAGTGCATAAGCATCAAGCTGACGAGCTATAATTTATTTTTACGTAAACCTGCTTGCCATATCTACATTTTCCCAGGAAAAATTTTTATCTTTTCTGCCAAAGTGTCCATATGCTGCAGTATCTAAGTATTTTGTATTTTTTAGATTTAAGGTATCTATGATACCTCTTGGCGTTAAGTTAAAATGTTTTTTTATGAGATTTATAAAGAAAGAATCTGGATGTTTACTAGTTCCAAATGTATTGACGTAAATTGATAAAGGTTCTGAAATTCCAATTCCATAGGACAGTTGTATCTCGCACTGGCTTGCAAGCTTTGCAGCCACAATATTTTTTGCTATATATCGTGCCATATAGCTAGCTGATCTATCTACTTTGCTCGGATCCTTGCCAGAAAAAGCGCCACCTCCATGTCTAGCGTAGCCACCATATGTATCAACGATTATTTTTCTTCCTGTTAAACCGCAATCTGCGTAGGGGCCGCCAACAATAAAGCTTCCACTTGGGTTAATAATATATTTTGTGTTTTCATCAAGGTATTTTGCAGGTAAGACTTTTTTGATAATGTCATTGATTATAGTCGTTCTTATTTGCTCTTGAGGAATATTTTTATCGTGTTGAGTAGATATTAACACACTATCTATTCTTGACACAATGTTACCTTCATATTGAACCGTTACTTGACTTTTTGCATCAGGGGCAAGCCAATCTATTGAATTAGATTTACGTTTTTTTGATAGTTCAATTAACAAATTATTTGCAAAATATATTGGTGCTGGCATGAATGTGTCTGTCTCATCACAGGCGTATCCAAACATTATGCCTTGGTCACCAGCTCCTATGCATTCATTGGATTTATCAAAAACACTATTATGGATTTCAGTAGATTGCTTGGAAATTAAATTAATTATACTAATTCTGTCGGGATCAATATTGTGTGAAATATCTTTGTAGCCTATGTTTTTAAAAACATCATGGATTGTTTTTTCCAGATCAACCCAAACATTGGTATTAATTTCTCCTGAAACAATAACAAGAGAATTTTTTACCATCGTTTCACACGCAACTGCACAATTTTTATCATTTTGCAATATTTCGTCTAGGATTGCATCTGATATTTGGTCAGCTATTTTATCTGGATGCCCTTCAGATACTGATTCTGATGTAAAAAATTTCATTGATTAGACTTTAGTAATATTCAAATAAATCCTAAGCTTGACTGGCAAATTGTTTTATTTTCTTTAAGGCAGATTCCTCAATTTGTCTAATGCGTTCGCTAGACACATTGTATTTCTTGCTTAAAATGTCTAATGTAATTGGAGTTTCAGATAATCTTCTTTGCTTTATGATTTCCTGTTCCCTCTCATTTAAAGAGGCAATTGCATTTTTTAAAATATTGATCCTCAAGTTATTAATCTGTTTATCAGCTATCTTTTCTTCATGAGTTTCTGTAGTATCTGATATCGTATCAATAAATTCTGCACCTTCTTCAGAACCTAATCTTTCGTTTAACGAAACTGTTTGGTAACTATTTTCTAAAATACTATCAGTTTTTTCAAATTCGTTATCTTTAGTATCAAATTTCTTCTTGAAAGTAGCTACGCTTGAGAAAAGTTTTTTTTGTAGAACTCCAGAACCAATTTTAACCATAGACCAAGACTTAACTATATAGTCTTGTATACTGGCCTTAATCCACCACATTGCATAAGTTGAAAGTCTATTTCCTTTTTCTGGTTTAAATTTTTTCACAGCTTTCATTAATCCAATGTTTCCTTCAGATATTATGTCCATCAACGGCAATCCATAATTGCGGAATTTTAAGGCCATTTTAACCACAAGTCTCAAATGCGAAGTAACTAATTTGTGAGCAGCTTCTAAGTCTTTATTTTTTATCCATGAGTCTACTAGAGCACTTTCTTCCTCTTGCGAGAGCATAGGAAAGCTCTTCACTTGTTGCATATAAGACGAAAGACTCAATTCCGTTGATGTTGAAGGTAGATTGAATTCACTCATAGTTATTTACACTATCTGTTTTCTATTACTAATATAGTTAATAAAAATTAATACACAAGGGTATTTTAAGTTAAATTGCCATAGAATTGCAAGTGTTTTTCTAAGTATTTTTTTTCGATATCGTCTAAAAATGGGGATAAAGAGTTGTTTACTTTTTGATGATAGGACAGTAGCCATTTTTTTTCATGAGTAATCAATAATTCTGTATTGATTAAATTATATGCAATAGGAGCTAAAGTCAGCGTTTCAAATTGCAAGAAGCCTTTGTCATTATCAACTGCTTTTACAAGCACTATATTTTCAATTCTTATTCCATATTTTTCTGGGATATAATATCCTGGCTCTATGGTCACAATCATATTATTTTTTAATTCTTGGTAATTACATTTGTTAATACCCTGTGGTCCTTCATGAACAGATAAATAATGTCCAACTCCATGCCCAGTGCCATGTGGATAATCTAAAGAATACTTCCACAAAAATTGTCGTGCTAATGCGTCTATTTGTGATCCAGAAGTATTTTGAGGAAAAATTAAGGTACTAAGATGAATTAACCCTTTTAGCACTAAAGTGTAATACAATTTTTGTGGAGTCGATGGAACGCCTAAGCATAAAGTTCTTGTTACGTCAGTTGTACCGAATTCATATTGACTGCCACAATCTAACAAAAACAAATTATCAGCTCCAACCTTTGAATTATCGCCATCATAAGGGTTGTAATGTATTATTGCACTGTTTTTGCCAAAGGAGGAAATAGTTTCAAAACTTTTGCCTTTAAATAGAGGATTTTGTTTTTTAAAATATGATAACTTTTTATCGATATCAATTTCAGTCACTTCTTCACCAGCATTAATTTGCACTTCCAGCCAGCTAAACAATTTTGTTAAGGCAATCCCATCTTGAATGGTTGCATATTTTATGCCAGCTACTTCAATATTATTCTTGATTGATTTTGGTAGGATGCAAGGATTTTTATCAATAAGCAGATTATTTTTTTGAAAATTATCAATAAACCAAATTGGAGTTTGGGAATGGTCAAGTTGAATAGTTTTATTTTGATTATCTAGTTCTAAAAACCTACATTTAATATTTTCGAAGGGAAGTAATTTTATGCTAGGATAACTACTTTTTATTTTCTTTAAATTGCTAAAAATTTCTATATCTCCTTGCTTACTGATTAGACAATAGGCCATTATTAAAGGAGTGTATTTTAAATCAATACCTCTGATATTTAAAAGCCAACAGATGCTTTCAGGTGATGTGATTAATATGTAGTCTGCTTTTAATTTGTCAATTAATTTGCTTATTTTTTGGGTTTCTGTTTCCGAAGTGTATTTTGCATCAAGTATTAGCGGAGCCTTAGTTTTAAAATTCCTATCTCTATTCCAAATTGCATCTATTAAATTACCTTCTAAAGGTACCAATTTAATATTTGCAACATCTTTAATATAGAGTTTTGAAAAATTTTCTAATGCCCATTTGCTAAAAATAAAAGGATCATATCCTACTGAAAAGTTGGAGCTGATTATACTGAATATTTTATTAAAAATATCATCAGCATCTTGTATGTTAAATATTAGGTAATCATCAGATAATTGGTTCTTAGCCTGAATTAAGTATCTACCATCTGTGAAAAGGTAATTTTTATCTTTCGTTATGAGGGCTAGACCGTTTGAGCCACTGAAATTTGTTAACCACTTTAATCTCTGAAGGCATTCAGGAGAATATTCATTTTGAAATTCGTCATAACTTGGTACTAGATAAGCGTCTATGTTGCGAGTTTTAAATGAATTTTTTAACAAATTTACTTTTTCCATACTATTTATACTAGGTCTTCCTTGAATTAATTTTTCAGTCTAGATTATTATTTTTGTTAGTTAATAATGCAATGTCTTATTTTTTAGAATCAAGGATACAGAATATTCTAAACAAAATCATTAAAACAAATTTTAAAATTTTTCTACAAAAATCTTTTTACACCTTACATCCAAACACACCATTCATAAATAACTGGCATATAGATTTGATCTGCGAATATTTAAAAGCTCTAGAAAACGGAGAAATCAAAAGGCTTATAATAAACATGCCTCCAAGATACCTTAAATCATTTTGTGTAAGTGTGTCATGGCCAGCTTGGTTACTTGCACAAGATTCATCCAAGAAGATTATTGTAGCTAGCCACAGCATGCAACTTGCCAAAAAATTATCGTTGGATTGTAAGACAATAATAAATTCAAATTGGTATAAAGGTATTTTTGATACATCAATTTCCAATAAACAAAATACAAAAGAAAAATTTTGTACCACAGATCATGGTTTTAGGATTGCCTGTTCAATTACTAGCAATATAACGGGTGAGGGTGCTGATTATTTAATTGTTGATGATCCTTTAACGCCTTCTCAAGCCTTTAGTAAAAAAAAACTTGCGAAAGTTAATGAGTGGTTTTCCAGCACATTTTTAACTCGTTTAAATAATAAAAAAAATGGTGCCATTATAGTGGTTATGCAACGTTTAAATAGTAGCGACTTATCTGGATATTTGCTTAAAAATAAAAATTGGGAATACCTAAAAATACCCATTATATCTGAAAATGACCAGGCTATTTCGTTTAAAAAATTTAATTATTTTAGAAATAAAAATGAATTGCTTTGTGATAAAAGAGAGGGAGTAAAAGAAGTTGATTTTCTAAAAAAAGAATTGGGATTACATGCTTTTTCAGCACAATATCAACAAAATCCAATTAGTATGCAAAGTCAATTCATTGATAAAAAATGGATTCAGAAATATTCCAATGCTCCAAATTTTAATTGCATATATCAAAGCTGGGATACAGCAATTAAGATTGGTAGTGCAAATGATTATAGTGTTTGTACATCTTGGGGTGTGACCAATAACGCATACTATTTAGTTGATGTATTTAGAAAAAAGTTAAGCTATCCTGATTTAAAGCAGATGATTGTGGAAAAATATAATGAGTATAAACCAAATGGTGTTATTATTGAGGATAAGGCTAGTGGTCAACAAATAATTCAAGATATTAACTGCATTTCAAAGATACCAATCATTAAATTTTTACCTGAGAAATCAAAATTAGTTCGATTTATGTTAACTTTAAACATTATAGAAGCAGGTAAATTATACCTTCCTAAAGATTCATCTTGGTTAGTTGACTTTGAATTAGAACTTTTTTCGTTTCCAGAATCTCATCATGATGATCAAATAGATTCTATGGTACAGTTTCTTACATGGTATAAAAATTTTAACAATTTTAATTTTAAAATAAGAAAGTTGTGACGTTAAGTGCAATTAGATTAATCAGAGTTAAACAATTTTCAGCCAGGATAATTGCTACTTATACATAATAACCAATTTGAATACTCTCTAATAAAATGTTGTATTATTTATTAATTCTTAATTAAAAAATTTAGCGTACAAAATAACTGTCCCTTTAAATCTATTGAGTATAATTGTGGTTCTTGATATAAAGAGATTAAAATTTCTATAATTGATTTATAAACAAAAACCGTATTTTCTATATTTAATATTTTACCTATATGAGTTAATATTGGCAATTCTTCAATTAAATAATTATTCTCCATTATATTTAAAGCATCAAAATCAGTTGCATATGATTCTATAATTGCTTTAGTTGTAGCTTGATATAATCTTCTAAATTCCTCATTTTCTTGTAAAAGATTTTTATAATGAGATAACACATTTTTGTATATGGTATTACTTTTTATGTCAGATAATTTTATTATTGCATTGCGTTGTTTTTCTTCATCCTTTATTCCCAGCATTTCTAAACTTTTTATAATTTTATTGTATAAATAATTATCTTGCTTTCTTACTTTTTGTTTTGCTTTACCTTCGCTATATACCTAATTGTACAAAATTATAATAAGAAATTTTATCGGGGATAAATATCTGAAACGATCTAAATTGGGTATTTGCACAATTTATCAATGTAGTTATATTTTCTTCCGAAAAAAAACTATTAAATGGGCTAATACCTAGTATACAATGACTTTTTTCTAATAGGTTATTATCTATATACATAGGATATGTTTGATCTATTCCTACATTTTTAATCAAGTTATTCATTTTTTATACATATTTTTTTTTGTAAAGTTACTGATATTGTTATACCAGTTTCTTCAATGTTATTATCAGAACTAATCACGCCTTGGTGTGCGGAAATTATCTCCTTACATAATGACAATCCTAACCCCATACCATGCTTATGAGAATTGCTAGTCATTAAAAATGGTTCAAATATTAAATTAAGCTGCTCTTCTGGAACTCCTATTCCACCATCTTTAAATAAGATTTTAATAAAATCATCTTTTGTATATACGTGTATTGATATTGGAGAATTATTATCAGTGTATTTGATGGCATAATTTATTTCAAAGGTAGTGCCGAAGAACTTGATATTTAGGAGAGAAGTTATGCTTCCTAAATGTCACAATTGGATAAGAGTTGATATTAATGAAAACTTAGTAAATTTTATTTTATAAAATAAAGTTAGTTTTTTATAAAAAGTAATGTATCTGAAATGTCGATTGATAAACAAAAATATTTGAGGGTGGCTCTAGAAATAAAAATCGCGACTGTATGTTTAAATAGTGACAGCACTCATAATTATTATATTTTGAAATATTTCTATGCTATTTTTCATCTTTAGACCATGACCTTTTTCTTAATTTGGGACTGGCCTGTTCTTGATGTGACATTGGCTTAATTTTTACAGTTCGCAACGCTGAGCATGACCTTTTTCTTAATTTGGGACTGGCCTGTTCTTGATGTGATATTGGTTTAATTTTTATCTCCAGATTTGCAGGCACTACTTCTTTTAACCTATCTTTTGCATCATCTTTAGTGGTTACTTCTTGAGCAATAACTTTATCAACCTCCGTTTTAAATGAATGGCACAATTTTCTCTCTTCTTCATTCGTCGAATGTGTGAAAAAATTTTTAGTTTCTGCTGCTAAATCTGCAATGGCCATTAAGCAAAAGGCTGGGCCAGAAATAACCGCACCAATTGCAGCGCTAAAACCCCGGGTAAACGGCCATACTAATACTGCAAATGGCATTGCCATCAATAAAGTAATTATCAAACCTAAATAACAGATGCCTTTCCACGCTACAGAATAAATTGATTGAATAGAATCAAAAATCTGTCCAATGATATTAGAAATTTTTTTAAATAATCCTGATGGTTGTGCTTTAAAGTCTGCTTGCGCTAAATTTTTTGACATTTCTAAGTCTACACCTAAATCCTTTCCTCTTTGAATGATGAAATCATGGAGCGTGCCTTTAAAAGCTTTTGAATTTGCGGAATTCTTGATCCATTCAATGCCATATTTGTTTCTTACACCCTTTCTAATACTTAGATATTGATAATCTTGATTAAGTTCTGTCATTAATGTGTCACTTAACTTCTCTCCATTTTTTTTTGTGATCAATAGCTGATCTATTTTGATTTGGAGATTCATGAGCTTTGCAACGTCCTTCATTTTTTTTTGATTTTCTCTATAAAAATGATCAATATTTGCAAAAACCTGAACTAAAACGTCTTCATGTGGAGTTGTAATGTGTATATGCTTGTCTGTTATGGTGTTGTTAATGCTGATAATAGATTTTATCATATGCTTGATTACTTTCTTGTTTTTCTTAGCATCTTTTTTTAATTCATGTAAAACACCTAAAAAATGCACGCAAGCATTTCTCACCCCAGCTTTGCATTGCTTTTGTTTTGCACTTACGTCCTGAAAAGCTTCCACCAACTCTGCAGATGGAACTATATCAACATAATCTCTCCATAGCTTTGTCTGCTGATTAGTTGGATCAAGATGAAGTAAAGTATCTCTGTTCATAAAGTCTAATATTGCATTCCCTGTGTTCCTTGCTCTCCCACCAAAAATCTTCGGTCCAGCTAATAAATCATTAAAAGCATGGCCAAAATCTATCCGTGCAACTCTAACATTACCGTCCTTATCAGTAAATGCAACCATATTGCCAGGATTGACGTCATGGTCACCGCTTATCATTGAGCAAGCCAATGCTTTGGCTACGTCTTTTCTCATTAGTATTTTTGCTGGATCATCTCCACCCAGATAAAAAACATTCTTTGCCTTTCCTGATTTCTTAAATGAAATTTTAACGTGTTTATTTTTTGGTGTTGTGCGCCACAATTCTAAATTTTGTTTCTTAGCATAACCTTCAAGCGTTGCCCCTTCGACAAGGTTTTTGATGTGTCTTGAAGCAAAAAGAATTCTTTGCTTCCCTTCGTCAATTACCAAAGTACCTTGAGCTATTAACTCTGGTGAATTTTCTTGATTGGAACCTGTGATAAACTCCAGCACCTTGGAGGCTATACAATCTGCAAAATTTTCATTATCGGAATATCGAGCTTTTAGCTTTCTCTCAAGTGGTGCATCTAAAATAGATAATTTTAATTGATAATCATCATCACCTTTTTTAACAGCGCTACTACCAGTTTTGCCACCGCAATGTTTTTTGTTTTTTATATTAAAATCTTGAATATGCGAATGAACCACAGATACATCTTCTAACAATTTTTCATAAGCTAATGCTACAATAACTCTTTATGTAACACAACTCAAACATGTGATACTACAATTTCAGCTTGCTTTCTGCTAATATGATAACCAAATGCAAAACATACTAAAGCTCATATACAAATTACGTTTAAATATGTTATAAAATCAGCAATAAAATTACTTGGGTAAGGGATCTTTTTGATGGTATTATAGTCGCAACATCGCAAATCAAAAATTCTACATTAATAACAGCAGACCAAATTATTTTGAATAATTACGAAAAGTCAATTTGGTGATAGTAATTTGGTTATATTGATTATCAAAAATAAATTGTTTGTTTTTTCATTTATTTTAATTAAATTTAATTAATATTATTTCATGCTACAGTTAAAAAGATATGAATAAATTTTTACCAATAATAGAGATTTATAATTTTATTCTACAGATTGTAGGTTAAAAAATAGCCAAGAGGAAGCTATTAAATATTATACTATAGAAAGAAATTTTGAGGTAAGATGAGTAAGGTAAGGAAATGGCCAAAAGAAAAATACAGGGTGATAAACTTGGGAATTTATAATAAAGACCTGAAAAACAGGTGGGTGCATAGATCTTTAATTTGCACAACAAAGTTTTTTTTAAAATCCACCAAATTTTTATTGCTTTTGCGAAAGTCGTACTCTAATGTCAGCAACTTCTTAAACTTAAGATGATATATTGTTAATGATCAGACCAATTCACAACAGAAATACTAAACTTATCAAAGATGGTAAATATAAACGCTCCCTAAAGGACAGGCATATTCAATTAATTGCGCTAGGAGGTATTATTGGTTCAGGATATTTTCTTGGAACTGGTGAAGTTATCAACCAAGTTGGTCCATCCGCTTGTCTTGGATATATATTTGGAGGGTTAATAGTCTTCCTCGTTATGTTATGTATGGGAGAGCTGTCTGTTGCTATCCCTATATCAGGATCATTTGTTACTTACACAGCTGATCTTATTTCACCTAGAATAGCTTGTGGAGTTGGCTGGTCTTATTGGATTAGCTGGGTAATGTATATTCCAGCCGAATGTATTGCTGGTGGCATTATAATGGAGTATTTTACTGGAATTAATGGATATGTTTGGGCTGTGCTTTTCGGACTTATCATTACATGGATAAATATAACTGAAGTGTCGATGTTTGGTGAAATTGAATTTTGGTTATCTTTGATCAAGATTATTGCTCTTATGGCTTTTGTAGTGATAGCAATTCTAATTTTCTTTGGCTTTATACATGGTGATCAACCTTCTGAAATCATTGGTGGAAAATTCATTTCTGACCAAGGAGGATTATTTCCTAATGGCATTCCAGTCTTATTGACTACAATGGTTATATTGTTAGTAAATTATCAAGGCTCTGAGATTGTAGGTCTTGCAGCTGGTGAATCTGCTAATCCTTCGAAAATGATACCTCATGCAATAACAAATGTTACTCTAAGAATTCTTTTTATCTACATTGTCCCAGTATTTTGCCTAGTATTAATTTTTCCTTGGTATAAGGCAAATTTAGACCATATTGTATTTGCTGATGCATTAAATTATTATGGATTGACTTGGGCTGGAGCAATTGCAAGTTTCGTGACTCTTACAGCAGCCATCTCTTGTGCTAATTCAGGATTATATGGTATTGTACGGGCGCTGAATGCTTTAGCTCGTGAAGGGATGGCACCTCACAAATTAGCTTTACTCAATCATAATGGAGTTCCGCAAAATGCGGTCATTGTTACATTAGTGGCGATTTGGCTAGTAATAGCTCTTGCTTATTTTTTTGGGCAATCAACAATATATATTTCTCTACTATTAGTTTCTGGCTTTACAGGGTTAATGGCATGGATATCTATTTGTTGGGCTCAAATCAATTTTCGCAAACGATTATATAAGGCAGGTTACACTACTAAGGATTTAAAATTTAAAACACCATTATCTCCATACACAGGTATTACAGCAATTATTTTTATGACAGTCTGCTTAATATTTTTATTATTAAATGATAACTATGAATATAAAATTGCATTTATTATTGGAATTATTAGTTTTGTAGTGCCTATAATCATACACAAATTTCATAGTAAGCGTATAGATCATAAAAAAGAAGATGACGCTAATAGATCGTTACAATTTAAAGATATTTTCCCAAAGCGAATTTAATGTAAAAGTTGAACTAAAATGAACCCAAAACATGAAGTGAAAGTTAAGCAATATTTTATATAATCCATAATATAACATTTCAAAATTATTATAGGGGAATAATGATTTGAAAAAGAAGGGTTGCCATGGGAATTATAAAATCTGAAAAAAATTAAAGGAAGTTATTAATAAATACAATTTTTACAGATTAAATCAATCTATTGATTTTCTTACCTCATTATAGTAGCCTGAAAACATAATAATCTTGTGTGTTATTTCAATATGTTATGAGCTTTAACACTACATTATTTTTTATTACCTTTTTGTGATAAGCGTGTTGATATGTTAAGTTATTTTTGTCTTACTTTTTTGGTAACTTACACAAAACACAGTACCAAAGTATTTTTATGGGTTATTTATGATTAGATATTTAGTATCAATAGCTTTTTTATTTTTAGTATTTTGTAATTTTACTCAATCTTTTGGGTGTTCTGGCTGGGGACATATTGATCGGGTTAACAATAATACTATATTGGCTAAAAATCGAGATGAAATTGTTTCTGCTCAGGCAGTCAAATTATATAAACCAGCTTTTGGTAAGAAATATATTGGATTGTTTGCGCAAATTCCCGATGGGAATTTTATTACAAAGGCGGGAATAAATGAAAACGGATTAGTGGTAACATCACTGTCTATAAGCACGCTTTTTCATAAACATATTCTAAAATGTCCAGGCGATAGAAAGCATTCTGAAGTTATAAAAGCTATGCTAGAAAATTATAATTCTGTGGATGAGGTTTTGAATGACGCAGATAACTTGTTTAACCATACTGAACCTGTGGTCTATATGTTAGCTGATAAGAGCAAGATTAGATATGTTGAAGTTGCGCCAAAACCTAATTATAAATGCGATGGCAATACTACTTTGAATAAATACTATATTGGTAAGGAAGATAATAGTGGATATATATGGCATACAAACCATTATAGAGCTATAGAAGCACAGCAGTATAATGAAAAAGAATATATAAGTACTTACATTAGACTGAATAGAATAGAAGAATTGCTAAAAGGCGTTACTAATTCTAATACTATTGAGAAATATTTGGAATATGCGCACGATGAAGCTAACGGCCCAAACAACAGCTTGTTTAGATATAATGTTGGAGATAAATTAGAGAAAACATTAGCTACTTGGCTTGTAAAAATTCCGCATGATAATTCTGCGCCTGTATTAAATGTTACAATGTATCAATATGTTTTAGTAAACCAAAACATTACAAAAACAGTCAAAGTAGACTCTATAAATCATCAAATTGAATTGAATAATAGTGCATTTGACTATTTTGAGCCAATTTATGGACGACCTACGGTATGCAAGATATCTCGAAAATAATTACCTCTCAAAATCAGCTTTTACAAGCAAGTCTAGAGGAAAATAAGTAATATTAGGTATTTGGTGATTCACGTAACAAAAGTTGATTCAATGTATATTGAATTTGTGCGACTTATTAATAAGTGTTGTTTAATATATGTTGATAATGTATAAGTTTTTATCAATTTAAAAAGTTAATCGTAAAAACTCTATATCATTTTGTGTAAATGACAGAAGCAATATTTGAATTTTTAGTCCAATTGGATGATATATTATGGAACCGTATAGGCCTGTTGATAATTTTATCGATAGGTGTGTATTTAACAATTTATTCAAAGTTTTTTCAATTTAGAGCTCTATTTAAATTAAAAACGTATATAAAAGATTTAATTATATGTGCAGAAAAAGGTAAACAAGGTATACATCCTATAAAGTTGTATTTTGCATCGATTGGTGGAATGATAGGATTAGGTAACATAGTTACTGTTGTAAGTACTGTAACAATTGGGGGTCCCGGGAGTCTTATATGGCTTTGGATAGCATCGTTCCTTGGTATGTTAGTTAAATATTCTGAGGTTTATTTAGGGATAAAATATCGCATTAAAAACAATGATCATGGGTTTGATGGCGGACCAATGTATTATCTTAGAATTGCCTTTAAAAATAAGATTTTGCCAGTAATTGTATGCCTTTTATTATGCATATACGGCGCTGAAGTTTCACAATTTTTAATTTTAACTGATACAGTAGCAGGGACATTTTCTTTAAATAGATATTTGGTTATAGCAGTGCTGTTGTTTTTTATATTATTAACCTCAGTTAAAGGTATTAATAGATTTGCAAATGTTTGTTCTGCAATGATGCCACCATTTATGTTGGTATATATGGCATTGGGTATATGGATAATATCAGATCATTATTCTGATTTGCCAAATATATTTTCTTTAATACTGTCATCATTCTTAGATTATAAATCTCAGGTAGGTGGTGTAGCAGCAGGAGGTATACTTTTAGCTGCTCATTATGGTGTTTCTAGAGCTGTTTATTCAGGAGATATTGGGATAGGTTATGATTCAATAATTCAGAGTGAAACACAAACAATATATCCAGAAAAGCAAGCTAGAATGTCAATATTTGCACTGTTTACAGATTCTTTAATTTGCACTATAAGCATATTAATACTTTTAGTAACGGGTATGTGGGAGGTTAAAGGGTTGCAACCATCTGAATATGTTGTAAGTGCATTAAAATTATATTTGCCAAATGTTGAATATTTTATGGCTGTTCTTTTCGTGTTTGCAGGCTTTACAACGATAACTGGTTACTTAGTTGTAGGACAAAAATGTGCGAAATATTTAAATAAAAAATATGGGCAGTGTTTGTATATTTTATACTCTGTGTTTGCATTTATATTTTTCTCATTTTATGCTCAAGAGCAAGTTATTCTTGTTATGAGTGTTTCAGGGGGGCTTCTTATGGTTATAAATATGATTGGGGTTTTTAAATTAAGAAAATCAATAGAATTTTTATAATAAAATTATCATGTATTTGAAGAAAAATAAGGTCAAAACAAGAAAGTCAAGATCGTTCTTTTTCAGCAATTATAAAGCGCTAAAGCAGTTTATATTTAGGGCGTTATTTATTATAATAAGCATAGCTATCTTTTTTTTGGTTATTTGTAAGGCATATTATTATTTTCGTAATCCTATTGATATAGAGCATATTCCTTTGATCAAAAAAGATGATAGATGCATCAAAAGAAAATTTGAGCAAAATGATGGTTTAATTTTTTCTAATCAGGATAAATTAATTTATAACAGCATCAAGCAGAAAAATGAGAAAATATACGATTCACAGTCAAAATCTGAAAATATTACCCAGGACTTTTCGCACAAGCAAATTTTTGACATAGTACAGGATATTAAAAGGGATAATATGAGTATCAACGAAAATGATAATAGTAAATCTGACCCCTCAATTCATCAAAAACCAGGTATAAAGAGCATTTTTGAGCTATTAAATTAATAAAAACATATTTATAACCTCTCCTTAGTATGAAGGTGTATTAATGCTGAAATCATGGATTGGTTTACATAGTTTGAGAGTCGTGGGATATAGGTACGGTAACAAAAATTAATTCTCCTTTTTAGAAGTTTCACCCAAAGCTTTATCTATGTTCTCTTTTCCCCATTCTTGATAGATGTTATGTAATTCTTCGTTTAACTTATTAAACAACCCCAGCTTATTAGTGTAGGAGAAGTAATAGATAATTTTTGGAATTAATATATAAATTATCCATCCAAAAGCGCATGACGAATATATAACAAGCCAAGTGTGTGGTATTGAGATAATAATATAAGAAATTTGCTCAATGTTACTAGGATGAAATATAATCTCTAGGAATAAGTGGATGCTACCAAGGAAATTAAACAAAAATATAATTTGAGTTAAAATTTTTTTTGGATTTTTATCAATAGATATAGCAACTAGTGTTGGCAAAAATCCAAAAAAGGTTAAAATAAATAGGTTGGTAGAAATAAACGATAAACCAAGCGATATCACAAGTAACAAGATCATCAATATAACAGATCTGTAATCATTAAAAATAGAATCAATCTTGTGATTTTCTTTCATGATGCAAGGCTAAGAATTTAATTTGTTTTTTGCTGAATCAATAAAGGATATAAAAAGTGGATGAGGAGAAAACGGCCTTGATTTATATTCTGGGTGATATTGTACACCAATAAACCATGGATGGCTTTTTAACTCCATTGTTTCTATATATTTACTATCAGAAGACATACCACTAAATTTTAAGTCACTATTTATAAACTCACTCATAAAGCTAACATTAAATTCATATCTATGTCTATGTCTTTCTTCAATTTGTGAAGATTTGTAGATATTTTGAATTTTAGTATTTTTTTCTAGAGTACATTTGTAATTACCTAATCTTAATGTACCGCCAATTTTTGCTTTAGATGATTTATTTTCCAAATTATTATCTTTAATTTGATTTTGCATTAAATCAAATATATTAGTGCATTTTAGGTCAAACTCAGTCGAATTAGCATCTGAAATATTTAAAACATTTCTGGCAAACTCAATTGTTGCTAATTGCATACCCAAGCAAATTCCAAAGAATGGAATTTTGTTAATACGTGCAAATTTTATTGCTGAAATTTTTTCTTCAATCCCTCTTTTTCCAAAGCCTCCAGGCACGACAATGCCATCGACATTGTGAAGTTTTTCTGAAACATTATTATCATTAATATTTTCTGCTGCAATCCAAATTAGCTCTACTTTACATTTATGGTACATTTCTGCATGCTTAAAGGCCTCAATTAAAGATTTATAAGAATCCTTAAATGAATGATATTTGCCAACCACAGCTATGTTGACCTTTCCTTCGATCAATTTATTGTTTTTATCTATATCTTTCCAGATAGATAAATCAGCATCATCGTTATAGGGTAGGTTAACAATTTTTAATATTTGTCTATCAATGCCTTCATGATGATAAGCTAAAGGTATTTTATATATTGAATCTAAATCTTGTGATTGAATTACATTTTCTTCTTTAATGTTGCAAAATAATCCAATTTTTTTTCTTTCATGCTCTGGGATTTTTTTTTCGCTTCTGCATAATATAATATCTGGTTGAATACCTATGGACCTCAGCTCTTTTACTGAATGCTGAGTTGGTTTTGTTTTAAGTTCTGATGCATGCTTCAGGTATGGAACAAGTGTTAAATGAATATAAATTGTGTTTTCTTTTCCAAGTTCATACCCTAGTTGTCTTATTGCTTCAAAATATGGTAGCCCTTCAATGTCACCTACTGTACCGCCAATTTCGCACAATACAAAATCCACTAACCCACTTTCATCTAAAATAAATTCCTTTATTAAATTTGTAACATGTGGAATTACCTGAACTGTTCCACCTAAATAATCTCCACGCCTTTCTTTTAGTAATAACTTAGAGTATATTTTTCCACTAGTAATAGAATCTGATTTTTTTGCAGATATTCCAGTAAACCTTTCATAATGGCCAAGATCCAAGTCTGTTTCTGCCCCATCATCTGTAACAAAGACCTCTCCATGTTGAAAAGGGCTCATTGTGCCTGGGTCAATGTTTAAATAAGGATCAAGCTTTTTTATTCTCAATTTATATCCTTGAGCTTGTAACAATGCTGCAATTGATGATGTGGCTATCCCTTTACCTAATGATGAAACTACACCACCAGTAATAAATATAAATTTAGTCACTAATTTTTACTCCATTTTTGGAACGTTGGTCTCGCCTGCAACTTTATCCTCATGGGCATGTTCACTCTCCAGCGATTTGATAATGGACTGCTCATCACTATGTTTATTTACTGAATTTTTTGCCAATAACAGGCTATTAGCCATAAAGATTAATATAAGAAATATTGTAAATTTACTTATAAATGAAGTTTGTGATCTGCTAGGCATTTGACCACCAGCATTGCTTACAACAATACCATCACTACTAGATTTTTGAAATATAATAACCAATGATATTAAGATAGTTATGAAAATTTGGAAACCAAACAAGAAAGATAACATTTTTTTCTTTAAAAAATTTATGTTTTATATTAATTAGTAGCTTATTAATTAGTAGCTAAGTATTAATACATTATTAATCAGGATTAATCAAAACCTTTTATGAATAAATTTAAGAAAATAAATTATAAGTTTATAATTTTTAATTTTATTTTTTTATTTGTAGTATCTTATTTTGTATTTCATTGCTTTATTGGTGAAAGAGGATATATCAAAATGAGGTATTTAAAAAAAGAAGTGATTTTTAAGAAAGACGAATTGGCAAAATTAGATGGCGAAAGAAAAGATTTAGAAAATAAAGTTAACTTGATTTATGATGAAAGTATAGACAAGGACTACCTTGATGAACTAGCAAGGAGGTACTTTGGCTTAATTAATGAAGATGAAATATGTATATCGGACAACAACAAAATAAAATAAAACTATGGTAGGGTTTTACGTTGCCTGTTTTCCAAAGCTAAGCCCCTTAAACTTATTGTTAAATTTAGATACTTCAGTTGCCTTAGTATTTACATAATTTGCCTCCTTAGTCCAGGCAGGGTGCGTTGTTGGGTCAATATCTAATTTTAAAATATCTGTTGATACAGTTGACCTCGTTATGAATTTAGTTCCATTAGTCATTTCAACAGTAATCTCTCTATAGTTCGGATGAAGTGAGCCCTTAAGCTTTGTTGAAACTGATTTTTCCTTTTTTATTGCTTCTTCTTTTTTATTTGATACTTTTGCCATGAAGTTATTAATGGTATTTAATCTATCTTTTAATTACATAATATTTGATGTAAGAGCAAGAAATTTTTTTAATAACTGGCAATTTCTGTTTACATGGCTGATAAAACGTTATAATTATAGTATTGAAAATAATAAAGTCTGTTTAATAGAATGGTTGTAAGTTTAAATAAAGTGACTCTTATTGGTAATGTAGGAAAGGAGCCGGAGATAAGATTAACGCAAGAAGGTAAAGAAATAGTAACATTCCCACTTGCAACGACTGAGAATTGGAAAGATAAAAATAGTGGAGAGCGTAGAGAAAAAACAGAATGGCACAGAATAGTTGTGTTTATCCCTGCATTGGTTAATATAATAAAAAATTATGTTAACAAGGGTACTAGGAT
Source organism: Candidatus Bandiella numerosa (assembly GCF_029981845.1). Lineage (GTDB taxonomy): Bacteria > Pseudomonadota > Alphaproteobacteria > Rickettsiales > Midichloriaceae > Aquirickettsia > Aquirickettsia numerosa. Next base: position 1,322,897 of record NZ_CP104164.1, on the reverse strand, counting down.
TTACATTGAAGGATCGCTTCAAACTAGGGAGTGGAATGATCAAACTGGAATAAAGAAATATACAACGGAGATTGTCCTACAAACTTACAATAGCACAGTGATACTTCTTGGTAATAAAAATAGTAATAATAAGTCTTCCAATATACATGGTAGTGATGTTGAAGATGTGATAGATGATGAAGATGATGATCAAGTGCCATATTAATTAAACAAATTCAATAATTTTTCTTATGTCCAATTTATATAGAATAGGCGTAGGTATAATGATGCTTAATACTAAAAACCAGATTTTTGTTGCCGAGCGAAAATATCCGAAAAATGCTTGGCAAATGCCACAGGGTGGAATTGAGTTAAATGAATCTCCTAAGGATGCAGTATTTAGAGAAGCTATGGAGGAGATAGGAACAAATAATTTTAATATTATTGCTGAATCTGGCGGTTGGTTAAAATACGATTTTCCGTCAAAATATACAAAACAATGGTTTGAAGGAAAATATATTGGGCAAAAACAAAAATGGTTTTTGCTGAATTTTTTAGGAACTGATGATGAGATAAATATAAATGCTGTCGGTGCAGAGTTTGTGAATTGGAAATGGATTGATGTGAGTGAATTAGAAAAGATTATAGTTAATTTTAAAAGGGAGATGTATAGAAAAGTTGTCAGTGAATTTAAATCCTTAATTTTAACAAAATTAAATGAAACTTTCTGAATTTGATTTTGATTTACCTAAAAATTTAATTGCAAAGTATCCTAAATACCCAAGAGGTAGTTCTAAATTGCTGTATTTAAATGGCAATTCTAAAATTTACGATTATGAATTTGCTGGTATATTGAAATTATTTAGAAAAGGTGATTTATTAGTTTTAAATAATAGTAAGGTAATTCCGGCATATTTAGTAGGGCAAATTCACAATCCATTAGATATAGTAAAAGACATAATAGTATATTTAAACAAAGAAGTGGACTCTGATAAATGGGTTGTTTTTGCTAAACCTGGAAAGTTCATAGAGATAGATAGAAAAATAATTTTCAAAAACGACTTGGTTGCTACAGTTTTTAAAAAATTAGATTCAGGAGAGGTTATTTTAAAATTTAATTACAGTGGACCTGGTTTGTTTGGTAAAATTTGTGATATTGGTAAAATGCCAATCCCTCCGTATTTTAAAAGAGAACCGGAGGAATCAGATGTTTGTGATTACCAAACTGTATTTGCAAAGGATTTTGGTTCTGTTGCTGCTCCTACTGCCGGCCTCCATTTTAGTTCTGAAATCATAGAGGAGATTAAAAATATGGGTGTAAAAATTGCTTATATTAGATTAGATGTTGGTGCTGGAACATTTTTACCAGTAAAATCTGAGTCTATCCATAATCATAAAATGCATTCTGAGAGATTTATTATTTCTGAGCAAACTGCAGAAGTAGTTAATCAAACTAAAAGAGAAGGAAATAGGGTTATATGCGTTGGAACAACTTCGCTTAGAGCGCTCGAATCATCTTGTGATGATAAGGGGTTAATTATCCAGCAAAACGGTGAGACTGATATATTTATAACGCCTGGATATAAATTTAAAATTGCTGATTGTTTGATTACTAATTTTCATACCCCTAAGTCTACTTTATTAATGCTTGTAAGTGCGTTCTCTGGTATATATAATATCAAGAAAGCCTATAAACATGCCATAGATAATGAGTACAGGTTTTTTTCATATGGTGATGTTTGTTGGCTAGATAAATTAATAAAAAGCACAATCAAAAGTTGAAATACTCATCTTAAAAATATAATATATCATCTATAGATATAATTATGTTTAGGATTAAAATATGGCAAAATCTTTTAAAGAATTACAAAATGAAAATAAAGCTATAACAAAGCAATTATCAAAATGCGCTGTTAATGAATCTATAATTAGCAAAAATTATAAAGAGCTTAATACCAAGTATGAAAAAATTTTGGAAGAGAATAAACAAATAAAAAATAGTGAACAATTTAATAAAGTATTGGGCATTGTTCCAAGAATTAAAAATGCACTAGAAAGCTGTAAAATTGTAGATAAGGCATTGCAAGAGTGTAAAAATGACAAATATCTGTACTATTCGGGCTCACAGATTAATAAGGATATAATACCGATAATACCGTATGGTTACGGGACTTGGGTGTATGATAAAATATACAGAGACAAAGAAGACACCTCACCCTTACCTGAAGGCACTCTTGAAATTAAACCTGGAAACTTTGTGAAACCTGGATTATTTAAGGACGCCATAACAGAGTGGAATCAAAAAGCAACATTCTTTCCATATACACAAATATATTCCTATGGTGGAGATATTGAAATGTATTGCCGTGGCTCAGGTGAATCCGATAAAACTGATCCATGTATAAAAGCAAATGGATTTAAATCTGATAAAGGTCTAGAAGATGGATTTGTGGTTACCTTTCCAGGAGAAGATAAGGATCAGCATGTCGGTCTTAAAAGCCTAGAGGCGTATTTAAATATTCCAAAGGTTGCGCAAAATATACTTATTATTGATGGACGTGTGGATAATAAAAAAGAGGGCGTATACGATTATTTGGATTATTTTAACACGTTAAATCAACCTGAAGCGGAAGCTTTTGCTGATAAGGTCTCAAAAAATATATGCGGGAATAACTCGGTTGATGGGGTGCAATTTGATGTTGAACCATTTAGTTTTACGGGAGAAGGAGGAAGTGTTTCCGGATCTGGGCAAAAATACTTCTATTATCAAATTGCCAAAAATTTTGCTGGGTGGAATGGACATTCAGGTGATAACACAGGTGTAAATCCAAATCTTACCAATGATCCACTTGGATGTGTAAATGCAAATCATCCTAATGGAAGATTTTTTAGCATATTCACTTTTGCAAAATCGATAACACCTGACGTAAAAACAATGTTAACGCAGTATGGTAATGGTTGCGTTATGGATTCATTATATGATTTAGGCCCCTTACCTGGAGGTCAACTAAATTCAGTAGATGACTTTAAAAAGTATGCCGCACAAGAAATAAAAGACATGCGGGCACTAAATGTTCCATATCAATTGGCGATACCGGCCGCTGCATCCGCACATGAATTTGAAACCAAAGCTGGTCAAGTAGCAGCTGGAGCAGGAAATCAAATTGAATACATTAAAGCAGTAATGGAGCTGATAAAACCAGAAGCTTTAAAAATACAAGATCCTAATTTTAAAGGAATAGGTGTTTGGTCATATAATCAAAAAATGTATTGGCATGGTGATGAATACACCCCTGCCTCCCCTTCTGATACAACAATGAGTTATATTGATTCAGCAACATCAGCAACTGCACACGACGAATTATAAACTCTTTCGGCGATACCAGATTTATTGTTTGGTATTGCACATTTTGCTATATAGCAAAATATCTGCCCCCCCGAGCTATAATTGATCTATAAAGCCTTAAAAAACATATATTTTTTATGAGGGTGCATTTTGGTATTTTCTAATGAAAACACTAGCCCCTCAATTTTTGGTATTTTTCTTGAATAGCTGATATTTTCAAAAGAATGAGTATCTATAATTTTTGAAATTATACCTATATGGCCACCCAAGGAATACTTGTAATTCAGTTTTGTGAGATCGTTTTGAATATCATATTCTCTATAAGCAAAGATATCACCAACTTTAACATCATTAAAATTGTGGATAGGGGTGATGTAATTTGATAAGATAGCATGAAACTCTGATTTTTCTTGGCTATTATAGCTGTCATGAAATTTTTCAATATCTAGGGTAGAAAATTCAGCTAATTTAGTTGAGGAAAGATCTTTTTCTGCACCAATCCATTTTAATATTGATGTGAGGCAATCTTCGGCTCTAAATTTTTTTGATGCAAATCTTTCATCTTCGTTGGAGCCTCCAAAGGCATAGCCATTAGTAAAATACAATAATTCACCTTGTGTTGGGCTAAATTTATCTTGATAAAAATACTTCCAGTTTTTTAATTTAAAATCTATTTTATCAAGATTGAGGTTCTTTGGCAGGAGTGTTGTTTGAATATTTGGGCTGGAAGAGATGTTCAATATATTATTCTCAAGAAGAAAATGCTTTAATTGGTTTGTTAAAATTAAATGCAAAATGGTAAAGTAAAAAATCTTTATATAGTTTAAATACGAATCAAATCCCTTAAATAATAATCTATTTACAGAGTTTTTTTCATTTTCTAAATCATTAATTAATTCATCTGAAAATAAATAGTGAGTATAATTTTTGCAAAACTCTAATGTTCCGGATAATAATTCAAAATTTTTATTGTATTTCAGAGGGTAAGTTAAGGGCGCTAATTCATTGGAGAAGCTGAAAATATAGTCGTTTAATTGTAAGCTATTGCATATATCAATATTTAAATCCTGTAGTGTGGCGCTAAAAATATCGTAGTGATTTATATTAGAATTTTTAAGTAAAGTTCTAGTGAAAATAATTATTTGTTTAACTTCATTAATTGACAGCAATTTTCTATTTATTAGCTCTTCCCTTGCAATATTCAATATGCTTTTATTGGGTGTATCCATTAACTTTTTTAAAAAATAATAAATAAATACATATTAAAGATAGTATAGATAGTAAAGAGGAAACAACAAAAAAATTATTCCACCCGATATATTCAGCCAAAAACCCTGAAGAAGAAGAGATAATTGTTCTTCCTATAGCGGTTATTGAAGTTAAAATTGCATAATAAGTTGCGGCGTATTTATTTTTACTTAGATTGCTTATATATGCAACTATTGCAATGTTACTGATTGAACTTGTTAAATTTTCAAAACCATTTACAACAGCTAGTAGATATAAATTTTTAGGTAAGATATTGATTAACACGAAGGGTAAATTTGAAAGCATTGCTAAAACTTCGGCAAAAAATAAATTAATACCAGGTTTTATTTTTAACGCCAGCCAGCCACCGATTGCCACTCCTGCCAAGGTTCCAATTTGACCTAAGGATTTTACTGCATTGGCTATGTCTATTTTGCTATAACCTGTATCTAATAAAAATGGGGTTGTCATCGCTCCAAGATATGCATCACTCAGCTTGTATAAAGCTACTAAAATTACGATTAAGTAGCAGTTTTCAGTTTTAAAAAACATTTGAAATGGTAAAATAAATGACTGTTGTAACGAGATATTTTTCCTTTCTAAATTTTCATCAGGTATTTTTGAAGCCATTATTGTAACTAATGCAGTTGGCACAATGACTAAGCCCATAATTAGAAGAGAAATTTTCCAACTAAATAACTCTGCTAAGTAAAATCCACCAACACCGGAGATAATCATGCCTAATCTATAACCATAAGTTGTTGATGACGCTCCCAATCCTTGTTCATTTAAATTCAATACTCTTATTCGATATGCGTCTATACATATGTCTTGGGTTGCTGAGAAAAATGCAAGTAAAAAAGATATCGCAACAAACATTAGCATATTTGTTTGTGGGTTTATTCTACCTAAAATAATTATAAAAAGAATTAAGAATACTTGTGATACTAATATCCATGATTTTCTGTGCCCCAAATACTTATCTAGTATTGGTATGTTACAATAATCGATAAGAGGCGACCAAAGAAATTTAAAAGAATATGGTATTGTAACCAATCCAAGTACTCCTATTGTTTTTAAATCTATGTTATAGTCATGGAGTAGAGCTTTTAATATTGAAGCTGTTATTACAATAGGTAATCCACTGCTGATACCTAAAATAAAAATAACTAGTATATTTTTAATTAAATTAATTTTTTTTAGCATAAATTTTTTATACACAAGAATGCAAAATGTATCATAAAAATACAATTAATACAAAATATTCAAATTATTCATTGAGAAAGCCTGGAATTGAAGTGGATACAATCGTCATTCACTATACACAGTTGGGTTTTAAAGAGTCCCATAAGGTTCTGACTCAATCTGGTAAGGTTAGTAGTCATTTTTTAATTAATGAAAAAGGTGATGTGCATCAATTAGTTCCTTTGGACTATAAAGCATGGCATGCTGGCATTAGTTGTTGGAGAGGTAAGACTGACATTAACCAAAATTCCATAGGGATTGAAATTGTCAATTGGGGTATGGAGCTAAAATTTTTAAAAGATAACGTACGAGTGGTGAAGGTGCAAAAATTCCGTAACGCTCAATATTTTGCTTTAGCAAAACTCATAGATAAAATAAGAAAAATTTATCCTAAAATTACTGATAAAAATATCATTGGTCACAGTGACATTACAGCCAAAACATTAAGGAAAATTGATCCAGGTGTTGCGTTTGATTGGAGATTTTTAAATATACTTGGTCATGGTATATATCATGAAATAGAAGTGGAGAGAGATAATAATGAAGTGATATATAAATTAGGAGATAAAGGTGAAAATATCAAAATTTTACAAACAAGATTACGAAAACTTGGTTATGAGGTGGAGACTAATGAAATTTTTGATAGATATCTCGCAAATACAATATTTGCGTTTAAATTGCATTACCTTCAACACAGCATAAAACAAAATAGCCTGATTGGATATGGAAAATGTTACAAGTACCTTAACGATCTAATTATTAAACTAAGCAAATAAATTAGAAAAATTATCCTTTCACTACTTCATTAGACGAAGTTTGTAGCCCCTTTTCTTTTTTGATTAGAGCTTTTTTAAGTCTTTTTTTTATCTTTATAGCTTCTGAAGCAAGCTTAGAATTTGGAGTTTTAAGGAGAAACTTATCAAGTCCATGGTTATGTTCAATGGTTCTGATGCTACTTGGTGTAGCTCTAAATTTAACAAAACAACCAAGAATTTCGCTTATAAGCGAATAATTTTGCATATTTGGGAAAAATTTTCTTCTTGTTTTTCTATTTGAGTGAGAAACATTATTACCCACAGCAACGCATTTATTTACATCAATTTGGCATTTCCTTGTCATCTTAATTCTACTAAAATTAAATTGTACGCAACTAATAGCAAATTATACACCAAGTTACAAGCATAATTAACTGATTTTAGATTAAATTTTGTTAATGGTAATTAAATATCTGGACTTATGAGTAAAGATTCTTATAATACACAGCGAATAATTTAAAAGTTAAAATGATCAATATATCTAAATATTTGCCAATCAGAAAGCAAGAGTTATCTAAATTCATTGTTGTTTCCTTAATGATGGTAATGATTTTGTTCATTTACAGCGTACAGAGAACTGTTAAAGATACAATAGTAGTAAGTGAAATGGGTGCTGAATTACTAAGTGCACTAAAACTTTTTGCAACACTGCCAGCTGCAATTTTGATAATGTTAATTTATACAAAATTATCCAATGAACTAAATAAAACCACTATTTTTCATATACTTAATATATTCTTCATCTCTTACTTTATTGTTTTTACCTTTGTTATATATCCAAATATTTCAGATTTTCATTTTGATTTTAGTGAAATAAAAAGTAATTATCCATATTTTAGGTACATAATAACTATAGCAGAAAATTGGGCATACTCTCTATATTATGTATTAGCTGAATTATGGGGTACTGTGATGCTTTCTTTGATGTTTTGGCAAACTGCAAACCAGGTATTTAAAATAGATGAGGCTAAAAGGTTGTATCCTTTATTTGGCTTAGTTGCTCAACTTGGCCTGATTATATCAGGAGAGCTTTTAAGATTATTATCAAATAAAACTATTTTTAAAGGTGGTTGGGCTGAATCATTAAGATATATAAATTTAACAACTTTATTTGCAGGGATTGCACTCTCAATATTATTTTGGATATTATCGAATAAACTTGTATCAAGTGAAATTATTAATGCTGAAACGAAAAAGAGTAAGAAAAAGATCGGGTTTTTTGAAGGACTACGACATGTATTTACCTCAAAATATATTGGATTGATTGCTTTATTAGTTATCTGTTATGGTGTTTCAATAAACATAGTTGAAGGGGTTTGGAAAGCACAAGCTGGAGTAGTTTATACAAATAAACAGGATTATGCTAGATTTATGGCAAATTTACAAACATACACTGGTCTTGCTAGTATGGTTGCCATGATATGTGGCTCTTATATATTAAGCATTATTTCTTGGAGGTCAGCAGCTATATTAACTCCTATCGCTATCTTAATCACTGGTGGAATATTTTTTATTTTTTCAATATATCAAGTTGAGATTGTTGATTTATTACCGTTTTTAACTTTAGCCCCAATTGTTATTGCTGTGTTCATTGGATTGTTACAAAATATTCTAGGAAAAGCAACGAAGTATTCATTTTTTGATGCTACGAAGGAAATGGCATACATTCCTCTTGATGAGGCATTGAAATCAAAAGGAAAAGCTGCGGCTGAAGTTATTGGTGGTAGGTTAGGTAAATCAGGAGGAGCATTGGTACAGCAATTTTTATTAATGGTTGTTCCAGGTTCTTCGTTGGTGTCACTTTCACCCACTTTATTCGTAGTATTTTTAATTGTTATGGTTGTTTGGTTAATTGCTGTAAACGTGTTAGCTAAAGAATTTACAAAAGTTTCTAAAATTGAAAATTAGGATAGACATATAATTATATTATACACCTAGATATTTTTTAATATAGAGGGATATAGACAAGATAACTAAGTATGTAGATTATACTTACATTGTGTTATTTTATAATCCACAATAAACAGAAGGCAATATTTGAACTCGATAAATTAATTCATAACATCTATTGCTACAATATAGGATTGATTCAGAGTTGCAAAGAAATGTACATAGATCACAAAACAAAATAGAAGAATATCATAAATTACGAGCTGCTATAGCCAAAGTTGGTAGAAGAAAGCAATTATGTGGGAAAACAGACCCTAATATTGAAGTTGCTAATCAATGTTAAATACTAGTTGCAAATGCGTCAATTTTGTATAATTTATTTATATTATCTGGATTAAGTATCAATGAAATGCAGAAAAACATTGAATACAAACAGTATGATTAACTAAATAAGAATCTAGATATAGATAAAATATTGGAATGAATTATCATGTCAGCTAATAATAGCAAACCTACAAGATATCAAAAAGAGGCGATTGGTTTACTATCAATAGGTACTTTTCTAGAGTACTTTGACTTTATGCTATATGTTCACATGGCGGTTCTGCTTAATGATTTGTTTTTTCCAAAAACTGATCCTTTAACTGCAAAGCTGTTAGGTGCTTTTGCATTATCGGTAACTTTTTTTTTTAGACCAGTTGGGGCAATAGTAATTGGAAAAATTGGAGATTTTATAGGAAGAAAGAATACTATAATCATTACAACATTTATAATGGGCTTATCTTGTTTTATTATGGCAAATATGAGTACTTATGCAGAGATTGGTATAACTGCTAGTATTGGAGTTATCATGTGTAGGATTTTACAAAGTTTTTCATCCCTGGGTGAGATTGTAGGTGCTCAACTCTATGTTTCAGAAATCTTAAAAAGGCCAAATAAGTTTATGGCTAGTGGTATAATAGAGGTTAGTGCAAATATTGGTGGTTTAGTAGCTTTGCTCATAGCTTTATTCTCAACATACTTTGCTTTAAATTGGAGATTGGCTTTTTGGTTTGGGCTTGTTGTTTCTGTTGTTGGACTTGTTGCAAGAACGAGACTCAGAGAAACCCCAGAATTTGCTGATTATAAAACTAGAATGAAGATTAAAAATCAAATCAGTGACTGTAAATATGAAGATAATAATCTCCTACAAAAAGAAAAGATAGATAAAAAATTAGCGTTAGCCTATTTTGTATTTTCTTCTATGATTCCACTTTGCTTTTACATTACGTACATATATATGGGCGATGTAATGAAAAAATATTTGGAAATGAGCTTTGACACAATAGTTATGCAAAATTTAAAAGTCACTATTTTATCAATATTAGGAACTATAGTTTCAATATTGTTGATGAAAAAAACTCATCCAATTAAGATATTACGTTCTTCATTGTTGATTTTTCTTATTTTCCTTCCATTCATTCCTTATACATTAAATAATTTATTGAATATTTATACATTAACTTTAATACAAGTTGTTATGTTCCTTCCAGCTATAGCAGTTTTTGGAATGGAAATTTGTTGTTTTGTGTATATACCAATTAACAAGCGTTTTTCATATTTTGCTTTGTTGTTTGGGTTATCTGGAGCATTATCTTTTACCTTGTTTAGTTTTTTCTTAGTATATATAGAAAATTATGTTGGTTTTTATTCTATTTGGATAATATATGCTGTGATGATTTATGGAGCATTTTTAAGTATAAAATATCTTAAAAAGCTAGAAATTAAAACAGGTAGATATCACAATTACCCAAATGAGGACTTACCACATGAAGATACAGAAATAAAAGAGGAAGATTATGAGTATGATTTAGGTGATGATCATAACCCTTTTAAAAGTGGTTCAAAATATCAATCAGAGTTATTAGATAAATTAAAAATAATTGGTGAACAAGAAGGTAGGCAATTAAATATAATATAGGAAAAAAATGGCAAATACTAAATTAACGAAAAAACAAAAAGAGGCTGTTGGGTTACTTTTAATAGGGACTTTTTTAGAATATTTTGACCTGATGTTGTATATTCATCTGTCGGTATTGCTTAACGAATTGTTTTTTCCAAAAACTGATCCATTAACTACCAAACTACTTATTGCAACAACATTTTGTTTAACTTATTGTCTCAGACCAATAGGTGGATTCATAATAGGTAGAATTGGTGATACTATGGGTAGAAAATTTACTATTATAATTAGCACTTTTATAATGGCATGTTCATGCATATTAATTGCAATTACTCCTACATATGAAGAAATTGGGATAACGGCTACCATAATCATGATTGTATGTAGAATGCTCCAAGGCGTATCTTCCATGGGAGAGATTGTAGGAGTGCAATTATATATAGCGGAGATGTTAAAGCAACCTTATAAATCTTTCATTTCTGGCATGATTGGAGTTTCAGAGATTATGGGAGGGTTTTTTGCTTTAGTAATTGCATCAGTAGTGCTTTCCATGGAGGGAAATTGGAGATGGATTTTTGTTATTGGAGCTGGTATTGCAGTTTTTGGAGTTTTATCAAGAACTAAGTTAAAAGAAACACGAGAGTTTATGAATCATAAATTACGAACTAACAATTATGATTTGCAAACTAACAATAAAAAATTAAATAACGAAAAAGATAGCAAATTAACTATCTTGGCTTATTTTTTTACTGAATTTCATTATCCAGTATGTTTTTATACCTCATATGTACTATTGGGTGATTTTTATTCAAGAAAAGTTTTTCAATTAACTTCTGAAGGAGTTATATCTCAAAATCTTAAAGTGAGCATTTTTTTAGCAATATTGATGTTATTCCTCTCTTTTCTTGCTAAAAAAATACATCCTATTAAAACGGCGCTAGTCAGTATTTTAATTTTTGTAATATTATTACCATTCATTCCTTATTGGATTCATAATACTACAAGCTTATTTACTTTGCTCTGTTTGCAATGCTTAGTTATGTCTTTTGGTCTTTCTACATGGGGAATTCTAGATTCCATACAATACAGGTATATTTCCATTGCTAATCGGTTTACTACAATATCTGTGATAGTGGGGATAGCACATCCAATATCGTATATAATGGTGTCTTTTGGGTCTATACCATTAATTGACTATTTTGGCTATTACGGATTGTGGTTCTTACTTAGCCCAGTTGTTATTGGTTATTTTTGGGGAGTTTACTATTTTAAAAACCTAGAAATAAAGCGAGGGGCTTATTATAATTATCCAAATGAAGACCTACCGCATGATGATACAGCAATAAAAGAGGAAGATTATGAGTATGATTTAGGTGATGACTATAACCCTTTTAAAGGTGATTGTCAATATAAATTAGAATTATTAGATAAATTAAAAATTATTAGTAAACAAGAAGATAAAAAATTAAATATGAAGCTAATAGAGAAAGCTGTTATATTTGCAAAAAAGTGGCATGGTACAAAAATGAGAAAAACAGGAGATCATCCTTCTTATTTTCACCCATTGGCAGTAGCAGGCATGGTAGCAGAATATTACTGCAAAACAGATGTAATTGTTGCAGCCATATTGCATGATGTAGTTGAGGATAGTGGTTGTGATATTGAATTAATAAAAAATGAATTTAACACTCGTATTGCGCAAATTGTTGATAGACTAACAAAAAAAAGAATAGAAGATGGTAAAAAAGTCATTCTATCTTTTGAACAAACAATAAAAAAATTACAAGCGCTAAATGATTATGAAGCCTTGTTCATAAAAAAAATGGATAGAAAGCATAATTTGGAAACTATAGAAGGTCTATCGCCAGAAAAGCAAAAAAAGATGGCCGAAGAAACTAATAATATTTTTATAAGATTAATTAGTATTATTGGAGATAAGTTAGGCATACATGATAAATTGCGACTTGAAAATAACATATTCCAACTATGCTACCGTATTTTAAAAAGAAAATAAGAACGGAGTTGTGATCATCTGCATGCACCTTAAAATACTTATTGTAAAGAAAAATCAAAATTTTCGAGGGTAATACCCATGCCATGTGATTATTTATAGTGAATTTTTAACAATATTAAGGATTTTTTCTTCTACATTTATATTTTTACCGCTGGCTTGGGCAAAATCAGAATTTCCACCTCCATTTCCATCAATAATATCAAAACATTTTTGAAGCAATTCTTTGGCATTATATTGAGGTAATATATCTTTTGAGACGCCGATTAGAAGAGAAGTTTTATTGTTAGATTTATCCGTATTAATTAATACTATAACAGATTTGGCATTGTTTTTAAGGCTATCATAAATACTTTTGAGGTCTACTTTCTGCTCATTCAATTTTAATAACAAAATTTTGTTATCATTTACACTAATTTCTTCTAGTCTGAGAAGTAGTAATTCATTTTTGCATTGCTCATTAATCTTTGTTAAACTCTTGATTTGATTTTGCAAATTAGATACATCGTTAACTATATTTTCTTCTTTACATCTTAGCAATTGTACAATTTCTTCAGTTTTATCAGCTTTGTTTCTAAAATAATCTAGCGCTTTAATGCCGGTTAACGCTTCAATTCTTCTAACACCTGCAGCAATTGACTCTTCAGATGATATTGCAAATAACCCTATCTCTCCAGTATAATTTGCATGAGTACCGCCACATAACTCAATTGAATCCCCCATTGAAATAACCCTAACCTCATCGTCATATTTTTCACCAAAAAGTGCCATTGCGCCACATTTCTTTGCATTATCAATATTCATTAAGTTGGTTGAGATCCTTTTATTTGCAATGATCATGGTGTTCACCAATTTTTCTACTTCTATTAGCTCCGCTTTGGTCAAACCTTTGTTATGTGTAAAATCAAATCTTAATTTTTCATCATTTACTAAGGAACCCTTTTGAACTACATGTTTTCCCAAATTATTCCTTAGAGCAAAATGTAAAAGGTGAGTGGCTGAATGATTAGCTTTAATCTTGTTTCTTAATTCATAATTTACTAATAATTTTACTTCATCTCCCACATTTAATTTTTCCGATAAATGAACGAAATGTCCATGTATTTTTCCTACAAATAGTTTTGTATCATAAATTTTACTATTGTTGATTAAACCCTTATCTCCAATCTGCCCACCACATTCTGCATAAAACGGTGTTTGATCAGTGATAATTACAGCTTTCTCTCCATCATTTGCAAATCCTACTGATTTATCATTTACTATGATTGCTTGAATTTTTCCTACAAAATTAGCATTCTCCTTTCTTATAAATTCGGTACTTCCAAATTTATCATATATATCATACCAAATAGGCGAAATTCCTATTTCTCCACTGCCACTCCAATTAGCTTTAGCTCTAATCTTTTGTTCTTGCATGGCAGTTTCAAAACCTTGATGGTCAAGTTGTAAATTTCTTTCTTTCAAAATATCAACCGTTAAATCAAGTGGAAAACCATAAGTATCGTATAATTTAAATGCTTTTATTCCACTCAAAATACCATCTTTAGGCAGATAATCTATCTCCTCATTTAAATACTTTAAGCCATTTTTTAAGGTATTTTTAAAGCGTTCCTCTTCCATATTCAAAGTTGAGATTATCAAATCTCTTGCTTCTAATAATTCAGGGTAGGAGCTTTTCATTTCACTAATAAAAATGGGAGCTATTTTTGACAATAAATTATTGTCATACTCTATGTTGTGAACATGCCTCATTGCTCTTCTCATTATTCTTCTTAAAACATATCCTCTGCCTTCATTTGATGGTAAAACTCCATCCGCAATTAAAAAACATGAAGAACGAATATGGTCAGCTATTACTTTATTAGAAACAATTTTTTGGTTATTACCAGTAAGTTCAATTATTGCATTTATTAATTTCTTAAATAAATCTGTGTCATAATTGTCATTCACTCCTTGCATAACAGCGCTAATTCTTTCTAGACCCATGCCTGTGTCTATTGAAGGTTTTGGAAGATTGATTTGATCACCAGATTTTAATTTTTCATATTGCATAAAAACTAAATTCCATATCTCAACGTACCTGTCACCATTTTCATCTTTTGTTCCTGGAAGTCCTCCAAAATATTTTTCTCCGTGATCATAAAAAATTTCTGAACATGGTCCACATGGACCTACGTCTCCCATTGACCAAAAATTATCATTTGTTTTAATTTTAATTATTTTGTCATCACTGAAGTTACTAATTTTTTTCCATAAGTTCAGTGCTTCAATATCTTCATGATATACTGTGATATATAGTTTTTTCTTATCTATTTGTAACTCTTTAGTTAAATATTCCCACGCATAAAATATTGCTTTTTCTTTAAAATAATCTCCGAATGAAAAATTACCCAGCATTTCAAAAAATGTATGGTGTCTAGCGGTAAATCCAACATTTTCAAGATCGTTGTGCTTTCCGCCTGCACGAATACATTTTTGAGAAGTGGCAACCCTTGGATATTCTATTTTTTCTTTACCTGTAAATTGATTTTTAAATTGAACCATACCTGAATTAGTAAATAAAAGGGTAGGGTCATTGTGTGGAATCAGAGTAGAGGAAGCTAAAATTTTATGATTATTTTTTTGAAAATAATTTAAAAAAGATTCTCTAATATCATTAAGTAACATTTGCAAACGGCGATAATTTCAGTTAGCCAGAATATAATATAATCTGTGTTTTAGGTAAACAGAAAAGCCAATAATTAATATAACTGTGAATTAAGATCCTGTCTACAATCTATGGAAAAAAAATAAAAAAGCCCAGTAACACTGTAGTAGCTGAACTTTTTCATTAGAATATAAAATTGTTTAAAAGAAATAGTTCCATAAAAAAAAATTCATTGTCTACAGCCATAGATTTAATGAGCTCTTAAAATTATACAATTAGCTTGTGTACTTTTGTAAATTTTTCTTTATTATCAAACTTGTATTAAAATTCAACTTATATATGTTTAAATTTATGTGTCTGTATTATGCAAGATAACTTATTTGAAAAGAAAGATGATGAGAATCTAGAATACAAGGTATTGGCGAGAAAATATAGGCCGAAAGTATTTGGTGATATAATTTCTCAATCACACGTTACTAGAATAATCAAAAATTCTATCGATAATAATAAAATTCATCATGCCTATATATTGACAGGAATAAGGGGTGTTGGCAAAACAACGTTCGCAAGAATATTATCAAAAGCATTAAATTGCACCAAAAATGAAGATAACAAACCTACTTTTGAACCATGCTTAACTTGTAAAAATTGTGTGTCAATTGAGGAAAGTAGACATCAGGATGTTTTAGAGATAGATGCAGCAAGCAACACAGGAGTTGCAGATATTAGAGAAATTATAGAAAATGCTAAATATAAACCCATTACAGCCAGATATAAGGTATATATCATCGATGAGGTTCATATGTTGTCTAATAGTGCTTTTAATGCTTTATTAAAAACTTTGGAAGAACCGCCAGAGCACGTAAAATTTGTTTTGGCAACAACAGAAATAAAAAAAATACCGTTAACAGTTATATCAAGATGTCAAAGATTTGATTTACATAGATTAACCATTGAAGAATTGGCCAATTATTTACAAAGTATTGCTAAAAAAGAAGGTTTTGAGATTAATGAAAGGGCCTCAATGTTGATTTCAAAAGCTGCTGGGGGTTCGGCTAGAGATGGTTTATCTCTTTTGGATCAAGCTATACTTACGTGTAAGGAGAGCATTATAGATTTGGAGTCAATAACTCAAATGCTAGGCATTATTAGTCTAGAGTATGTTTACGATTTATTTGATCTAGTATTAACAGGAAAGTTAAATGATGCTTTAAGTATTGCAAGAGGTTTATATACCAAAGGAGCTGAGCCATTTATGATTTTACAAGAGTTAATTGAAATTTCATACAAGATTAGTCTTTGTAAAATAGGTGATGCTAAAAATCTGATTATGTCTGATTTTGAATTGCAAAAATGCAATTTTATAGCAGAAAAAACATCAATAATAATTTTAACAAGATTTTGGCAAATATTGAATAAAGCTTTTGTTGATATGAGGATTTCATATAATGAAATGCTTTCACTTGAAATGACCATCATTAAGATGATTTACGTAAATCTTACTATTACTCCTGAGGAGATTTTGAAATCATTAGGTGATGATAGTGATGGGAGCTCAAAAATTACTCAACCTAATGTCTCACAGGACGTAAAAAAAAACTTTTTAATTTAAGTAGTATTGAGGAGTTATTTCTTTTTTTAGAAGAGAAGATGGAAATGATGTTGCTTCATATTATTAAAAATGACTTATCAATTATTGAGTTTAAGGAAGGTTATATAAAAATTCAAGAAGTCAAAAATAACAACATTAGCAAACAAGATATAAAAGCAAAGTTAATTTCTGTAACGGGTTTTAATTGGGTGATTGAAAGTGATAATTTAAAAAAAGGGATAAATTACGGTGAGCAGGAAAATATGAGTTTTGAAAAAAGAAAGCAAGAAGTTATAAATCATGAATTAGTTCAAAAAACACTTAAAAGCTTTTCAGAAATAGAAATTGATGCTATTAAATTATCCAATATTGATAACAAATAAGTAAGTATTTATGAATATTCAACAAATGATGAAGCAAGCTCAATCAATGCAGAAAAAAATGCAGGAATTGCAAAAAATTATGGATGCAAAAGAAATTACAGGTACTGCGGGTGGCGGAGCTGTTACCATTATAACTACAGGAAAGGGAGAGGTAAAAAAGGTTAAAATTGATAAAAGTATTGTAAATCCTGATGATACAGAAATAATAGAGGATTTAATTGTTGCTGCATTCAACAATGCAAAACAAAATTCAGAGCAATATAGCAATGAAGAGATGAGTAAATTGGGTATCTCTCCTGATATACTAAAAGGAATGATGTAATAATAAAAAATGCTTGTTATGTATTGTGCCTAAAACAACTACTAAAATCGAATTTGCCTTAAGAACATGAATTTGTATTAAATAAGAATTGAGATAGCGTTTTAAAATTATCATGTGCATTGTGTTAAATTAATGCTAGAATTTCGCTATAATTTATAGGCTACTATTTTACATGAAGGCGGATTTATTTCAAAAAGAATGTATTTTTTTTTATAGCGTTAATGAAAAGGGAAAATACCCGAAATCGAATTTGCCTGAAATAGCATTTTTAGGAAGGTCAAATGTTGGTAAATCTAGCTTGATTAATTCCTTAGTAAATAGAAAAAATTTAGTAAGAACATCAAATTCTCCTGGTAGTACAATAAAAATAAATTATTTTAAGCTTGGAGACAAATTGATGTTGGTTGATTTGCCTGGGCACGGATATGCAAAAAGAGCTAAGCATGTAGTAGAAAATCTAAGTGATTTAATTGAAGATTACTTATTAAGGAAAGAAAATTTAAAAAAATTAGTATTTATAATTGATTCTAGGCGCGGTATAGATCAAGAGGATGAAATGTTGTTGAATTTTTTTAAAAGTATAGGTACGAGTATGTTACTAGTATTTAATAAAATTGATAAACTCAAAAAGTTAGAACTTCAAGATTTAAATGATTCGGTTGATAGAATGATTAATAATTTTGATTTTATAGAGGGAGCGATGTTTACCAGTTGTCTTAAAGGATTTGGTATAAAGAAATTGAAAGAAAAAATAATTCAAAATATCTAGTGCTTATGAACAATATTGAAAAAGCTTGTATAGAAAAAAATTTAAAATTAACAAGTCAAAGGAAGATAATTGCAGAGGTTTTGTCTAATTCTACAGATCATCCAGATGTAGAAGAGTTATATTTTAGGGCTAATAAGATAGATTCAAAAATTAGTTTAGCAACTATTTACAGGACTCTTAATCTCTTTGAGCAATATGGTCTTATTAAAAAACTTGAAATTGGAGAAGGTAAGGCAAGATATGAAGAATTTAAAAAAGCTAATGAACATTTTCATCTGGTAGATATTGAAACTGGAAACATTGTAGAATTCAAAAATAAAGATTTAGAAAAGCTTAAAGAAAAAATTGCGAGAGAATTGGGTTATAAATTAATTAACTCAAAACTTGAGCTATATGGAGTTTCTATCAAAAAATAAATATTAATTGAATTTAGGCGCTAAATATGGGTATATAAATACTTAAGTTTTAGCGTAGAATATGAAAAATTGTTTGCATTGTAATCAACCGGTTATAACAAATGAAAAATTTTGTTGTGTTGGTTGTAAAAGTGCAAATTATCTTATTAATACATTACATCTGAAAGATTATTATAAGTATTGTAGAAACATTTACAATACATCTCCCCCGAAGGCTTCGGGATTTGAGAATAAAATTAATTTTATTGATGAAGTGATCCATGGTAAGCAAGGAGAGTTCACAATTCATTTGTTGGTTGATGGTATTGTATGTGGTTCTTGTGTATGGTTAATTGAAAATTCACTGCAATCGCTAGACTATGTCAGCTCGGTGAAATTTTCGCTTTCTACTAGGAGGTTGGAAATTGTATGGAAAGGTGAGGTGATAAATGTGAATGAGATAACAAATTTGGTTCTAAATTTAGGGTATCAAATTTCACCCTATGATATTAAATTATTAGATGGCCAAGAGACACTTAAAGAAAAAGAATTATTGAAAGCCATTGCCGTTTCAGGGTTTGCATCAGCTCAAATTATGGCTTTTGCATTTGCAGTGTGGATTGGTAACTATAATCACAGTATGGGAGAATATCTTAGATATATATTTCATATAGTATCAGGTGTTATTGGAATACCATCCATAATATATTCTTCTAGAATTTTTATGATTTCCTCATATAAAGCTTTAAGAAATGGCAGAACAAATATTGATGTTCCTATTTCAATTAGTATCATAGCAACGCTTTTAATCAGTGTTCAGGAAACCATAAGAATGAGCGAATATGTTTATTACGATGCTTCAGCAAGTTTGACATTTTTATTGCTTGTTGGGAGATATCTGGACTTAAAAGCAAGAAATAATGCAAAATCTAATATAAGAAACATTATGTTTCAGCAGCCGAGCGTTGCAAATATAATAAAAGATGGTGGCATAATAAGTGTATCTGCAAAATCAGTAAAGCAAAATGATTTAGTGTTAGTTAGGGCGGGGGAAAAATTTCCTGTAGATGGAGTGGTAGTGGAAGGTGAAAGCGAAGTGGACAACAGCATAATATCTGGTGAAAGCAATTCAATAATCACAAAGAAGGATTGTTTAGTTTATGCAGGGACGATTAATCTCAATAATACTCTAAAAATAAAAGCCAAAAATGCAGGTGAAAAAACCACATTATCTGAAATAGTTAGGCTTGTAGAAAATATTGAAAAAAATAAATCAAAATTTGTTAAAATTGCAGATAAATTATCCCAGTATTTTACTCCAGCTATTATATTTCTGGCACTTATCACATTCATTATTTGGTTAAAAACTGGCGTGATAAATGCTACGTTAAATGCTGTTACACTTTTAATTATCACATGTCCTTGTGCTGTTGGTCTTGCAGTTCCCATGGTTCAGATCATAGCTTTTTCTAAGTTGATAAAACAGGGTATATTTATTAAAAAGTCAGATTTTTTAGAACGGGCTAATTTGGTTGATACGATTGTTTTTGATAAAACAGGGACATTGACGCATGGTGAACCTATGTTATTAAATTTTGATGAATTTAATGATCAAGAAAAGTTGTTTATAGCATCTATGGCTTCAAAGAGTGCACATATTTTATGTAAGGCTATTGTGAAAAATTACAAAGCTCCAATTTTAGATTTGGACATAAAAGAAATAAAAGGAAGAGGGGTATATACAAAATATCAAAATAGTGAAATTTGGTTAGGTAATAAACTGTGGTGTAATGTAGGAGATCAGAAAAATGAGGATAATTATTTAGAGGTTTGGTTCAAAAAAGGTAATGACATACCAAAAAGGCTAATTTTTAAAGATAAACTTAGAAGTGAGGCTAAGCAGGTTGTGCAATCTTTGCAATCAAAATATGAGGTATTTTTACTTTCAGGAGATAAAAAATATAATGTAAAGAAGGTAGCTGAAGAGTTAGATATCAAAAATTATTTTGGTGAAAAAAATTATGAGCAAAAGTACCATTTCATACAGGAGCTGTCAGAGTGTGGAAAGAAAGTGTTAATGATAGGAGATGGTCTTAATGATTCTGTTGCATTAAAAGGCTCATATGCATCAATTTCACCTAAAACTTCCATTGCAATTTCCCAGGATGTATCGGATGCAATTTATAATGGAAATTTACTAAGTATTTTAATGATATTTAAAGCCTCAAAATTAAACGTCAAATTAATAAAACAAAATTTTACTTTGTCTATAATTTATAACTGTCTAGCAGTCCCATTAGCGATGATGGGTAAGGTCAATCCGATAATTGCTGCTATTTTTATGTCAATTTCCTCTCTGACAGTAATACTTAATTCCCTCAGATTTAGAATCAAACAAGATTAGCCTAATTTCTGTTATTAAAGCTTAAAATAAATTCTGTACCAACCCCCTTTTTGCTTTCACATATAATGTCTCCATGCATTTTGAGCATTGCCTGTTTGCAAAAATTAAGTCCTACTCCATAGCCATCAGTTGTAATGTTTTTTTGAAATAATAGCTTCATAATTTTGTTATCGATTCCGTGACCATTATCCTTTATATGCAACTGATTTTTCTTGATGTATATTTCTATTTCTGCCTCATGGCCAGCATATTTTAATGCATTTTTAAGCAAATTAAATATTATATGGCGTACCAATGTTGGTGAGCCAGTAAATTTAAAATCTCCATCTTTTTTACTAATATATTTAATTCTTTGTTTGCTATCTTTAGTCATTTGAAAATTATTTAGTGCTTCAATTATACACATATCTAATGAATAAGTGCCCCAATCCTTAGGTTTAACATTATTATCCACTTTTATGCTACTTAACATTATATCGATATCTTGTATCGCTTGCGCATTACACTGCTCTAAATTATCAACATAATCAGAGATTAATTCAAATTTTTTATTTTTTAGGGCATTTTTGATTAGATGACTTATTGTTATTCCAATCGTCAGTGGTGCGCTAACATCATGGGCCAGGGATCGACCTAAAATTTCAAGAGAATGTTGCTTTATTTTTTCCTCTCTAAACTTAGAGTATACAATAAATATTAATACTATTAATAATAGGATTGAGGAGTACAGTGGGAAAAATACAGTATCCATTTGAATATTAAGTATAGTTTCTGATTGGGATAACAATTTACATGCTAAAATGAGCATAACAGCCATTAGTGTACCGATAATTATTAAAATCCAAGCATAATATAGATTAGTTAATACGAATAATCCGATTGCTGAGATGCAGTAATTTAATCCCCAGATAATTGTGTAATTACTCGCAAAGAGCATGTAGGCACTTGTTAGGGGGAAAGCTAGTAGTAAAAGTAAATGCCACAATAAAATAGGATGTTTGTCAGCGTTTAACAGCTCGTGCAAGATTAATAATACACTTAAAAATAATGTAGCATATCGCAATAATTGTGTGATAATATTGGCAATATCAGTAAATGAGGAATAACCGAATATAAGTACCGGGATGTTAATGAACATAATTAACAGCGATATAATGTATAATAACGATTTGTTAAAAGTTATTTTATGTTGAATATCAATGATGTTGTTAAGAGCATCACTGATATATTGTCTTAAATTAATTTTAAACACTTCATTTTTTGATACTTCAATAATACCTTTTTTAATTTGGTATTGATGGGCTATATAAAAGCCCAATCCACTTCCAAAAACTCCAATCATCGAACTTTCAATATCGAATTCACCAGTGTAATATCTACCAATTAAAACAAAAATTAGAGCAATAGTTGTAGAAAATATAAAAGTAAACTCTGTGGTTTTTACCCTTTTTAACGCTAAGAGTAATGGAACAAATAGCACAGGAAAATTAAAGTTGTTTACAAGCCATATTAACTCTAAAATTTGTTTGCTAATTAACGCAATTGTTACCGCGCAGACAGCTACTAATAAAGAAGATAATTTAGCTATTAACACTAGCTGTTTATCACTTGGTTTGTTAAGAAATGGTTTAATAATATCTTTGGCAATAATTGAACTTGAAGTATTAATCCACGAATCTGCAGATGATTGAATTACTGCTAAAAGTCCAACTATAATTAATCCCTTTAGACCATCCGTTAATGAATAGTCGATAAAATAGTAAAATGATAAATTACTATCTATATCTGGAAATTCAGATTTTACGATCAGGCCTATTATACATACTGAAAATGTTAATAAGAAGGCGCATAAAAATATAACCCTTAGTGAGTTTTTTATTTGCTTTGAATCCCTTGCTATCAATAATCTTTGGCAATAGGATGCCTCAATAAAAGGCATCAAGAATAATAGAACCAGACTTGTGATGTATCTGATATTATCAAATGTGAAATCTACCTGTTTGTGAGTTTCTGGAATTTTACTGATAATGGCATAGTAACCTCCAGATTTAAAATAAGCATAGCCACAAGCTATTGGGATTATAAAAAAGAAAATTAAAAATTGAAATATATCTGTTATAATCACAGATCTTACTCCACCAAGTGATGAATATAATGTTACTACTCCTATCCCAATAAATGCACCTACCTCGTATGAAAGGCCAAGAAAATGTTGGAATAAATATGCAATAGCGGTTGTTTGAACGCTTAGTACTGCTATTGAAAATAGGATCGAGGATATTGCTGTTACATACTTACCACTTGTTTTATATGCTGATTCCATTATATCAACTACGGAGATTGAATTTTTAAAATATTTAAGATTTTTGCTGAAGTACATGCTTGTTGTGATCCAAACTAGTGGTTGTATAAAAAACGGCAATATGAAAAGTAAACCTTGTTCATAAACTTTACCTGTTTTTCCTAATATATATTGTGCAGAAATGTATGTAGCAAACATTGTTGCCACAATTGCAAAGGTGCTGAAATTTCTATCGCCTACAGTATACTGTTCAATATTTTTAATCTTCTTAGCTTGCAATAAACCCAATACGGTAATAAACAAAAGATAAAATACAATTACGACTAGGTCTATATGATGTAATTTTCCCATAATTTTTTAGTTATTTAAACAAGTATTAGTAGCAAATCAAAATTTTAAATAAAATGCAAATACTTTTCGTGATAAAGTTGATTTATGTAATTTATTAATATTCCTAATTAAGGTTGGAAATTGATGGTTATTTTTGTTTAGTCATTTTGATAGATATTAGGAAAAGCGTGATAATTTTAAATATTTTAACTTTTGTAATAAGCTGATTGTGTTAGGGAAGTAAATAAATAAAAAAGTTAAATTATTATAAAAAAATTATTGAATAATTGTTGAAATGAGGTGCATCTTGGGTTGAAAAATTCTTATAAAAACGAAAGAAGTGACTTATTGTATGTTGAAAATAGTATCTATAAGTAAAAAAATACTAATTTATCTATCAAGTTATTTTAGGTAATTGGTATAGACATTAAAAATTGATGTATATAGGTGCATGATCAGATGGTCTATTCCATCCTCTTGTCTCAGTAAGTACTCCAGATCTTGCTATCTTATCGGCTACTGCTGGAGAGACTAAAATGTGATCAATTCTCATACCTTTATTATGTTGCCAACTACCAGCTCTATAATCCCACCAACTAAATTGTTGGACATTATTATTAAATTCTCTAAATGTATCTATAAACCCGATTTCTAACAGTTTTCTAAAGCATTTTCGTTCTTCTATATTAAACAATAACTTCCCTTCTGCTCGTTTCGGATCGTAAACATCGATTGCCTCAGGTGCCACATTAAAATCACCGCCAATTATTATGTTTTTTTCATATTTCATTAAGTATTCTAATCTGGCATGTAATTTTTGAAAAAAATCTAATTTATAGGCGAATTTTTCCGATCCCACTTCAGAGCCATTAGGTATGTAGACTGAGATAATTTTATAGCATATTTTTTCTATAACTATTGTGTTTTCTATATATCTAGCTTCCTGATTTTCTCCCATTCCTTCTAGTTTTGCAATAATATCTTCTGGTGGATACTTACTTAAAATAGCAACACCATTGTATGTTTTTTGTCCAAAAATTGTAATATTATATCCTAAATCACTCAATTCTTGATAAGGGAATTTTTCCTTGGTGCACTTTATTTCCTGCAAAAGTATTACCTTTGGATTATGCTCTTTTATTACATTAACAAGATGATCAAATCTAGAAAATATCGAATTTACATTCCAACAAATAATCATTAAACCTCTGATTAGTGGCTCCCCGGGCCGGATTCGAACCAGCGACCGAACGGTTAACAGCCGTTTGCTCTACCACTGAGCTACCGAGGAATGACATATAAAGTTATATATAATAGTATTTTAAAAAAGTCTAGGGAGAATTTTATTTTTTGAAGTACACATTGCAACTTTATGGGATTTTATAATTTTAAATATGGAGCAGATTTTTTGTTATAGAACATATATTTGTCCTGATATTTTTATAAACCTCTTCCAGCACCTTTGTGACCTGATGATTTTAGTTTGTCAACAAAACTTTCCTTGTTTGAATCAAGGTCCTGTATTTCTTTTTTGGAAAAATTATTTTCATATTGTGCTCCATCATATTCTCTAGCTACTTCTATGCCCCTTGTAATGACATTGCTAAGAAAATTTTCCAAACTTGTTTCTCCAGCTATTCTTTCAGGATTCAGAATTTTGTATGCTTCATACATAATTTGTTGATATCTTATTTTCTTCTGTTCTTCTGATAACTCCTCTTCTTTTTCTTCTTCCAGTTCTTTATCCTTATCCTTTTTCTTTGATTTAGTTATACCCAGTGCTTTTTCCAAAAATTGTATTAATGATAAATCCATATTTGGATTATTTTGATTCAATATCAAGTATTCTAATAATTTGGCAAGAATGCCTTTATGCTTTGTTATATCTTCGGAAATAATAGAACCATCTGAAGCATTAGCTTGAAGTTTTCTTGCTATCTCAATCGCTTCAGCAAGTACCCTTGGATCTAGGTCTTCAATTTTCCTAGTATCATTGTATTCCTGCATAAGGTAGATACTTAATAAGTTCACTTACTAAAACCCTACACTAATTTTTGTAAAATTTACAATTTTTTTGCATTTTTACCATATATTAATTTGCTTATGATATATAACTTAAGCTAATAGGATTATATTCATAATAAAATTCCACTGAAGTAAGTAGGAAAAGTGTTAAATATGGTCTATTTTTCTATAAAACTTTCAATAAAATATCCTCAATCCAGCATCCTTTAATACCTATCTTAATTCCAAGATACCTCTTTGAGCACCTCATCATTTAAAACTTGTTAGAAGTGCATTTTTGATATAAATACTGATATATTGATTTTTCAAAAGGATTTAAAATTAATAAACACGTCAATGATGAAAAAATTTGCGATATTTGCCTTTAGCATCAGTCTTTTGCTACAAGTAAATTGTATTGAATCAAATGCATCAGATGAACCTAAGCACCCAATACAAATGAAATGGTCGTTTGATGGAATGACTGGTAAATTTGATAAACAATCTATTCAAAGAGGCTTTAAGGTATATAAAGAAGTTTGTTCTGCATGTCATTCAATTAAAAGAGTTGCCTTCAGAAACTTAATGGAGATTGGATTTAGTGAAGAGGAAATAAAGACCTTAGCTTCTGAATATGAAGTAAATGATGGGCCAAATGATGAAGGAGAGATGTTCGAAAGACCAGCCAGGTTATCAGATATCATACCAGGACCATATCCAAATGAAAAAGCTGCAAGAGCTGCTAATAATGGAGCATACCCCTTAGATTTATCGCTGATCATTAAGGCAAGGCATGATGGGGCTAATTACGTGTATTCGTTATTGACTGGATATAGTAATCCACCTTCAGGTTTTGAGCTGGGAGAAAATATGTATTATAATCCATATTTTATGGCAGGAGGGGAGCAATTAGCTATGACTCCGCCACTTCATACTGAAGGGCAAGTAGAATTTGATGATGGAACTAAAGCCACTGTTGATCAAATGGCTAAAGATATAGTGAATTTTTTGCAATGGGTTGCTGAACCTGAAATGCAAGAATCAAAATCGTTAGGTATAAAAGTTTTGATATTCTTATCATTTTTTACAATACTATTTTATATTGCTAAAAAAAGAATTTGGAAAAGAATTGAATAAATATGCAAATTTTTAAAAATATATATTTTTCCATTCAACTATTACTCATCCTGGTTAAAAGCAATATAGGTGTGTATCTATTTTTATTGAAAATAAGTGAAGATGCTTCAAAAAGGTCTAAAATAAAAGGTGAAATAGGAAATAAATTGGCAAAAATTTTGCCAAAACTGGGCCCTGCTTTTATAAAATTAGGGCAGGTGATGTCGACTAGATCGGATGTACTGGGCGAAGAAATTACAGCAAAATTAGCAAAATTACAAGATAAGCTCCCAGCATTTAGTTTTAATGAAGTAAAGAAAATATTTAAATCGGAATTTAATTTAAATATTGAAGATGCGTTTTCTTCCTTTGATGATCAAAGTATTGCTGCTGCTTCTATAGCGCAGGTTCATAAAGCTGTAACAAAAAAAGGTGAAGTTGTTGCTGTTAAAATTCTAAGACCAAAAATTAAAAAAAAATACTTAAATAATTTAAATTTTATTCAATCAGCATCATCTGTATTAAATATATTTTTTAAAAATAAAAAAAAAATCAAGATCAATGAAATAATCAATACCCTAAAAAAGGCCTCAGAAATTGAATTAGATTTAAGGCTTGAGGGAGCGGCGGCAAATAAAATTAAGGAAAATTGCAAAAGAGATTTGGGTATATATATTCCAAAAATACATTGGTCGCTAACTGCAAAAAATATCTTAACCTCAGAATGGATAGATGGTGTGTCAATTGGCGATAAACAAGAATTGATAAATGCAAAACATAATTTAGAAGAAATAACCAAAAAATTAGCTGTAACATTTTTTAATCAAGCGTGTAGAGATGGATTTTTTCATGCTGATATACATCCCGGAAACATAATAATAATGAAAAATGGTGATATAGCTCTAGTAGATTTTGGAATAGTTTGTTATTTAGATTATGAGTTAAAGACATTTGTAGCTGAGGTAGTTTATGGATTTCTAAACAAGGAATATGAGAAAATAAAAGATTTACATTTCAAAACAGGATTTGTTCCAAAAGATCAATCAGAATACAAATTTGAATTAGCATGCATAAGTATTGGAGAGCCAATTATTGGGAAATCATTGGAAGAAATGTCTCTTGGTAGGTTATTAAAACAATTATTTGAAATTAGTAGAAAATTTTCAGTTAAAATTCATCCTGAATTACTATTATTGCATAAAACAATTTTGACAATTGAGGGGACTAGTTACAATCTTAACCCTGAAATTAATATGTGGAAATTAGCAAGTCCATGGATAAAAAATTGGGCAAAAGAGAATTTAGGAAGAAAGGGCAAAATTTTAAAATTAAAAAAGCAACAAGAGAAATTTATTAGCAAAATTAAGGAGATGATAGATATTAAAAGTACTAAGGAAAAAGATAACGATAGTTCTTTAGATATCTTAAAATTTTCGCTTATTATGTTAATTGTTAATGCTATTTTATTTTTAGGTTTGTTTTATGATAAATTTTTATCATAAATTCATAATTAGCTTGCAGTTATAATGGTTTTGTGCAATATTTGTGAACTTTAAATATTTAACAACTATTGGAGCATAAATGAGATTTTATGAATGCACTCTCATAATAAGACAGGATTTGCCAGCTCAAGATGTACACAAGCTTGCTGACAAATATAAGGATTTAGTGGAAAAGATGAACGGTAAGGTGGTTAAAAAAGAGTATTGGGGACTTAGAAGTTTGGCCTATGAAATAAAGAAAAATAAGAAAGGCCATTACATTTTTCTAGGGCTTAATGCATCACCTGAAGTAGTGAATAAGATTGAAAATGATTTTAAAGTCAGTGAAGATATAATAAAATTTTTAACAATTAAGGTCGACAGCATTGATGATAGACCTACGTTAATGATGCAAACACCAAGTGAAACAAAAGATTGATTGCAATGACAATGGAAAATTTAATACCTAATACGCTACTGTTCAATAGAACTTCATCAACCCAAAAGAAACAATCGTGTCCACTAGAGGATGTTAATAATAGCTTAATCAACTACAAAAATGTAGAGCTTTTGAAAAAGCATATTTCAGAAAAGGGTAAGATAATACCATCTAGAATATCAAATATTTCGCCAAAAAAACAGAGGTTGCTCAGAAAAGCTATCCAAACAGCAAGGCATCTTTCTTTGTTGCCATATACAGTTTTATAATCGGTTTAGGAATTTATTATGAAAGTACTGCTACTAGAAAAAATTAAAAGGCTTGGTAATATAGGAGACCTAGTCGATGTTAAAGATGGTTATGCTAGAAATTATCTTTTTACACGTAAAAAAGCTCTTAGATTTACAAAGGAAAATCAAGAGAAGTTTGAAGCAGAAAAAGAGATAATTGAAAAAGCTAATGCTAAAAAAAGTGAGTTGGCTACAAAGAGCAGTAAGCTACTTGATGGAAAGACATTA
Source organism: Candidatus Bandiella numerosa (assembly GCF_029981845.1). Lineage (GTDB taxonomy): Bacteria > Pseudomonadota > Alphaproteobacteria > Rickettsiales > Midichloriaceae > Aquirickettsia > Aquirickettsia numerosa. The sequence continues at coordinate 1,293,720 of NZ_CP104164.1, read as the reverse complement.
GTGGTAATTAGGCAAGCTGGAGATGATGGAAAGCTATATGGTTCGGTAACTAATAAAGATATTACAAATATTTTAAAATCGGAATTTCAAGTGGAAGTTTCGTTAGAAAGTATTGTTTTAGGTGAAAAAATTAAAGAAATTGGTTTTCATGATATAACAGTTGAATTGCATGCAGAAGTTGATGCTAAAATGAGATTGGTAGTGGCTAGATCAAAAGAAGAAGCGAAAAATTCATTGGAAGCTGAAAAAAAACGAACCAAAGAGATAAATGCAGATGATAGTGAATCTGATAATAAAACTGAGGCAACGTCTAAAAAAAATATAGAACAAAATTGATATAGATTTATGGCGCGGATTACTATTGAGGATTGTAATGAATATGTGGCAAATAGGTTTGAGTTGATTCTTGTTGCTGCACAAAGAGGAAAAGAGTTGAATCATGGTGCTGTTGCACAGATTGATAATGTTAAAAAAGATAAAGAAGCTATTGTCGCATTGAGAGAGATTGCAGCAGGACTTTTAAATATTGAGAATTTGGAAAAATCAATTGTCAAAAAAACTTTCACTGACGGTGATAGTAGGATGCAGTCAAATACTAATAAAAAAACTTTTGACCAGATTAATGAAGAGGTTTTAGCTGAGATAGAGTCATTAAAAGAATCACAGGGGCCTCAGAGTGAGCAATTATTTAAAAATGAGGAAGATATACAGGAATAGTGAAAGATTATTTTCAACACTATGTATTTTTTGCTTATCTTAGTTTTATAATAATAACATTAGTTTTTTTGTTATTCCCTTTGATTAAGTTGTATTTTACTAAACAATTAAAAAAAGGTGATGAAGTTAAAAAATAGGTTTTTGACTCAAAGAATTATAGTGATTTTTTTCTTTTTCATTGTAACCTCAGTAGGTTTGGCAATATTATTATATACCTTTAATAATAATATTGTATTATATAAAACTCCCTCCACTGTATTAAATGATGCATATATTGAAGGCAATATAAAACCTATTAGAGTAGGCGGTGTTGTAAAAGAAAAAAGTATAAAATATATTAATGATGTTGTAGAATTCGTGATTCATGATGATAAACGAGAAATGAAAGCGATATATAAGGGAGTGGTGCCAAGCCTTTTTAAGGAAGGGCAAAATGTTATAATATATGGTAAATTTAATAGAAATGAGGGGCAATTTGAGGCAAAAGAATTGCTTGCTAAGCATGATGAAAATTACATTCCTGATAATTATAAAAACAAAATAAATAACTTGAAATGAGGAAGTTACTATATTCAATTTCATTTATATCTATCATATCAATGATTTTTATTACTTATCCTGAAATTGATATTGAATTTTCTAAATTATTTTTTTCGGAAAGTAAGCGCAAATTTTATTTTGCTAATAATTTTATCCTAAAATTTATTGCCAATTCCGCATATTTTTTAGCATTTTTATTACTTGCATATAACTCTATATTGATCCTACTAGCCTTTATAAAAACTAAATCATTTAATTTTAAAAGTTTTAAATCGCAAATAATAGTATTGCTAGTGTTTTTTATAGGCTCCTTAATGATAGTGCAAATTTATTCAAAGCATCATTTTGGAAGAGCAAGACCTGCAAATATTAGAGAATTCAATGGTGATTTAATTTTTTCACCAGCATTTAAAGTTTCAAAGCAATGTAAATTCAATTGTTCATTTGTATCTTTTCACACTTCTATAGGTATGCTTTTTTTGATATATTCCCTAGAACAAGTTGGTAAAAGAAGGAGATTTATGATATTAGGCGCTTCTATTTTTACTGTAATACTCGGTTTTATAAGGATTATACAAGGCAAACATTTTTTGAGTGATGTTATTATTTCTGCTTGTTTTATGATTATAACATATTACTTTATTTTGGTACTTTTTGAAGCATGCAGTAGTAAAAAATATAAATTATCAATTTATAATATAGGTATTGATTAATTAAATTGAAAAATGCAAAAAGTACTGTTACAATTTTTGACAACGTAAAATTATAATATGTCGGATCCAGACCCCTTACCCATATCATCTTCAGAAGAGTTTTTAATAGATATATCCGTCAAATCGTCAAATTGGACATCAGTGAATTTCAGTGTGCATGAGCACTGTAAAAAAGTTATGAAAGCTGTTGTTGTTAATGTTTTAGGTGGAGGTTATGAAAATAAATCAGTCGAGATATCGTTGTTATTAGCAGATGATGAAAGACTTCATAATTTGAATAAAGAATTTAGAAATAAGGACAGTACAACAAATGTATTGTCATTTCCTTTCTATAAGATTCAAAAAGATACTATAAATAGTGTTTTAGATTCTAATAACTATATGTTTTTAGGTGATATAGCAATTAGTTTTGAGAGAATAATGAGCGAAAGTATGGAGCAGGAAAAGACTTTTGAGGAATATTTTTCCCATATACTAATTCATGGATTATTACATCTGTTTGGATATGATCACATTTTAGATGAAGAAGCAGAGATTATGGAAAAATTAGAAATTAAAATAATGAATGAAGTAGGCTATAAGTATAAACCTATTGAATTTAATGACCAGATGGTTTCGCAAAATCTTTAAATCTCTTAAGGTAGAAAAAATTTAATTTTTATCATTGACAGATAGTTTATTTAATCTATTTCTCATTGCAAGAATGAGCTCAATCAATATATCAACTTATGAGCAATAACCAGTTAAGCATACTAACCTCAGGAAAAGTTATAAAGATTTTTAATGAATTTGATGAAAAATTGAAAAATATTATTGTAAACCATGTAGATATAAATATAGGCGATTTTAAATATCTATTAAATTTGGTTGAACATCCATTAATTGGCTTTATGAATGTAGAATTAGTTGCTGTAGAATCAAATAATACTAAAATAATTGAATTTTTAATAGAAAGTGGAATCGATATACAGACACTTTATTGTACGATAAAAGATAGTAATTTTGAAAAATGACTAATAATGCTCAACAAATTGTTATCAATGCAGTAACAACAAGTCATGAAAAATTATCAATCATTAATTATCAAATGTTCTTTGATATTTATAGTTCTTTCAAAGGTGAAATACCAAAAGCTATTTATGATTCTTTAGTCATTATAAATAGATCTATTGTAATTGAAGGATTAAGTGTGAAAAAGTTGTTTTTGATATCAAGATACTTGGATGGAGATTCATATAAAAAATTATTTAAAGCGGCAAACGGAAAAAAGTAGTAACTATAGTTTAGGAAGTAATGACTATAGTTTAAATGGTATTTTCAATATGGTTTATGAGCATATGTTCTATTGTTGTAATAAAAACAGTAATACTCAAAAAAAAATTAATCATGAAAATATAAAAAGCAAAGATTATACGCAGGTTCAATTGGAGGAAATGGTATATAAATTATTTAATAATAATCTAACTAAATTTCACTATTTGTTTTATTGGATGAGTGATGAAGATGTGGATGAAATAATAGATGGGATTAATTTAAATATTTGGGCCAGGAAGATGATTTGAATCTTTTACTGTTTTAAATGCATCCATTTTAAACCATGTTTACGTAAAAAGACTTTTTAAAAACGTAATAGTAGGATTTTAATGATTATCCGCAAATTTCATACAGCAACTTTTTGCAATGTTTCTGACTCTACTTATATATGATGCCCTTTCAGTTACACTTAGTACTCCTCTTGCTTCTAGAATATTAAACAGATGTGAGGATTTTACACAATAATCATACGCAGGATAAAGGAGGTTTTTATTTATGAGTTCTAAAGCCATTTTTTCATAATCTTTAAAATGTGTAATTAAGATCTCAGTATTTGCCGCATTAAAATTAAATTCACAAAACTCCTTTTCTTGAGATAAGAATATATCTCCATAAGTAACACCGCTTGAATTCCAAGTTAGATCCCAAACACTATCCTTATCTTGAATATACATAGCTAACCTTTCTAACCCATATGTTATTTCTCCAGGAATTAATTTACAAGAGATTCCTCCAACTTGTTGCATGTAGGTAAATTGAATTATTTCCATGCCATTACACCATACTTCCCATCCCAATCCCCATGCGCCAAGAGTAGGATTTTCCCAATCGCTATGAACAAATCTTATATCGTGCAGTTTATTATCTATTCCTAAAAGCTCTAGGCTATCTAGGCACTTTTTTTGTATATCATCAGGAGATGGTTTCATCAGAACCTGAAACTGATAATAATGTTGCATTCTATTTGGATTATCTCCATATCTACCATCTGTTGGTCTTCTACATGGCTGTACATAAGCAACATTCCACTCCTTATCGTCGAGCGATTTTAGCATTGTTGCAGGATGAGATGTTCCAGCTCCTACCTCAGTATCTAAGGGTTGAAGTATCACACAACCTTGCTGATTCCAATAAGTTTGAAGTTTAAATATTATATCCTGAAAATGCATTTTTACTTATAAACTTGCTAATTTATTAATTTTAAATACAATAATATTCACTAAACGAACAATTATATCAAGTTAATTTTATAATGTCTGGCAGATTTGGAGAACTACTTTTAATATTACTCATTGTTTTTGTGTTGTTTGGTGCTGGTAAATTACCAAAGGTCATGAGTGAATTGGGTAAAGGTTTAAGATCATTCAGAAAAGGTATAAATGAGAAATCAAAAATAGACGAAGATTTAGAAAAATAATAGCTCTATTGACCAATATTTTATAACTAGTTTAATATTAAGTATAAAACTTTAAGTTTTTATAATTGTATAACTGCTTGACAGTATGTAATTTAAAGGTTTAGTGTTTAGATGTGGCTTTGTACTTTAATAGTTTGTTTGAGTCACTAGAGGGTATCAATTTTTGATTATAGGTAATGAGTAATAAAAATATAGTTTTATTAAATAATTTTAATATTACAATCTCGGTTTTTGCATTTTTTTACCAATTGTATACATTAATTACAGATAATTTAGATTTTCAAAAAATGTCGTTCATTCTGCTATTTGGCGCACTGACTATATTAACATTAATTGGTCAAAAAAGATATTTTATCCCCTTTTTTTTACTAGGTTCGTTTTTTGCTATTGTCGCGTTGCGACTGTCGTATTTATCATGGTTACCAATGGCTGTATGGTTATATTTTTTTATATTGATAGCTCAATTTTTAATTTTTGTTTTATATTGTGAACAAGATTTGGCATTATTGAATGATAAGGTAGGGATAAAAGAAAAGCTGATGATGTTTCAATTAGTTTTCATTAGAGTCTATATTGGTTATGATTTAATACCACATTTTTGTGAAAAATTATTTGCTGGGGATGCAATAAGAAATATTGATGTTTCAGCTTTTGCTACCTTGGGAGTTCCTAATCCGATGTTTTTTGTATATTTAGCAGGTATAATAGAGTTTTTAGGTAGTTTAGCAGTTAGCTGTGGATTTTTGATTAGATTTAGTTCATTCGGATTGGTCCTGTATTTATTGATTGCAACTTTTTTAGGTCACCATTTTTCATTAGGTTTTATTTGGGCTGGACGAGGCGGAGGATGGGAATTTCCTGTTTTATGGAGTGTTATAATATTAAGTTTTGGATTCATCAAGCCTATGCTTTTTACTATAGATGAGTTCATTTTGAAAAACTTTAAGCTACCTAAAACTCTAAAATGCATAATGAAATATTGATATACGGAGATATTAAGTTATAATCTATCGACCTTAAAGCTTTATACTTACTGACAGACCATCATTGGTAGGAAGAATTAGGCTTTTATATTTTTGTTGATCGCTTATATCAAGATTGAAATCTTTCATTGCTTGCCATTTTTTATGATATTTTGGTGTTGAATCTTCAAATACACTTCCAAATAGAAGGGTGTTATCAGCAATAATTAGACCTCCTACCTTTAAAAATGGATTGATCAATTTTAAATATAGTGGATAGTCATCTTTTTTAGCATCAATGAAAACTGCATCCAATTTGTAATTTAGATTAAGAGTTTTTAAAAAATCTATCGCATCAGCATGAATGGCAGTGATTTTATTAGCAAATGGCATTTTAGCAAAATTTTGTTTTGCTATGTTATGACGATTTATATCTGCTTCTAATGTTATAACTTTTCCATCTTCTGGTAGAGATGATGCTATCCAACAACATGAATAACCTACCAAGGTACCCAATTCTAAAACATATTTTGATTTATGAATGGCAATAAGTATACTTAATAATTTTCCTTCTTCAGGGCTTAATTGAATATTTTTTTTATCGTTAGCACTTTGAAAAATATCATGAAATTTGCTATCTTCTTTGCAATATAAAGACCTAATATAGGTCTGTTTCTTGCAAATTTCATTGATTCTAGCCATCTTAAATTATGTTTTAATTTTTGAAACAGTATAATTAATTGCAGAATTTTGCAATATTTGCTAACCTAACAGTAAATTTTAAATATATTTTTATTAAAAAACATAATGGATGCACAGCAATTATCCAAGAAACTGCAAAATGATAAGAGATTAGAAGATCTAATAAGTGACTTTCATATATCGTTTGATGAACTATCCATAACAGTGTCAGAGGGTGATTTAAAGCAGGTTTTAATAATTTTAAGAGATGAGCAGAACTACCTTTTTAAAATGTTACTCGATATTTGTGGAGTTGATGACCCAAAAAAGGACAAAAGATTTACAGTGGTCTATCAGCTTTTAAGCATAGAGCATAATCTTAGAATAAAAGTGAAAGTTGAAGTTTCTGATGAGGACTTTATTCCAACTGTGAAAGATGTTTTTAGCTCAGCACATTGGTATGAAAGAGAAGTTTGGGATATGTATGGAATATTTTTTGTGGGAAATGATGATTTGAGAAGAATATTAACAGATTATGGATTTTCTGGCTTCCCTATGAGAAAAGACTTTCCATTAACTGGTAATGTTGAGGTTAGGTATGATTTGGAAAAGCAGAAGGTAATTTATGAACCGGTAAAATTAGCACAAGAATTTAGAGATTTCGATTTTAAAAGCCCATGGGAAGGTGAAGATTATATATTGCCAGGTGATGAAAAAGCAACCAAGTAGTAATTTTCAAAGTTATGTTGATAAAGGTAATGCCTATGTCAAACAAAAGATACGAATGATTGAAAAAATATCTATAGATTTTTTCAAATTTGCAGACGCAAATCCTTATGCAAGATTGATGAGATTGCATCAACCTGTGGGAACTCAATTAGTTATGATGCCTGTTTTATGGACTTTAGTAGTTGTTTCTTATGATATTATTCATTTTTTATGTCTCTTTATAATATTTATTTTTGGAGCTGTTATAATGAGGGGTGCAGGTTCAGTAATTAATGATATAATGGACAGGGATATTGATAAGTGTGTAGAGCGTACAAAAATGAGGCCGCTTGCGAATGGTGAATTAACGCTCAAAAATGCAGTTAAATTCCTTCTTGTGCTGCTGAGCATTGGCTTATTTATATTATTATTACTTCCGCCGAAATCAATTTATTTTGGTATTTTAACAATGGGGTTGATTATGGTGTATCCATTAATAAAAAGGTACAGTTACTACCCACAAGTATTTCTCGGTGCTACATTTAATTCAGGTGTCTTTATTGCATGGTTTTCTGTTGAGCAATATATTTCCTTTGTACCTATCTTAATATATATAGCATCAATTTTTTGGACTATTGGTTACGATACAATATATGCACATCAAGATAAAAAGGATGATGAAAAAATTGGTGTTAAATCCACGGCATTAGCTTTTGGTGATAAGACAAAAGAAATAGTGAGATACCTATATAAATTTTTTGTTTTTACTTTAGCTATAGCAGGGCTAAATGCGAACCTAAATATTATATTTTTTATAGTTGTGCTTATAGGTTTTTTCATGTTATCCCAACAAATTGATAATGTTGATTTAAATTCGCCAGAGGATTGTCTAAGCAAGTTTAAAAGTAATTTTGCTTTTGGTATGCTAATGTTTGTTGGATTTGCTATTGGTTCTATATAAATGCTTTGATCTAGAATTATTTTAGCATATATCAAAATATAATTTACTTTTATATTAAAGTTTTTTCTATTATGGTGATCCAGATGAAAAATTAGTTGGTTATTAAGATTTCTTTCTTGAATAAATTATTTTCAATATATAGAATCAACATGTTTTGTAATTGAAACATCAACGAACATTATTTTTTTAAAATTTGGTTACCAGCCCTTGTTCGTTGGAGGTGTTGTTTTTATTTTTATAAGCAGCACCTTTTTTTATTAAAGATTGTTTTGTAGTATCATTTTAAGGTTTGTAATGTACGGTGGCTTTATTTAACACCTGTAAATTTAAATCATATGCGTGCTAAATATCGTTTTATAAAATAATTAAAGTGGCATTTTTAAAATATCTAAGTAGGCAGCGACGATTTTATCTCTAACTGTAACGATTTCCTGCAATGCTATTTCCGAATTATTTATTGCTTCCATTACTTCAATCATTCCTGTTCGTCCTTTAATTGCATCTAATGATACTTTATCGGCATTTTTGACCTTTTGCACTCTTGTTTTTATCAATTCCTGAACAATACTAGAAAATTGTGAGGTTTTAGTAACGCCTTGAGATAAGACATCCATTTTATCGCCAGCATATAAAACACCATGTCCAGAATTTGTGTTAATTTTACTGTTTTCTGATGATGAACCAAGGTTTTTAACATTTTTGTTTGCCTTTTTATATGCCTCAACAGCATTACTAAAATCTGGTTTAATAGACGATGAAGTTGTCATAATATTATCTCATTAATTCAAGAATTTTGTTTTGATTTGACTTTGCTATTTCTAATGAGTTTACATTTGCATCAAATGTTCTTTGCGCCTCTTTAGAGTCAACAGTTTCAATTATTATATTTACGTTTGGGTATTTTACCATACCATTGTTATCTGCTGCTGGATGATTTGGTTCATATTTAAGTGTGAAATCAGATTGGTCTTCTTTTATGGAATCAACCTTTAGTACTTTTGCATCCAATTTTGGGTCATAAACATTTTTGAAGAAAATTATTTTTCTTCTATATGGATTTTCATTTGGGGTTTTGCCAGTAACATTAGAATTTGCAATGTTTTGTGCAACTACCTTAAGTCTTTGACTTTGAGCTTGCATACCTGATGATGATATTTTAATAGAAGCTTCTAGTGGATCACTAATTATTTTTTCATCAGCAAAGGAGCTAAAGATGCCATTAAAATTGCCAGCAAATAATGCTAATATTAATAAGAAAAAAATATTTTTTATCATTTCATTTGTCCTGTGATTGCATACTTCATCATATTTTTTGCTTTGCTATACATATTTGAAACTTGATGTAATTTCACTGAATTTTGGTTCTTTTTTAATAATTCATTTTCTAAGGTTACGGCATTTCCATCAGGTTTGATTTCAACTATTTCAGCAGTTGATAGTTTATATTTAGAATTTTTTTCCTCAGCGTGGATATGCATAGGGTTAGTTGTATCCAATTTGATATCATAGCTAAAAGGATTTTTTTTATCCTCCAATTTTTTTGGTAAATACTTTGGAGTATCTGCATTTGCAATGTTTTGCGAAATTACAGTATCGTTTTTAGATAGAAAATCTACATAATTTTTATATACTTCAAGCACATTTTCCTGTGCATTAGCACTTGTAAAAGATGTATAAATCAGTAACCCCACTACTATCTTAAGCATTTTTAAAACTACTTTTTTATATTATTCCAGTCATTTAAAAAAATTTCAATACCTTTATCAGTTAAAGGATTATTGATCATCATCTCAATTAATTTTGGTGGCAGTGTTACCACGTCAACGCCAAGCTTAGCAACTTGAATTATATTGATTGGATGCCTTATCGAAGCTGCTAAAATTTGAGTTGATATATCTGGGTAATTTTCATAAATAGAGCAAATATCCGCAATCAAATCAATTCCATCTCTTCCCATATCGTCAAGTCTTCCGATAAAGGGAGAGACATAAGTAGCTCCTGCTTTTGCTGCTAACAATGCTTGTAATGGTGAAAAACACAAAGTCATATTAGTTTTAAAAGCCCTTTCAGATAATGCTTTGCACGCTCTTAGACCATCTTCTGTAATTGGTAATTTTATAGTAATTTGCGGTGCAATTTTTGAAAATTCTTCTGCTTCTTTAAGCATGTTTTGATAATCAGTTGATAGTACTTCAACACTTATAGATGTATCAATAACATCGCAAATTTCTTTAATAACTTTTTTAAAATCTCTGCCAGATTTTGCAATGATTGAAGGATTAGTTGTTACCCCGTCAATAAAGCCTAAATCCTTATATTTTTTGATCAAGTCCACATCACAACTATCGAGATATATTTTCATAGCACAAAAAAGATTATTAAATTGACTAACAGTCAGTTTTAAGATAGCTGTTTTTAAGTTTTATGCAACAAGAAATGTGACATGTTTAGCGGTATTATAACAGACGTTGGCATCGTATCAGCACTAAATAAAAATGCTGATGATTGGAAAGTGGAGATTAAAACTGTATTAGATACTAATAAAATTAATATTGGGGACTCAATTTCCTGTGATGGAATTTGTCTTACAGTTATTGAAATTAGTAATAACAGTTTTATTGCACAAATTTCATCAGAAACAAGAATGGTGACTAACGTTAATTATTGGGACCTAGGTTATAAAGTGAATTTAGAAAAATCACTAAGGGTAGGGGATTTATTAAATGGACATTTTGTTCAGGGTCATGTTGATTGCTGTACTGAAATATATGAAATTGAAAAAGATGGAGATTCTCACAAAATAAGATTCATACTACCTGAAAAACTAAATCAATATATCACCTATAAATGCTCCATTACGATTAACGGAATATCTCTTACAGTTAATAAAGTCGCTAAAACTTATTTTGAGGTTAATATAGTGCCACATACGTGGGGTCATACGAATTTATCCCACATTAGCATTGGGTCAAGAGTAAATGTTGAAGTTGACCTAATTGCTAGATATTTAGAGAAGCTATATACAAAGTAATGAAATGCATAAGACCAATTACCTAAAATAACTTGATAGATAAATTGAGTCTTTTTGGCGATAGGTATATTTACGATTATAAACTAAAAGTTAAATTATTACTTTTGGTAAATTATCATGAAATTTTAGCATAATTGTAACCTAATTGTAACATTTCGTGTGTATAATGTGAATTATGGGCCTAAAGTTATATGACTTTAGGTAAATATAACTTATATAAAGGCATATAAAATGACTCAAAACATTGTACAAACTGAGATCAAAAAGTTTACAGATACAATTTGCGAACCATCTGCAATCAAAGGTTACGCAGAGGTCTTTGAATTTATAGACAATACATATACTGCCAATCCTGATTTTATCCTGAATGTTTATACACAGTTGGTTATTCATTTTGCAATTGGCAAACCAGATTGTGAGGAGGAGATATTGAGCTATATGTATGATGTAACAGATGGAGGTTGTATTGATGCTGAAGTCTTGCATGATATACATATCTATGCCGAAAGTAATGCACGTGGAATTCTGGAACATTTCTGCCCGTTGATTTATTTTTCCTCTGATAGTATTCATTACGGTCTATAATTCATATTTATGTAGCTTGGTAAAAAAGCTAGATATGAAATTTCACACTGCGTAGTGATTATTATAACCTGAGTTTTGGATAGAGGATTGCGAACTCAGGTTCATTATAGATTTCTTTTCCGGGCCCAATTTTTATGACGAGCACCACTAGTTCTTTATTGTATAGGAGAGAGTTCACAGCAAGAAGTATAGCATAATTCAAATAGGTATTGACATCGTCATTCTTCGCTTATGTAGGTTTTACTACACTTTGCTCATCACTCATTGTTAATACATATCTGACCCCAAGCTATACACATTAAAAATATATTAATATTGGAATTTTTGATTATTAGTTAATGTATTAGCTGATGAATAAATTTTAATTAATATCTGTATTGTGCTCACTTCGCTGTTTACTTTTATATTTGTTTGTTGTAGAATCCACTGTAAATTAATAACAAAAATTATAACATTTTGGTAGAAGTTCAAGTTAGATTCAACAATGTTGATTATTCTTTAAAAATTCTTAAGAAGAAATTGCAAAGAGAGGGTATATTTAAAGTAATGAGAGAGAAAAGGCATCATGAAAAGCCTTCTGAAAAAAAGCTCAGAAAGAGTACTGAAGCAAGAAAAAGAAAACATAAATCTTTTAGGAAGCCTGCGGGGACTAGTTATTAAAGATCTTTTTTGAGTTTTATATTTCAAAGTATTGCAATATTGTATGAGTTATTATTTTATAATATTTTCAGCAATACTTCTTTTTATATTCATATATATTGGATATAAGTCATCAAAAGGAATAAGTACTAATGATAGTTATTTTTTAGCTGATAGGAAGCTAGGGGTTATATCTGTTAGTATAGCGTTGTTGGCAACACAATTAGGGGCCGGTGTAATACTTGGAACATCTGATTTTGCCTATAAATATGGAATATATGGTATATTTTACTCTCTTGGCATATCTCTTGGCTTAATTGCAGTTGCAATTTTTGGTGCAAAACAGTTAAGAGAAAAAAATATTTCAACTATAGCCGAATTATTTGAAAAGGAATATGGGTCAAAATTTCTTAGAAAAATAGCTTCTGCTATATCTATAATTTCTCTTTATGGTATTTTAATTTCGTTAATAGTAGGTACCAGAAAACTTTTAATTGCATTTGGCATTGAAAATGAGTTCGTAGTTTATATATTTTGGACAATATTAATACTGTATACGGTATTAGGAGGGTTAAAGGCGATAGTTTATACAGATATTGTGCAAATAATATTTATATTTCTTACCTTTGCAATTATTATGGGATACTATATTTTTAACAAATATGAGTATATTCAATTCTCATTAGATAATTTGTTTCATAGTATCGTCAATAATGATAAAGCGCTTTTCGCACCATATATAATTGTTCCTTTTTTATTTGTCTTCATAGAACAAGATATGGCGCAAAAATTTTTCTCTGCTAAGAACTCAAAAACGGCATATATATCAGCCTTTATAGCAGGAGTTTTATTGCTTGGTTTTTCCTTTTTGCCACTTATTTTTGGTATAGCAGCTAGGAGTATTGAGAACATTCCTATTGGAAGTAGTGAGATGATATTCTTTTTTATTAGTACTTCAAATAGTTTTATCACATCCATAGCAGCACTTGCTGTTTTATGTGCTATTATCTCAACTGGTGATTCGTTGTTATGTGCAATAAGTTCAAATTTAACATTAGATTTTAAGAAAAATTCACTTTCCGATAATCTACTTAAAACAAGGGTTATAACTATTTTGCTTGGTTTTTTGGGAATTGTAATAGCAAATTATTTTGATAATATTATAGAGACAATGTTATTAAGTTATCAAATAATGGTGTGCACGCTATTTTTTCCGATAGTATTATCATATTTCAATTTTAAAAAAAGTACTTTTTTTGCATACTCATCAATTTGTTTGGGAATAATAGGGTTTTTTATTCATCCAAAAATTGGTACTGATTTCTATTTTAATCTTTCAAAGGAGCTGTTTTGTATATTTTTATCAATTCTAGCTTTTCCATTATCAGCAATTTTTAATAGATTAAAGACGCGTTAGAACCTTAGAAATATATGGTTCTCCCCTAAAATTCAATGCATTATGAAATTTGGTAACGCATGATGAAAAATTTTTGTCACATCCAGCTATGATTGCATATGTATCACCTACTGCTAATTTATAAATGCTAGGCAAATTTAATTCAATTTCACCATTTTTAAAATTTTTTACTTGAAAGCATAATCCTGTATTATTTCCTGATATAAAAGTTATTTCTCCAAAATTAAAATAAAAATTTTCCTCATTTCTTTCAGCATCAAATAATGTATTGTTTGAGATTACTTTTGATATTTTTCCATAAAATTTATAATTTTCCTCGTATAAACTGCAATCTTTATCACAAAATTTAGCTCTACAATTCTGAGAAAAAGAATTTGTAATTTTATTATTGAATTTATTTTTTAATGAAGAAATATTTGCGATAAACTTGTTATCAATAATTTTTATGTTACTTATATATCCCTGATTTAAAATCAACTTACCATTATCCAAATTATTTGTATTTATTAAAAATATTTCAATATATGCATCGTTTAATTTACCATTTATAATATCTTGCCTTTTAAAATATTTATCGCAAATTATTCCACATATTTCGTTTTTTCCCGCTAGTAATTCAGAACTTTTTTCTATAGATTTATAAGTAAAAATAGATTCAGCAATATATTTATAATCTTTGATGTTAATATCTTCATTATAGTTGGTTAACCTTAATTGATCGCCATTCGTGAGTTGTATATGCCAACAAATTGCGTAATTGCTGACTGAATTAGATGATTCACTTTTAGTAAATTCATTTGTTTTTATCATAATTTTATTTCAACAAGGTTAATTTCTTTGCATGAATAAAGATTTTTTCCGTCAATTGATATTGGAAGATAATCAATATCAAATCTTACTGGAACATCAAACTCAAAATTAGTAAGGATTTTTGCTCCAATGTTTACTGATTTGGTAAATTCTATATTTCCTGTCGTGTAATCAATGCTATAATATTTTTGTGCAACATTTTCATCATCAAAGTATATAGAAACACTGTTAAATACAGGCTTTTCAATAATCCTGATAAACTCAGACCCTCCACTTTTATAAATTTTCTTTAGTTGAAATCTAGTTGTGTTTCCATCACCTACTCCAATTAATTGATTTTTAGCATTAAAATCACTCCAATCTTTATATCTAAAACCAATAGCCCTTCCCAGTCTTGCTCTAAAAAATAGCAGTAATTTATCAATTTGTTCCTTTGTTTTAATAGCATAAGTAATATTAAATTTCATTTTCGAATCTTTGTAGTTGATATTTCTGTACTCACCTCCAGAAGATGTTGATACTATATCTGTAAAATATTGAGGCCCCCCTATTGCACCATAAGATATATCCTCTGGAAATCTAATTTCATCAAATCCATTCATAAAATTTATATTTTTTATTTATTATAATAAAATATTTATTATATCAGGAAGTGCCGAAGACTTGTTTATTTTATATTATAACCGCTATTCTCTCTTCTTTTTTGACATTTTTAGATGTGCGGCTATTATTTTATCTAATTATATGGCTTCGAGATAATTTGGCTTCAGTTTGTAAGCGAACTTTAATTTCATCTAAAAAAGATTTGTCTGTTAATTTACTATCATTTATTTGAATACCTCCGCTTATCAAGCCAACTTTAGTATAGGATGAATTATCATAAAAAATTTGTGCCAAACTGATTGGCTCAATAATTTTCTTCCCCCAAATTCCACTTGGTGTAAAATTTCCCACTAATGAACTAATGGTTTCATCATTTGCTTTTAAAAAATTTTCTTTTTGTTGCTCATCACTTAAGCTGCTTATAACACTGGGTATAACAACTTTATTTAATGTATTGATAATTTTTTTAACATCCTCTTTTCTAGAACTAGAAGCGCTATCTCCAAATAATTTTTCTCCAAGCTTATTTCCTATTTTTTTTGCAAGTTCTTCAATTTGTGATAAATCTGACTTGCACTTGCCCATAACACAATCTGCTACTGAATCAAAAAAATCTTGTGAATTTAATTTTGTGGTGTCCAATTGAATGCCACCAACAACAGTTCCTATCTTAGTGTAGGAGGTGCTGTTATAGAAAACTTGTGATAAGCTGTTTTCATTAACTTTACTCATGCCCAGCATGTTAACCTTATTAAAATCCCCAACTAACTTATTTACCAATTCGTCTTTATTATAGTTTATATTATCTAATAAAGCCTGTTTTTCATCTTTGGGTAATTGGCATAAAATGTGTGGAAAAATTTGATCATTAAAATAAGCAATTATTTTTTTAACATCTGCCTGTCTAGAGCTTGACATGGCGTCTCCAAATAATTTTTGCCCTATTTTTTGCCCAACTACTTTTGATAATTCTTTTATTTTTGCTAAATCAGAAATTACTTTAATTTTATTCAAATTACTTGTTATAAATTCATCAAGTACACTTTTTGTTGGTAAATATATTCCACTCGTTACAACGCCAGCCGTGGTGTATTTTGTTTTAGTATAATATTGCTCTTTTAATGAATTTATTAATATTTCGCATTCAGGGCTTGCATTTAATACCATTTTGCCAGAGTCAGTAATGCAAATACTGGTATATAAATTTTGCTTTTCTTCAGGAGATAATTGATTAAAAACTTTTGATAAATGTTCTCTGATAATTATAAAATCTTTTCCTCTATTTTGACCACCCCCGAATAATTTTTTACTAATTTCATCAGCAATTAGATTTTTCATATTTTCATATTTTAAAGCATTTGCTAGATTTTGCTCTGTTAAAGCGGCACCTAGAAAAGCTTTGTCATATAAGAAATTTAAAATTACTTGTTGCTTATCTGAAAAATATGAATAATGCTTTATTGTATCTGGATCTAAAGTAAATTGGTCTAAATTAGCGTAATTTTTTTCAAAAAGATTGTATAAAAACTCCTTTTCACCTTCTTTTAAGGAATCTAATTCTGTTAATAATTTAGTATTGAGTCGTTCAATTAATAAAGTAATTTCAATAGCATCTTTAACAACCAATTTGCCGTCACGGATTAATTTATCAACTATAAGTTTAGATATTTTTCCAATAATAATTAATTCCTTGTTTTGTTTTTGTGATGCTTTAATTTCATCTAATGCGTCTTGTGTAAGATCTGTTTGCAAACCATCAAGCTGCAAAGCTTGTTTTAATAATTCTGGATTAATATTTGTGCCCTTTAAGTTAGCTCCTTTAACAATTGTGCCTTTTAAATTACTTACAGCAGAAAGATCTGCCCCTTCTAGATTTATTCCTGATAAATCTAGCTCACCCAAATCACCAATAATTTTAGCTCCTCTAAGATTTATATCATTTTGGAGAGATGGATTCACTCTAATAGCATTCACTAAAGAATTAAATGTTAAGCGATCGATCACAGCACCTTCAAAATCAATCTTTAGATTATCTGTCTTTAGAGTATTGGATTTTACTAAATTTATACCGCTAAAATTAACATTTTTCAGTGTTGCATTTTTAAAACTAATTTTTGCATCTTTTTCAATTTTACCTGTAGTTTGAGTTCTTCTTGGGAGGTATAATTCTTCTGTTTTATAGCCACTGAATTTAGCATTACTAAAATCCACATCCTGCAGTTCTGAGCCTGCAAAACTGACTCCTTTTTGGAAAACAGAATTCACAAAAGATGAATTTTGAACTTCTATATTTGCGAAATTAGATTTAGTAAAATTTGAACCTACAAAAGTGAAGCCTTGTATATTTTTAATTTTTGAAAAATCAGTATCATCAAGTACAATTCCAGATAGGTTCTTTGTTTTGCCCAATTTGGTCAGATCTGTATTACCAGTACCTTGCAATAATTCACCTAATGAATTGTGGGAAATATTAGAATTAATTTGTGCTTTTATGAGAGCAGCCAACCCTTCTTTTACACTTGGAGAAGATAAATAACTCATTATTGGAGCAGATACCAATAAATTTTTAAGAATTGGAGAGCCATGATAAACATAGGTAGCAAGAGTAGCGACTTTATAGCCATCTCCCGTATATCTGTTTAATATAGTACTTATATTATCTCTGTTTTTTAAAATGCCTGATTCAATTAGGGTAATTATTAAACTATCAATCTCCACATTTCCTAATAATTCAATTTTTTTGGCTTTTAACCAAGGCACTCTTTCTACTAGCAACTTTATAAAATTTCCCAGTGCTTGTTTATTTTTATCTAAAAGTTTAAATAAATCCTTATCTTGTAATATAATTTTTGTTAATTCAATATAGTCTTCTTTTTGTAAATTTGAGAATTCACCCAAATCATTATCGGCTATATATTTATTTATGGTATTAAAAATTTGATTAGATACATCAATGAGCTCCTTAAATTTTGTAGGTTCATCTAATATAGATAATGTGCTGTCCAGAATTTCCCCTAGCGCTTCATTAGTAATTCCATTCTTATCCTTAAGATCTCTCATCAAATCTATCTCCTTGAATAAGGATGAAACTAATTTTTTATACACATCTTTATGACTAGTTAAGTAATCTCGTAATTCCTGATTAGATTCAGCAACCTCAATGAATTTTTGAGCAAGTTCTACATATTTTCCTTCATTTAGGTAGCTTAAGATTTTTTGGGTATCTTCAGGGGTTTTAACTAATATTGAAATAATATCAAATACTGCATCAGTACAGCCTAAATCTTGACATAAATTTTTTAAAAGAGGTATACTATTCACTATACCTTTAGTTAAATTGCTCGCCATTTCTGGGTTATCTTTAAATTTTTGCTGTAATTCAGCGTTTGAATTTAAAAGGTTTAATGTATCTTCAGCCCATTCAAAAATAAACTTCGTTCTAATTGATTCTGTTAGATTAGCTACTTTAGCTATGCCTCCATCCTCACCTAATACTAATGGAGCTAAATCTAATATTTCGTTTGTAACTCCAAATCCTGTTAGCATATCTTGTAGGGTAACTGAGGCATTTATAGAGCTTTTAACAAAATCAATTATTTTTCTTCCTGATGTTTTTAAAACGGTTTTTAGATTGGGATTTGCTGATTCTACAATATTGCTGGTCTTTTGATCTGGTAATGAATCTACAATTCTTAACACGTTCTGTGTTAATCTCATATAATCGGGTGCTAGATTATATGAATTTTCTATGGCTTCTTCTCTTAATTCATCTACGCTTTTTGTAGAATTGTTTTCCTGATGAAATCTTATATAGTCCTTGATATATTGTTCTTGATATAAAGGTTCTTGAACATCCACTATGTATGCTGCATGCTCCCTTAAAATATTTGAGACATAATTATCAAAAGTATTTAATTTACCTTGCTTAATATCATTTTCAATTTGATTATGTATATCAACTATTTTTTGATTTACTACTTTATCATAATTGTCTTGAAGAATTTTTTGTGCCTCTTGAAGTGATAACACCAATGCATCTGGTATTATTGTATTAATTATATCATCATTAAGTCCCAAGAAGTTTAATTCCTTGCGTAGTTGTCTTTTTAGTGCATTTGAAATTTCAGTTTTAGTAGCACCTGCTTCAAGTGATTTTATAATATTTTTTAAAGTATAATTCGAATCTCCTAATCTTATATTTGATTTTTCCTTCAGTAATTTCATCAAGTAATTTTCATCTTTAATTTTGTTTGTAATTTGGCTTTTTTCATATTCAATAAAGTTATCGATAAAAGATTGTCTATCAAAAGAATTAAGGCTGAATTTAAAATAATTATTAGCTAATTCAATTTTTAGTGCATTCCTTGATTTTTCATCATGTAACAGGTCAATTGTTGCTCCAGTTACTTGTTTTAAAAGTGTTGTGCCTTCATCACTTTCAGTAAAAACTAAATCATTTAGTAGTTTTTTCACAATCTCATTATTTTTTCCTACTTGTTCCAGTAAGCTTGTCTTCTCAACCAATAACTTCTGCATTTCTGGTTTATCGTAATTCTGAACTATTCTATAAATAGTAGGAGCGTTGAAGACTATTTTCCAAAAATCTCCAGAGAATAAATTTTTAGCAATGAATTTGATAACTCCCAAAATATAGCTGCCATTTTTTATTTCTTTTATAGTTTCTCTATTTTTATGAGCAAATTTTAGGATATCTGTATTTTGTAGTAAATTTTCAAAGCTAAAAGCAACTTTTCTAAATTCTGTGAAATCTTGCTCTCTATCATGCATTTTTACAGCATTATCTATTGGCATAAATAACAGTCCCCTTATCCAAAGTGTTAATTAATTAATTTTTATACAGTATAAGGTATAATGCAAGTATATTTGAGACTATAACTGGAAATAGCACTGCTAAAATTATAGATATATTACCTGACAATCCAATTGCATGAATGAAATTTGTACCAAAGAATATAATAAATCCTACTGCTAAGCAATGCAATGAAGATAAGTTGAATTTTTTTCTGTTTGTTGAACGACTCCCAAATACAAAGCTTATCATAGACATACTAATTATATAGAGTGGTGATAATAATTCCTTAATAAAGTGTAGTAGATATCTTGTTGACGATAAACCTGACTCTTCAGTAATGTGTATGAATTCAATTAGTTGAAAAAATGATATTGTGTCGATTGTTGCTAAATTTTCAAATATCTGTGATATAGAAATTTTTATAGGTAGAATCATTTCTCTTTCTTTTTTTATGAAAAAGTGTTTATCAAATATTACAGCTTCTTTTATCACTATATCATCATTGCGAAATAAAATTGATTTTGCAAAAATTTGACGTTCCAATCCACCATTTTGATTAATGAAAAAAATCTTTACATCATTCATAGTATTTGAAAGTTGTGAGACTCTTAAAGCATTAATTATCAAATTTTCATTATCAAGTTTGTTTTTTAACCATATCCCAGATTTTGACAATGATACCAGGCTTGTTTGTTTTTTGAAATTGTGAGCTTCGTAATTTTGATATTTTTTGAGCAACATCGTCCCAACAGGATTAATGATTGTAATGTTGCAAACGCCAAAGAGAAAAACTGCTAAAATAACAGGAAGGACGATTTTAAAATTTGATATACCTATGCTTTTTGCTGCAATCAATTCATTATTTTTATTTTTTAAATCAAAATATATTAAAGAGGATACTAAAATAATCATCGGTATAGTCTGACTTAAACTGCTGTAATTTTTCATCAAAGATAATTTGATAACCACTGAGAAATTTGCTGAATACTTGGATGCAATCCTAGAAATTTCTAATATATCGAATAAAAAAATAACTAAAATAAATCCAATAAATGTGAGGGCAAATATTTTTAAATAATCACAGAAGCTCTTTCTGAAGTAAATGTTGATTAAGGACATTAGAAACTGATGAAGAATTAATTGGAATAATAGAACATTATAAATAAATGTAAATTATAAAATTTTTATTGCAACTATGGGATTATATAGGTTAAATCTATTGTGGCATAGTATAAAAGTTATTTATTTTATCTTTTTCTAATATGTGATATAAGGTAACCGATTATGAATATTAAAAAGGATTGTATTATGGAATTTTCATTTAATAAACTTGCATTTAACGCCAGTGAAAAATTTGGTGTTTTGTTTTTATCAGACACTAAGAAGTTGCCATCATTTTTAAAATCTAGTGCTAAATTAATAACTGAAACATTAGAGATGTTTGAAAATTTTGGTTGTAAGTTTGGAGAAATATTAGTTACGACAATTGAAATTAATGGGGAGATAAAGAGATTTTTATTTTGTGGTACTGGTGAAGTAAATAAATTGAGTAGAGTGAAAATTCAAAAATTAGGTGGTAATATTGCAGATAAATTAAATTCATTAAAAGTGTGTAAAGCTGCGATTTTTATAGATAATGAAGAGCTAAAAGACCAAGAAGATTTCTTTATTGAAAATATATGTGAAGGAATAAAATTGAAAAATTATGTATTTGACAAATATTATGTTGATAAAAAAGATAAGCATAAAATTTTTCTAGAAAAAATAAATGTTTATTCCAATAGCTTAAATGTGGAGAAAATTTTTTCTATGAGAGAAAAAATCATTAATTCCACTCATTTTGTAAGAGATTTAGTTTCTGAGCCTGGAAACGTTCTAAATCCAGATAGCTTTGTTTTAGTATGTAAAGATCTTGAGAAATTAGGTGTTAAAGTAAAAATTATTGATAAAAAAAGTTTAAAAGAATTAGGAATGAATGCGATACTAGCTGTTGGGCAAGGTAGTGATTTTGGAACATTTGCTATATTAATGGAATGGAATGGTGATAAATCTCCCAATAAGAACGATAAACCTATTGCATTTATAGGTAAAGGAGTAACATTTGATACTGGAGGCATCAATTTGAAGCCATCTGGGCCATCTATTACTATGATGAAATATGATATGGGTGGCGCTGCTGTAGTAACTGGCTTAATAAAATCTCTTGCAGAAAGGAAAGCGAAAATTAATGTTGTAGGAGTGATAGGTTTAGCAGAAAATATGCCTTCTAGTAGTGCGCAAAGACCAGGTGATGTTATTACCTCAATGTCTGGGCAAACTATTGAAGTTGACAATACAGATGCTGAGGGTAGATTACTTTTGGCAGATGTAATGTGGTATGCGCAAGAAAATTTTAAGCCAAAAATTATGATTGATTTGGCAACATTAACAGGCGCTATAGTAGTAGCTTTAGGGCATCATAATGCTGGAATATTTTCTAATGATGATGATTTAGTAAAGAAGTTGCATCAAGCAGGTGAAGAAGTTGGAGAAAGGGTTTGGAGGTTGCCTTTGGATGAATTTTATGATGATTTAATTAACTCAAATATTGCAGATGTAAGGAATGTTGGTAAGGGTGGTGCAGGTAGCATAACAGCGGCACAATTTCTAAAACGGTTTGTTCAAAAAAATTGTGCATGGGCGCACATTGATATAGCAGGTGTTAATTGGCTAGATGATGGTGGTGATTGCTCTCCAAAAGGTGCCACAGGATATGGAGTGAGACTACTTAATGAATTTTTAATTAAGAATTATGAAAAATAATAATTTAGGACTAGAAATATGAATGAAAAGATTACTGAGCTTCCAGAAAATTATAGACCTTCAGAAGATGAAGAGTATATGAATGATATGCATTTAGAGTATTTCAGAAGAAAGCTTATTGCATGGAAAGATAGTTTGACTCAGGAGTCTAAGGAAACTATTGATCATTTGAAGCATGAAAGGCTTAATGAACCTGATGTTAATGATAGAGCTTCGATTGAATCAGATGTAAATTTTGAACTCAGAACCAGAGATCGTTATAGAAAATTAATTGATAAAATTAATGCTGCGTTGCAAAGAATAAAAACAGGTAGCTATGGATTTTGTGTCAAAAATTTTGAACCAATAGGATTAAAAAGATTAGAAGCAAGACCTATTGCTACATTAAGTATCAGAGCTCAAGAAGAGCATGAAAGAGCGGAAAAAATATATAATGATGAGTGACTTTATAATTAATTGCTGAATTTGGGACCTTATTTTATAGAATAAACAAATTTTGCTTGATTTTTAGAGTATATACCAGTAATTATGATTTACCATGTTTTGGTAGGGCGATTAGCTCAGTTGGTAGAGCATCTCGTTTACACCGAGGAGGTCGGCAGTTCGACCCTGTCATCGCCCACCATTTAATTTTCTCCTTGAAACGGGGGTGTAGCTCAGTTGGTTAGAGCGCCGGCCTGTCACGCCGGAGGTCGCGAGTTCGAGTCTCGTCATCCCCGCCATTAAATGTTTATGTAGTTCACATTTATTTTATTAAATAACCATCATAATCAATTTGGCAGATATTTATATAATTGGTGCCCATTTTTTTTCAGCCATAATCTTGACTCTTTATAATTTGGATCAATTTCAGCAATGAGGTTCCAAAATTTATTACTGTGGTTCATTTCTTTTAAATGACAAAGCTCATGAATAACCAAATAGTTTAGAATATTTTTTGGTGCAAATATAATTCTCCAATTGAAATTAAGATTTTTTAATGAGGAGCAACTTCCCCATTTAGTACGAAGTTCTTTGATTGCTATTTTATTATATTTAAAATTATATTGCCTGGCATAGAAAGCGCATAAAGCATCTATTTCAGATGATAGTATATTTTTTAAAAACGCTTTTAATGCATTATTTAAACTACATTTTTTTGAATACACAACGAGTTGATTATTTTTTATGAATATACTTGAATATAAAGTTGTTTCGGTGTGAACAAGTTGATGTAATTCACCAAAAATTGGATATTCAGTGCGAATAAGCTTAGCACATGTAAAATTTCTGGATAGATTTTTTAATTTATCTTGAATCCATTTTTCTTTGCTCAATAAAAACTTATATCCAAATTTTTCTGAAACTCCCAAAGGCAACACTAACTCAACATGTTGATTTACTATCCTTATAACCACATTTTTTGCCTTAGTACTTTTCCTGACTTTTAGGTTATACTCTTTAGTTATATCTGCAATTTTATTCATTAAGCAAAACAACTTACTTTAAGCAGAGCATTCTATCATACTTCCTCAAAAATCAAAACCTAAGTAGATTATTAACTATAAAAGTTGCAGTAAAATAGTAAAAAATATGTCATTTGAAATATTTGGTAATTCATTAAGTTTTAAAATTGGTAAATTATTTGGAGGTATTTTAAATAAGAAGCTATTTAAAAATAAAGTTTTTTTAAGCACTGAAGGCAAGAGGCTGGAAACAATCAACGTGCAAACTGTAAAATACGGTAAGGAAATACCAATTGTTTATGGAAATGTGAAATTAGCAGGTAACATAATATGGGATTCAGGCTTAAAAGAATTAAAAAATGTTATTTCCAAAAGCCATAATACTCCAAATCAAAGTTCAGAGTATTCTTATACTAAATATGAATACAAAATTTCACTTGCAATTGCCCTATGTGAAGGCAAAATTGAAGGCGTTTCAAGAATTTGGATCAATAATGTAGGTATAAATAAAAGCTTATATAACATCCGTGTTTATAACGGTTCAAATCAGCAATTACCCGATCCTCTTATTGAAAAAGTTGAAGGAAAGGGAAAAACGTGCGCATTTAGAGGAATTGCATATGTTGTGTTTGAAGATTTTCCGATAAGTAAATTCAAAAATCAAATTCCAAAATTTAATTTTGAAGTTATAAGAAATAGTAATATCAATAACCCAAATAATTTACAGAATTTGATAAATTCGGTAGTTATAATACCTGGAAGCGGAGAGTATGTTTATGACACGCAAATACAGAAAAAAAGCTATTACAAAAATGAACCTTATGAATACATAGAAATAAGTATTAATAATAATACAGATCATAGCCAAAGTGATGCTGTGGTTTCCTTAAATCAGCTAAAAACAACATTGCCAAATGTAAAATGGGTATCGCCTATGGTTAATTGGTATGCAACTAATTTAGATGCAGGGATTTCTAAGATATTGCCAGGTGTCGAATATCAAGGTGGAAAAGTAACAGTGACTCCCGATGAATGGAAAGTTTCAAATTACGACAGAAATACTGCCTATGTCATTTCTAAAAAACATAATCAACCAATTTATGGTGGCACAATAAATGACATGAGTATTTTGAGGTTTTTGGATGAATTGAAGAACAGGGGATACTCAATTATGTTTTATCCAATGGTATTGGTGGATGAACACAATAAACCATGGAGAGGCAGGATATATGCAAATAATGAAAGTGATGTAAACAATTTCTTTGACGGGGAGATTGGTTATAATCAATTTATTTTACATTATGCAAAGCTTGTAAAGGGTAAAGTTGATGCTTTTTTGATTGGGTCTGAGATGATAGGGCTTACAAAATTTAAATCTAAGGGAGATAAATTTCCAGCTGTTGAAAAATTAATTGAGTTGGCAAAGCAGGTGAAGGAAATTTTGGGTAAAAATGTAAAGATATCATACGGGGCAGATTGGAGCGAATTTCATCATACCGATGGTGGATGGTATAATTTAGATAAACTATGGGCATCTGAGTATATTGATTTCGTTGGGATTGATGCATATTTTCCTCTAACAAATAATAATAAAACAACTTATGAGCTTCAAGAGGTCATAGATGCTTGGGAAGCAGGGGAAGGATATGACTATTACCTTGATGCTAAAGGAAAAAAGCAACCGCTTGATGCAAAATATGCATGGAAAAATATTAAGTGGTGGTGGGAGAATAAGCACATAAATCCTGATGGCAATAAAACAAATTGGCAACCCAAATCTAAGAAAATATGGTTTACGGAAATAGGGTTTCCCTCAATAGATTGTGCCACCAACCAACCAAATGTTTTTTATGACCCAAGTAGTGCTGAATCTAATATTCCAAAGCATTCAAAAGGAAAAGTGGATTTTCAGGCTCAAAAAATAGGTTTACTTGCAACTGAAATGAAGTGGAAAGATTCTAGCATGATTGAAAATAAGTTCATCTGGGCATGGGACGCAAGACCATACCCAAGTTGGCCAGATAGAAGAGATGTTTGGGCAGATGGTGATTGCTGGATTAAAGGACACTGGATACAAGGTAAATTTTTTCAATCTAACCTAAATGCCGTGCTACTCGATATATGTAAAAAGGCAAATTTGAAACCAGACCAAATAGACGTTAGCAAAATCAATAGTGACATCATTGGTTTTTGTATATTTGATAACTCAGCTGCAAAAAATATCATCAAAGACCTAAGTAAATTATATCACTTTGCCGTATATGAGGAGGGGCAAAAAATTGACTTTATTCCTAAAGAGAGCAGGGCGCTCAATCAGATTGATAGTGGTGATATTGTGGTTAAGCAGGACGATATGCAAAGCACGTTTTCAGTTTATAAATTAGGTAGTGAGGAGCTCATCTCTGAAGTGAAATTAAACTATATCCTT
This sequence comes from Candidatus Bandiella numerosa, assembly GCF_029981845.1. Lineage (GTDB taxonomy): Bacteria > Pseudomonadota > Alphaproteobacteria > Rickettsiales > Midichloriaceae > Aquirickettsia > Aquirickettsia numerosa. The sequence continues at coordinate 1,267,134 of NZ_CP104164.1, read as the reverse complement.
TATGATCAAGAATATGTTTTAACCAATGCAACTGCCAAAAACTATCAACTAAATCATAATAATGAATTTTTCATGGATGCTTCAATAATCTTAACTGAATCTGAAGCTGATGGAATGGTGCAAAAATTACTGAACGATTTTAGCATCCAAGACACAATTGTAGCCTTTGCATTACCAATTACATATGCATATCTAAAGCCCAACGACCTAATACAAATTGAATATAAATCACAATGCTATACTCTTGAAATTGTTAAAATTGAAATAAAAAACATCTCAACCATCAATATTTTTGGCATCCAAGTTTCCTAAAAGCGTAGTATTTTTACAAATATAATTAAAAATTAAAAATTTTATTATAAATTTTACGTCTTCTTAACCTAATTGTAACATTTGGTGTGTATAATAGGTTATATGAGGATAATAAAACTTACTCAAATTTAACAAATAAGGAGAATTTTATGATTAATATGAACAAAATTACATTAGGTGCTGGTGTATTATATACATTATCATCTTTAATTTCTACACATGCTGAAGAAGGCAAAACATATGTTGCTGGAAACTTTGGAGTTGGAATTTCTGCAAAGAAATTTGATTATGACCCAAATCATAATGATATAGATCCAACAAAACTAAAAAACTCCATGAATTTTGGTGTTGCTTTAGGGTATAAAGTTGCAGATCATGTTCGTGCAGAGCTTGCGATTAATCGTTTTCAAAATTTCAAATATCAAGCAACTGATAAGCAAGATACAGATATGACTTATAGCCAAAAAATAAGCTCAACATCTGCGTTTATCAATGGATATTACGACATAAAAGAAATGAATGGATTTATGCCATATATCACAGCTGGAGTTGGATTTTCAAAAAACAAAGCTGGTGATTTTTCTGTTAATTCACCAAGTAATGAACCAACAGTTTTCAACGGTAAAGCACAAACAGAATTTGGATGGAATGCTGGAGTTGGAATTGCATATAACCTAAATGAAAGAATCACTTTAGATTTGCTAAATTACAAATATTACGATTTAGGAAAAGTTAGCACTGATAAAGATGATGAAGGTGATGTTTATGGAGGAAAACTGAAAGTTCACAGCATTAACACTGGAATAAGAATAAAATTTTAATTAACAAAATAATTATTAATAGGAGGCAAATATGGCTATAAAACATGCAAAAGCAACACATTACAAAGAAAATATAGAAACGAAAACAAAAAAACTTGACGATAAGTCGGTCACTCCAAAGCAAAAGATAGTAATTCAACAAGACATTGATAAACTGAAAGAAAAGCATAAGAACCATGTAAAAGCTGTTGATAAAGATTTTGATGAGCAAATTATAGCTGCCCCAACAGAAATGAAGAAAGAATTAGAAAAAGAAAGAGAAGCATTTAAGAGTAAATATGTAGTTAAAGAAGATAAAGCTGCTGCTGTGAAAGAAGTCGAAACTCAACCTGATGATCAGAATGGAAAATCTCAGGATAACGAAACTAACACTAACATTGAAACACCAGTAAAATCTGATACTAACACTGAAACACCAGTAGTTAACAATAACACTGAAATAAAAGTAGTAGAAACTAACTCAAACTTAACTGCGAAAATTAATGAAAAGGAAACTAAACCTGATGATCAGAATGGAAAATCTCAGGATAACGAAACTAACACTAACATTGAAACACCAGTAAAATCTGATACTAACACTGAAACATCAGTAGTTAACAATAACACTGAAACACCAGTAGTAGAAACTAAAACTGTAGCAACAGCAGGATCTGACGCTACTGGAGCAACAGCAGGATCTGACGCTACTGGAGCAATAAAAGAAGCGATTAAAAATGGTAAATATTACGGATTTAAAAATCTAACTGTTCAGAAGTTTGTTGATGCAAAAAATATAGATATAGAAAAAGTACCTGTAAATAATCAAAGTGTTGCTGAATTTTATGCTAGTGTAGTCAACAATACTGATGTTAGTGTAGTCAATTACTCGTGGAACAATACTGATGCTAGCACTAAAGAACAAAAATGCAAAATAGAAATCTGTAGGAAGATTACTGAAATTGAGGATATTTCTAAAGTCATTAATTATGTCGTTTTGGGTATTAATCAAAATGATAATAGTCATTGCTATAATAATGATTCTTCTAGAGTTACATTTGGTGATGATACTACCATTATGAGTTATTGGGAAATTGATTGTCAAAAATTACTGAGTGAAGAAGCATTAATCACACAGTAATCAGAATGATAGTAAAGAAAACGTCCTCATTGTGAGATAACAATAGCAAGTGTGGTGAAGTTCAGGGAAGTGTCAGGCAAACCAATAACATGGTAACTTTCCTGAATCACCACAGTTGTGCCAAAAATTTCTTTTTCATAAGAAAAGCAATATTAAATTAACAAATAAATAAGAACGAGGTAAATATGGTGAGAGATACAGTAATATTATCCATTTTTTTTGGAACAGCAGGTGGGCTTGTATATGATACAATATACGATAAAAGCGCTACTAAACAAGTATATGGGCAAATACTGCTGGGTACAGAAACACCATTTAAGGATATATGGGGTGCAGGTAAAACTGTTGTTAGTGATGTATACAATAATTCTCCATCTAAAGGCGCTATTGGAAATTTAATTAGTACTCCCGCACAAGCTGCATGGACTGCATTTCAAACTGTTGTTAGTGGAACGTATTTGGGTGTGAAAACATCTTGCATTGATATTTATAGCGGCCAAAAATATGTTTTATCTGATATTTTAGGTGAGCAGAGTAATTTAAACGGCTTAGGAACTGGAGCAGTTGTAGCGGGTATCTTGAGTATTTACAGCATAGCTACAACTCCACTTTTATTAATAAGTTTTGGAGCAGCTGCACTTACTAAATCAGGAACTAAATATTATACAAATTTACCAATTTCATTATCTAATAAAGATATAAACTCATCTTTTAATAAATTTTTTAACTCACTTAACGAATATAAACAATCAATTTTCGAAGAGTATAAAAATGAGGTATTCTCATTTAATGCAAAAAATAAGGCAGCTTTTGACAATAATAAAAAGGCATTGGCTGAAAAATATTTAGAAGAAATTGATGAGTATGTAAATAAATTTAATCCTGGAGAAAGTGATGGCTTTTGCGATAATTCAAACAAGGTAAATTTTTTTACGGTGCTTCATTATGTTCGTAAAGCAAATAAATTGCAAGATAATGACGTGATGTCGAGCAATCACAAAAATATAGAGCAGCCTGGATATAAATTTTATCAAAAATATTATAATAATAATAATATCAAGAAAACTTTTACTGAGATATGTGATTTACGAAACGATTTACAAAAATATAAGAATGATAATCATATAAGTAAGGATAGCTACCAAGAAATTTGCTCAAGAGATAAATACAGTAACGAACCTCTATGTTCAGATTTTGTTAAAGATGCATTTTTTCCTGAATTGGTTGATGCTTAATTTATAGGGGGGATTTGCCATGCATAATTATTACAATGATTTTAAATATCAAGTTAAATTTTACTATAATTTAACTAAAACAGGTGTGCATGGCTTATACAAAGACTATATTGAGTCAAATTTATTTAAAGCTTTTGAATATCTGGAAGATTCGTACTATGAGTTATTTTATGGTAAATATGTTCCGTATCAACCTGGTATCAAAGGCTATAAATGTTTGCAAAAAATTGCTTATAAGGCTGCTTATTTTAGTATCAGCAAAGATGCAGAAAAGTTTAAGCTATTAATGGCAAATTCAGAGGTGGATGATAAAGTGGATGATAATATGAACACCATTGCATGTTTTGATAAGAGATTTCACATAGATTTTAACTCATCTGGCATTGAATCAAAAAACCTCATTATATGGCGAGTTCTAATTTCTAAGGCGCCTTCAAGTGCAATATGTGAGGAGGAATTTTTTGATAAAATTATGAAGAAATTCGATATTCAAAATAATGATACTAAAAAGATCAATAAAGAAAATATCAATAAAGAGTTACAAGATTATTTTTATATGCATGACATAAAATCTGTTTCAGAATTTGAAACTCTAATAAATAATTATTGCCCATCAAAAAGTGATTTAGCTAATGGTATAGCAACAGAGAAGCATATAATTTGCACAATATTTCAAGATTTCCCTGAGATATTTCAAGATTCGTAAAGATTTTTAAATTAAAAACACATAGCTTGATGGCTGGTATTAGGTATAGCTATTAATTATGGTTGTTGAGTTAAATAATTACAATTATATATGCGTACCTAATGCCAAATGACCTAGTGCAAATTGAACATAAATCTCATAATTATATCCTGGAAATTGTCAAAATTGAATATATGGCATCTCAACCATAAATATTTTTGGCATCTAAATCACCTAAAAGCGTAATGTTTTTGCAAATATAACTAAAAATTAAAAATATTAATGTAAATTTAATCAACCTTAACCTAATTGTAACATTGGGTGCGTATAATAAGCTTATATGAAATAATTAATGAGAATGGGTATGAGCAGAATAGAACTAATTGAAGCAGGATTAAAGTTATTAAATGAAAAAAAAATTGAGAGTACAACAAATAGTGATGGTGCTATTGAAGCATTTAAATCCATTTCACATGCACTGAATTATATACATGAATTTGTTAGAGGGTCCTATTCAATAGTTGATGAGGATTGTGCAATTTATAATATGTTATTTACTCTTACAAAAAAGATTAATGAGAAGATTAAAGATGATAATCGAATTACCAATCCAGAAATAGTTTCCAATAGTATGCCAAAATTAAGTAATGTGACTGATGTTGCTTATAAGAGGTTTTCCAGCCATTACAAAGATTCGCAAAAAAAGACTACACAATTTGGTGTGGATATATCAGAAGGGTTACCTCACCAGAAAAAAACAATATTGTTTGGTCGGGTTGATGAAGATGGTGGTAAAAAAACTTTCTTTAAATTAGAGGAGCATGGCACCTATGGTTTTAAGGCGAATATACTACATGGATTGGATTTTATGAAAGCAGTGGATCCAAAGGACAAGGATTTTTCAGAAAAGAGGATTAGCAAAAAGTTAAGAGATATAATTAAGAGGATTATTAAAGGGGTTGTGAATGTAGAAGGAAATATAAATGATTCATTATCGGAAGATGATAATGAATTAATTAAGCTAATAAATGGTGGGGGAAATTTTAAAGTTTCAGCGTTAACATCAATATTTGATAAATTTAACGATGAAGGAAAAAAAGCTTATGCTAATTTTTTGAAAGATGATCACTCTGAAGAAAGTCAGGATTTAACTATAAGTAGGATTCCTAATAAAACTGGGAGTGAGTCTGTTATACAAACAAAAGATATTACTGAAGCATTAGAGAAAATTAAAAAAGATGGCACTATAAATGATAAAGATAGCTTGCATATGAGTCAATATATTAGTAATAATACAGATACAGGGAATGTACCATTAACTAAAAATCAGGTTGCTCTATATAAATCATATTGTGACTACAATACAAATGATAATGAAATTGAGCCAACCAATACCAATGATGATGTAATAAGTGTAACATCTGAAACAGTTAATGAGTATGAGTGTGTCAATGAAAGCAAAGTAGTAGTTAAGCATGAGTATTGGTATATCAATGAAAGAAAAGCAGTAGTAGAAACACAAAAGATTGGACAGCAAATTGAAAAGGAAAATAAGGATACTTATGAGTACATGTACAGTGAGAAAAAAGCGGTAAAAGTTCCAAAAGTGCAATATAATTCATATGAATATGTAAATTCAAATTTAAATTCAAATGATTTGAATAAGCCTATTATCACCAATTATCATATTAATGATAACTCAGATGATGAAAATTTTTTCGATTGTATTAATGTTTCAGAAGGATGGAAGGAGTACATGGATTACAACAAAAATAATAATCTAACATTTGCTAAAGTTTTAGAAAATATAACTGCATTAGCTGACTCAGGTGGACAAGGATCTAAGGTTAATATAAATGGGATTGAATTAACAAGCCATGGATTAAGTTTAGTTCAAAATAGATCAGTTTCTCTTGATATTAATAATGAAAAGCTTTGGGCGGGTGGAAGGTTTTTACTTAGGTTTGATACTCCAGATGGAGCAGATAAATTTTTAGCATCTATTGACACAAGTGCACTGTATAGGAGAGAAGCTGCAACTCATGGCTCACAATATAAAGGCATGGAGCTTATTGAGAAGAAAGAATTAGTGATGTCGGCGCTATTAAAGGGGTTATTATTTGGAACTCATTATGGAGTTGACCTTCAAAATAACAGTAATGTGACTGATAAAAAACCTGGGCATTTATATATTAATAAGGAAAATCACACTTTAACATATTATGCTTCAAAAATTCCTTTAATTGGGTTTAAATTTCAAAAAGACCACTATAGTGAAATACAAATAGGGATTGAAAATCACCCAGCTCCTGGAGTAATTGGTGCAATTGTGGATAAAATAGGAATTCATAAAGCAGCACATTCTAAAAGTGGAGAGTCTGATGGAATGAACCCTATTGGAACTACAAAAAATATCTACGAAGTTAAATTAAATCACGAAGGTGCTATAAAAAATATAGGGGGCTTGAATGCTTATTTAAACAAAGTAGGAATTAATGATAATTGTGTAAAAGGTAATTGGGAAACATTAGTAGATGGTGAGTATGAATACAAAAAAATTGAAGATATAAATTTATATTTCGTTAAGGATTCTAAAAACAAAGTTGTTTTTGTTCTAAATCCAAAAACTATAAAAGATGATGGAGAAGTCATTTTCAATATTAATGGTAAAATCATAGATGTAGATGAAGATAAAGTTAATCAACTTAAAGCAGTACAAGAAGATTCATTTACACTAAAGGATACAAGAGATGTGCTTCATGGTTTAATTATTATGCCTCAGGCATATAGCGTTACTAAATCTATTGCAAAAGAAGTAATCAATCCTTTTCCAAATGTATTTGGCTTAGGTAATATCAGTGATTATATACCCCAAGAGGATCAGGATAGATGTGAGGTGCTTGATGCAAGCATAGTTGATTTAGGAAGCAGAGCTCTTGAGGTATTTAATTATGCATTTGATGCTATGATTGGAAAGTTAGATATTAATAATATGTTTTACAATTTTTCAATAAAGACATTGATGCCTTATATTAAAGATGTTGATAATAAGCTTGACAACTATCCTTCTGGGTTTACAAGTGGGTTATATAATTTTTTAATAAAGCCACTGGCGCCAGATAATTTGAATGTTATATTTCATGCGTTAGATTTCTATTTTAATGGGTACTCAATCTTTGTGATTCCAGTGATGAAAGCTGGATTTGAGTATTTTGAAGATTGCACAAAAGGTTCTTTGCCAACTGATGAATCAAACACTGCATACACATATATATACAACTCACTTTATGCTGGATATTCATTTTCTAAACAGTATCTATTCTATGCAAACAATACTGGTTTATATAAAACAACTTTTTCTTCTGAAAAATTTACAAATGCTATAGGAGGAGCAATAGGAGATGTAAATAAAAAATATAAAATTGAAGAAGCAGTGAAAGACGAAAATGTTGGGATTGCTACTTATGTTGCAGATGCTGGAGTTATGTATGGTCTTTCTGGTAATAGTACAATAGCCACAGATAAAAAATGGCTTCCTGTGAAATTGGCATCTTCTTTAATTTCGTATTCATTCAAAGCCATTACCTTCTATAATACTCACAATGCAATTAAGCATGTGGACAATAATTATTTTGGGGCCAGTGATTTTGCAAATTATATATTTACAGGTGCTATCAACCTGGGGAAAGGTGCGTATAAATCTGAAGCAAGTGGGTATATGTCTGGAGGTATATCTAAACTAATTGATTATATACTAGGTATTGTTGCAAAAGAAAATAATGAGTTAAGTATAGTATCAAAGGCATTTTATGAGTTACTTAACAACGATAAACAATCAATTTTCGAAGAGTATAAAAATGAGGTATTCTCATTTAATGCAAAAAATAAGGCAGCTTTTGACAATAATAAAAAGACATTGGCTGAAAAATATTTAGAAGAAATTGAGGAGTATGTCGATGCTTTTAAAGCTGATTCAGCTACAGATTTTTGTAAATTAGAGAAAGAAATAGCAGTTTATTATACAATATTGCACTATACTCGTAAGGCAGGTAATTTAAAGGAAGAAGATGTGATGTTGAGTAGTTCTCAGAATAATGAGCATATAGGATATAAATTTTATAAAAGTCATTACGAAAAACAAGTAATAGTTCAGGATTTTAAATCTATTTGTGCATTAAGAGATTCTATTGAAGAAATGGCGAAGGAAAAGGAAAATTTAATTCAAGAAGGCGAATATAAAAAGTTTTGTAAGGATAATTCAGATAATATATTATGCTCTGATTTTGTTAAGGACGTTATATTCCCTGAATTGGTTGATGTTAATTTATGAAATTCTGTAATAGAAATGTTTATTAATAAAATTACTAAATAATAGAGCGTGGTGGTTAACAGATATTTTGATTAAACCTTAATTCTGTGCTACTATGGCACATAAAATTTTATTTCATATAAATGTCAAACGAAAGTCAAAATTACGGAGCGGATTCGATAAAAGTTTTAAAAGGGCTTGAAGCGGTTAAAAAGCGTCCAGGAATGTATATTGGCGATACTGAAGATGGTTCTGGATTGCATCATATGGTGTATGAGGTAACTGATAATTCAGTAGATGAAGCATTAGCAGGTCACTGCGATAAAGTTATAATAATACTTAATTCAGACGGTTCAGTTACAGTTATTGATAATGGTAGGGGAATTCCAACTGACATACATAAAGGTGAAGGTATTTCAGCTGCAGAATTGATTATGACACAGTTACATGCAGGTGGGAAATTTGATGATAATTCCTACAAGATTTCTGGTGGTTTGCATGGAGTTGGTGTTTCTGTAGTGAATGCGCTTTCAGAATGGTTAGAGTTAACAATTTGGAGAGAAGGGAAAGAATTTTCAATGCGTTTTGAGCATGGGCATAAAGTTAGAGAATTAGAATCAAAGGAGAGTCCTGAGCCTAATAAAAGAGGTACGCAAATTAGATTTTTTCCATCAGACAAAACGTTTTCTCATATAAATTTTAATTTCGCTACTCTTGAGCATAGATATAAAGAATTGGCGTTTTTAAATCCAGAAATCTCGATAGAGTTATATGATAAAAGAGGTGAAGAGGAGAAATCTGCAAATTTGCATTTTGAAGGAGGAATTTTAAACTTTGTTAAGTACCTTGATAGAGCAAAACACGCGATTAATAAAACCATTAGGATTACAGGAGAGTTAAATGATATAGTCACTGATGTGGCGTTTCAGTGGAATAACAGTTACCATGAAAACACTTTAACATTTACCAATAATATTCGCCAAAAAGATGGCGGTGCACACTTAACTGGTTTTAGAGGGGCGCTAACAAGGGTTATTAATAACTACATAGAAACAAATCAATTGCAAAAAAAGCAAAAAATTAAAATTTCCCCAGAAGATATGAGGGAAGGATTAACGTCGATAGTTTCAGTTCGTGTTCCTGATCCAAAATTTTCTTCACAAACGAAGGATAAATTGATAAGTGCTGAAGTTCGTACAGTGGTGGAATCTATTGTTTCAGAAGAATTTTCTAAGTGGCTTGAAATGAATCCTAAGGATGCCAAGATAATTATTGGTAGAATGGTTGAATCTGCTGTTGCAAGAGAAGCTGCGAGAAAGGCGAGAGATTTATCTAGAAAGCAAGTTGGTCATCATATATCAACACTTCCTGGTAAATTAGCTAGTTGCCAGGAGAAAGACCCTGCTAAATCGGAGCTGTTTTTGGTTGAGGGAGATTCAGCTGGAGGTTCTGCAAAGCAAGGACGTGATAGAAAAACTCAAGCAATATTGCCGCTGAAAGGTAAAATACTTAATGTTGAAAGAGCAAGGTTCGATAAAATGCTTAATTCTGCAGAAATTGGAACTTTAATCACTGCCTTAGGAGTGAGTCTTGAAGATAAAGAATTTGACCTTACAAAAATTCGTTATCATAAAATTATCATAATGACTGATGCCGATGTTGATGGAGCACATATCAGAACTCTGCTTTTAACTTTTTTCTTCAGATACATGCCAGCCTTAATTGAAAAGGGGTATTTATATATAGCGCAACCTCCTCTATATAAGGTAAAAAGAGGACAATCTGATACTTATTTAAAGGATGAAGTAGCTCTTCATAATTACCTTAAGCAAATTATTGTCAAAAACAGTATTGTTAAATATGACGCAGAACAATTGAGTGAAGATGGTGTAACTAAATTGCTAGATAAACTAATTAAGTTTTCAAACATCATTAGGAATTATAGTAACCAAATCCCAGATTATATCATAGAAGAGCTTTTATTTTTAGGATTTTTTAACAAAAATAATGATTTAGATATTGCGCTTAGAGCCGATGAACTTGTTACAAAGCTTAATAAATTATTTAAAGGAAGTGCTATAGAATGGGAAATTACAAAAACTGAATTAGGTATTCAGATTAGTAAATTAGAAAAAAGTGTCAAAGAAGTATATGAAGTAAGTAAAAATCTCTTTTCAGAGAAAAATAAAGATATAATAGTTGATCTAGTTGCAACACTAGACGAATTTAAGCAAAAGGGAGAATTTATATACAAAGATGAAATTGTAAAAATAAATTCTACCATCATTGATTTAGTTGATACACTTTTCAGCTATGCTAAAAAAGGGCTCTATATCCAAAGATTTAAAGGGTTAGGCGAAATGAACCCTGAGCAATTATGGGAGACCACGCTTGACCAAAGTTGTAGAACTTTACTGCAAGTCAGGGTAAATGATGCCAGTGATGCAGAAGAGGTGTTTTCAACTTTAATGGGAGATGTAGTTGAGCCAAGAAGAGACTTTATAAAAAGCAACGCTTTAAAAGTTTCCAATCTGGATTATTAATTACTGATTAACTGATTTTAATATTATGGATGTATAATTATGATATCGTGGATATATCTTATTTTAGCAGGTCTTTTTGAGATAGTATTTGCTATAGCGCTGAAATTATCAGAGGACTTTACAAAAACTAGATGGATAGTTGTTTTTATGATATCTAGTGTGTTTAGTTTTTATTTTTTATCTAAATCCTTAGCAAGAATACCAATTGGCACCGCATATTTAATTTGGAGTGGAATTGGCGGGGTTGGTGCTGTGATGGTTGGTATCATGTTTTTTAATGAACCCACAACACCTCTAAGATTGTTTTTTATGGCTTTAATAATTATTGCAATGATAGGCCTGAAACTGTATTAAAAATTTTAAAATATCAAACTAAAGGTAAAATTTTTTAATATTAGGATTTTTATTGACTTCCTATGTCTCACTTATGTTAGATTATGTTAAGTTTTTTAGTAATAAATTAACAATTCTAGTAATTTTTGATACCAATACAAAGTTGAAATAAGATGGCGGTTGTAAAAATTATGTCATTGTTTTATATATGAATTTGATTAATTTTAATTAATTGATTAAGATGTAGTTGTAAACATGAATGAGTGTAAACCTAAGAGTGTATTTTGTGAATATTAAAATTAGATAAATTATGTTGCAACCAATTAAGGATATAAGTATAGCTCTAGGCAATATTGCAATAAAGGTATATGGGGCGCTGTATGATTATGACAAGGATGTTGAAGATAAAAAAGGGGTTAAGCACAAGGATAAAAGTGAAGAAGAAGCAAAAAAGGGTTTTTGGAATAGGACAAAAGCGTTTTTATGGGGCACACTTGACTTGTTTTTTGGTCCATCTACATTAAAAATTATAACCCTATTTTCTATTGCTATGTTGGCTTTTAGTCCATTTGGTCCTATTGCAATAGCTGTATCAGCTAGTATTTCAGTTTTATGTTTGGGAATAGGTGTGATAATAGATGGTAAAAATTTAAAAGATTTAAGGGTACAACAGAAGGAGGCAAAAGCTTTAGAAGGAATAATGGAATTGCATAAGGAAAAGTTAGAAGTTCTAGATCAATCTCCGGAGTTGAAAAAAATTTTAAATGAGGTATTACAAAAGAGAGAAATATTGAATGGAGAGGATAAAACATTAAGAATAAAAAATGTATTGCAACATTTTCCAGAAGCATTGATACCGCTGGTTGGTAACGCCATGAGTGGTAATATAATTTCAATTAGTGCTGGTATATTTTGTGTGATAGTAGGTGGCATATCAGCTATAAATGAACAAAAATCTTTTAGCAAACAAAGAGAGGAAATGTATGAGGTGGTGCAAGCTAATAAAGCTTTGCTTAAAATGGGTGGTTTAGAGATAGATTATCCACGAGGAGGAGGATTAGATTTTTTAAAGGGCCTAATAGTTAATACTGAAAATGAAATAGCAGCCATAAAAAGTATACAACAGAAAATTGCACAGGGCGAAATTACTCTTGATAATCCTGAACAAGTAAAATTGCAATTTAGTCAGGAATTAGAAGGTGCTAAAAATATGTCGAGAGGTGAACCTAGTAAAGCTGATGATTTAAAAGTTCATGGGTTAAATTATTATATTAAAAAGGCATTTATGGGTAGTTTTTCATATGATAGAAGTAGAGAAATTTTCGCTCCGCTTGCACATCATCATGAGGACAATAATAAAAAGCTTGAGGATTTTTATTTAAAGAGAGGGGCGGAAGAAAAGCTCGAGCGGGAAAAAGTTATTGATAAGGTAGTAGTAGTAGGTGATGGAATTAATCAAGCAAAAAGTAAGCAAGTCGGAGGAGTGTTATCTCATGTGGAAAGATTAAGTGCTGGTGGTGAATCAGTAAAAGCTTTTGGTGGAGTCCAAAAATAGGGTTTAGTTAATCAGTTTTATGAGACTCTTCAATTTCAATTAAAGTATCGCCACTTAATACGGTATCACCTTCTTTGTAATTAATTTTTTTAACTGTTCCTTCTATTGGGCTTATTAATGTATTTTCCATTTTCATTGCTTCTAAAATAACCAAGGATTGTGCCTTATTTATACTCTCGCCCTCTTTTACTTTTATTTCTTTGATAAGTCCAGTGATACTGGCTACCAAATTATTTTGTTTGAAGTCATGAGTGGGTTTTTTCATAAATTTATATAGCTCTGCAGTTCTCGGAGATAGTAAGCGAGTTTTTACCTTGGAGCCCATAAAAGTTATATTATAGTAATCCTTTTCTTTTTCGATTTGTAAATTATAGTCCTTATCATTAATTTTGCACCAAAATAGTCGTCTACCTGCTTCCCAATTACTAGTAATGTAGAATTTTCTATTTTCAAATGTTATCTTATATCCTCCTTCCTGGCTTCTAACTGTAACTGGATAATTTGTGTCATCTAATTTAGCAACCCATCTTGTTCCAATAGCCCTAGACATTCCTCTTTGTTGGCCACTAACATGAGCCATTCTTTTGATAGTGTTAATAAATGCAAATATAGATGCACATAGTACTACTGAGCTTAATTCATCATTTAGCTCAGCTCCTGAAAAACCTTCTTTATATTCTTCTTCGATAAAATTGGTTGATATATTTCCTTCTATAAATTTTTCATTATTGAGAACAGCTTGCAGAAAACTTATATTGTGTGATACTCCTCTGATGATGTATTCTCCAAGAGAATTCTTCATCAAATCAATTGTTTTAGCTCTACTTTCAGAATGAGTGCATAATTTGGCTATCATCGCGTCATAGAACATACTTACTTCTCCACCCTCGTATATACCAGTGTCAAGTCGTATATTTTCATTTAATTTAGGCTCTTTATATCCAATAATTCTTCCAGTTGAAGGTAAAAATCCGCATGTTGCATCTTCTGCATAAATTCTAGATTCCATTGCCCATCCATTAAGCGAAATATCTTTTTGTTTAAACGGAAGTTTGTTACCTTCTGCTATTCTTATCATTTGCTCTACAATGTCTATGCCAGTAATTAATTCTGTTACGGCATGTTCAACCTGGAGCCTTGTATTCATCTCTAGGAAATAAAAATTTCCCTGTTGATCCACAATGTATTCAATTGTTCCAGCCGAGAAATATTGTACTTTTTTTGCTAATGCTATTGATTGAGCATACATCTTTTTTCTAATTTTAGGGGTAATAAATGGGCTTGGCGCTTCTTCTATTACTTTTTGATTATGCCTTTGAATTGAGCATTCTCTTTCACCCAAACATACAAAATTACCATGTTTGTCGGCTAAAATTTGTATTTCAATATGTCTTGGTCTTATTATTAACTTTTCTATGAATGTCCTTGAATCTGAAAAATTATTTTGGGCTTCATTTTTAGTTGAGCGAAATGCTTGTTGCATTTCATCATCACTTCTTACAACCCTCATGCCTTTTCCACCACCTCCAGCAGCAGCTTTTAACATTATTGGATATCCAATACTTTTGGCAATTTTAACAGCATGGCTTTCAGTTTTTATAGCTCCAATATAACCCGGAATAATATTAACTCCAGCAGCTTTAGCCAATTTTTTAGCCTCAATTTTATCTCCCATTTTCTTTATAGCAGTTGGGGATGGACCAATAAAATTTATTTCGGATTTTTCCATAAGTTTAGCAAAGTCAGCATTTTCTGACAAAAATCCATAACCTGGATGAACTGCATCCGCTCCTGAAATTTTTATTGCTTTTAAAATTGCCTCAACATTTAAATAACTTTGAGTTGCAGGAGATTTACCTATGTAAATTGCTTCATCAGCATATTTTATATGAAGCGAATTGTTGTCTGCATCAGAATATACCGCAACCGTTTTTATTCCTAATTTACTTGCTGTTTTAATTATCCTACAAGCAATTTCACTACGATTGGCAATAAGTATTTTCTTTATTTTATTCACGCAAAGTTATATATAAACATAAAACATTACGGAAGCTAGCATAATATGTTGTTAAAATCAATCTAATGGTAAGCTTCCAAAGCAATTTGAAATATATTACTAAACTATAGTAAAACTAAATGAATAACATTGCTTAACTTTATTTTTAATATTCAATCAAATATCAATATTGTTTTTATATAGATATTATACAATCTTAAATTCGTTTCCTTGATACAACCCTTTCAAGTTTATTAATTTGCCTGAAAATTTTCTTACTTTTATATTAGCTTCAAGCATCAGTTCATTTGATATTTCAATACTTTCTTGCCAATTTGCGTATTGATTCTCTTTAATATTTCCTGGAAAATTCTCATCATATATTACCTCAATTATTCCAGCTTGAATTATGCTTTTGGCACATCTAGAGCATGGTATCCAAGGTGTGTAAATAGAGCATCCTTTTGATGATATCCCATTTCTTGCGCAGTGCAATATAGCATTTTCCTCGGCATGGTTTGAAGAAAGATATTTGTAATTTTTATCAGTATACCTGCTTAATCTGTCATCAATATTTCTTGGTAACCCATTGAAACCTGTTGAAATAATTTCATTGTCAACCCCAACAATTACAGCGCCTACTCTTGTGCTTGGATCTTTACTTTTCATTGATATAAGATAGGACAGGGTCATAAAATATTCATCCCATGTATAACTTTTCAGCATAATTTATTACTCCTTTTAACATATAACAATAGATACCCCATGAGTATGGATTTTAAAAGTTAATTTTTAGTCTTTATTTATAGTTAACTTTTTGTAATATGGGTAATTCATAACTATGAGTGCTTATGGACTGACCAGAAATAATGACTCTATCACCTAAATCTTTGCATCGTATTATCCCTCCTCTCATTGATGCTTGATACGCTATCATTTCGTCCTTTTTCAATTTTTTAGCCCAATATGGTATTAATCTGCAATGTGCCGAGCCACAGGCTGGATCTTCATCAATGCCAACAGAAGGTGCGAAATATCTTGATATAAAATCATACTTAGTATCTTTTGAGGTAATTAATAGTGCTCTATATGGGAGCGATGATATTAATTCCAAATTTGGTATAAAATTTCTTACTTCATTATTATATTTCAACTCTGCAAATAATATATTTCCTGAAAGGCCTAAGTAAACAATATTAAGGTTTTTTAAAATCTCATCAATAACCTTATTTGACTTCATTTCTGTTATATTAATACTGGGGAAATTTAAACTTATCCATCCATTCATTTCAGAAGCTATAAATTTATTATTGGAGTTGAAAAAATTTATTTCGGTATTTTTTTCAATTATTTTGTTTTGGTATAGTACATGTGCAGAAGCTAATGTTGCATGAACGCAGATTGGAGCTTCAGACACAGGTGTAAACCACCGAATATCAAAATTATTTTTAGAAGTATTTTTTAAAAATGCCGTTTCTGAAATATTATTTTTAGTTGATATGTTCTGCATTTCAATAATATCAGGAAAATCATCTATAATGCATACAGCAGCTGGATTGCCATGGTTTGCACTTGTGGTAAAAGCATTAACAAATGTAATTGTAATTGATTGTTTCATGACTTAAGTATATAACCAACAGATCTTACTGTTTTAATTAATTCAAATTTAGTATGATTAGCTTTGCTTATCGCCTTACGCAATCTTGTAATATGAACATCTACTGTTCTTTCCTCAACATAAACTTTAGCTCCCCATATTTTATTCATTAAAGTTTTTTTAGATATAATTTTTTCAGGTGTTTCTAAAAAAATTTGAAGAATTTGAAATTCAATTGGTGCTAATTTTAATCCTATTTTACCGTCGTATGCTTTATGATTTTCAGGATCAATTTCTATCCCAGCATATGTTAATTTAGTATTTGAAAATATAGGTCTAGCCCTTCTAAGTAACGCTTTAATTCTTGCAACCAATTCTGAGCTATTAAAAGGTTTTGATATATAATCGTCAGCGCCGTTATCAAGGCCAACTACCTTTTCGAAATTTTCACCTCTTGATGACAGCATCAATATTGGGATTTTTGCAGTATTAGGTGTTTTTCTTAGGTCTGCACATATTTCTATACCAGATTTTCCTGGTAGTAACCAGTCTAAAACAATTAAATCTGGTTCACATTTTGTAATAATTTCTATTGCATCGATGCCATCACTTAATACTGTCACGGTAAAATTTTCTTGTTCTAGGTAATTCTTAATGGTATATGAAATCTCGTGTTCATCCTCAATAACTAATATGTTAGCTTTTATATTTTTAATCATCTCACAAAAAATATGGTGCCGAATGTCTGATTTGAACAGACGACCTACCGCTTACAAGGCGGTTGCTCTACCACTGAGCTAATTCGGCATATCTAGATCAATATTTTCACTATCAACTTAATATCTTTAAAAATTACATTTTGTCAACTTGAAATGACTTTAATTGCTTATTTATATAGTATTTTAATGGTGTTAAGTTGATGTTTAGTGTGTCAGCCAGATTTTTGTTACCAACAGTATTATTTACTAATAATAAATCTACTTCTTCTGGGGTGATTGGGAAATTTTTTATAAATTTGGATAAATGAGAAATCCATTTTATAATGCTATAATTGATAGAAAGGTAATAAGGTTTTTTACTAAGCTTTTCAAAAATATAATTTAATATTTCCAAAAATGTCAATTTATCTGGTCCGCCTATTTCTAAAATTTTTCCACTCCATGATTCATCATTGGTGAGAAGAATTTTGCATATAGCTTGCGTTAAGTCTTCAACAAAAATCGGCTGAAAAAAAACATGCCCTTTATTAATTAAAGGAAATATTGGTAAAATTGTGATCAAATGAATTAGCTCATTAATAAATTTATCATTACTACCAAATACTACGCTTGGCCTTACTATAGTAGCATTTGGATAATTTTGTAACAACTCACTTTCTCCTTTCAATTTTGTCTTTGCATAGGAAGATATTATATGAGTTTTATCAATACCTAAGGCTGATATGTGTATTAATTTTTTGATTGAATATTTTGCTGCATAATGAGCTATTTGTTTTGGGATATTGATGTGCAGCTCCTTAAATGATTTGTGTTTATTCTCTCTTAGTGTTCCAATTAGATTAATGACATAATTGGAATTGCTAAATATATCTTCATAAAAAGCTTTATTATCACAAAATTTGACGGTGCATATTTGACCTGGTAATCCACATAAAAATAAATCATCATGCGCACTAAAAGTGCTTTGTATTACGTTGATCTTAGAATCCAATTTTGCTAAATTTTTAACCAGATTACTTCCGATAAATCCGTTGCCACCAAATATAGAGATAGTTGATTTTTCACTGATCATAATAATTTTTGCATATATACTTAGATTAAATTTACGCTAAAAAATATATAAAACAAGACGATATTTCTTGCAAATTAACACTTTGCTCATTAACCTTGAGCTAAAATGTTTATGTTGTATAAAAAATAAGATGATTGAACTTCAAAGTTTGCCTTACTCAAGGAACTTATTAAAGCCCACTATTTCGGAAGAAACTGTGAATTTTCATTATGATAAGCATCACAAAGGATATGTGGATAAGCTTAACCAATTAATAAATAAAACTAACTATGCATCTAAGACTTTAGAAGAAATAATTAAAGAGTCATATGTATATGAGGATTTAAGTATTTTTAATAATGCGGCACAAATTTGGAATCATGATTTTTATTGGAGATCTATTACTGAATACAAAGAGGTAAATTCCCCAACTGATCAGGTGCTTGACATGATAAATGAAAATTTTGAAAGTTTAGATAATTTTTATATTGAATTTATCAATGCAGGTATAACATTATTTGGTAGTGGATGGATTTGGTTGATACAGGATCCTGAAACTTTAAAATTAGAAATAATGCAGTCTAAAGGTGCTGATAATCCACTAATATTTAATAAAACTGCAATATTAACTGTAGATGTATGGGAGCATGCATACTACATTGATTATAAAAATGATAGGGCAAGTTATTTGGATAAAATTGTAAAATTCAATCTAAATTGGGATTTTGCAAAGGGTAATATTAATTTTAAAAAAGCAGAATGAATTTTAAAAAATTTTTTAAAAAAAACACAGAGACCGTTGCTAAAGAGGAGAGTAATGTTACTAATTTTATAACAACCAATAAAGAATTAAAAAATTGGAGCGATGATAGATACCAATCTACAGTAATTCAAAGAAATCTGTTGTTATTGTTGTTGATAGTGTGTTTTGTACTCATTATAATTTCCTTAACAACTATAAGGTATTTAAAAAATACTCAAAGTATTGATCCATTTGTTATTGAAATTGAAAAAAAGAGTGGTATTCCAACTGTTGTGGAGCCTTTATCTATAAAAACATACTCAGCTGATGAGGCAATTAGAAGATATTTTGTAATGAAATACATTAGGGCAAGAGAGGAATATTATTCTGGGACATTTAATAGAAATTTTAATGACGTGCTTAGAGTTCTGTCAAGCTCAGATGTATATTACAGCGATTATAGAAGTAAATTTGGTTATAATAATCCTTCTAGTCCGTATAACCTATATGGAAGTAGTTCATATAGAACTGTGGGCTTAAAATCTATAATATTTCCTTCAGCAACTTCTGCACAAGTGAGGATTACTTTAACCGTTGCTGGACAAATTAATTTGGTTATGAATAAGATTATTTACATGGAATTTGATTATTTTAATCTGAACATGAGTGAGACGGATAGATTAATAAACCCTCTTGGATTTCAGGTAACTTTATATAGGATGAATGATGAAAATAATTAAGAAATTAGTATTAATAACGATTTGTTATTTATTATTTGTTTGTACTATTTTTGCTGTAGACAATCCAATTTCAACGGATAGTAGAATAAAAACTTTAATCTATAATCCAAATGAAATTTTTAGGATAGTGGTGCATTATAATTTTCAGACCAGCATTGAGTTTGAGAAAAACGAAGAAATTAAAACCATTTCTACAGGAAATAGTTATGCCTGGCAATTAACCCCAATGGATAATAGGCTTTTTATTAAACCACTAGAGGATAATATTTTAACCAATATGACTGTTATTACCAATAAAAGGGTGTATCAGTTTGAAATTCAATCTAAGCCATATTCAGGTTACATTGATAATGAGTTAATTTATGTTGCAAGGTTTTATTTTCCTAGTCCTGATGAGAAAATTGCATACCCTGAAATTCAAAAAAATGAAGAAGATAATAGTGGTTCACTTGATATTAAACCATATAATTTTGACTATATAATGGTTGGTCCTGTTAAATTTTTACCTTCTAAGATCTTTGATGATGGGATTAAAACTTATATATATTATGAGAAGAATATTAATTTGGATAAGCCTAATGTTAAGCTTGTCAAGGGAAATGATGAAGTTCATAATATTAAGCCTATGATAGTTGGAGATTATTTAGTTATTGATAATGTAGGGAAAATTTTAGAACTAAGTTTTAATAATAATGTTGTTGAAATAACTAACAAGAAATACTTAAATTAAATCTATGACTCAGGAAGATCAGATAAATGACATAAATAATAAAAAGCAGGTTCAAGATAATGAAGAGGTTGTTGAAGAAAATAAAACCTTTTCTACTGTTTCAATTGCGTCAGGTCAAAAGAAGTTATTATTAGTAGTATTGGTATTACTGGTTGCAGGTGTAATTTATTACTTTTTTTTTGAAGATAACGGCTCAAAAACTAATGACAAGCCTGAGGTTGTTGATAAAAAAGAAAAAGAAAAAATGTTAAAGAGTTCTAAGCCAGTTCCAAAGTATGATCAAGATACAGAGTTGAGCAATGGTGCTAAAGATTCTAAGCCCCTCTCAGCACCAGAGGTAGTAGCTCCTACACCTACACCTCCACCACCTCCACCACCACCACCACCTAAAATAGATATACCTCAAAAACCAGTGTTACCACTGCCTCCAAGCTTAAGTGGAGATAATGGTGATTCATCTTCCTCAAGAAGTATATTCCATTCTCCTTTTTCTGATGATAGTGATGAAGAGAAAAAAAGACAAATGGCTATAGAGGCAAAGAAAAAAGCAGGTATTATGGTATCAGGTGGAGGGGGTAGTGATAGTGGTGGATTATTGGCTGGTGGAAAAAAAGAAGCAACTCCACCAAAGAAAAATTCATCTGATTTTTTAGGTTTTGGTGATGGGGCTTTAGATGGTGAAGCGATTAGTAACTCAAAAGCAGTAACGGTTAAAGCCACAGAAGTTAACAATCTGAATAGAACCATTATTCAAGGTAAAATTGTTAATGCGGTTTTAGAAACTGCGATAAATACAGATATACCTGGAATGCTTAGAGCTATAGTGACCCGAGATGTATATGCTGAGCAAGGTATCGATATAATGATTCCTAAAGGATCAAGATTAATAGGTAGTTATGAATCAGAAGTTAAAGGAGGTCAAACTAGGGTTGCAGTAATGTGGAATAGATTGATTAGACCAGATGGAATAGATATAGAAATTGGCTCTGCAGGGGTAGACCAATTGGGAAGAACAGGGATTGCTGGCGATGTATATGATCACTTTTGGAGCAAAATCGGAAATGCATTTTTGGTATCATATGTTGTACCAGTTGTTGCTGCAGAAGTTGCAAAAAAAGCTTCTAACATTAAAAATAATAATAATAGCCAATCTTCATCAACAACAAATAAAGATGGTTCGATCACGATTACTACAAGTGGTGATCCTACTGCACAAGCGATAGCGGATAGTACTAAGCAGTTTAGTGATATTACAAAAGGTATGTTGCAGGATTCTTTTTCTACAAAACCTACCATTACAGTTAATCAGGGTACGGTTATTAGCATATTAGTGCAGAAAGATTTGGTGTTTCCTCCGCTGAACTATATACAGAATAAAAAAATAAACAAATGACGTTAAATGTTACTGCCCTTGAAACGTATTTAAAACCTTTGTATCTATTATTTGATGAGGATGGAGTTAATGAGATTTCAATAAATAAACCACTTGAGGCTTGGGTTGAGAAAAAGGGAGATATTAGAAAAGAAAACGTCCCTGAATTAAGCTTCGAACATTTAAAATCATTGGCTTTATTGATAGCTCAATCTACTGAGCAAACCATCAGTGAAGAGAATCCACTGCTTTCTGGAACTTTACCAAATGGTTTTAGAATACAGATAGTGATATCGCCAGCTTGCGAGGCTGGTACAATTGGCATCTCAATTAGAAAACCGTCAACAATGAATTTGAATTTAGATTCATATGAAAAGTTGGGTGCGTTTGACAGTACGGCTACTGAAAAAGTTATTGATGAAAATGATGCAATTTTAAAAGAATATCTTGAGCAAAAAAAGATTAAAGAATTTTTAAAGCATGCAGTAATTTGTAAGAAAAATATTATTATCAGTGGTGGTACCTCTACTGGTAAAACTACATTCACAAATGCTATGTTGCGAGAAATTCCTTCAGATGAAAGGTTAATTACTTGCGAAGATGCAAGAGAAATTGTTTTAAATGATCATCCTAATAGACTGCATTTATTAGCTTCAAAGGGAGGGCAGGGGAGAGCTAAGGTTACTACACAAGATTTAATAGAAGCATGTTTGCGTTTAAGGCCAGATAGGATAATTGTTGGTGAGCTCAGGGGGGCTGAAGCATTTAGTTTTTTAAGGGCAATTAATACGGGTCATCCTGGCTCAATTTCTACATTACATGCTGATAACCCATTAATGGCCATAGAGCAATTGAAATTGATGGTTATGCAAGCAGGGCTTGGTTTACCACCAGATCAAATAAAAGAGTATATAATGCAAGTGGTAAATATTGTTGTGCAGCTTAAAAGAGCGGAAAAAGGAAGAAGATACGTATCTGAAATACATTTTAATCCATAAGCATTTAAAAAATAAATTATAGAATTATTCGTTTGATATTTTATGATGCGCTGTATTTCGCTGATTTAATAAACACTCAGGCCTAATCAATCTTCTAGATTTTTTGATAATTTCTGTCTATATAATTGTCAATTAACTTGATAAATTCCAATGTAATGTTATCGCCTCTTAGGGTGTTGGTTTTTTTTCCGTCTTCATAAACAACTGCTATAGGGTTTTCACCATCTCCTGGCAAACTAATTCCAATATTAGCGTGCTTACTTTCTCCTGGGCCATTAACTATGCACCCCATAACGGCAATTTTTGTTGATTCAACATTTTTGTAGTTATTTTTCCAATAAAGCATATTTTGATCAATATGTTTTTGAACATCTTGAGCTAATTGTTGAAAATATACACTTGAAGTTCTTCCGCAACCTGGGCAAGATGATATTTGTGGTAAAAAACTTTTTATTTCTAGAGATTGTAAGATTTCTTGACATAATTTTACCTCTGCAGTTCTAGATTCACCTATCATAGGAGTTAAGGACGCTCTTATAGTATCACCAATTCCTTCTTGCAGTAAAATAGATAAAGCTGTGGTTGTGGCGACCATTCCTTTAATTCCAATTCCTGCTTCAGTCAATCCAACGTGTAAAGGGTAATCACATTTTTTTGATAACTCTCTATAAACTGATATAAGGTCTTGTACCTTTGAAAGCTTAGCAGATAAAATAATTTTGTTGTTGCTTATGCCTATTTTTTCTGCTTTTTTTGCGCTATTAAGTGCTGATTCAACAACAGCTTTCCTCATTATAAAATCTGCAGACTTTGGAGTGCTTAATTTAGCATTTTTATCCATAAATTCCGCAACTAGTTCTTGATCTAAGCTTCCCCAATTAACCCCAATTCTAATTGGCTTATCGTATTTTATAGCACATTCTATAATTTGCTCAAAATTTTTATCACGCTTATTTTTAAATCCAACGTTTCCAGGATTAATTCGATATTTTGCTAAAAATTTTGCACATTCAGGAACCTCTGATAACAGAGTATGGCCATTATAGTGAAAACAGCCTACAATAGGAATTTTAAAGCCTTTTTTATCTAAATTCTCAATAATTGCGGGAACAGCTTTTGCAGCATCCAAGTCATTAACTGTGATTCTGACTATTTCAGAGCCAGCGTTGTGTAAATCAATAATTTGTAAAGTAGTAGATTCAACATCTTTTGTTGAAGTATTTGTCATTGATTGTATAACCACAGGATTTTTAGCGCCAATTAATACATCTCCAACTTTTACTTTTGCTGTATCTTTTCTTATTATCTGTTGCAATGCCACCATTTTGCGAAATTTTTTATAAATTATAACACTTAGATTTCAAATAAAAAGAAAATTTCTTCTATTGTAATTTATTAGCTGAATTTGAGTAAGTTTATGCTTATAAAGTTTATTAATTTGTCCTTTAATTAAATATTTTGCCATTATATTTATTTTAATTGCAAAATATTGACTCAAAATAATGATATGTTAGAGTTGTATATGTAAATTTATTGGTGAGTGTTATGACGTTACAAAGTGATTTTAACAGTTATTTAGAAGAAAAGGGCCTTGAATCTAAAGTCACTCCACAAGTTCTTATTGAAATTGAAAGATACACGAAGTTAGCTACAGATGCTAGACCAAAAATCACAGATATGTATAAAGCTGCGGTTGAAAGCATTTTTTCAAATAATGAAAATTTATTGCCGTACGCTCAAGATATTTTTGAAAAGGTTTTTGATAAATATACTGGAACAAATCCAAAATTAAATGCAGTTAAAGATAATGTTCTTGAAATGGCAAGACGCAAATCTCCTGGTGAAGCTGCGGCTACTGATAAAGCTGTAGAATCAGAGGCGTTTGTAAACGAGATAAAAGATGCAATATTGGCAAATGATATGCCGGCAGGTGAAGAACCTGTATTTGAATCTTTTATGAAAAACGCTAATAAGTTTGTTGAAGAAGGCTCAATTACTGTAGATAATTTGATAGATATATTGGATTTTGCACTTAAAAATGATGTTAAAGTTGGGGTAGATAACAGACCAGCTATAGAGTTGATTAATGAATGGGAAAAAACACAAGGTAGAGGAGGAGATTTTGTTAAGCATGCCATAGATAATAAGTATAAATTAAATGGAGAATCGGCAATAAAATGGGCGGTAAGAAATGATGTAGAAATTGATGGTAAACCCGCATTTATATACGCAGTTGAAGATTTAGGAAATGATCAGGATAAGTTATTTAAATGGGCGGTAAAAAATGATATTAATATAAATGGGGTACTTGCTATAAAATTAGCAGTAAAAAATGACATAGAAATTGATGGTAAACCCGCACTTGTATACGCAGTTGAAGATTTAGGAAAAAATCAGAATACTATGTTAAAATATGCTATTAAAAACGATATAAATATAGCTGGTAAGCCTGCAGTAGAATGGGCATTTTTAAATGATAAAACGATAGATGGTAAAGCGCCTATGGAATATGCAACTAATATCAATGCAACAGTAGGTGGAATGGATTTAATGGAATGGGTTGGTAAAAATGCAGACAGATTGGTGGGTGAAAAAACACCTAGTGAAAGGGTAGTTGGAAGACATACTGAAAAAGTATTGAATGATAATTTAGCAACTAGTCAACCATCAATAAAGGTCAGGTGATAATTGTTTAAAGGCTAATAAATTAGTGATTATACTAATATCCTACACGATTTGCTAGATCTTATGATGCGGTTTTAAGGGATGATAATTGTGTAGTATAATGTCAAATGAGTAGAGTTGAAAGATAATTGGTATGGAGAGAGCTTGTCTTAAAATATGTGAGCAACGGCTTTATGTTTTTCGTTTATTTAAAGATTATTGCGAATGAATAGTGTTTTTAAAGTTTATTTCAATATTATTTATGCTATCATCTAATAAATAATAGGGTTAAATGTCGATCATGGAAAAAGGGTGCGCAAATCAGAATCAAATAAAAATTCAAGAAATAGTTAGTTTAATAAAAAACCAGTATGCAGCAAATTTTACTAGTAAATTTTTGGAAGAGCTTTCTGAAGATAATTTATCGATATTAAGCCCGAAGATAATAAGTAGGGGATGTGAAAATGCCTATAATATTATTAAAAAGAAATTTAATGGAAACTTTATAATAGATATAGATATTGAAAATGAAAATGCTGATTATGCTATTTTAACCATAATTTGTTTTGATACCCCGTTTATAATTGATTCCATAAAGAATGAACTACAATCTCATGATGTAGATATAAATCTTTTTTCACATAAAGCATTTGATTCCAAAGACTATAAAAATTATCAGTTTACTAATCTTGGTGATGGCAAAATTGCAGTTTTACAATTTTACATTTCAAATTGGTTCGATGAGAGTTTTTATAGCAACTTAAAAATCAAAATTTCTGAAATACTGGAATGCACTAAAATTGCAGTAGACGATTGGAAGCATATGAAGAATTCTTTATCGGCTTGTACTGACAATCTCATAATAAGTCTAGAGCTAAAAAATAACACTAATATTGATGAAGAGCATGTAAATTTTTTAAGATTTCTTTTAGAGGATAATTTTATTTTTTTGGGATATGCGCATTCAGTATTAAATAATATTGATAGTTTTAAGGTAGATGAAAGGAAAAATTTGGGCGTGTTAAAACGTCCAAAATTTACTAATGAAATAGAATTACTAAATAATTATCAATTTAATGATTGTGTGATAACTGTTCGTAAATCTGATACTAAAACATCGGTACATAGAAAATCATATATGTTATGCATATCTGTTAAAAATTATAATTCAATTGGGAAATGCATATCTATAGATACATTTTTTGGATTTTTAATTACTAAAGTCTATTATATGAGTGTATTGAATATACCACTTATCAGAGACAAAATTAACTATGTTATAAAAAAATATGGATATCCAAGTGATAGCTATAATTCAAAAGAGTTAGTTTCTGCCTTAGAGGACTTTCCTAGAAGTGAATTATTACAAATAAGTAAAAATGATTTATATAAAATTGCTTCAGGAATTGTATCATTAACAATTAACCCACGTATTAAATTGTTTATTAGAGAAGACAAAGCAAAAAAATATATTAGCTCATTGATATTTATACCTAAAACTAGATTTAGCACACAGGTAAGGCAGAGAATTGAGCATATTTTATGCAATCAGTTCAATGGCTTTGTTGCAAAACATTATGTCAAAATAGGAGATGGTCAACTTACTAGATTACAATTAGTAATAAATTTGCCCGATAAGAAAATCCCTCATTACGATATAGATAGGGTAGAAAAGCTGATTGCTAGTACTATAAATGCGTGGGATGATAATTTAAAAGAGGTGTTAAATGGCAACTTAAGTAGAAAGGACGCTGATAAGCTGTTTAAAAAATATCAAGATGCATTTAACATTCAATATACTACTAGTTTTTCTCCTGAACAAGCAATCCATGACATTAACGCAATTGAAGAGGCTTTAACAAAAAATAAGGTTGCTTTTAAAATATATAATTCTGCTAAAAGTAGCAAAAGTTTGATTCAGCTGAAGATATTTTCGTTAAAGAATGAATTGCACCTATCAACTATATTTCCGATAATCGATAATCTGGGGCTATTTATAATTGATGTGGCCACTTTTGAGATAAGGATTAATAATATGGGAGTAGAAGAGAAGGTTTTTATTCACTATTTTAGAACAAAACCTAAATTTGGAGAATTTGAATTTAACAATGCTTTGCAACTTAATATAGAAGAAGGGTTGGAAAAAATTTGGGACAACACAGTCGAAAATGACGTTTTTAATAATTTGCTTTATTATGTAGGTATTAATTATAGAGAAGCAAATCTTCTAAGAGCATATGCAAAATATTTAAAACAAATTAAATTTGAATTTAATATTGAATATATATTAAATACGTTGGTGAAGAACTCCGACCTTACCAAAAATTTAATAAACTTATTTCAGTTGAGGTTTAATCCAGATTTAAAATATACAAGCTCTACTGAAAAAGATATTTTGGATAAAGTTAATGAAATGCTTTCAAAAATATCGGTATTTGTAGAAGATAAGATTTTGAGCACATATTTATGTTTAATTCTAGCAACAAAACGAACAAATTTCTTTCTTATTGACAAAGTTACAAGTTATTATAAAGATTTCATATCACTAAAAATTAGTTCGAAAGAGATTGAAGATATGCCACTTCCAAAGCCGGAAGTAGATACTTTTGTTTATTCCTCTAAATTTGAAGCGATACATTTAAGAGGTGCTAAAATTGCAAGGGGTGGGATAAGGTGGACTGATAGAACTGAGGATTTTAGAAAGGTGGTATTAGATTTGATGAAAGCGCAAATGACTAAAAATTCATTAATAGTGCCTTCTGGTTGTAAAGGGGCTTTTGTTATCAAATATCATACAAACAATAATGAAGATTTCTTAAAACTAGGTATTACTTGCTATAAAAATTTTCTAAGAGGAATTTTAGATATAACAGATAATATTGTTAACAAGAAAATTGTTAATCCTAAGCATATAATTAGACATGATGAAGATGATCCATATTTTGTTGTTGCTGCAGATAAGGGGACTGCAACTTTTTCTGATTATGCTAATCAGGTCTCAAAGGAGTATGATTTTTGGCTTGGTGATGCATTTGCATCAGGTGGTTCAGCTGGCTATGATCATAAGAAACTTGGCATAACGGCAAAGGGTGCTTGGATATGTGTAAAATATCATTTTAACTCTCTAAATATTAATTTAGATGAGGACAATTTTACAGCTATAGGAATTGGTGATATGTCTGGTGATGTATTTGGGAATGGAATGTTGTTGTCTAAAAAAATGAAACTTTTAGCAGCTTTCAATCATTTGCATATATTTCTTGATCCAGATCCAGATACAGAAAAAAGTTTTAAGGAAAGGCAAAGATTGTTTAATAATCCAAATTTAAAATGGACAGATTATAGTGCAGATTTAATATCAAAAGGCGGTGGGGTTTATGAAAGAACAGTTAAAGAAATATCAATTTCACCTGAAGTTAAGGTTGCATTAGGAATTAGTGCTGACAAGTTATCTCCGTCTAAATTAATAACTGCAATATTAAAAGCACCAGTTGATTTATTGTGGAATGGGGGAATAGGGACCTATGTAAAAGGTGAGTTTGAAGATAACAATGAGATTGGGGATAAGGTTAATGATGATTTAAGAATAATAGGGAGAAATTTAAGATGTAAGGTAGTAGGTGAGGGTGGAAATTTAGGTTTTACTCAAAAAGGAAGGATAGAATTTGCCAGACACGGAGGGTTAATTAACACAGATTTTATAGATAATTCTGGTGGTGTTGACTGTTCTGATCATGAAGTAAATATAAAAATTGCTTTGCAACATGAGATAGAGCAAAAAAATATCACTCTTGAAGAAAGAAATAAGATTTTAAGTAAATTATCATCTGATGTAGAAAATTTAGTTTTACAGGATAATTACAGTCAATCTGTTTTATTAAATATGGAAAGTTATTCAGATATCAACAATCTAAGAGATTATCGTTGGTTAATAAATTGTTTGGAGGAAAAAGGTGAGTTATTAAGAGAAGTTGAAAAATTGCCAAGTCAAGAAGAAATTATGAAATTAGAGCTTGAGAAAAAGTCGCTTACAAGGCCAGAGATTGCAGTTTTAGTTGCATATGCAAAAAATTCTATCGCTAAAATATTGGTTTCATTCGATTTTACAAAAGAGAGTTTTTTTCAAAAGATATTGCTTTCGTATTTTCCAGAGCACATGCAACAAAATTTTAAACAATCTATAATGTTACATAAGCTTAGCAATGAGATAATTATAACAATGATCTCAAATGAATTTGTGAATACATTGGGTTGTACAACTTTTCACCTTCTAAAAGATGAAAAAGGTTTTAATCCTGTGTCTATTGCTAAAGCATTTTATATTATAATGCAAACTGCTGATGCAAAAAATATTCTAAAAGATATAAATGGTGCGTCTGTTAGTATTTCAGTAGATTCAAGATATAAATTATTGAATAAATTACACACAATTATTAAAACAGGAATAAATTGGATTTTAATGCATTATCCTGACATGACTGATGTAGAAGCAATTATTGTAAAACAGAAAAATGGGTTTAATGAATTATGCAAATCATTTAATAAAGATGAGTATTTTAATACTGTGATTGCAAAGCAAATTAAAAAGGTTAACGGCCATATTAAGGAAGATAAAAATTCAAGTAATTTAATTTTAAATATAGTGTATTTTAGTCTTATTACATCCTTTTTTGATATAATTACAGTTAAACAATCTTCTAAAATTGATATAGATATTATAGCTAAAGTGTACTTTAAAATCAGAAATAGGTTGTATATTGAACAAATTTTAGAATTGATTAATAAAAATAATGAAGCAGATCACATAGAAAAATTAGCGTACGATTATATCGAAAATGAACTAAGAAAGATTACCGTTGATATCGTGTATGAACAATTAAAAGATTATAAAAATACTGAAGATCTTAGTTTTATTAAAGACAAGAACAAATTAAATAATTTTGATAAATTTATATCTAAGATATTGCTGGAAAATGGTGAAAACAATTTTGTTTTGGTTCAAGTTATAATCAATAAGTTGAAAGAATTAGTAAAATCAGAAAGCATATAAATGAAGAGCATAACTTTTTATCAAGTTCAAAGCACCCTTTATAAAGTAACTATTCCTAAAGTTATTATAAAAATATTAGAAGTTGCTAAAAAGGTGAATTTTCTGTGTAAGGATGAGGATGAAATGGAGTATTTGGATAGTCTAATGTGGTCTTTTTCTCAATTATCTTTTATACCTCATTCTACTGAAAATGACAAATTTGATGTAGAATTGCAGGATTTAATAATAGCAACAAATTTTGATCATTTAATACGCCACAGTAATTTTTTAATACTTTCTTCAACTGATTTATTGGCGAATTTTAATATTGATTTGGTAAATGACATATTTGTTATCACTACAGAGAATGTAAATATTAAGTACCTGCTTACTAAATTAAATGATAAATTATTTGGAAATAAAATTAAGTATTTTATACAAAATCTTGATAGTACGTGGAAAGTAGGTTATGATAGCTTGATAGGATGAGCTTTGCGGAATTATAATTTCTTCAACTGCTTTTTTTATTAAAAAATAAAAGTTTTATAAAAATTAAATATAATTGTTGCTTTTGTCTTGATTTTATTGATAGATAGTTTTTATAATATGTATTTAAACATTAATAACGGAGTTAGAATGAACAAGAACGAATTTTTGGATATATTATCAAAGGATTTAGAATGCACAAAGACTAAAGCCAATGCAATATTGAATTCTGTTTTTAAGTGTATAGAGCATTCACTAAAGGATTCAGATGAATTAAGATTTATTGGATTTGGTTCATTTAAAGCTAAGCATACTGTTGCAAAAGAAGTTAAAACCCCAAGAGGTACCATTGCTAAAGTTCCAGCTCAAAGGAGAGTGAGCTTTTCAGTTGGCTCAGAATTTAAAGCGACTGTGAACAATAAGTAATATTTGGTTATTATCATATTGCGCACTAGTTGCGCTTATGTTTTTTTATGGTGTTAAATATATATGTCTGGTAGTGTAAATAAAGTAATATTAGTGGGAAACGTCGGAAATCAACCAGAAATTAGGGTTTCTCAAGGTGGTGGTAGTGAAATCGCAAATTTTTCAATTGCTACGAGCGAAAGGTGGAAGGATAAAAATTCTGGAGAACAAAGGGAAAAAACAGATTGGCATAGGGTTGTGGTTTTTGCACCTGGGCTTGTAAATATTGTTAAAAATTATGTCAATAAAGGAAGTAAAGTATACATAGAGGGTAAGTTGCAGACCAGGGAGTATATGGATAAAGAGGGCATAAAAAAATATACTACAGAGGTAGTGCTGACTCAATATAATAGTACACTAACTTTGCTTGACTCTAAAGGTGGTGATTCACGACATAACGAAAATCATTTTGAAAATAATAATCAAGAGTCAAAATATGAAGAATTTGACCCAGATAATATTAAGGATGAAATTCCTTTTTAATTCAATTCTACTATACTCACTAAGTAATGAAGTGAGCCTGTATATTATCAATTTTTCAGGGTGTTGTTAGAACAAGGGGTTTTTAATAATAATTTAGAAATTTAAATAGGAGATTGCTATAATATTTTATATATTATGTAAATTTATCTACGTCCCTTAAATATAAATATTATACTTAATAACCATGCTTTAATCCATGATATTTCATTAACATATACATTTTTGATTTTGGTAGTTTATTTATAATCAATTATATTATACAATCCCATATCTATTTAAGTTTTAATAGTGTGATAGTGAGTGCAAAAGGAGATTTAAATGAATAAAATAGTAAAAACAGTTTTTGCTATAGATGATAATCCATATTTTATTAATACATTGATAAAGCTGTTTGAAAGATTGGGTTGTGATTATAAGGTATTTAATCATCCAGGTGAAATGCTGGAAATATTAGCCGATTTGAAGAAAGACGTCTCAGTTATATTATTAGATTATCAAATGCCTGAAATTGATGGTATAAATTTAGCAATGAAAATTAGAAAAAATAGTGATTTTGATTCAATTCCTATAATTTTATTATCACAGTATAAGGAATTACTGAATATACAAAAAAAAGAAGAAATAGAAAAATTATTTTTAAAAGTAATCTTTAAGGGTGATATTTTTACTGCTTTGCCTACTGTATTTAATGAGGTTTTAAAAATATAATTATTATCTTGATAGAATATTGATTATACAAAAAATCACTATTATGATGAACTTGCTTAGTGATTAGGATATAATCGTAGAAAAAGGTATATAATGTCTAGTGGTATAAATCCAATCAGCGTAGGTAAGATACATGGAGTTAGAAACGTTGATAAAAAAAAGGATAAAGACAAGAGAGCGTTTAGTTTAAATGATTCAACAAAAACATCTAATAAAATAAGTTGCAATCAAGAGATTAATACAGAAAATTTATACTTTTTACAAACTAGCTCCAAGGATTCAGATAAAGAGAAAAATTATAATTACGGTAACAACTTATTGCATCTATTGTCTGAGTATAGAAAATCTATGTTGTTTTCTAAGCCGTCATTGAAAGAATTGTATGAAATTAAAAAAAATCTTAAAATGTGCGATATAGGTTGTACTGACAAGAAGCTTTCAGATATAATTCAAGAAATCGAAACTTTAGCAAATGTAGAGTTAGCTAAGAGAGGTATAATATAGGATATGTTTATTAGTTTAATATCTAAAATTTTACCACTCTATATTATAGCTGTTCAAGGCTATATAGCTGGAAAATTACATGAAATAGATACTAAATCTCTCAGCAAAATCATGTTTCATTTTATTATGCCTGTAATCTTTTTTGATGTGGCACTTAATACTGAGCTTGAAGCTAAGTATGCTCTATTGCCGGCAATGTATTTAGCATTTTCTTTTATTCTTGGTAAAATAGCGCTCTTTATTGGATCTAAATTTTTTGATGATGGTAGAGAGAGAATTATCAGTTACGCCGCTGGGAGCGCTAATACAAGTAGCTTAGGATTATCAATAGCTATGTTGGTCTTTGATCAGGAGTATGTCAGAATTTTTATGTTATCAACTATAGGTTTTGTGTTGTATGTCTATACCATAGGAAATTACACAATCTCAAATAATATTGATTCTGCTAAAAAAAGGGTTCTACTCCTTTTAAAGTTGCCACCAATTTATGGATTTGCAATAGGGTTAGTGGCAAATTTAAGTGATATAAGGTTGTTCGATGGTTTTAATAATTTATTTTTTCAAATGAGGGCAGCATATTTGGTTTTAGGGATGATGGTTTTTGGTTTAAGTTTGAGTAAAGTAAAATTGGAAGGAGGAATCAAATTTATAAGTATTTTTTCAATCTCAAAAATCATTGTGTCGCCGTTATTATACTTGTCATTTATTTTATTAGATAAATTCGTCTTCCATATTTATAACAATGAGATGCATAAAATGTTTTTCATTTTATCTGCTTTACCACCAGGAATAGATTGCATTATAACGTGTAATTTATATAACAAATTTCCTGAGAAAGCAGCGATTGCATTATTGGTAAGTACTATTATAGCGACATTGTATATACCATTTTTTTTACAGTTTTTTTAAAATGCAAAAAATATTAGAATTAGAAAGTACCTATAAAGATAATTGTGATGACGATTTTATTACCTCCTTCTCTAATATTGAGGCTTATAATGCTATTAACAACTGGGATATGTGGCAAAATAACAGAATTTTGATAATTGGTTCTGAAAAATCTGGCAAGACACTGTTGGCAAAATTATGGGAGAAAAATACTGGCGCAATATTTATAAATGGTCTTGATGATTTGGATGATAATGAAAGGATTATAGTTGATAATGTAGAAAACTATAATGATAGTACTTTGATTAATATTATTAATTTTGCTCAAGAAAAATCGCTTTCTCTGTTATTAACATGTTCAAAGTATCCGAGTTTTAATCTTAAAGATTTAAATTCTAGGATTAAATCGATTTATAAGGTTGTATTAAAGGAACCAGATGAGAGGCTGGCAAAATTATTAATTGAGAAATTTTTTAGACAAAAGCAAATATCAATATCTGAGGAAATAATTGAGTCAATTTATCAAAATATAGAGAGAAGATATAAATCTATTGATGAAGTAGTGAATATAATAGATAAACAATCGATTATAAGAAAAAGGAAAATTACGCTACAATTCATACAAGAAGTGTTTAAAAATATTATACCCCTAGATGGTGCAAAATATTAATAGCCACATTAAAAATATTATAAATATCAATGGACCGCTAAGCATTGATAAATTTACGCAGATTGCATCTAGCTATTATTATTCAAATTTTGATTCCATTGGTCAGCATGGTGATTTCATAACTGCTCCTGAAATAAGTCAAATGTTTGGTGAGATTATAGCAATTTATTTGTCTGAAATATGGTATCAAAAAGTGAATGCTCCATTTACTTTAGTGGAATTAGGTCCTGGAAATGGGACAATGATGAGGGATATTTTGAGAACAATTCAAAATTTTAAAGATATATACAATGATATAAGTGAAGTAGCTTTAATTGAAACAAGTGATAAATTGCAACAAGCGCAAAAAAATACTCTGAAAAATTTTAATAATTTTCAAATTAACTGGTATAAAGATTTAGAGAAATTGGAAGGTAAAAAATTTTTTATAGTTGCTAATGAATTTTTTGACGCTCTTCTTGTGAAGCAGTATTTGTTAAAGGAAGATAAAATATATGAAGTAGTTATTTCTTTAAATGAAAAAAATAATTTTACTTTTGGTTTGGTGAGTGATGTCTCTAATGTGGTGGGTATAGATAAATTTGGTAACAATCAACTGATTGAACTATCAGAGCATAGAAGTAATTATATTAATAAGGTATCAAGAAAAATTTCTGATGGTAAGGGATTAGCGCTGATCATTGATTATGGATATTTAAAATCTCCGAATAAAAGTACTTTGCAAGCAGTTATGGGTCATAAAAAAATTGGATTGTTTGATAAGATAGGTGAATCGGACGTAACTTCGTTGGTTGATTTTACAGAGTTACAAAATAATTTTAAAAAAAACAATATTATATCTAATATAATGAATCAATCAGATTTTTTATTGCAGTATGGTATTTTAGAGAGGGCCAAGATGTTAGTAAAGTATGGTGCATCTAGAGAAAAAATTGATTATCAGTTAAATAAATTAATCTCAGATGAGGAGATGGGAAGTTTGTTTAAAGTATTAATTACGATATAATACCAATTTATCTATCAAGTTATTTTAAGCGATTGGTATAAAGCAATAACTTTTTATATTTTTATGAAAATTTCATTATATAAAAAATTATGTTATAATAAGAAACAATTGCAAATAAGTGCCTAATGTATTATTTTGCAGTTTAAAAAGACCGACAATAAACTTTCTTGAATCATTAATAGAGCTAAAATGAGTTTAAAAATAAGCATTCCAATTGAAAAGGATTTATCTCCAAAAATCGCTGTTTTTGGGGTAGGAGGAGGAGGCGTAAATGCCGTTAATAATATGATATCATCTAATCTAGAAGGTGTTGATTTTTTTGTTGCTAATACTGATGCTCAAGCTCTAGATAATTCTTTAGCAATTAATAAAATTAAATTTGGAATAACATCTACAAAAGGTTTAGGTGCAGGATCAGATCCAAAAGTTGGAGCTATAGCGGCGGAAGAATCAACAAATGAAATTATCGAAGCATTAGACAGATATAATCTTATTTTTATCACAGCAGGGATGGGAGGCGGAACTGGAACAGGTGGAGCTCCTATAGTTGCAAAAATTGCCAAAGAAAGGAATATTTTAACTGTAGGAGTTGTTACTAAGCCATTCCATTTTGAAGGTGCAAGAAGGATGAAAACAGCTGAAGAAGGTCTAGATGAATTGCAGAAATTTGTTGATACTCTTATTATAATACCTAATCAAAATCTTTTTAGACTAGCAAATGAAAAAACTACTTTTGCCGATGCATTTAAAATGGCGGATGAAGTATTGCATGCAGGTGTGAAGGGTATAACGGATTTAATAACTAAGCCTGGTCTAATTAACTTGGATTTCGCTGATATTCATGCGGTAATGAATGAGAAAGGAAAAGCTATGATGGGGACGGGTGAAGCAGAAGGAGAAAATAGGGCTATTAAAGCTTCAGAAGCAGCTATATCCAATCCATTGCTTGATCACTCATCGATGAAAGGAGCAAGAGGGGTGTTGATTAACATTACTGGTGGTATGGATATGACATTGTTTGAGGTGGATGAAGCAGCGAATAGAATTAAAGAAGAAGTTGATCCTAATGCAAATATAATTTTTGGTTCTGCGTTTGATGCTGATTTGGAAGGGAAATTAAGAGTTTCTGTGGTAGCAACTGGAATTGATGTAAAGACTCAAAAAATAATAGATAATAAATTAATAAATAATTTTGGTGATATCACGCTTTCTAAATCTATAAGTATTGACAGCATTACTGAAAGAAATGCAATAAAAGAAAATGATGTTAAAGAGGGGCAGATTGAAGAAAAAATTATAGAAAAAGAAATATTAGCTGAGACAAAAGAAGAATTTATAAATAAAAATTTTAATGAAGATAAGCTTTCATTTCATGCACAAAAAAAAGAGGTATTAGAGCCAAAGCAAAATTCTTTCTATTTCACCTTAACTAATAATAATAGAGATGATATTGATCATATACAACAAAAAGAGAAAGTGAGGGATCATGATTTATCAACAGTTGAAGATGATTTAGCAAAAGAAGAACCAAAAAAAATAAAATCAACTAGTAGTATATTTGAGATACCAACTTTCTTAAGAAATAAAAAAGACTGAATTATTTTTTATTTTGCTACGTAACTCTTCAACCATTTAGAATATCCTAATATGTATTTTAAAAATATTTTGTTTTTGTAACATAATTGTAACAATTCATACGTATAATTGTAATTGGATAAGGAGAGATTATCTGTTGGGAAAAATTAATTTGTGGGGTTTTTATACCCCTCAGGTTAATTTGCTAGTAACTTTTTCCAACAAACTGTTCTGTTTTAATCTGCATGAAAGATGTTCGAAATCTACATGCTTTAAATTTTGATCCTGATTAAAGCAACTATATACATAACTAACTTCCTTAGTTTTAGGATTTATGTGTTTTTGTAAGCATTGAGCGCAAATCTCTTTCATCATACATTGCATAGAAGAATTAACTGATGCAAAGGACTTAATATTTGGATCAAAGAGATTTTTCAGATCATTTTGAATAGCATATGAAACCGCTTTCATCATTGAATCAGAGCCTATCGTAATCATTCTGTTAAAATTTTTCAATTTCAACTCATTGCTAAAGTTTGTATCATAATTCTCTAAAGCTTCTATAATATTACCATGAAAAGATTGGTTTGCATTATTTGATAAGTTTAATTTTGATTCATCACAACACCAAATAACCTGATTTGCAGCCTTTTCTATTTCTTGTGGTTTGAATACATCTGTTCTTTTTTTATACCCTGCAAAATACAAAACATGGCATCCATTGTCTATTAATGCCCTACCTATAGAAAACAGGACTGCATTGCCTAACCCTCCGCCGATTAATAATACATTCTCATTTTTAGGTATATAGGTTGGAGAGCCAGTTGGGCCCATTAGACTAATAGTTTCACCAGGTTTTAAATCTTGGCAAAAATTTGAGGACCCCCCCATTTCAAGAACTATTAATGAAATAATACCCTGAATTTTATCAACAAAAGCTCCAGTTAATGCCAATGGTTCAATGGTCCTTAGATAGCCATTGCTAATTTTTGCATTTGATTCGTAGTTTTGTAGCCTATAAAACTGCCCAGGTTGAAATTCGTTTACAGCTAATGGAGATTTGATAAAAATTTCAACAACATTTTTGGTTAATCTATCTACTTTAATGACTTTAGAAATCAGCTGATTATTCAATTTTTCAAAAAACTTACTACTTTGAAGCTCATTCTTTTTATTATATTTAAAAATTTCTTTAGCAATTAATTTATAACTGTCCTTTGCACTTGCCATAGCCTTTACTACGCTACCAGAATATTTTGGATGTGAATCACCTAATATGCTAATACTAAAATTATTTTCCATATTTATGAAAAAAGTTGGATCCTCGCCATTTTTAATCATAGAAAAATACTTGCCGTTTAACTTAAAATGCTCGGGTTCCTCCCTGGCTAAGGTTGTGTTAGGTGATGTGCCTGTAGCAATTAATATTGTTTTAGCTTGAATAGTCTTGTTATTGCAGATAATTTCTTTACAGTGGCTAAATTTATCTAAAATAACTTCTAATGGGCATGTGTTATCTATAAACTCTATCCCTTCTTCAAATGCCTTAGCAATCTCCTCATGATTCAATCTATATGCAGGAGACTCTTCAAATTTTTTTCGATATATAATTTTCACTCCACCCCATTTCTTCAATAAAAAAAGTCTGTCTTTAGGATTAGCTTTTAATTCTTTTGCATGCTCAATAAATTCCAAAGCAACTTCTAATTCTTCATCATCTAAAGTTTTAAGGAAGTTATTTCCTAATCTTTCGTATTGAGCTAAGAATTTTTCTACCATTATTGGGTAATAGGCAAGGCTTTCTGTTGCCGTGTCTATTGAGGTTAATCCGCCACCTATAACAACAATAGGGAGCCTAATTTGTAAATTAGCCAAGCTACTTTTTCTTGAAGCACCAAGAGTTTGTAATGACATCAAAAAATCAGAGGCACTCCTTACTCCTTTGCATAAAATATTTGGAATATCTGGAATATTTGGCTTTCCTGCGCCAATTGCTAGTGCAACATGGTTGAATCCGAGTTTTTTGGCAGATTGGTAATTGATTGTGCTACCGAACCTTATACTACCATACATTCTAAAATTTTCTCTACGTTCAAGCATCAATCTTAAAATTGTCAGATAATTTTTATTCCATCTTACTGTAATTCCATATTCAGCTACGCCACCAAAACCATAGGCCTTCCTTTCACTAAGTTTTTCTTCAATATCGGAGATGGTTTTAATTGGTTTAAAATTTACTCTAGTTCCTTCTTGTGTAACGCCAGAAAGTTCACTTTGAATTGGTTCAATCTTTAATCCGTCAATTCCCACTATAGTAAATCCCTCATTTATTAAGTAGTGAGAAAGAGTAAAACCTGCCGGTCCCATTCCTACAACCAAAACTTTATAATTATTAAATTCTTTTGGTAAATATCCTTCTGATTTTAGTGGATTCCATTTTGTTAGTAAACTATATATTTCAAATCCATAGTCAAGCCTTAAAATATCATCTAAAATTTTAGTTTCAATTAATGGAATATCAACTGGTTCCTGTTTTTGATAAATGCATGATTTCATGCAATCGTTACATATTCTATGTCCTGTTGCGGCTATCATTGGGTTGTCTATAATTGCAGTAGCAAATGCACCAATGATAAACCCCTTTTTTTTTAGTAAGTTCATTTCTGAAATTTTTTCCTTTAGTGGGCATCCATTCAATTCCACGCCAAGAGAATTTACAGTAATACCGTTAGTTATTTTATCAGATAATCCTTTTGAACAGGAATCTTTATTTTGTTTGTGGCAGTATAAGCAGTAATTCGCATTAACAATAGCGGTATGTTGATTTATTGTATCATCTGTTAGGTCAAAACCTTTTCTATCTCTTAGTTCTTTATTGTCAAAACATTTTGTTTTGTTATTAGATTCTGAATATTCAATTAATTTATCAAAGTTTAATTTTTTAGGTATTTTGAATAATATCCCATTTTTATACTTTTCTCTTCCTTCTTCATTATATAGTGCCCATGCAACATATATTTTAGCAAATTCTAGTAATTTTTCATTGTTATCTTCCTGTAATTTTAAAATATGAGTTGCTATCGATAATTCATCATCTAAGTTGATTCCAGCCTTACATAATATAGAAACAGACTCATTTAGTCGTTTTTCGTCATAATGCTCAATACTAATTTTTCTTTGGATAAATCTTTTTTTACACTCAAATAGAGCAGATGCTTTTTTATGATAATTTAGGCTATTATTCTGACTGTATTTTAGGTTAAACAAAGTAATTATAAAATTCTCTAGGTGCGGAGCTATATGAAGTATTAGTTCAGATGATATGTAGGTATTTTCTCTACCAACAACTAAATCGTGCATAAGAGTTGGGTTTTGGGTATTTAAGAAGTCTAAAAATTTTTCATCTATTGTCCTTAATCCAAATATTGAATATAAGTCCTCAAACTTAATATTAAAGTTTAGTTCAATCATTTTAAATGTCGTAGCATATGATTTAATTTAATAGCAAAAATATAAATAAATTTTTCTTGATAGTTATTATTAATAATGCTTAAATTGTCAAAGTTGGATGTGTTCTGAAATTTAATGCAAAATAAAATTGTAATATCGTTATTAAATATAGTATTTGTTTTATGGATTGTACTAGTTTTTCCTGTTAATTCAAACTCAGATTCAAGAATTAAAGATATTGTTAATTTTGAGGGTATCAGGGACAATGTTTTAGTTGGCTATGGTTTAGTGACTGGGTTAGATGGAACTGGTGATAATTTGAAAAATTCAGTATTTACTCAAAAAGGATTGGTTAATTTGCTTGAAAAATTAGGAATTAATACAAGGGGTGACACTATAAAAACAAAAAATATTGCTGCAGTTATGGTGACAGCAAACTTGCCAGGTTTTTCTAGAGCTGGGAATAAAATATCTATTAATTTAAGCACACTGGGAGATGCTAAAAGTTTAAAAGGTGGTACATTACTCGCAACTCCTTTAATGGGAATTGATGGTAAAATCTATGCTGTGGCGCAAGGGCAAGTTGGAATTGGTAAATTAGCTGATACTAGACAGGATAATTTTAAGCCAATCTTAACATCTGGATACATTATAAACGGAGCATCAGTTGAAAGAGAAATTGAATTTGACCTCAATTCCTTGACTAAAATAAGTATATCATTAAATAATCCTGACCTCACTACAGCTAGATCTATTGCTAATGCAATTAACTCCTATCTAAGTGATACTCTCTCAATGGCAAGAGATCCAGGTACAGTTGTATTACAAATTCCTGAGGAATATAAAGATAACGTTGTGGGATTATTAGCAGACATTGAAAATATAACAATATCACCAGATACCACAGCTAAAATTATAATTGATGAAGCTACTGGTACTGTGGTTATTGGAAAACATGTTAAAATTAGTAAAGTTGCTATTGCGCAAAAAAATTTAATAGTAAAGGTTTCGCCATTAGAGGAATTTGAAATTGAGTCAGATATTGTTCCTACTAGCGATAAAAACCAGCCATCTCAACCTGGCACTGCTTTTAAGGTGCTAGAACCTACTGCCAATCTTGCTGATTTAGTATCAGGGTTAAATTCACTTGGTGTAAAAACACAAGATTTGATCAGTATATTGAAATCAATACGTGATGCTGGTGCTTTGCAAGGAGAAATAGAAATAAGGTGATGTAATGAGTACAGGTAATAATAACGCAATCACTGATAAACATAACATTAATCAAGAATTGAAACGCCCTGATTTGCATCTAAATGTTAATTCTAATATTGAAAAAAAGAAATTTAATGCAATGCTAGATGAATTTAATGCAACGTTATTGTCTAGTATGATGGAACCAATTTATGAAAATATTGAGCCAGATCCATTGACAGGAGGTGGATTTGCTGAAGAAACTCTAAATCATTTTTTAATTAATGAATATGCCAGAGAAATTACCAAAGATGGAAATTTTAAAGTTGATCCAAATTTAAATAAACAATTGTTAAAGAAATATCAAAATCATGGATAATGAAAAAATTGAAGAATCAAAACAAAATGTTGAGCATGAAAAGAATGATGAAGATTTTTTTGAATACGAATTAATTATTAAAGCATTAGGAAGGCTTAGTAAGATTGTTAAAAGGGAAGAGGAATTCATTGAAAAAAAACAATATGATAAAGCGGTGGAGTTGATTCCAGACAAAATAGAATTAGTGAATTTTTTTTCAAAAAATAAAAAGAAAATTCTCAATAGTTTTAGTGTATCTAAGGAGCAAGATTTACAAAATAAGGAAGAGTTTAAAAATTTGGTACAAAATTTGCTGGATGTTTCTGGTAAGAACATGAATAAAATTAAAAAGGCACAATATTTGGGTTCAAAGGTTATGGAAATACTAAAAGAATCAATTCAAAAAAATGAGATGAAGAACAAGAATTATTATAAAACTGGTAAATCGTTTGCTAAAGAAAAAATTAGTAAACATGTAATGCTTAATAAGGAGGCTTAATTCTATGAGTAAAATAATGGAAACCACAGCATCTGCGATTAGGAATCATGAAAGACAGATAGGTGTTGCTCAACAAAATATCGTCAATGCTAATGATCCGAATTATATTAAACAGGAAGTAAATCTAGTATCGAATACGCAAGTTGGAGCCGAAATTAAAAGTATTGATTTAGCAATGAGCGAAGGCTTATTAAAAGAGCAGTATAATAAAAATTCATTGTTTCATTCTAGTCGTGTAAGTAAGGAAATGCTA
Organism: Candidatus Bandiella numerosa; assembly: GCF_029981845.1. Classification (GTDB taxonomy): domain Bacteria; phylum Pseudomonadota; class Alphaproteobacteria; order Rickettsiales; family Midichloriaceae; genus Aquirickettsia; species Aquirickettsia numerosa. The sequence continues at coordinate 1,224,047 of NZ_CP104164.1, read as the reverse complement.
CAGCAAGTGATAGAGGACGTATACAGTTTGAAACTTGATGGAAAAAATAGTATTACAGTCAATCTAAACGGCATTTTTGGAAATATAAAAGAGTTAGAGCTAGCAAGTAATAATTCAAATAAGATGAATGATGCTGTTAGTTCAATGGAAAAATTTGTAGAAAATGTTTCTCAGCAATCTGAGAAGCTTCAGAAATTTAGACAGGAACAGGATGAGCATATCTTCAAATCAGTTGAAAAATTAAATGGCCATATAGTAACTGCAAGAAATTTAAGTCAAGCATTGCCTTTACTCAAGGGTGACGGCGTTCGAGGTAGCGATATCAAGTATAATGATGCAAAAAATAAGCTTTTTAATGAGATAAGAGAAATATCAAAGCTAATTGATGTTAATCAATATTTTGATAAAGATGGTGAATTGGTCTTAGAAACAAAATCAGGTATCCCACTAATCAAGGGTGATATTAAATATAAGGTCGAATTTACTCATACAGATGGACTGGATAATTATTTAAAGAGTGATTTTATATTTCCTGCTCTTTCTGTTGTTGATGAAGATATACAGGACACTTCTCCTCAATTTAGGAATGATTTAGTGACAAGTGGGGTTACAAATCAAATCACACATCATTTAAAAGGCGGTGAGTTACAAGCGAGATTTGAACTTAGGGATAAAATTATACCAGATCTAGTAAACAGATTGGATATATACACCGATACTTTGGTGAGGGAAATGAATGCTGTTTATGCCGATGCTACGCCTAAATTAGGCTTTAAATCAGTTATTAGTAATAATAAATTTACAAGTAGTGATACAATAACAGTTAGTGGAAAATTTAGAATTGGGTTGTTTAATCCTAATGATGGTTTATCCATTAAGAATGCTGCAGGTAAACCAGAAACAATAGAAATTGATTTAAGTAATGGTATTTCTAGATTACAAAACTTAATAGATAAAATCAATAATACTTCAAGTGGTAGCTACAGTGTTTTGGCTGGATTGGATGGGGATGGGCATTTAACAATAATCCCAGGAGGTACAAATCCTATAAATGCTAATTTTGCTATTATTAGTGAAGATAGCAAATTTGGTGCTGATGGCGTTGGAATTAATCAGTTTTTTGGATTCAATAATCTCAAGCTCTTTACTTATGTAGATGATAAGCATTATGACAGTAGAACTTCTGCTAATAGCACTATATCCTTAAAAATTTCTGATGAAATTACAAATAGTCGTCAGATATATACAGCAAAAGTAAGGAAAGATGGTGACATAGGAAGAAACAATAAAGCTGCTTTAGAAGAATTACTTAAAATTCAAAATAAGGAGTTTAGCTTTAAAGGAACAGATTCTATTGCAAAATCTACTACAACTTTTTCAAGTTATGCGAATGGTATAGTTGACACACTTAATATTAAACATCAATATCTTGAAGAGAAAGTTGTGAAAAATAAAATTGAATTAGAAGCGATTGATGAACAGATTGCCTCAAAATCTGGTGTTAATACAGATCAAGAGTTATTGTACATCACGCAACTTGATAGGATGCATAAATACGTATTAAAGACTTTTCAAATAATGGAAGAGTATTGGAAAACACTATTAGCAACATTTTAAGGGGAGTAGAACATGTCAGTAAATTTTATTAGCACAGCATCTTTAAATCAAAGTACTGAAAGAAATATTAATAAAGTAGTAAATGAAAGAGATAATATCGGTAGGCAAGTCCAGACTGGTAAAAAATTTGAGAATATTTATGACGCTTCTGCATCTGAAGCAAGTGACGTAATTAATATTCAAGAGTCTATCGATGTACAGAAAAAGGATGCGGAAATATTGCAAAAAGGTTTTCGTAGAATAAATGAAATGTCAGATGAGTTGGGCAGTATGACAAAATATTTAAGGGGCAAGTTGTATGAATGGCAAGCTAGTATAAATGGAATTACAAATAACGATTTTACTCCACAAAAACAAGAGGAATTTGCTAAGGGCCTGCTTAGTGGAATGGGGAATTTTTTGAATAAAAAATCAGTATATGATGGAACCTATTTATTTGCAGGAGAGAATATGGATACGAAACCTGTTGAATTATCTGGAAAAGTTGATCCAGACAAATACTACTTAGGAAGTAAACACAATATGTCATTTTCATATAGTGATGAGCAGATAAAGCTTGATTTTAATGCTGGAGACAATTCTGTAAAGGGAATTGTCAAATTATTTGTAGGAGTAGTGAATGCTAATGCTGGTGATATGCAGAAGGTATTTACAGATTTTGAGGATGGAATTGACAAATTAATTGAAGCAAAGCAAAGGGTTGATTCAATTAGTAAAAATTTAAAGGAATTTGAGGAAATACAAAGGACAGATATACTGAATAGTACCAAAAGTTATGATGATATTACTAAAGTTCATGAGTTTACTGGGTATACTGATTTACTGCAAGTATCAAAGCGACTTTCTGAAATTTACTCAAGTATTGGGGCTTTATCTAAGAGCTTAGTTGATTATATACGTTTATAAAGTGGCTAAAGAGGAAGTAGTGTATGTTGAAGAAAAAAGAAATACAGGAAAATGATATTTTAGTTTTTCAAAATAAATTTGGCTCTATTGAGGTAAACACTAAATATAAGATTTTTTTCCCAAAGGGTTTGATTGGTCTTGCAGATTCAAAAATGTTTTGTTTAGCCGATGCAAATAACGATAAATATAAGTCTTTCAAATTATTGCAGTCTATAGAAAGTGGGCAATTATGCTTTTTAACACTACCTATATCTTTTAGTAATAGTATAATAAAAGAGCGAGATTTACTTGGTGCAATTGACACTTTGGAGTTAATTAGAGATGAAGTTGCGGTTATATTGCTTTGCTCAACTAAAAATATTGATAATAAATTGAAATTAGCTGTAAATGCTAGAGCTCCAATTTTCCTTAATTTATCTGAGCAGACTGCATTTCAGTATGTATTGCATAATTCAAATTATAGTCTGGCACATCCATTATAAAAATTGTGTTTTTAAAGCTTTCAATTTTTCGAGTATTGACTATAATGAGTATTATATAGTTTTTTTGATTTATGAATAATATTTTAAAGTCGTTTTTTCTGTGTTTTTTATTGTTAAGCATGAGCAATTGTGCGGTAATAGGTATTGCAACCACTGCAACAACAGGAACCATCATAGCTGAAGATAGAACGGTTGGTGATATTATAGATGACAAGGGGATGGCCATAAAAGTGAAACATCAATATGTAAAAAATAGTGTAGATGGTTCGTTGGGAGGAATTTCTTTAGAAGTATACGAAGGTAGGGTATTGTTGATTGGTTATGTAACGTCTACTGAATATAAGGATGAGGCAGAGAAATTAGCTTGGGTGGTGCGAGGAGTAAAAGAAGTTATTAATGATATAGCTATTTCTGAAAAAAATGAGGCAAGTTTGCCTGGAGATGTGTGGATATCGACAAAATTGAGGAGTAAATTTTTGGTTAATAAAGAAATACATTCAGTTAATTATAAAATTATGGTCTACAATAAAGTGGTATACCTTTTAGGAGTTGCAGAAACACAAAAAGAGTTGGAAACTGCACTTAATATTGCTGGAGAAGTTCAAGGAGTTAAGAAAGTTAAAAATTATATATTGGTTAAATCCGATATTAGAAGAGAGAGTTAATTACTTTGTTGATATTGCATTTAGAATTATCTAGATGCTTTTTTATTAATTAACTGATGAAGCGAGTTTATAAAAGTTCTTTTAGGGAAAGAGTTTTGTATAATTTGGCTAGAAAAATAATTTGAATGAAATATATATACTAGTAAGCATCATTTATTTGTTGCATCTTATTAAATATTTTATACTCTCAGAAGGTGGTATACGTTAAGTAACACAATGTTAGGAGAAGAATTAGATAGCAGATAAATAGGTTTTAGCTATATATAACCCGGATAATTGGTATCAGTATCAATATATACTGCGTATCGGTGATATAGGTAACATTGTGTTAATTAACATTTACTATATTAACTTATCTAATACCAAGGTATTATGCCTTGGTATTTTTTAGTGAAAGGTAAGGCTTATGATTTTGAAATATAAATTATAATTATCCCTAGAAAAGGCCACGATATTATTGTATCATCACCTAGCTTTCAATAACAAAAAATTGTATGCATAATAAAAAAAGAGTTTTCTCAGGAATACAGCCAACTGGCAAAATAACAATAGGTAATTATCTTGGAGCAATTAAGAATTGGGTGGCAATGCAACAACAATATGATTGCTTGTTTTGTATAGTCGATTTGCATTCACTAACCTCAAATTTTAATCCACAGGAATTGCAGGAAAATATTAGGTACAATATTGCGCTTTATATTGCAGCTGGCCTTAATCCTGATAATGTAACTATATTTCGTCAATCAAAGGTTTCTGAGCATTCTGAGCTTACTTGGATACTCAGCTGCTTTACACAAATGGGATGGCTTAACAGGATGACTCAATTTAAAGATAAAGCTGGAAAAAATAAAGAGACGGCCAATCTGGGACTATATTCATATCCAGTTTTAATGGCAGCTGATATTTTGCTTTATAATGCGAATATTGTTCCTGTTGGAGAAGATCAAAAACAACATATAGAGCTTACTAGAGATATTGCAATTTCATTTAATAAGAAAGTAGGTAAAGAAATTTTTACAATTCCTGATGCTGTAATAGATTCTAAAGCAAAGAGAATTATGAGTTTAAAGGATGCTTCTAAAAAAATGAGCAAATCTGATCCATCCGACATTTCTAGAATAAATATGTCTGATAATGAAGAATTAATAAGAAAGAAAATTCGTAAAGCTAAAACAGATGATGCTCCATGCATTAGCTATAATCCAATCGATAGACCTGAAATTTCAAACCTCATAGATATATATTCGTGTTTCACGGAGATTGATGTTAATAAAGTTGTTAAAAATTTTGAATTAATGAAGAATTCTGAATTCAAAGAGGCTTTAGCTGATGTTATTATAAAGAAAATTTGCCCAATTCATCAAAAAACGATTCAAATCATGGAAGATAAAGAATACCTTGAAGAAATTACAAAAAATGGAACAATGAAAGCAAAAGCTATTGCTGAAAAAAATATCGGCATAGTTAAGCAAATTATTGGTATTAGTTAATTATGTCATTATGCATAGTAGATGGGTATAATTTTGTATTTAGGGCATTTCATTCTCTTCCTCCATTAACAACTTCTAGTAATATACCAGTTGGGGCTGTTTATGGTTTTATTAATATGCTTGCAAAGCTTATTGAGGATAATGATTGTGAAATGCTTGCAATCGCACTTGATAGTGGAAAAAAAACATTTAGGAGTGATTTTTACCCACAGTACAAAGCCAATAGAGACGAGCCAGATGAAGCGTTAAAAATACAATTTCCGATTATAAGAGAGGCAATTGAGGCATTTGGAGTGAAAGCAGTGGAAGTACCTGGTTTTGAAGCTGATGATATAATTGCAACGTATACTAGAATTGCCCTTAATAAAAATTTTAAAGTTAAGATTATCAGCTCGGATAAAGATTTGATTCAACTAATGCAAAATAACGTTGAAATTTTTGATCCACTTAAAAAAAAGTACATAACCCCAAGTTTAGTTTTAGAAAAATATGGGATTAAATATTCTCAAATGACAGATTACCTTTCACTTATAGGAGATGCGTCAGATAATATCCCAGGAGTTAAAAAAGTAGGGCCGAAAACTGCAATAAAATTACTTAATCAATTTGAGACGCTAGAGAATATTTACAGCAATCTTGAAATAATTGAACCAACAAGAATAAAAAGCTTACTTGAAGATTCAAAAAACGAAGCCTTTTTATCAAAAAAATTAGTTACACTAGATGAAAATGTTCAGCTGCCTTTCGATATTGAGCAGCTTAAATTTAAGATAGTGACTCAGGATAAGCTTACTAATTTTTTAGATAAGTATGAGTTTAAATCACTCAACACAAATAAGTTAATGTCTTTAAAAAATCAACCATCTCCTGATATAAAATCAGTTGAGACAAAGGTTATGACAATAAATGAATTATGGAAAATATATCCTGAAATTGAAAAATTTGGAAAATTCTATTTTTATTTTAACAGTGACATATTTTCATGTTATTTTGGAGGTTATCTATATAATATTAATTTATCAAATCAGTTAAATTTACTTTCTTTTGACGACAAGGATTTTAGTAATAATAATCTTTATGATATATTAAAATGCCTTAAAATGGTTTTTGAAGAAACTTCTATTAAGAAAGTGTGTTTTGATGCGAAATTAGTCATTAATTTATGTATCAATGAAGAGATTAAATTTAGAAATTTTGATGATATTTCATTACTTGCATATACATTGCATACTGGTAAGCAAAAAATTAATTTTGAAAATCTTAGCAATTTTTATAATCTAAACTATAAAAAACATGATGCATTTTACATCTTCAATCTTCATAAAATTTTGAAGGTCCAACTTGCAGATGAAAGAAAATTTGAAATATATGAAATCATTGAGAAGCCACTACTTTTATTATTGATTAAGATTGAAAATAAGGGAATAAAAATAGATAAAAGCATATTGATGGAGCTAGGGAAAGAATTTGAGGAAAAGATAAGTTTATTGCAAGATGAAATTTTCCAATTATCTGGTGAAGAGTTTAATATTGGTTCACCCAAACAAATTGGTGAAATACTTTTTGACAAGTTAAAATTAGAAGGTGGCAAGAAAGCCAAAAAAAGTGATGGCTATATCACGGATGCTGAAACACTCGAGAAACATGCAGCTTTAGGGATTCCGATTGCCAGAAAAATTTTAGAATGGAGGCATTATTCAAAGTTAGTATCGACATATATAAATGCTTTGCAAAAAGCTATAAATAAGAACGATGGTAGGATACATACAACTTTTTCTCTAACCACTACATCAACTGGCAGATTATCTTCACACGACCCAAATTTACAAAATATTCCAATAAGAACGAGTGATGGAAATAGAATAAGGAAAGCCTTTATTGCCAAGGAAAATTTCTCTATAATTTCTGGTGATTATTCACAAATAGAGCTTAGAATATTAGCTGATATTGCAAATATAAAAAGTCTAAAAGATGCGTTTAACCAGAAGAAAGATGTTCATAGTATAACAGCTAGTCAAATATTTGACATTCCATTAGATAAAGTTGACTCAGAACACAGAAGAAAGGCAAAGGCTATTAATTTTGGTATTATATATGGTCAAAGTGCATATGGTCTTGCAAACAGTTTAAACATCAGAAGAGAAGAGGCTTTTTCATATATTGAATCATATTTTAAGCAATACCCAGGTATTAAGGAGTATATGGACGCAACTATTGATTTTGCAAAAAAGCATGGATATGTAAAAACTTTGATGGGAAGGAAATGTTATATAGAAAGTATTAATGATAGAAATTACAATCTAAGAAATTTTGCTCAAAGAGCTGCAATTAATGCACCTATCCAAGGAACAGCGTCTGAGATAATAAAAAAAGCGATGGTAGATCTAGATTCAAATCTTCAGGAATTTTTGATCTTACAAATTCATGATGAGTTATTATTTGAAGTTCCAGATGAGATTGTAAGTGATTGCTGTGTCAAAATTAAAAATACTATGATAAATACCTTCAAGCTATCTATACCAATTGAAGTTGATATTTCTTATGCCAAAAGTTGGTATCACACAAAATAATTAATCCTAAAAATGCCTTTATTATGATTTTTCTTGCCTTTTAAGATAGTTATTATTAGATGCTTTTTATTCCATTTTTTATAATATTTTTTAATAAAAATTAACATTTTTATTCCCTCATAGCCATAACTCACTTCAATACAAAAAATTGATTTTAGAATTTTACTTTCAAAGTCTTGAAAATAAATAATTGACGTATATATAAGGTGCATATTTAAAGCTAATTATTTTTTGAGGTAAAAATGAATTTTCAACCATTACATGATAGAGTACTAGTTGAGAGACTAGAAGAAGAACACAAAACCAAGAGCGGTATTATTATACCTGACACTGCGAAAGAAAAACCAATGGAAGGTAAAGTGATAGCAGTTGGATCTGGTGTAAAAGATGATAAAGGTCATATATCTCCTTTGGATGTTAAGGTAGGAAATAAGATTTTATTTGCTAAATGGGGTGGTACAGAAGTGAAACTTGATGGCAAGGAATACCTTATCATGAAGGAATCAGATATTTTAGGAATAATTAAATCATAAATTTATAGGAGTTTAAAATGACAGCAAAAATGATTGATAAAGGAACACAAGCTAGAGACAAGCTACTAAAAGGTATAAAAATAGTTGCTGATACTGTAGGTGTAACATTGGGGCCAAGAGGAAGAAATGTAGTAATCGAAAAATCTTTTGGTGCGCCAAAAATTACAAAGGATGGAGTATCAGTTGCAAAAGAAATTGAACTGGAAGATAAAGTTGAAAATCTAGGTGCACAAATTCTGAAAGAAGCAGCAAATAAAACTAATGATAGAGCTGGTGATGGTACAACTACTACTATTGTTTTGGCAGAAGCTATTGCGAGAGAAGGAGTTAAAGCTGTTACTGCTGGGATGAATCCAATGGATTTAAAAAGAGGTATTGAAGCTGCAAGTGAAAAAATTCTTAACGAAATTAAAAAGGCTTCTAAAAATATTTCTTCATCTGAGGAAATATCTCAAGTTGCTACTATATCTGCAAATGGTGATGCAGACATTGGAGAAAAAATTGCTAAAGCTTTTGAAAAAGTTGGTAAAGATGGTGTTATAACTGTTGAGGAGGCTAATAAAAGTGATATTTTTGAGGTAGAGGTAGTAGAAGGAATGAATTTTGACAGAGGTTATATTTCACCATATTTTGTTACCAATTCAGAAAAAATGACATGTGAATTAGAAGATGCACACATCTTAGTATATGAAAAGAAGATTAGCAATTTACAACAAATGATAAAACTTTTAGAAGAAGTTGTGCAATCATCTAAACCACTTTTAATCATCGCTGAAGATATTGAGGGTGAAGCTTTAGCTACATTGATAGTAAATAAACTAAGGGGTGGCTTAAAAGTTGCTGCAGTTAAAGCTCCAGGATTTGGAGATAGAAGAAAGTCTATGCTTGAAGATATAGCTGCTTTAACAGGAGCTCAACTAATTAGTGAAGATCTTGGGCATAAGCTTGAAAATGTTACTTTAGATGACCTTGGTAGTGCTAAAAAAATATTAATATCAAAAGATGATACCACAATTGTGAATGGCGCAGGTAATAAGTCTGATATCAAAGCTCGTTGTGATCAAATAAAATCTCAAATTGCTGAAGCTACATCTGATTACGATAAAGAAAAGTTAGAAGAAAGACTTGCAAAATTAGCAGGTGGAGTCGCTGTATTGAAAGTGGGTGGAATCACAGAAGTTGAAGTAAAAGAAAAGAAAGATAGAGTTGAAGATGCTTACCACGCTACTAAAGCGGCAATTGCAGAAGGTATTGTTCCTGGTGGTGGATGTACATTATTATATGCCTCAAAAGCATTAAATGGAATGAAAGGTAAAAATGCAGATGAAACTGTAGGGATTGATATTGTTAGAAAAGCCTTATCAGCTCCAATTCGTAAGATAATTGAGAATGCTGGAATGGAAAGTGCATTAATAGTTGAAAAATTATTAGAACAAAATAAGCATACTATGACTTATGACGCTCAAAATCACGAAGTTGTAGACGCATTTAAAAAAGGTATAGTGGATCCTACAAAAGTAGTTAGAAATGCACTTCAAAGCGCTGTGTCGGTTGCATCGCTATTAGTTACAACTGAAGCAACTGTTTGTGATGCTCCAAAAAAAGATGACTCAATGTCAGGTGGTGGAATGCCAATGGGTGGTATGGGAGGAATGGGTGGTATGGGAATGTAGTAATTCCGTACTTTCTATTTTCACTAAAGCTCCAGGAGAGAATCTTGGAGCTTTTTTTGTTCAATAAAGTCAGTAAAAACAACATTGCATAATGCCTAAACATGATTTAATATGAACACATAAAATCAATATCCATTTTTTAAAATTTTGAAATATAATCATAATGTTAAAGTATATAGCTAGAAAAGTTTTTGGTACCAGAAGCGAAAAAATATTAAAATCACTGAACCCAGTTTTAAATAAAATAAACAATTTTGAAAAAGAAATTAGTGCTCTTTCCAACGATGAGCTAAAAGCTAAGACTAAAGAATTTAAAGACAGATTAAAAAATGGTCAAGCATTGGATGATATCATTGTAGAAGCTTTTGCTGTTGTTAGAGAAACTGCTAAAAGGGTATTGGGAGAAAGGCATTATGATGTCCAAATTTTAGGTGGTTTGGTTTTACATAAAGGAATGATTACAGAAATGAAAACTGGTGAAGGTAAAACGCTTGTTTCATCGTTGCCAGTATACTTAAATGCTTTAACTGGTAAGGGAGTTCATGTTGTAACTGTCAATGACTATTTAGCAAAGAGAGATTCAGAATGGATGGGAAAAATCTACGAATTTCATAATCTAAGCGTTGGATGTTTAGTTAATAATACGCCTGAGGAAGAGAAAAAAAGAGTGTATGAATGCGATATAGTTTATGGCACTAATAATGAATTCGGTTTTGATTACTTAAGAGATAATTTAAAGCATAATATTAATTCACTAGTACAAAGAGAATTCAATTTTGCAATTATTGATGAGGTTGATAGTATATTAATTGATGAAGCTAGGACACCTTTGATAATATCTGGTCCATCATTTAGCAGTCCAGAGCTATATATTAAAATAAACAACATTGCATCTTTATTATATGAAGATGATTATGAATTGGATGAAAAAAGTAAATCAGTACTTTTTACTGACAAAGGAAATGAGAGGGTTGAACAGTTAATAAAAGATTTAGGGCTTATAAAAAAAGATAGCAGTCTTTACGATATAGAAAGCATGGATATTGTGCACCATTTAAATCAAGCGATTAAGGCGCATAAAATATTTAAATTAGATACTGATTACATAATAAAAGATGGGAAAGTATTAATAATAGATGAGTTTACTGGTAGAATAATGGATGGAAGAAGATATTCAGAAGGATTGCATCAGGCGATTGAGGCAAAAGAAAAAGTCTCTATACAAGATGAAAACCAAACATTAGCTTCTATCACATTTCAAAATTATTTTAGAATGTATCCAAAGCTTGCTGGTATGACAGGAACTGCAATGACGGAAGCGCAAGAGTTATTGAGTATATATAATTTGGAAGTTGTGCAAATACCAACAAATATACCTGTAACCAGGATTGATGAGCATGATGTAATATATAAAACTGAAAATGCAAAAAATGACGCAATACTTGAAGAGGTTAAAAAGGCTCATGATAAATTACAACCAATATTAATAGGCACTATCAGTATCGAAAAATCTGAGCATATATCTAAGATTTTAAGGAAAAATGGAATTAAGCATAATGTGCTTAATGCGAAATTACATGAGCAGGAAGCTGATGTAATTGCACAGGCAGGAAGGCCTGGTGCAGTCACAATTGCAACTAATATGGCAGGGCGTGGTACTGATATAAAACTTGGTGGAAATGAAGAAGTTATAATAAAAGCTAAATCTATGGGAAAAATTATACCTGATCCAGAAGTTGAATTAATTAAGCAACAAATACAGCAAGATAGAAAAAAAGTTTTGGAAATTGGAGGTTTATTTGTAATTGGTACTGAGAGGCATGAATCTAGAAGAATTGATAATCAGTTAAGGGGTAGGGCAGGTAGACAAGGAGATGCAGGGAGAACAAAGTTCTTTTTATCACTAGAGGATGATTTGATGAGAATATTTGGCTCAGTTAAAATAGGGAATTTTTTAGGGAAACTTGGGCTTAAAGACGATGAAGCTATTGAACATCCATGGATTAATAAGTCATTAGAAAAAGCTCAGCAAAAAGTTGAATCAAGAAATTATGAAATCAGAAAAAATTTATTAAAATTTGATGATGTAATGAATGAACAAAGAAAGGTTGTTTATGAGCAAAGAATTAACATTATGAGAGAAGAAAAATTTGATGACATTATTGATGAAAAAGTGAAAGTACAGAATAAATATTTGATAAACAAGTTTATACTAGATAAATCGTTTGAAGAAGAATGGGAAAAAAAGGAAATTTCACATGAAATTCATAGAATTTATGGAGTTGATTTTTATATTGAGGAAGGCCAAAAAAAGGCAGAAATATTAAGTAAGCTAAATGATTTAACTGCAGAAATTTTTCAAAATAAAAGAAAGCAGTTTGGTGATGAAGTGTTTAATGAAGCTTTGAAAAGGATTTTTCTTGTCACCCTAGATCAATTTTGGAAAGAGCATCTTCACTCTTTAGATAGGTTAAAGGCAGGAATAAATTTAAGAGCATATGGGCAAAAAGATCCATTGAATGAATATAAATTTGAGGCTTTTAAACTATTCGAGGATATGTTTTTAGAGCTTGATGAAAACATAATTTGTACATCTGCAAAAATCCAAATATCACATGAATTATCAAATCTAGATGAGCTGGATTCGATGGGTAATATTCATGAGAGTAAAAAAGAGGTTAGTTCCCTAATAGATAATCAAAAATCAACTGATCCAAATAACTCAAACACATGGGGTAAAGTTGCTAGAAATGAACCTTGTCCATGCGGCTCGAATAAAAAATACAAGCATTGCCATGGAATGCTAATATAATCAAAAATCGATATCTATAAAATTTGGTAGGGATTAATTATTGGGGTTAGTTATGTATGGCACACTCGAGATTTAGTGAGGCAAAAAATGAAGCCGTTGTGGCCATCTTCATTTTAAAATCGGTTTGAGGAAATATAGTATGCTATGCTGGAACTTTTGATATTATCAATTAACTGCCCTTTGGTAAAACTTTAGTTTTATTCAAATAAATATTTATAGTCAAGCCTATGCCTATCATTATTGCAAGGTAGTTAGAACCTCCATATGATAACAATGGTAAAGGAACTCCTACAACCGGCAATAACCCAGATATCATCCCTATATTAATCACTATGTGAAAGAATAATAGGGAAGCGAATCCTAAAATAAATATTCTATAAAAATGAGAATAGCATTGTATTGATATTACATATAATATTGCGATTATTAGAGAATATATTGTTAATAGTAGGGCGCATAATACAAAACCGCCTTCTTCAGCTATTAAACCAAATATAAAGTCGGTATGATTTTCAGGTAAAAAATCTAACTGATTTTGAGACCCCTTTAAAAAGCCTTTTCCAAAAAGTCCACCAGAACCGATACTTATAATAGATTGAATAATGTTATATCCTGCGCCTAATGTATCGGTGGTGGGGTCTAAAAATGTAAGTATTCTCGTTTTTTGATAATCATGTAAGAACCTCCAAATAATTGGTAAGCTCAGAACAGCAGATAACCCTAGGCAAATAAATAATTGTATCCTAACTCCAGCAATAAATAATATAGTTAGAGATGTTAAAATTATGATTAATGATGTACCTAAATTTGGTTGTCTTAATATCAATAAAGTAGGTAATATTATTAACATTAATGGAAATATCAAATTTCTATATTTTTTGATATTATTTATATGGCAATTGTGAAAAAATTTTGCTAATGCCAAGATAACTGCGATTTTCATGAATTCTGAAGGCTGGATATTAATGAATCCTAAATTTATCCACCTCTTAGCTCCCATGGCCTGATACCCTAAAAAATCAGTTATAATTAGGCTTAATAAAACCAATAAATAAATATAATATGAATTACTAAAAATAAATCTGATATTTGTTATAGAAAATAAAAAAGCAATAAGGAATGAAATTAATGTGATGCTAATTTGTTTGCTGACCATAGTATCTATTACTCCGCCTGCAATTGAAAACATTGCAAAGAGATTAACTGATAGCAAAATTAGTATTAATGCTATGAACAATTTAATTAATAAGAATTCTTTTTTTGCAAGAGATATTTGTTTGATCATTAATTAATTCTCTTCTTGAGAAATTTTTCTTGCTTGATCATCTGCAGCAAGTGCATCGATAAATTGGTCTAATTTTGCCTCTTGTAACACTTCTTCTAAATTATAGATAGTCATGTTAATTCTATGATCTGTTATTCTATTTTGAGGAAAATTATATGTTCTAATTCTTTCTGATCTATCACCACTTCCAACCTGTACTCTTCGTAAATCTGACATTTCCTTATCCTTTTTTTCCCTTTCGATATCATATAGTTTGGATTTTAAAATTTTTAAAGCTTTTGCTTTATTTTGATGTTGAGATTTTTCAGATTGAACAACAACTAAACCGGTAGGGATATGGGTTATTCTTATTGCGCTATCTGTTGTATTAACGTGCTGACCGCCAGCTCCACTGGATCTATATGTATCGATTCTTAAGTCCTTATCGTTAATTTTAAGATCAATATCTTCGGCCTCAGGTAAAACAGCTACAGTAGCTGCCGATGTGTGAATTCTTCCGTTTGATTCAGTTGTAGGCACTCTTTGAACTCTATGAACACCGGATTCATATTTTAGCTTTTTATATACTCCTTTACCACTAATCGATGCCATAGCTTCTTTGCATCCCTCTAAGACTATACCAGAGATAGATAATACTTCAAATTGCCACTTTTGGTTTTCAGCATATTTTTGGTACATTTTAAATAATGTACCAGCAAATAAAGCAGCTTCGTCACCACCAGTTCCAGCTCTGATTTCAATAATAGCTCCTTTTTCATCGGCTATATCTTTAGGTAACAGCATTATTTTTAAGTTTTCTTTAATAATTTCTAAATTTGCTTTAGATTCTCTTTTTTGTTCAAGTGCCAAATCTTTTAATTCTTTTTCACCACTATTTAATAATATATCTTCGGCCTCTTTTAATAATTCTAAATTTTGCAAATACTCAATTGCAGAGAAGCTGATTTCAGACAAATCAGAATGCTCCTTTGCAATCTTGGCAAAATCCTGAGAAGGAATTTTAGAAGGATCAGATAATTTGTCACTTAAACTTTCGTACCTACTTATTATTTTATGCAGTCTATCTTCAAACGCCATATATATTTAGACTATTAAATTTAGTAAACAATCTAACAGGTTCAATATAATTATCAACCATTCAGGAAGATAATGATTTTAATAATGCTAAAATATTTTTCCTAACGTCTGAATTGGGAATTTTTTTATATGCATTGACTAACATCTCAATTTCTTTAGGTTTAATATTATCTCCAAATGTATTTTGGGTAACATCAGATGCATAATCAATTTCTTTTGTACCTGATGTATCATAATTATCTATCCCATCGAAAAAATAGCTAATATTAGTATTTAAAAATTTAGAGAAATCATAAAGTTTGCTTGCGCTTACCCTATTAACTCCTTTTTCATATTTCTGAACTTGTTGAAAGGTAAGGTTGACTGATCCAGCAAGATCGTCTTGGCTTATTCCTCTTTCAAGCCTTTTTTGTTTTAATCTTTCGCCAACATATAAATCTACATGATGGATATTTTTATCGTTAGAATTGACCATAAGCTTATAACCCTCCCACTTAGTCCAACTTTGTATAATTTAGAATGCAAACCTTTAAGTACCAAAACAATACGAATACAGAAATATACACCAGATATTAGAATCACCTAATCCTTACATATATCTATAATAGTAATAATTTTCATTTAAAAAAAATACTTATTGGTATATATATAATAAATATTCAACTTTATCAAGTATTAGTGCAGTAAATTAAATGGTAGAAAGATTTCCAATATCAAAAGAAGGTATGAATAAGCTTAGACTTGAGCTTATGGGTTTAAAGAACATAGAAAGAGTTAATGTTATAAAATCTATTGCAGAAGCAAGAGAACATGGCGATTTGTCCGAAAATGCAGAGTATCATGCAGCCAGAGAGAAACAAGGATTTATTGAAGCAAAAATATCCGAACTTGAAGATAAAATTTCTAGGGCAGAGGTTATTGATATAACAAAAATTCAAGGTTCAGAGATAAAATATGGTGCATCAATAAAATTATTTGATGAAGAGAAAGGCGATGAAGTATTTTATAAAATTGTTAGTGAATATGAAGCAGATGTTTCAAAAGGTTTAATTTCAATTTCTTCTCCACTCGCTAAAGCTTTAATAGGAAAAAAAGTCAATGAATCATTGGAATTTAAAACTCCCAAAGGTGTAAAATACTATCAAATAAAATCTGTCGATTATATTTAGCATTTGTAGCTCAGCTGGATAGAGCGCTATCTTCCGAAGGTATAGGTCGTGGGTTCGAATCCCTCCAAATGCACCATTTCATTGTAGTTATAATTATATTAGACTTATTTTATATTCAGAGATGAAAGAGTATAGAGTGTTATCGGGATTTATGATTGCAGGTCGATACAAGTCACATCATTAGATATTGGTTATATCTTTGTATTTATTTATAACAGCAACATATGGTGCAATGTACTTGGAGAGATTTTGAATACAAAAAAAGCCAAGAAAAGTGGCAGATTAACTGCCTACTATCCTTGGCTTAGGTACCGAAAAAGCGTTAAGCTAATTCAAAATTCCTAAAATATTTGTTATTAGGGTTTGTTATTAGGACAAACACTACCACTTCCTTTTCCATCAGAGCTAGATATGAATGAAACTACTGTATTTGCTCCAAATAGAACGCCCATACCAACTGCAACTGCTATGGCAACACCCCAAGTAATTTTTCCTAAGAACAAACCAATTGCCATAGATATAATTACAAGCGTAGCTATTGTTTTGCCAGTTGCTCCCTGAGCAACTGCAATTACGTTACAAAGTACATTAGCAATTCCCTGTCCTGCATCTGTAGGGTCACTTGGCGTTGTTCCAGTTGCTGCCGGGTCCGCATGTGAATAAGTGACATGTAAAAAGTTCATAGAAAAGATCATCAAAGAAATGACCATTATTTTTTTAAAATTTAACAACATCTTGCCTACTAAATTAAAGTTATATTAAATTAAACAGTAGCACAATGGTTATAATTGGCAATATTTTTATAACATTAATATTGTTGATGTTGAAATTATTTATGGTTGGGATGGGAGGATTCGAACCTCCGCATGACGGTATCAAAAACCGTTGCCTTACCGCTTGGCTACATCCCAATGGAATATGTAGGTGATATTATATGTGAAATTATTTTTTTCAAGCATTTATTGATTATTTTATGTTATAAAAGCATTTTGAATGCATTAGATAATTTTTATGACTAGAAAAATAATTGAATATGGCTTTGATGAATTGAAAAAAGTATCACATGAAATTGGTGAAATGTTATTAAAGAGCAAAGTACTATTATTATATGGTGACTTGGGATCGGGTAAAACAACTTTTACCAAAAGTATTGTTGAAAATCTAGGAGGAGATCCACAAAATGTAACAAGCCCAACATTCAATTTAGTTCACATTTATGATGTTAAAAAATTTAAAATTTGGCATTTTGATTTGTACAGAATTAAATCTGAAAAAGAATTGCTTAACATTGGAATTGAAGATGCTATGGAAGATGGAATTTTAATTATTGAGTGGGGTGAAATTGCGGAAAAATTGCTTAAGAAAAATTACTTGAAGGCCCATATAGAATTTACTAATGATGAATTTCACAGAAGGTTAATACTAGATTACTGATTTTACTTATTACATAGGCTGTATTGTAAAAAAAGTAATAAATTTAATCTATGGTAATAAAAGTATAATATTGCTATATTAGCCTCATGCTATTTATTAATTAATGTGATGATACGTAGATTGTTTTTAAAATCTATCCTCCTATTAGTAATATTTATGACGTCATATTATTATGCTAAAAACAATGCTTATATGGAAAACATTGAAAATTATTTGCATAATAATTTTAAAAACTTTGCTAGTTTGAAAAAAATTGATGTTTTAGGAAACAATTTGTTGCTAAAAAAATCTATACTTGAGTTAATCAATGTTAGGGTAGGACAAAAGCTATATTTGATTTCTGCGAACGACATCAGGGATAAATTGCTTAAATTAGATGAAATTAGTGATGTTAACGTCAATATAAATTACTCAGGACTAATAAAAATTACAATTAATGAACGTAAGCCGTTTGCTATATGGTGGAATAAAAATTCGCCTTGGTTAATTGATGAAGAGGGTAGTAAAATACTAAAAATAAAAGATGTAGATTCATATAAAAATTTGGTTATAATATTCGGACAAAATTTTAATGATAAGTTAAAGACGTTTCTTGATTTATTAAAACCTTTTTCATTGTATGGAAAAATTAAAAGCCTACATTATGTTGGTAATAGAAGATGGGACGTATATATTGAAGATAATATAGTGATTAAATTACCAGAAAATAATATTGCTAATTCAATTAAAAAAACGGAAAAAGTGTTAAACAGTTTAAAGTATAAGGATAAAATTGATATAATAGATTTGAGATTGTATCCAGAAAAGCTATTTTTAAGATTGAAAGATAAAGTATGATTAAAGGAAAAAATATAATTTCTATATTAGACATAGGTAGTACAAAAATAACGTGCTTTATAGTTAAGAGAATATATGCGGATAATTATGAAATTTTAGGAGTGTCGGAAACTGCTTCAGGTGGAGTTAAATCTGGCATGATTGTTAATTTGGAAATTGCAAAAAATGCCATTATCAAATCAGTGGAAGTAGCGGAAAAAATGGCTTTAGTTAATATTAAAAGTGTGTTTATAAGTCTTAATTCATCATTTCTTATTTCTGAAAGAAGTTCGGCAGATATAATTCTTTCAAATCAAGAAGTTACTGTTAAAGATTTAAATAAGCTTTTATTTAAAGTGCTGGGAAAATTTAGTAAGCAAGAGGTAGAGATCGTACATACCTTTCCATACGAATATATATTAGATGGTAATAGAGGTATATCCTACCCTCTGGGGCTTTATGGAAATAAACTGACAGGATTTTTTCATATGGTAAGTGTGCCAATAAACTACACAGTAAATATTTCAAAATGTCTTGAGCTATGTCAACTTAAAATTGAAGGATACATATGCAGTGGATACGCTGCGGGGGTAGCATGCTTAAAAAGTGAAGAAATGGAATTTGGTTGTGCATTAATTGAAGTTAACGGTGCTTCATCAACAATCTCTTTATTCGTTAATGACAAAATAATTTTTACGGATGGAGTGCCATATGGTGGCATAAATCTTGCAAAAGATATTGCCAAGGTGTTTAATTTAGATATGAAGATAGCTGAGAAAATTAAAAATAAACATGGTTCTATGATTAGGTCAGTTGATGATTCGTCTGCTCAGACTATAAAGGTTGATATGGATGTATCCTATGAAGATGAGTGTTTTATTAATCAAAATGAGCTTAATGATGTAATTATTGCAAGAATGCATGAAATATTAACATTGCTAAAAAGTAAGCTAGAAGATAATGATATGATGGAATTAGTAAGTAAAGTAATATTTACAGGTGGATGCGCACAATCAATAGGGATGAAAGAACTAATAGAGGAAGTCTTTGAGGTAAAAGCGAGAATTGGTATGCCTAATAATCAAGAGGGGATTCCTAGTAATTTTTTAAAGAGTAGCTTTTCCGCTCCGATAGGAATGTTAAGATGCATAGAAAATATGAATCATCACAAAAAGAATTTGCTTGAAGACAAAAAAGGGGTTTTAAAATCAATTTGGGTATGGCTTAAAGAGAATTTTTAAAGCTATATATTCAGAATTGCCCTTTTAGCTATTATAAAATGGCTGATTACGTAGTAACTTATTTACAGGTATTTAGATTTTGCTTTTTAAGATGAGATGATGGTGCTCCTTAGATATTATTGATCAATCGTATATCAAGCAAATCTGAGAAAAATTAAATTCTGGGCTTAAATAGATTTTAAAATTTTTGACAATGCTAAAATTTCATGAAAGAGTAAAACCATACAGGGTGGATGTGTTAGTTTAGTTCACCCATTATTTTGGTAATATGGGGGGTGTACATGGGTTATCACAGCAAGGAGAAAATTCAAGCGGAATACGATTGGACAGTAAATAATGCATGTATTACATGCGACAACCATCGTGAAGAAGGATTTAAGTTTAGTAATTTAAAGGCGAAAATTCAGCAACTGCAAGGTGAAATTGACGCTTTAAAAAACCAATGTGATGCGCAAAGTAATGATTATAAGTTAAATGAATTGCAAGATCAGATTAATATTTTAAAAAAGCAATATGATACACAAAGCGCTAATTACAACTTGTGTGATACTGATAAAAAAGCTCTATCTATATCATTTGTGAATTACAAAGCAAATTCGCAATTAGAATTAAACAAACTTCAATCTCGATATGAAACTCTTAATTCAACTATGTTTGGGCTCAGGAATTTATTTAATGATGTGAATAATAAAGCGCAAGATTGTGAAAATGAGAAGAATGGTTTTACTAATGAAATTCTGCGATTAAAAGACCAATTGCGACAATCTGATGCTAATGGTGCAGAGTGTCTTAATTCTCTTGAATCAAAATCATCTGATAATACAAAGCTACTGGCTGAAAAAAATAAATTAGAAAATGAAAATCAAACTGGAGAAAGGCTGCTACAGGATAAGAATACTGAATGTGAAAATGCTAAGCAAACATTAAGTGAAGATAATAGAAATACTCAAATAAAATTAAATGATCTTCAGGGTAATTATGACAAAATTAATGGGGAAAAAATTCAATTAAAAATTGAGTATGATCAGGTTTTAAACAATATTAATGGCTTAAAAGAGGATTTAAAAGGATGTCAAGAAAATCTAGGGAAGAAGTGTGAAGGCGTTGTAGAAACATTGAATTCAAAAATCAAGCTTTTAGAAGATAATTTGGACAAAATTAAAGATGACTTAGTTGCATGTAAATCAAGTTTGGAAATAATTACAACTGAAAAAACTACTATCACAGAAAAAAATAATAATCTCAATGCTGAACTTTCCAGTAAAACCAGTAATTTAGAATCATGCCAAAAAGATTTAAGCAAAACAGAGAATGAAAGGGATGGGTTTAAGACAAAATTTGAGCAATTAACAACTCAGCACGATACATTAACTACAAAAGATAAAGAACAAGAAGGGGAGATTTTAGATTTAAAAAAGCAAAATCTGGATTTAGGTCATACAAATAGTCAATTAACTATTGACTCTAATAGTTGTAGTGAAAATCTAAAAAGCTCCAAAAAGTTACTTGATGAGAAAAATAGTAAAATTACAGAGTTTGATTTGAAAATATTAGGATTTACGGCAGAAGTGAGTACTTTAAAGGCAAGTTTGTTAGCAGCACAAAAAAGTAAAATGAATGGGTATAAGGAGTCGTGCGATTTGATGCATCAAAGATATAAAAAATATTATGATGGAGCAAGTAGTAATAAATCAATTTTTGATAGGATTGTAGATAAGTTCACTGAATGGTTTACTAGTAGGTATAGCGACACAAGACCTATATGGAACGAAAGTTCATTAAAAGGGTTACTTTGTACGTGGCAAAAAGAAGGTGTTGTGCAAAAAAACGCCATAATTAAAACAAAATATAAAGATGGTTCAACAAAGAATTATAAATTAGATGATATGTGTACTGACAAAAAACTTATAGAAAATTTTTCTAGGGAAATTATAGATCCATGTAATGATGAAGGTGGTATATGGAACTATGACTTTTAGTCACCTATCATTCACATATTTAAAATAAATTAAAAGAGAATTTTATGAAAAACATTTTAAAAATTTTATTACTTCTTGTTTTGTTACAATCAAATCAAGATTTATATGCATCTGAGAAAAATAGTTATATAAGAGTTGATTTTGGAATACCTTATTATAATAAATTATCTGAAGATTATGAAAAAACTAGATTGCATGGCGGGCAACTTTATAATGTTGGTTTAGGATATAAATTTAATAATAATTTTAGAGCCGATCTCACAATATCAAAATTAAATAATGCTAAATTTTCTTACCGAACTAGCGATGTCTCAGTATCAAGTAGTGAAAATAATCTTACTGAATTGCTATATCAAACTAATGCAGAATCATTATCAAAATTTAACGTTAATAGCGCAGTTATTATGACTAATCTGTACTATGATTTATTAAACTACAAAATTTTTAATGTTTATACTGGATTAGGTATTGGCATGAGCCAAAATTCTGTAAGTGAATATTTATATGATAAAAAAAGTGGTAATTTAATACTAAATGCACCTTTAACGTATGTGAAATACAGTAAAAGTAATAAAAATAATTCTTTTGCCTATGGTTTGACATTAGGAAGCTCATTTAAAATAAGCGATTCATCATTAATAGATTTAAATTATAAATATTATGATCTAGGTAAAATTAAGCATAAAGCAGATAAAATGATGCCTCACAGCGATAATATAGAATCTAAACATAAAGTGCATGTCATAAGCTTTGGGCTTAGAGTTTTTATGTGATATAGCTAGGATAATTAGAGGTATTGATTTAAATTTTAATCTATCAGAACCTGATCTAATAAAATCAATAGATTTTTACATCTCTACGATACCCAAAAAGAGTTGATAGCTTTGTTAATATCTTAATTTTGTTTTTCTAAACTACGCGTCCTCTGTAATGGGATTATTAGGTTTTAGTTACCCCATGATAAAAAGGTAAATTTTAAAGCCTGAAATTGTCGGTATCTTTGTTTAGTTGGCGATTTGCTTCTTCGTTATTAAGTTATTGATTTGTTGCTTAATAAATACTATGGTTAGCGTTGAGATAACTAGTTTAATGTTTCGTATGATTTTAAATTTAAGTGCAGAATTTTTATCAAGGATTCAGTTTGCATTTGTTATATCATTTCATATTATCTTTCCTTCTTTCACGATTGGCCTAGCTAGTTTGTTGGCTGTTTTAGAGGCTTTATGGCTAAAAACAAAACACCCTGTTTACATAGAGATATACAAATTTTTAATAAAGATATTTGCTGTTACTTTTGGTATGGGAGTGGTGACAGGGGTTGTTATGTCGTATCAATTTGGCACTAATTGGGCTGTATTTTCTGATAAGACCAGTAATGTGTTGGGACCACTTTTCGGATTTGAGGTTCTTACTGCATTCTTTTTAGAAGCTGGTTTTCTGGGTATTATGCTATTTGGATGGGGCAGAGTCAGTAATAAAATTCACTTCTTTGCAACGTGTATGGTTGCAATTGGAACGGTAATATCTGCATTTTGGATATTAGCAGCTAGTAGTTGGATGCATACGCCAGCAGGTTATGAAATAGGAAGTGATGGAATATTTTATCCAAAAAGTTGGATGAATATTATTTTTAACCCATCTTTTCCATATAGATTTTTTCACATGCTTTTTGCAGCATATTTAACTACAGCCTTTGTTACAGCAGGGATTGCATCATACTATCTTCTGAAAAAAAAATATTTAGAACATGCTAAAATCATGCTAACAATGGCTATCTTTTTTGTAGCAGTGCTAATTCCTATACAAATATTTGTTGGAGACAGTCATGGCCTTAATACGAAAGAATATCAACCAGCTAAAATTGCCGCAATGGAAGCAGTTTGGGATACAGAAAAAGGTGTTCCTTTAACGGTAATTGGATGGCCTGATGAAGAGGAAATGGTAACAAAATACGCACTCAAAATACCAAAAGTGGCTAGTGTAATTTTAACACACTCTCTAGATGGAGAAATTAAAGGCTTAAAATCATGGAAAAAAGAAGATAGACCGCCAGTAAAACTTGTTTTTTTCGGGTTTAGAATTATGGTGGGGATAGGCTTATTAATGCTATTTACTGCATATTTTGGAGTTTATCTATTTTTTAAAAAAAGATTATTTACATCAAGTAATTTTCATAAATGGTGCATGATAATATCCCCAATGGGATTTGTTGCTATATTATCTGGATGGGTGGTTACGGAGGTTGGAAGGCAACCATATATTGTATATGGCTTATTGAGAACTTCAGAAGCAGCATCTAATGTTGCTCCACATCAAGTATTATTTACACTGATACTTTTCTTCATTGTTTATATGTTTATGATGAGTTTTGGTATTTTTTACATATTCCAATTAGTCAAAATTGGCATCAAGCAGGGAGATTGGAGTAGCAAAAAAGAAGCAAGCTTAAAAACAAGTTATGTAAGAGATGTGTTTATAAAAATGTATAGCAAGGTGTAAAATATGATGGATTTCTCAAGCTTTTTAAATTTACCAATAATTTGGTTATGTATATTGGTTATATCAATATTTTTTTATGTATTACTGGATGGATTTGATCTGGGTGTTGGTATTTTATTACCGTTTGCACCTACAGAAGATTGTAGAGATACTATGGTTAACTCTATCTCCCCTTTTTGGGATGGAAATGAAACTTGGTTAGTGTTAAGCGGAGGAGTATTATTTATTGCATTTCCTTTAGCTTATTCAATAGTTATACCGGCCTTATACTTACCAATAATTTTAATGCTTATTGCGTTAGTATTTAGAGGAATGGCAATTGAATTTAGATCAAAATCCAGTCCAGCAAAGAAAAAAATCTGGAATGGCGCATTTCATTTTGGCTCATTGATAGCTGCATTTTTTCAAGGGATTGTGTTGGGCACAATTATACAGGGATTTGACGTTGAAGGAAGAGTTTATGCAGGTGGGGAATTTAGTTGGTTAACTGCTTTTTCAATTACAACTGGTATCTCCTTGGTTTTTGGATACATATTATTAGGTGCAACATGGCTAATATTAAAAACTGAAAAACATACTCAAGAATGGGCTAAAAAATGTGCATTATACTCTATGATATACGTACCAACTTTAATGGCCTGTATTAGCTTATGGATACCATTTATTGATGAAGAAATTTTTGATACATGGTTCAAAATTCCAAATATACTTTACTTATTACCAATTCCACTCATGACTGTTATAACTACATATTTTTTATATAAATCAATAATTGAAAATAATGAGTTAACACCATTTTTACTAAGTATTTTATTATTTTGCTTTGGTTTTGTTGGTTTTGGAATTTCACTATGGCCATGGGCTGTTCCTAGAAAGATAACTATTTGGGAGGCAGCGGCAGCACCTCAATCACTATCATTGATGCTTGTAGGTGTAGTGATAATATTGCCAATAATCTTAACTTATACTGGATATAGTTATTATGTATTCAGAGGTAAAAGTCAAAAAGGAAAAATATATTGATTGATGCAATGACTATGAATGACAATTTATGGATATAGCCAAAGTTTAAAATTGAGATCAATCTTAATTAAAATGTAATAAGTTTCCTCAGTAATTTTGGGGTTTTATTGTATTTTAATAAAAATTTATCAATACTAAATTCGCTGGGCTGAAAAAATGCAAATGAGAAGATAATTGATGACCATAATATTGGATAGTTCCAACCAGCGCTAGAAGTACTAACCCAAGCAAAATGATAACCATATTTTAATCCAAGGAATGTAGTTATTGCTAGATATAAGGTGAGTGTGATAGATCCAATTCTTGTTAAAAATCCACAACTAAATGCTAGACTGCAAAATAATTCTATAATTCCCGTAAATATCACTATTGCTGTTGCTATCCCAATTCCTAAATTATGAAAATCATCTATTCTTTTTGACTGTATCATAGTACCTTCAAATAATTTATCACAGAAATATGGTATAAAATCGTAGCCTAACAAAATTCTTATAAAAATACTAAGCCAATATAAGTGATAATCAGTATTTTGAAACCCTAATTTATAAATTTGATGAATACTTGATTTAGCAATGAGTATGAATTGAATAGCCTTAATGAAAAAAATCAAAATCAGTATGTATACGGGCATTTTAAAACCAATTAAACTGCAAAGCCTTAAATTTACAACAAGCGTAAAGCCAGCTAATAAAAATGATGGAACTGGCACAACTAATTCCATAACAATCAATATAATAGTTAATAGAGAAAAAGTTAAAACATTATATCCAAATTTCTCAACCATGAATGATGGGCTGTTTATCTCGTAAACTTGAAAAATAAAACTTAAACTCATTAATATCAGTTGTAGAAAAATTAAAGGCTTAAAATCAACTACTCGCATCAATCACAAACAATGAAATATTGAACCAGATTGTATATCTATTAAAAATTTTTTCCAAGGTAAATTCTACGAACTTGTTTATTTTTAACAATATTTTTACTGTCATCGCATGCAATGACACTCCCGTTATATAAAATATATGCTCTATCAATTAGGTTTAATGCTTCCTTTACGTTGTGGTCTGTAATCAATATTCCTATATTTTGCTTTTTTAAACTCTTAATTAAATTCATTAAATTATCAATTGCAATTGGATCAATTCCTGCCAGTGGCTCATCGAGTAAAATATACTTAGGATTTATCGCGACACATCTCGCTATCTCAAGTTTCCTTCTTTCTCCTCCGGATAAAGATATTGCATAAGAGGATCGTAAATGTTCAATAGAGAATTGAGCAAGTAATTCTTCTAATCTTTGCTCCCTATTGAGCTTATTTTTTTCTATCATTTCCAGAGCAACCATTATATTTTCTTGCACAGTCATACCCCTAAAAACAGATATCTCTTGCGGAAGATATGCAATTCCCAATTTTGCGCGGTATGACAACGATAAATTAGTTATGTCAATACCGTTGAAAAATATTTTACCAACATCTGGTTTTATTAAACCTGAAATCATGTGAAATGAAGTTGATTTGCCTGCACCGTTTGGACCTAACAAACCAACTATTTCAGAATTCTGAACTGATATAGTTACATTTTTAACAATCTTTTTCTTTGCATATGTTTTAGATAAATTCTCAGCTACCAACATTTTTATTTATTTTAAATTTTGCTTTTATTCGCCCTTTAATTTTATTATCAAACTTCTTTTTTGAACTTAATTTTGATACTTTAGTTTTTAAGTTATATGTGAAAATATCTCCATTTATTTCACTATTGTCTCCTTTATATATAACATTATCAATAATTTTTAAAGTATTGTCATTTTTTGTATATTCAGCTTTATCACCTAAAATTAGCTTATCACGCATTTGAAATTTGACATTATTTAAAAAATCAATTTTCTTCACTTCATTATTTTTAAAAAAAATAACTAATTTATCTGTTGAAACTTTAATATCACCTTGTTTAACGACTACATGATCAAAAAATTCTGCTTTTTTAGTAGCAAGGTCTATATCTAGATTTTTAGATTCAATATAAATATCTCCAATGCTTGAATCAAATGCATGCGAATGCAGGATCAATAAGAAAAACAGTATGAGAAAATTTAGTTTTAACATTATATTCATAAATTATAAGCACAGGTAGCCTATAAGCTGGGTTCTGTAAGTGCAAAACGCACCTGATGGTTATTCATCTCGATTTAATGTTACCATTAAACTCTAGCAATCTACCCGTGCTCTTAGCCTGGAATATGGCATTATTAAGCACTACTTGATCTTGCTTCTAGAGGGGTTTACCATGCATTCCTTATTACTAAAGAATCGGTAAGCTCTTACCTTACCATTTCACCCTTACCTACTGCTAGGCGGTATATTTTCTGTGGCACTTTCCCTAAAGTTACCTTTGCTGGGAGTTATCCAGCTCTATCATTCCATGAAGCCCAGACTTTCCTCTATATATAAATATAGCAACCATCTAGCTACCTGCTGTATCAAAATAAAGCAATTTTACTAAAAAATCTACATTGAATATATAATTAAGTTTGCAAAAATGTATTTTTTGGAATAGAAATGTGTATTCCTAAATTTTAAATGGGAATGTAACAACAGATAAAAATTAATAATAAAAATGTTTTCATCCTTACTAGGATTATTTTCATCTGACATGGCGATTGACCTTGGTACAGCAAATACGTTGGTATACGTTCCTAATCAAGGGATTGTGTTAAATGAACCATCAGTTGTTGCTCTGCTACATGAAAAGGGCTCTTATATTCCATATGCTTTTGGAAATGAGGCAAAAGCAATGTTAGGAAAAACTCCTGCAGATATTAAAGCAATAAGACCCTTAAAAGATGGAGTTATTGCAGAATTTAAAGGTGCAGAGGAGATGATAAAGTATTTCATTACCTCAGTTCATAAAAAAAGGAGCTTCTTTGCAAGACCTAGGGTTATAGTATGCGTACCATATGGCTCTACTCCTGTAGAAAGAAGAGCTATACAAGATGCTGTAGAAAGTGCAGGGGCAAGAGAAGTTTATTTAATATTTGAGCCTATGGCCGCAGCAATTGGCTCTAATTTACCAGTTACAGAAGCAACTGGATCAATGGTTGTAGATATAGGTGGTGGCACTACTGAAGTGGGGGTTATATGTCTTGGTGGTATAGTTTGTGCCCAGTCCGTTAGAGTAGGTGGTGATAGCATGGATGAAGCAATAATATCATACATAAGAAAAAGTCATAATTTATTTATTGGTGATTCAACAGCTGAAAGGATTAAGAAAGAGATAGGAACTGCAAAAAAGAGCACAAAGGATGAAAAAAGTATAGCAATTAAAGGAAGGGATGCAGCAACAGGCATACCAAGAGAAATTATATTAACTGAAACAAATATTGCTGATAGTATTGCTGATCCTGTATCACAAATAATAGATTCGGTAAAATTAGTTTTAGAGCAAGCTCCGCCAGAATTATCTTCAGATATTGCTGATAATGGTATAGTACTTACTGGTGGTGGCGCCTTATTAAAGCGCATGGACACGGTGATCAGTGAAGCTACAGGTTTAAATGTTCGAGTGGCTGATGAGGCATTAAACTGCGTTGTATTAGGAACTGGAAAAGTTTTGGAAGATTTTTCGCATTTTAGACACGTATTATTTCAACAAGATTAGATGAATTCAACTATCAATTTTAAAAAATTACAAAAAGAATTAATTTTTATTCCATTAGGTGGCTCTGGCGAAATAGGGATGAACTTAAATTTATATCACTATAATGGGAAGTGGATCATTGTTGATTTGGGTTTAGGTTTTGCAGAACCAGATTTACCAGGGGTTGATATTATAGTACCTAACATAAACTTTATTATTAAAGAGATTAAAAAGGATATTTTAGGTATAGTATTGACACATGCTCACGAAGATCACATTGGAGCGATTCAATATTTATGGTCCGAAATAGAATGCCCAATTTATGCAACTAAATTTACATCCCTCATAGTAAAATCCAAGTGTAAGGAGTATGGATTAACTAAAAAAATGAAATTTGTAGAGACCGTCTCAAATAAATCATTTCAATTAAATGATTTTAAAATAACATTAGTGCCAATCACTCACTCTATACCAGAAATGAATGGATTAGTTATAGAAACTGATAAAGGAAAAATATTTCATACAGGTGATTGGAAATTTGATAATGAGCCTGTAGTAGGCGAAGCTACTAACGAAAAAACTTTATCTGATATTGGAAAAAGTGGAATTTTAGCTTTAGTTGGAGATTCAACAAATATCTTTCATAAAAAGCATTCTGGTTCAGAAGGTGAGCTTGGTCGAAATTTGGAAAAATTACTCTGCGACTATCCTAACAATATGATTGTTGTAACTACTTTTGCATCAAATATAGCAAGATTGCTCTCATTAGTTAATGCAGCTAAAAAGGCTAAAAGAAAGATAATATTGCAAGGAAGATCATTATGGAAAATGTATACTGCAGCTAAAGAAGCTGGTTATTTACAAGAATCAATAATATATGATGAGAAGCATTTTAAAAAATTTAAAAGAGATGAAATTGTAGTAATATGTACTGGATGTCAGGGTGAAGCCCTAGCCGTGACCAATAAAATTGCCAATCAAACCCATCCACAAATTGCATTAAAAGAAAATGATGTGGTTATATTTTCGTCTAAAATTATCCCAGGAAATGAAAAAAGGATATATAATCTGTTCAATAAACTTGCTGAAATGAATGTAAATGTGTTAAGTGAGGCAAATGAATTTGTTCATGTATCTGGTCATCCTTCTGCTATAGAAGTTAAAAAAATGTTTGAGCTTATTAAACCACAAGTAGCAATACCAGTTCATGGAGAAGCAATTCACATAAATGAACATTGTAGAGTAGCAAAAAAATCTGGCGTTAAGCACACTATAAGTGTTAGAAATGGTGATGTTGTTGTCATTGATCCAAATGAAACAAAAAAAATTGGTAAGGTGGAAGCTGGACATTACATAATTGATGGAAATTTGATTTTAAATTCAGAAAGTATAATCATTAATAATAGAAAAACGCTGGGAAATAATGGAGCATTATTTGTTTCATTAATAATAAATAAGGTTAAAAAGAGCATAAGTCAGATTTTTATTTCTGCTCCAGGTGTATTAGAAGACGATTTAGATCAAGATATTTTGGATTCGCTAAAACTTAATGTATCGGAAACTTTTACTACTATATCAACTATAGATAAGAATAAAATTCAGAATTTACTTGAATTATCAATCAAAAAGCATATTAAAAAACTGATAAATAAATCACCTTTAGTTACTATAAATATCTTCTTTATCTAGATTTTGATTTGTTATGTTAATCAGAATAGCGACTAGAAACAGTCCTCTTGCAATAAATCAAGCATTATTAGTTGTTAAAGAACTTCAGCTTTACCATCGTGATATAAAATTTGAATTACTGAAATTGCAAACTCAGGGTGATATCCTACTTGACCATTCTTTGTCGAAGATAGGTGGTAAGGGATTATTTCTTAAGGAAATTGAGCAGGCATTAATTGATGGCAACGCTGATATAGCAGTGCATTCTATGAAAGATGTTCCTGCAAATCAAAATGAGCACCTGGAAATTAATTGTCTGTTAAAACGTGGCGATCCAAGGGACGCATTTGTCTCTCTTAAATATAAATCTTTCTTTTCCCTGCCAAGTGGTACAACGATTGGCACTTCATCGCACAGAAGGAAAGGGCAAATTTTAGCATTGAGGCCTGATTTGAAGGTGGTAAATTTAAGAGGTAATATCAATACTAGATTAAAAAAATTAAAAGAAGGTAAAGTAGAGTCAATAATACTAGCAGCTGCAGGATTAAAAAGAAATAATCTGAAAGAAGCCATAAATCACTATTTTAGTATTGATGAAATACTACCAGCTATTGCTCAAGGTGCTATAGGAGTACAAAATATAAAAGGGAACGATAAGATCAATAAAATGCTAAAACCTCTGAATCATAAAGCAACTCAGATAATGATTAATTCAGAAAGGGCATTTTTAAAATCCTTTAATGGTGATTGTTCAACTCCAATAGCATCCTATTGCAGTATATATGGCGATAAATTAGTGTTAAAATCAGGCTATTTTAATGAAAATGGTAGCTCACAATTTTATATAGTTGAAGAAAGCAATTTAAATGATGGAAGTGTTTTGGGAAAAGAATCAGCAGAAAAAATAAAAAAAATAATATTTTATTAAAAAAATTCTTTTATACAAAAAAAAAGCTATCTTTAATAAGGATTTTATGATAGTTTCCTTCAATATAATTTTTAATATAACAGGTTTTAAACATGAACTTTAAAAACATTTCAATTTGTCTTACATTACTAGTTGCATTAACAGCTGTAACTGCTGCTAACGCTACACAAAAACAAATTCAGTCTACTGACCTAGTTGAGCAGGATGCTGATGCAGCTAATGCAGGTGACGATGTTAACGCTGCTGATAAAAAAGCTGCTGCTGACAAAACAACTGCTGCTAAAAAATAATACTTTTTCGTAAGCTAAAAAGCCTGATTTATTAATTAATAAATTGGGCTTTTTTTAATTTAGGAATTAATTAATAGGAATATATATTGTTCCATCTGATTCGAGTTCACCACAGCTACTTGTATTATGTCTTATTGGATATGAAAATAAGCCATTACTAGAACATAAGCCAATTAGACTCTTTTCACCTTCTGAATGTTGTATTTTAATATCAGATTAATTTATAATAGCTGCAAAATTTAAAGCAAATAGTTAGTTTGTATTAAAAAATTTCACTGAAAATTTGTTTTGCTAAGTACAGTGCTGTTAAAAATATTAATATTGCAGCTATTTTGTTTAATAATTTGATGTAGTACCCTGTCTTATCTAATTTACCTAATTTATTTCCAGCATAAGCTAATCCAAAAAACCAAAACCACGCCACCACTATACAGCTCAAAGTATATGCTAATTTTGCAATACCACTATATTGTATTGAATTACCACCTATGACAATAATCGTATCAGTGATTGCATGAGGGTTTAATATTGATACAGAAATAGTAAATATAATTTGTTTTTTAGCAGAATAAGCTTTAAATTCACTTCTTATTTTTGAAGATGCCATGTTCCAGTTTGTATAAGAGATATACAACAAAAAGAACAAGCCGATAACCATTAATGTTAATTTAAGCCATAATAATTCTAAAATTAATAGTGAAGCCCCTAAAACACTAATAATAATTAAGAAAGTATCGCAAATTGATGCAACTATTATACATGGGACAATATTTTTTAAATTTTTTTGAGCAATACTTTGATTCAAAATGAATATATTTTGCATTCCAAGTGGCATTATTAATCCCAATCCCAAAATAAAGCCATTTATGATTGAATAAAACACATCCATGGTATCATATTAATTGCATAGTATTATTACAATACCGTGGAATTCTATCTTTAAAGTTCTGCTAAATCAATATTATAATTATTTGTTTTAGGATTATCACATTCGCTACAACCAATTATATAGTATTCATTATTTGGAATAATAAATGTATATATTCCCTTAAAAGGTGTAGCTATAATTTCTTTTGGAACTTTTGGGGTATCTACAATATAACTTTTGATTTTATTATCATAAATTGGTGTATCAATAATTAATTTTCCAATACTATCAAAATCATCTTCGTCTTCACTTTCTTCATTATTTTCGTCATAAAGATTATCAAAGATGTTTTTAACTATTTTTGATTGTAGAGTCAAAACTGGAAGTTCCTTATGCAATAATTCATTTAAATGTTTATTTGCTTTTTCAGTTAATTTAATAATTACAGATCGTTGATGCCAATAATGATAGGCGCTCCATAGTATAAAAAATATAAATTCGGCGGTTATTACTGTCACACCTCCTTTTATAAATGCAGTTGTTGGGTTTTCCTTAGGCTCATTATTACTATCTTCATTTAACTTTTTCTCATTTTTTTTATCATCTAGGTTTTTTTCTTCAATTTTTTCTTTACTAGGTTTTTTGCCTACGTAAATATATTGATAATTTTTTATTGTTAGCTTTTTTGTATTGTTACTATATTTGTAAAGTACATCATATTGTAATAAGGGATTATTAAGGGTACCTTTGTGTAAGTAATATTCATAGGAATTATCGCTAATATAAGCTTTATTTGAAGATTGGTGAATGGTACTAAGATTTTCTGTGATACCATATAATGAATTATTATTGGTATTGTAAGAAGATTGAAAATCTATGATTTTTTTTACTAAATCTGCAGCTTTTTGATCTTCATTACTAGGTTTTGCACTTAAATAATTTGATAGGTTGGAAATGAAATTATGGTGATTTTCTGCTACTTCATTTTGAGTATCATTTTGATAACTATCAATTAGATCTCCTAAATCGTTAATTATAACTGGTAGATTTGGTTGCAAAAAATCATATACTATAGTAGCAACTTCATTATTACATAGCCCACTATTTCTGCTGAGAATCATAGTGCCCCAAAATGGAATTTTTGGAAGTAAGTTATGGTTACCCCTTCCATATGATTCATAGAAATTTTCTGCATATCTTTGCCAATCTCCACTTGAATATATCCCAATCCAAAAATTATTGTCTATATAATGGTTAAAGACGTCTATTCTTAAATTTAAATTTTGGCCAAATAAATTATTAGCAACGTCTATATTTTGATCTGAGGCAAGATATTCAAGAAATTGCAATTTCATACTATTGTCTAAAAATTTAAACTTTTCTATATCCCTTATTGCTTCTTGATATTTTATTTCTTTGAGGAATTTTAATATTTCATATGAATCACTATTTTTATTTGCAACATCAATAATATAATTGTTCAATAAATTTTCTGATTTATTAAGAGTAGCTTTAGCTTTGTCTAGTTTTTTTAAAATGATAGATTGCAATAAAACTAAAGAATTTTTTAATACTTCCTTATTTCTTGTTAGGCCTTCAATTTCTTGTGATGTGGTATCGTAAAAACTTTTACTGTCTGGATCCTGTTCACCCCAATAATTTGGAGCAAATTTCGCTTTAAAAGCTTCCTTATTTTTTTTTGTAATTCTAATTTGATTTAATTTTTCTTCAATATCTTCATAAAAGGTACGATACAAACTTTTTATTTCATTAGTAATATCCTGATTTGAAAGAATTTCATCGTTGTAATACTTATATACATGCTTTTCCTCATCAAAGTAAGATTGAATGAATGATAGTGATTTTGATAGTGATTTCCTAAAATAGTTATTTGAATTACTCTCTGTGTTACTCAAAAATTGACTTGTATTATGTTCGCTTGAGCTTAAATCAATTGGATTTATATTAGATTCATTTGAATCGTTATTATTATTATTTTGAGGTTGATTATTAGTACTGCTATTATTTTCGTTACTAATTTTGCTTGAGTCTAATGTAATATTATTTTTTTCTTCCTTCATAAGTAAACATTTATAATATCTTGCTACCTTAAGTATATATAGCTTAAAGTTTTATTCTAGAAAATAATTATATTACCCAATAATATGAAAGGTTTTCTTGATTTTTTTATGATTTACATATATTTAGTTATTATGAAATTATGGCGGGTATAGCTCAGCTGGTTAGAGCGCAAGTTTGTGGAACTTGAGGTCGCGGATTCGAGCTCCGTTACTCGCCCCATCTTTATACAATTAGCATGGAAATAGAGAAATTTAGAGATCTAGGCATCTTCAGGTCAAATGGAAGAATTTATCAAGAGCAAATTCAGTATAATTTTTTGGAAGATAAATTTAGAATAATAAATTCAAAAGCTTTTAGAAGGCTAGAATATAAAACTCAGGTTTTCATTAATTACACTGGAGATCATTATAGGACAAGGCTAACTCACTCATTGGAAGTAAGCCAAATTGCCGTTTATATAGCTAGAGAGCTAGGAGTAAACGAGGAACTTGCTGAGGTGATTGGTTTGTCGCATGATATTGGTCATCCTCCCTTTGGTCATGCTGGAGAAAAGGCACTTAATGAAGTTGCTGAAGAATTTGGAGGATTTGATCATAATATTCATGCTATAAAGATTATTACAACTTTGGAAAAGAGCTCATCAAAATATAAAGGTCTTAATTTAACGCTTGAAACAATTGACGGAATTTTAAAACATAATGGGCCAATCATTGAAAAAGGAAAATGCGATAAATTGAGTAAAGTTTTTAATAATTTTCCAGTTAATTATAAAAACAATGCTTCATTAGAATCGCAAATAGCTGCTCTTGCTGATGATATTGCTTATACAAAGCATGATATTGATGATGGAATAAGAGCTAAATTTATAGATATTGAGGCGCTTGGAGAATTACAGTTATTTAGAATTATCGGTTTTAATGATATTATAGAAAGTGAAGCCTCAAATAAAGAGATTTTGCTGAAGACATTATTGTCCAATCTGAGTACGTTTTTAATAACCGATTTACTAAATCAAACAATTAACAACATCAAGAATTATGGTGTCAGTAATATTCAGGATATTTACAATTGCAAGCAATTGATTGTAGAATTTTCAAAACCAATTAAAGAAAAATTTTTAGAATTAAAAAGTTTTTTGTTTATAAATGTATATAAAAATCACCAAGTAAATAGAATTAATCATAAAACACAGACAGTTATAAAAGATTTATTTAATCATTTTATGAGTAATCCAGAAACCTTACCAAAATCATGGCAGGATAGTATTAACGTAAGTTCTGATGCGCTATTATCTGAAATGGTGATTAATTATATAGCTGGTATGACTGATAGATTTGCAGTAATTGAGCATAAGAAGATATTTGATTTATATCACTATTAACCCTTACAATATTTCTAATATGTGGTATATTGTATAGAAGTAAAAGTTTTAAAATATTCTATTAAGCATGATTGTAGTTATTTATAGAAACAAAGATAAGGTCATTGAGAAAAGAGAAATAAAAATAAATGATCCATTACCTGACAACACAATCTGGATAGATCTTATAGAACCTGAACCAAGTGAAGAAAAATATATAGAAAAAATACTGAATATTGAAGCTCCGACAGAAGAGGAAATGGATAAATTTGAAGTCATAAGTCCCTTTTATATGGAGAAGGATGTTGAATATATGACGGTAACAATAATGGATAAAGCATGTGAAGATTATCCTGACAGTACTGCCATAACATTTATTATGACGAACGAATATCTGGTTACAACTAGGTATGATAAACCAAAGTCATTTGATTATCTGAATTCGTGGATTAATAGAAATAAGGATAAAGTTTTTACTCCAGAATATGTGTTGACAACAATCATTGACTTTGTTGTAAATTGTTGCGCAGATATTTTAGAAGAAGTAGGTAACGAAATAGATAATTTGTTAAAGGTAGTATTTGAAAAGCCAATAGATAGAAAAAAGAACTCCTCTGAATTTTATAATGATATAATCAGAAGGATAGGGAGTACAGGAACAATTATATCGAAAAATAGGGAAAGTTTGGTAAGTTTAAATAGGATGATAATTTATTTTAGCCAAATAGATAATGCAAGGTACATGAATAAAAAGGACTCAAGACTTAGAATAAAACATATTTCAAGGGAGATTAGTTCACTTGGTGAATATGCAAATTTTTTATCTCAGAGGAATAGCTTTTTATTAGATGCGACACTTGGTATGATATCTGTGGAGCAGAATCTAATCATTAAGGCTTTTACTATAGCTGCTGCAGTATTCATGCCGCCAACATTAATGGCTAGTATATATGGGATGAATTTTCATTATATGCCTGAACTTAGCTTCAAATATGGATATTCACTTGCACTTGTATTAATAGTTATAACGGGGATAATACCATATCTATATTTCAAAAGAAAAGGTTGGTTATAAATTCATAATTAGCTATCAACACCGTTTATTATCTGTTATACTTGCGCGATTATTAGAAACCTTTTAAGACGGCATCAAAGTTCCTTATATGCTCACTGCTATGGCTGCAAAATTTAAAATATCAGCTGAGGTTGCATTCATTGGAAGTATTTGAACAGATTTGCTAAGGCCACATAACATTGGACCAATTGTTTTAGCTTGACCAAATTGCGCCAATAATTTTACTGCAACATCTGCGCTACTAAGGGATGGCATAATAAGAATATTAGCAGGGTTTTTAAGCCTGGAAAATGAATACATATCATTCTTACTAGGATTTAAAGCAAACTCAATAGATATTTCTCCTTCATATTCAAAATCAACATGCTTCATATCTAATATCTTAACAGCATCTGCCACTTTTTTTGCTTCCAAGCTATTTGAGCTTCCAAAATTTGACGATGATACCAAAGCAATCCTAGGGGTTAATCCTAATTTACTAACCTCAGCTGCACTTTGAATTGCAATGTCTGCTAACTTTTCACTTGAAGGATTTTCATTAATTGTAGTATCAGCGATGAATATATTTCTATCGTCAATTGTGACAATGCTTAAAGCAAAAAGCGTATGATTCGTTCTGATGTCAATTACTCTAGTTATCTCATCAAGAGTTCTTGAGTAACTTCTAGTGATGCCAGTTACTAGAGCATCTGCCTTTTTATGGATTATCATCTCAGCTGCGAATATATTTCTATCTCTGTTTACAAGTCGTATGCAATCCCTATAAACAAAACCTTTTCTTTGGAATCTTTGATATATATGATTTGCAAAATCTTTAGTATCTTCTGATAAAGCTGCATTCATAATTTCTATTCCAGAGGAAGAAATATTAAGCTGTTTTAATTTCATGTTAATTACGTCTTCTCTACCAATTAGAATTGCTGTGCCATATCCAAATTTATTCCAGTCAGATGCAGCTCTTAATACCTGATCCTCCTCACCCTCTGCAAATATTACTTTTTTAGGATTTTTATAAGTATTGGCAAAAAATTTATCCATAATTTTTGTTGATGGATTTAATCTGCCAGAAAGTTTTTTTCTATAAGCGTCAAAATCTGTAATTTTTTCTCTTGCTACTCCTGAATCAATCGCTGCCTTTGCTACAGCTATAGAGACTTCTTCCATAAGTCTTGAGTCAAATGCAATTGGAATTATATAGTCTGGACCAAATGCGCAATTTCCACCAATACATGACTCATGGACTTCTTCAGTAATTTCTGCTCTAGCCAAATTTGCCAAAGCGTGTGCAGCCGCAATTTTCATTTCGTCATTTATTGTTGTTGCTTTTACGTCAAGTGCGCCCCTAAATAAATATGGAAAACAAATAAAATTATTAACCTGGTTTTTATAATCTGACCTTCCTGTTGCAACAATTGCATCATTCCTAACTTCATACACTTCTTCTGGAGTAATTTCAGGTTCAGGATTAGCCATGGCAAAAATAATTGGTTTATTAGCCATACTTTTAACCATACTTTTCGATACAGCACCTTTTGCAGAGACACCAATAAATACATCAGCGCCGTGCATTGCTTCTTCTAGTGTTCTTAATTTTGTATCAACAGCTATATTATCTTTCCATTTATTCATCCCGTCTGTTCTACCCTTATAAATCACTCCTTTTGTATCACAGGTAATAATGTTCTCTTTTTTTACTCCTAATGTAATTATTAAATTTATACAAGCAATTGCTGCTGCTCCTGCGCCATTGACAACAATTTTTATATCCTCAATTTTTCTTCCAGTAATGTAGGTAGCGTTAATAAGACCTGCAGTAGTAACTATTGCAGTTCCATGTTGGTCATCATGGAATACAGGAATGTCTAAGCATTTCTTTAATTCTTCTTCAATAATAAAGCACTCAGGAGCTTTTATATCCTCTAAATTTATTCCACCCCAACTTACCGCTATTTTTTTAACTATTTCAATAAATTTCTCTGGGTCAGTTTCGTCAACTTCTATATCAATAGAATTAATATCAGCAAAACGTTTAAATAATGCGGCTTTACCCTCCATTACAGGTTTAGATGCAGCTGCTCCTAAATTTCCCAATCCAAGAACCGCAGTTCCATTACTAATTACTGCCACAAAATTTCCTTTTGAGGTGTATTCATAAATTTTATTAAAATCCTTATATATTTCTCTGCATGGCTCTGCCACGCCTGGACTATATGCTAGTGATAAATCATGCTTGTTGATCAATTTTTTTGGTAAGCTTATTGCAATTTTACCCTTTGGATCTTGAGAGTGAAAATCTAATGCTTCTTTGTATAATTTATTATCCATAATATAGCTCCTACTTAAATTTATATTGATTCAACTGATTCAACTTCAGGAATGTAATGCTTTAGCATATTTTCAATGCCTTGCTTTAATGTTATCGTCGAGCTGGGGCAACCCTGACATGCGCCATGTAATTCTAAATAAACAATTCCATTTTCAAATTTATTATATACAATGTCACCGCCATCTTGTGCTACCGCTGGTCTAATTTTTGAATCTAGAAGCTCAATGATTTGTTCTTCTATTTTTGAATTTGACTTATTTTTCTTTTTCTTATCAGTATTAACTTCATTAACCACAGGTAGGCCTGCAATAAAATAATCTACAAGATTGGATAATATAAATGTTTTAATCTCATCCCAATTGATGTTTTCATTTTTTGTGATGGATATAAAATCATTTCCAAAAAACACAGATTCAATACCATTTATTTCAAATAGTTGCTTGGCAAGAGATGATTCTTTACAGTCATCATTTTTATTAAATTGACGTGATGAACCATGTTTTATGACATCAATACCAGGAATAAATTTTAAGGTATTAGGGTTTGGAGTATCTTGTGTTTGTATGAACATAGCTACAAGTTTAAATTTAATTCTTTATTATATCACTTAGAATGCTTAATACAAATGTTGGTTTTAGTGAATGCTCTTTATACAATCTTAATAAATTTTCTTCTGCAGGGAATTCTCCAACATTTATTTTTAAATCGTGTCTGTGAATCCCGCTACATACCAATGCACAATCAATACCCATATTCGTTGCTCCTTTGATATCGTTCTCCATGCTATCTCCAATAGCAAGAATTTTTTTAGACTTAGGTATGTCTTTTAAAGCATATTCATAAATTTGCTTATATGGCTTGCCAAAGTAAATTACTTCACCACCTAATTCCTCATATTTTTCAGCAATGACGCCAGGGCAGTGTACTACCTCACCATTTTTTTTGATAGAAGATCTATCAGGATTGGTACAAAGCATTGGGATTTTATATTGAACTGCCTTTTTTGCCAATTCCATTGCTTCATCAAAATAATTTACAATGCCAGTAATGATACTGAAATCTGCATCCTGAGGGTGATCAACTCTTTGGTATTCTTTTATATTTGATATTACTTCTTCAGATTCTGGAGAGCCAAGATAAAAATACTTTGTTCCAAATTTCTTCTTTTCGGCAAGCAATTCATTAACAAATTCACCAGATGCAATTAAGTCTTTGTATAAAGATTTATCAACATTAAAAGTACTCAATAATTCCTGAATTGTTGATTTTCTCCTAGGAACGTTAGAAAAAAATATCACATCTTTTTTTAAGTCCCTCAGTTTATGTAAAGTTTCCAGCGCTCCAGGATATAGGTGGTGCCCATCATATAAAACACCCCATAAATCCATAAGTAACACGTCGTAATTATTTAAATTTAGCATTTGATTTAATAATATTTTTTTCCAATTTCTATTTCTGATTTACCATTTAGTGCTCTCCACATATTAGTATCCCTTAAAGAATAAACACAACCACAAAATTCTTGTTTATAAAAACTTTCATCTTTTGCTATTTCATACATTCTTGAACTGCCTCCGTTCTTTCTCCAATTATAGGTCCAATAGCTGATACCTGGATATTTAGAAGCAGATTTTATCCCGCACTGATTAATCTGATCCATATCTTTCCATCTGGAAATGCCAAGTGAACTTGTGATAATTTCAAAACCATTTTCATAAGCAAATAATGCAGTTCTCTCAAACCTCATGTCAAAGCACATTGTGCACCTCTTTCCTCTTTCTGGTTCAAGTTCTAAGCCTTTTGCTCTCTTAAACCAATTTTGCACATCATAATCAGCATCGATAAAATCAATACCTAATTTTTTGGCATATTTCACATTCTCATCTTTTCTAATCTCATATTCTTTTTTGGGATGAATATTAGGATTATAAAAAAATATTGTTAAGTTAATTCCTGATTCCACCATAGCTTGAATGACTTCGCCAGAACAAGGCGCACAACATGAATGCAGAAGTACTTTTGCGTTTTCTTTTGGTGTAATTAATTTTTCTCTTTTATTCAAAATAATCGTATTTAAAATGACTAATGTCCGTATGATACATAAATTATCAATCTTATTCAATCATTGTTGATCTTTTTAGCTCGATAAAAGTGCAAGAAATATAAAGGTATGAGTTATTTACTTGGCAGGCCCCCAATTTCATGCGCACTTCCTTTTGGAGCGAGCATTTCTACAAACGAAACTTTTTTATTATCCGTTAATTCGTAATGTTTATTTGGTTGTTGCATAATATTGAC
Source organism: Candidatus Bandiella numerosa (assembly GCF_029981845.1). Classification (GTDB taxonomy): domain Bacteria; phylum Pseudomonadota; class Alphaproteobacteria; order Rickettsiales; family Midichloriaceae; genus Aquirickettsia; species Aquirickettsia numerosa. The sequence goes on along the minus strand of NZ_CP104164.1, from coordinate 1,182,243 downwards.
TTTACTTTTTATTAAGCCTTCAATTTTTGTTTCATTTGTAGGTAATTGCATAAATTCTGGCAGTATTTTATTGATAGCGCTTGCTATAGCTATAAAGACTCTCTTTAAAGAGGCGGCATCTGGATTGGAGCTAAATGGGTTCCAAGTATCTTTATGATTTAGATCGTAAAGATTTATTTTTCTTTCTCCTTTGCAAACCTCTTCAAAATACTTTAGATTTTCCTGTATGATGCGTTCAAATTTGTCATTATCTAGTGTCCATTCATCAGTCCTTGCATCTTTGGAAATACATAAATCTATTTTTAACTCAGTTGCAAAATTTTTAAGGGAGGTTTGCCTCTCTTTTATTATATCGCTTAAATGATTTTTAATAGTAGCAGAAATATTGTCATCGTCATTAAATGTTACTCCAAGTCTTTCACCAAATTGCTTTAATGCTTGAGGAGAATAAAATGATTCAAGCTCATTAAAAGCATTATCTATTGTCTGGCTTAAATCAATCTTAGCTACTCTTTCAAGTTCTTTAATAAAGTCATCGTTTAATTTCATTTCTCTCGGGAATTCTCTAAAATGATTTGTCGGGCCAAATCCTGGTAAATGCTGTGATATTGAATGTGGGGCTATTTCTCCTTTTAGAGAATCAAATGCAGCTCCAAAATCTATACGTACCAATTTTGGCTTTTGATTTGCATTTCTTACTACACCTATATTTCCCCAGTGAACATCAAAATCTCCAATCAACAATGATGTAACCATCACTTGTGGAAAACCAGTATATCCATTATCTTTCAACCCTTTCCTAAACATGATTTTTTCACTACCAACAGAGCCTACAGCCCTAGGTCTATCTTTTGGCACTACTTCTCCTTCATTAACATAAATATCTTTGTATAGATCATTATAATTATCAAAAAAAACGGAGACTAGATACACATTGGAATCACTTTTTTCAGCGCCTTCAACTGATTCTGGAATTCTTGCTAAATGTAGTTCAGGAGAGTGATTAGGAACAGTCGCATTATGTATTCTGGCGCCTAAAAATTCAGCTATATCTTGGGCATAGTTGTCTTGCTTCACTAAAGCTGTATTGTTTCCAGATGTATAAACGCCACCAAAATCGCCTGAAGGCCTTGCTCCACCTTCTTTTTCACCGGATTTACTCCAGGCGCTATTATTGATCATTATTTCAGGCATATATCATTTAAGTTATCCCATCGTATCTCAACCCTACTAATTAAATAAAATTGAGTCAAATGAAATAACTTGATTTTTTATGGTATAATCCTGTAAATTGAACATGTAACTTTGAATATGTAATTTACGAAATATTTATAATGATTTCATTTTCAGTATATTTTTTGATGATGCTGCTATTGTTCACATCATTAATGGTTATTTTTTTAAAAAATCCGGTTTATTCCGTATTATTTTTAATAGTAACTTTTTTTTGTTCTGCAATTTTGATGGTGATGTTAGAAGCTGAATACATTGCAATGACAACAATTATTGTATATGTAGGAGCTGTAGTAATATTGTTTCTTTTTGTAATTATGATGCTTGATATCAATAATGATGATTCAAAGAAATCATTTAATAGGATTACTCCTTATGTGATACTGTCTTCAATAGCATTTTTAGCTGTCATTATTTATGCACTATATAAATCAAAGATAAATTTTGACGCTATTACTCTTTTAAATAATAGAGATACAGCGCTATTTGATAATTCGCTGCAATATATTGGAACTAGATTATACACTGAATACATACTAGAATTTCAAATTGCAGGGGTAATATTATTCTTAGCTATGATTGGCTCAATAACGCTAGTACATAGAAAATCAGATAGAATAGTTAAGAAGCAAAATATCACTCATCAAATAATGAGAAGTAAGGAAGAATCATTGGATTTAATAGACGTTAAGTCAAGATCTGGGGTGAAAATATGATATTAATAGGTGATGTTTTAATTAATCATTTTTTGATATTTACTTCTATATTGTTTTTGGTAGGTATATGCGGAATAATGATTAATAAAAAAAGTATCATCAATATTTTATTTTCAATAGAAATTATGTTACTCTCCGTTAATTTAAATTTTGTGGCTTTTTCTAAAATGCTACAAGATATTACAGGGCAGATTTTTGTTATATTTATATTGACTATAGCTGCAGCTGAGGCAGCCATAGGTCTTGCAATATTGATTTTGTTTTTTAGAAACAAAAAGAATATTGACATAGACGAAACTAAAGAGCTAAGAGGGTAGGGTATAGAATGTTTACTATTGAGCATTTAGCGATATATACACTGTTTTTACCAATAGTAGCTTCTATTGTTGTTGGCTTGGGTACGCGTGCTTTATCTGCAAAGATGTCCCAAATTATAACCATAACTGCAATTTTAGTCTCTACAGTTTTTTCTGTTGTAATATTTAATTATGTCGCATTAAATCATAACATAATTCATATAAAGCTAATGAAATGGGTGGATATATCATTTTTTCAGGCTTCATGGTCTATTTATATTGATTCCGTTACGGCGGTTATGTTGTTGGTGGTTAATTTAGTATCTTTATTGGTTCATGTATATTCAGTAGGATATATGTCGCATGATATGCACAGGCAGAGATTTATGGCATATTTATCTCTATTTACGTTTTTTATGTTAATTTTGGTAACGTCAGACAATTTATTGCAACTTTTTGTAGGATGGGAAGGTGTTGGATTAAGTTCGTTTTTATTAATTGGATTTTGGTTTGAAAAACAAAGTGCTGCTAATGCTGCAATTAAAGCTTTTTTAGTTAATAGAGTTGGTGACATAGGATTAGCTTTATCTATAATTTTAATAGCGATAACTTTTAAAACTATTGAATATCAACAAATATTTGCAAATTTAGATAGGATTTATGACAGTTATTTCTCTTTATTTGGAATAGAATTTTCTACAATTGATACTATTTGTATATTGATGTTTATAGGTTGTATGGGGAAATCTGCACAATTAGGGCTACACACATGGTTGCCGGATGCTATGGAAGGTCCGACACCAGTATCAGCCTTGATTCATGCAGCAACAATGGTTACGGCTGGAGTTTTCCTATTGGTTAGATGCTCTTTTATGTTTGAGCATTCACAAATTGCGCTAAATATAATAACAATTATAGGTGCTCTGACCTGTTTATTTGCAGCATCAATTGCAATTGTACAAAATGATATTAAAAAAATAATAGCTTATTCTACTTGTAGCCAATTAGGTTATATGTTTTTTGCTTGTGGAGTTTCTGCATATTCAGTAGCAATATTTCATTTGATGACACATGCATTTTTTAAAGCGCTGTTGTTTTTGGGTGCAGGGAGCGTTATTCATGCAATAAACAATGAACAGGATATAAGGAAGATGGGTGGGCTATATAAATTATTACCACGTTCATACACTTTAATGTGGATAGGTTCATTGGCATTGGCTGGAATATACCCATTTGCTGGGTATTTTTCTAAAGATTTAATATTAGAAAATGCATATTTAGCTCAAACAAAATTGGGGTATTTTGCATTTTTGATTGGAATAATTGCTGCTTTTTTAACGGCTTTGTATTCTTGGCGACTTATAATCTTGGTCTTTCATAAGGAATCTAAACTGAAAGAAAAGGTTGTTAAAAATATTCATGAAGCACCAATTTCAATGATGATTCCAATGATTGTTTTGGCCATAGGAGCAATATTTAGTGGTTATATTGGCGAATATATATTGGAAATGGCGAATGCTTCCAGCAGTTTTTGGAGTGGTGCAGTAGCTATTGCAATGAAGCATGAAAGTGGGATTCATATTTTACCTATATTCATAAAATATATACCATTAATTATAGGGATTATAGGTATTATGACGGCCTATTTACTTTATTTTAATAATAAAAATTTGCCAAATTATATATCGGGCAAGCTCAAATTAATTTATAGAATTTTACTAAATAAATATTACTTCGATGAAATTTATAATTTTCTATTTGTTATAAGTATTAAAAAAATTAGCAATTTATTTTGGAAAATTGTCGATAATAGTATTATTGATGGTATACCAAATAGTATGGCTAGGCTTGTGTATAATTTTTCTCGGGTCTCACGTCGCCTACAAACAGGAATGATATATCATTATTCGTTTTTTATGTTTATTGGTATATTAACGATAATTTGTTTTGTTATATTTAGTTAATGTATAGTATGCCAGTTTTAACGTATTTGATATTTTTACCGTTACTAGGTGCAATCTTAGTGTGTTTAGCCAATGCTTATAGTAAGAAATTAAATAATACTGTTTATGTTTTAGTTTCAGCGATTCAATTAGTACTTGGAATTTTTATGTGGTCAAGCTTTGATCCAAAAAATTCCAATTTCCAATTTGAAGAAAAATTTATATGGTTTGAGGAATGGAATGTGTATTACTCATTAGGGATTGATTCTTTTTCCCTGTATTTTATCCTACTTACCATTTTTCTCATTCCTATATGCATATTTGTGGGATTAAGGCCTATAAAGGAAAATAAAGCTCTATTTATTTCACTTTTTTTAATATTAGAATCATGCGTGATTGGTGTTTTTTCTGCAAGAGATTTAATTTTATTTTATGTATTTTTTGAGGCATTTTTAATACCTATGTATCTGATTATAGGTATATGGGGCAGTAAAAATAGAGTATATGCTTCAATTAAGTTCTTTATCTACACTCTCTTTGGTTCGATTTTAATGTTATTGGCAATTTCTTATATATTTATTAATGAACCTACTACTGACATATCAGAATTGGCTAAACACCTGCAAAATTATCCACTTGAAATACAAAAATTATTATGGCTAGCCTTTTTCATTTCTTTTGCAATTAAGATTCCATTATGGCCATTTCATACATGGTTACCAGATGCGCATGTGGAAGCTCCAACCAGTGGTTCTGTAATCTTAGCAGGCGTATTACTAAAGGTTGGAGGTTATGGATTACTTAGATTTAATTTACCAATGTTTCCCGATGCTTCAATATACTTTGCTGAGTATGTATGGTGGTTAAGTATAATTGCAGTTATATACACATCGATAGTGGCACTAATGCAAACTAATATGAAAAAGATGATAGCATATTCGTCTGTTGCGCATATGGGGTATGTAGTTGCTGGTATTTTTACTTTTAATCACATAGGGATTCAGGGTGCAGTTTTTCAAATGATAAGTCATGGTTTGGTTTCTAGTGCACTTTTTTTATGTGTAGGGGTTTTATATGAGCAGGCGCACACTAAAGAAATTCAATTATATAAGGGGCTAGCTAAGAGGGCGCCTAAATTTTCTTTGCTATTCACTGTATTTGTGATGGCTTCTATAGGTTTGCCAATTACATCTGGTTTCGTTGGTGAATTTTTAATTTTATTAGGTGCTTTTCAGGTAAAGGCTATATATGGTATTCTGTTAGCATTAGGAATGGTATTAGGGGCTTCGTATATGCTGTGGCTGTACATTAGGATAATTTTTGGAGATGAGAGCAAATTATTGATGATAGTTCAGGATATAAAAATACCTGACCGCATAATATTAACTATAATTGCTATAATGGTGATTTTTATAGGAATTTACCCAAAAATCATCAACGATTATTCATTTGGAAATTCAGTTAATCTAGTTCACTCAATGAATTTATCTGAATCTATAAAATTAAAAAATGGATTATGAGATGATATTAAAGAATTTATTAACTAATACATATTACATTTCACCTGAGATAATAATATTATTTGGAATTTTTGTAGCAACGCTAACAGGAGTGTTTATCAAAAAAAATTCCGTTGGTACCACATGCAATCTAGTAATTTTAACTTTTATTATTAGTGTTTACCAAATTTTAAGTATAGGGCAGGGGCAGCATTTATTATTTAATAACTCAGTAATTATATCTGAGTTTACTCAATTTAGTAAGGGAGTTATATTGCTTTGTAATTGTGTAATTTTGATTATGTTTCATTACTTTGGCTATAAATCAACTAATAAATCAGCACCTTTTGAGATACCAATAATAGTTGCGCTTGCAACCCTTGGAATGTGTATTTTTGTTAGTAGCAATAGTCTATTATCTTTTTATCTGGGGTTGGAGCTATTTAGTCTGGCTATATACATACTTATTGCAACAAATAAAAATGATGGTAAGTCGATTGAAGCAAGCTTAAAATATTTTATTCTAGGCGCTATAAGTTCTGGAATATTTTTATTCGGTGCATCTCTAATTTACGGTAACGCTGGAACAATTAATTTCGATGAGATAAGTTTTGTATACCTAACAAATTATTGTACTAATTTTTGTTTTGACAGCCAAAACCTAGTACTATTAACGGGTTTTATTTTACTTGTAATTACCGTAATGTTTAAACTTTCATTATTCCCTTTTCATAACTGGACTCCTGATGTTTATGAAGGTTCACCGAGCTCGATAACTGCACTACTTGCTTCTTCAGCTAAATTTGCTGCACTGGTTATATTTTTAAGATTGGTATTTGAACCGTTGATTATTATTAAAGAACAATTGCAGCAAATATTAATTATTATTTCAATTCTATCCATCTTGTTTGGAAATATTATTGCCTTAGTACAAGTTAATATTAAGAGACTGATTGCATATAGTGCAATTGGTAATATGGGTTTTATTTTGATGAGCGTAGTTTCTTATAATAAAAGCTACCTCGAGTATACGATTTTTTATGCGATAACTTATATGATTCAAATTCTAACGTTTTTTGCTTTAATTATAGTTCTAAATCGTAAAGCGAATTTTCACTATAAATTAGAAGAATTAAAAGGTATGTATAAAAACAATGCCTTCATCTGTTTTTCGTTAGCTGTTATATTATTTTCAATGGCAGGTATACCACCTTTGGCAGGATTTTGGGCTAAATTTTACATATTTATTATATTGATAAAATCAAAGACTTATTACTTAGCTATTATAGCATTTATTGCTACAGTTATAGGTGCAGTATATTATATAAACGTTATTAGAAAAATATATTTTGATAAAGAGCAAAATGATATAATTCCCCCGAAAATAAGGTTAAATATAATTGAAATATTAATTATTTCATTAGGTGTGGCATTTAATATTTTATATGTATTATTTCCGTCTTATATGTTAAAAATAATAAGTCATTATGTATAAAATTATAACAGGTAAATTATGTTATTAACCATTGATGTAGGTAATACTGATGTTACTATAGGAGTGTTTAACAATAATCAGCTTATAAATAAATGGAGAATTGCTACTTCTAAAAAATTCACTGAAGATGAGTACGCAAGCAAGATATTACCATTTTTTCAATATGCAGAAATTGATTATACAGAAATTGATGGAGCGATTATTTCATCTGTGGTTAGAAGTGTTACCAAACCAATGGCAGTTTTTATAGAAAAATACATAAAATTAACACCAGTAATCGCCTCTGAAGTTGAACATGATTTGAATATTAAAGTCGATAACCCAAAAAAATTAGGAACAGACATTTTAGCAAATGCTATTGCAGTTAGCAGACTATATAATGAAAATTGTATATTCATTAATTTTGGCACTGCATTGGTGATTGGAGTGATTACAAAAAGCAAGGATTTGCTTGGAACTTTAATTATGCCAGGAATTCAGACTGCATTAAATGAATTAATTCAAAGTGCCGACCTGTTATCACATACTAACCTCTTTAAACCAGAGCATATAATTGGAAAAAATACTGAAGATTCAATTAGGTCAGGAATGTTTTATTTATATAAAGAATCTGTGAGTGGGATTATTAGTAACATTAAGCAGGATTTAGGTTTAGACTTTAAAGTAATTGTTACTGGGGGCAATGCGAATTTGGTTCAAAGCGAGATTCAATCTATTGATATATTTGAACAAAATTTAACCTTAGAAGGTCTGAAATTTTTATATGAAATGCATGAGAATAAAAGATGAAGAAAAAAAGTGACAGCGTAGTATATTCAGATACTAAAAAGATTAAATGTTCTGGCACAGAAGATGGTTTAGGTCATCCTTTGGTATATTTAACTATCAAATTAGATAAAATCATTTGTCCATATTGTAGCAAAGAATTTGTTTATAAAGGCCAAGTGGATGAGGATGGTCTTAAAGTAAAATAATCTTAAATGAAAGCAAATAATATATATAGAAATCAAGGAATTCTTGTTGCAATTTTTTGCTTTTTTGCGCTTTTTCTAGTGTTTAGGCTTATAGATATAATTACGCCATTTATAATAGGGTTTGTGTTCGCATATATATTAGAACCAATAATAAGGTATGTGACTGAAGAGAAAAAAATTAATAAAACATTAGCAATTTTTATTATACTAACGACCTTTTTTACAATTTTTTTTGTAATTCTTTACTATTTAGTTCCGGGCTTAATTAATCAAGCGAGTGAATTGGTCACCAAACTAAATGTAAAAAAATATTTTACTCAATCAATTGGGGTAGACAAAGTTATAGAGCTTCTAAATGATAAATTTCCAGCTTTAGCCGATGCAGTTCAAAATGGACTGGATAATATATCTACCATCTTCTTTAAATTCTCAAATCAGATATTTGCAAATATTGTGCAATCTGGTAGGATGATACTGAATTTGGCAACTATTTTATTGATAGCGCCGATATTAACATTCTATTTTGCAATGGATATGCAGAAGATCTTGGATACCTTAAAAAATTTAATTCCTATTAGCCATAAAAATGATGTGATAGGACTTTTTAAAGAAATAAATGGCGCAATAGCTAAGTATTTAAGGGGTCAGTTGACTGTGTCTATTATATTAGCTACGTACTATAGTATAGGATTATTTATTTTACAGGTTGATTATGCGCTAGTTCTAGGTATATTTTCTGGATTGTCACTTTTTATTCCATACTTTGGCATCATGTTCAGTTTTATACTTACGTCAATTATCGCGTTTGTACATTTTAAAACCACCAGCATTATTATTTATCTAGCTGCCTTTTATATAATGGGACAAATGATAGAAGGGGTATTTATAACGCCAAAACTGATGGGCAAAAATCTAAATCTGCATCCATTATGGATATTTCTAGGGATTTTTGTTGGGGGTAGTTTATTAGGATTTTTTGGAATATTGTTTGCAATTCCATTGACAGCAATAATTGCTGTGATTATAAGATTCTTTATAAAGGTGTATAAAAAAAGTAAATTATATAAATATTAGGTTATAGCTATGGATTCTATTGATAACGATACCAAACAAATTTTGAAGCAATATATTGAGCGTATTGAAAGACTGGAAGAAGAAAAAAATAATATTAACAATGATATTAAAGATTTGTTACTTGATGCAAAAGCTAAAGGCTTTGTACCTAATATTATAAAACAAGTAATAAAAGCTAGGAAAATGGATGCTGATAAGCTTAGTGAGCAAGAGGCACTATTTGAGCTTTATAAGAACGCTGTTGGGTTAGAGTAGTAAAATGCGTTTAAGCAAATTTTTACTAAATACAACAAAAGATATCACTTCTGAAGCAAAATTAATATCACATCAACTAATGTTGAGGAGTGGCATGATAAAGCAGGTTTCTTCAGGGGTGTATTGTTGGCTTCCACTTGGTGTAAAAGTCTTGGATAAAATAAAATGCATTATAAAGCACGAGCTTGATAGTATTAATAGCCATGAAATTATTTTGCCATCGTTGCAACCACTTTCAATATGGGAAAAATCTGGTAGGGCGCTAGAAGAATCTGACTTAAAGTCTCAAATTTTCCATCTTACAGATCAAAAGCAAAATAAATATGTTTTACCACCTTCAGGAGAAGAAGTGGTAACTGATTTATTTAGTAGTAGTGTGCATTCATATAAGGATGTTAACAAAATTCTTTATCAGATAACCTGGAAATTTAGGGATGAAATTAGACCTAGACATGGAGTCATGAGGGCAAAAGAATTTTTAATGAAGGATGCATATTCATTTGATGTAAGCAAAGAAGAGGCGCTCCTTAGTTATGAAAAAATTCTCGTAGCATATTTAAAAATATTTAAAAAGTTAGAATTAGAGGTTGTTCCAGTGTTAGCTCCAACAGGGGCTATGGGTGGTGATTATAGCCATGAATTTCATGTTTTGGCACAAAATGGTGAAAGCATAATATATTATCAAAAAGAACTTTTAAATTACCTTAAAAGTAACGACTTTTCTCTTGATGAATATGAAAAATTTTATGCTAAAGAAGAAGAAAAGCATACTAATGAAAATATGGATTCATTAAATATATTGAAAAGTAAAAGTATAGAAGTAGGGCACTTATTTTATTTGGGGCAAAAATATAGTAAAGATTTGAATTGCACATATCAAGACAAGGATGGATCACTTAGATTTCCTGAGATGGGTTGTTATGGAATTGGCATAACACGTTTAATAGCTGCAATCATTGAAAATAGTTATGATGAAAATGGCATAATATGGCCAGATTCTATCTCTCCTTTTAGATTTGTTATAATAAACATTAGATCAGAAAATAATGAATGTAATAAATTATCAGAAAGGATTTATGGTAACCTATCCAACAAATATGACGTTCTTTATGATGACACTAATAGTAGTGCAGGTAAAAAATTTGCAGATATGGATTTAGTGGGGATAAGTTGGCAAATCATAATTGGCCCTAAGCATGCTATCAATAATAGTGTAGAATTGAAAAATCGCAAAACTGGTGAGGTTAAAATATTAAAAGAAGAAGAATTATATAACATAATAAAGGAGATTCAACCGTTTTATTTATGATGCTATATTCATTTGATTGTGTCTTTCCGGCAAGCATGTGTGATAAAATAAAAAATAATAACAGATAATGTTGGCTTAATAATCAAAGTTAACTATATAAATTAGTCCTTATCATAATAATTTTTTAATTTTAGTCAGTTTCCTTTGTAAAATAAATATCACATTGACGGTGCCTCTAGATATTTTTCTATATCACTATGTTCAAAATACCCATCAATTACTATGTTATTACTATTATCTAATATGCAGTAATAAGGAACTGTATTATTATAACCGATTTTTGTAGTAAGAAAAAACTGCGCTATTTCCTTTTGTGTTTCAAAATAATATATTTTAGATTTATTCTGATTATTATCTTTAGAATACTTTTTTATTTTTTTTAAATCATCATCTAACGCAATGTTTATAAAATCATATTTTTTTGATAGTTTGCTACTAAATTGTATTTGTGAAATATGATCTAGAGATTCATTGCATTCATAACACCAAGTAGTAAAAAAATATAAAAATTTATATTTTTTATTCCCATTATTTATTAACTTATCCATATTTTCTGCAGTTGTTGCTTCTAATTCAAAACAATTAGATTTTGGAACAAATGATAATGTCAAGAGTATAAACACTATAGCTGGTAATAATATAAAACTAAATCTATTCATTTTTCTCCGTGCCTTGTTCGTTATACAAATAAATACCTTTAACTAAGTCTACTGCTCTTTCAAGTATGTAATCATTTTGGTAATTACCAAAATCATGATGTTTGGTACTACTTAATTCATTTTTATCGTTAGGTTCCGTAGTTGGCGCGGTAATTTCTATATTAGGTATTATGCATTCTTCTTGAATTGATCTTCCAAGTGGCGTATAAAATTTAGCGGTGGTTAATTTTATAGCAGAACCATTACTAAAAGGAATCAAATTTTGTACCAATCCCTTACAAAAGGATTTTTCACCCATAACCAATGCTCTTTGATTATCTTGAAGCGCTCCTGCAACAATTTCTGAGGACGAAGCAGAGCCGTTATTAATTAATACTACTATTGGCAATCCTTTTATTATGTCAGTTCCTTCAGCATCATAAACAATCTCCTCATTATTAAATCTAGTTTTAAGTGATACAATTCTTCCATTGGTTAAAAATAACCTTGAAACCTCAACTGCTTGATCTAGAATGCCACCAGGATTATCTCTTAAATCTAGAATAAGACCCTTAATTTCTGCATTGCTGTTAACTACTTTTAGCAGTTCATTTTTAAGCACAAGACTAGTTTTTTCACTAAAACTACCTATTCTTGCGTAAATTACTTTATCCTGGTCATAAAAAAGAACTTTTGTGGGAATAAGTTTGATAATTTCCCGCGTTATAATTAATTCTTTAATCTCTCCTGAATCTCTATATATTTTTAATTTTACTGCACTACCAGGCTCTCCTTTTAATTTATCGGAGGCCTGTACGATACCCATACTACCTATTGCTTCATCATCAATCATAACAATGACGTCACCAGGTTTAATCCCAGCTTCATATGCAGGCAATCCTTTATATGAGGAAACAACTTTTAAAAGACCTTGTTCAATATTAATTTCAACTCCTATACCACCAAACTCACCCTTTGTACTAGATTTCATACTATCATATTCCTCCTTATTTAAAAAAGTTGAATAAGGATCAAGAGAATCTAGCATTCCATTTATAGCGCTTTGTATAAGTTTTTTATTTTCTACCTCATCAATATACTGGCTCTGAATAATATCAATTGCTTCTTCAAAATCCTTCATATCTTTGTATTTTTCATTTTCCAGTGAATAACACGGGAAGATTGACAATGTAAATAATGCTAATTGTATAAGAAAAATATTTCTTTTAGGTGACTCTGTTTCCATGCTTTATAAAAATTCATTTACTTTAACGGTCACCAGTATATCATGAAATCAAAAAAGATATTAGATATTTTTATGAAGATATATTGTGATGGTTCTTGTCTAGGTAATCCAGGCCCTGGTGGTTGGGCTGCTGTATTTGTTAAAGAAGGTCATGTTATTAAGAAAATTTGTGGATTTGAGCAACATACAACTAATAATAAAATGGAATTAACAGCTGCAATCAAGGCGTTAGAAAACATAACTAAAAATAGTGACTTGCAAATTTTTACTGATAGTAATTACTTAAAATTTGGTATAACAGAATGGATAAAAAGTTGGAAGTTGAATAATTGGAAAAATGGTAAAATTAAAAATATTGAGTTTTGGCAACAACTAGATAAGTTAAACTCAACTCAAAAAGCTTCTTGGCACTGGGTAAAAGCACATAATGGAGATAAGTATAATGAAATGGCAGATGAGCTTGCAAGAAATGCAGCAAGTGATAAAATTACACTAGTTTAGATTTTTAGTATCAATGCGCAAAAAAATTCAAAGTAGTAATATATACTGGTTATATGGCAAGCACCCGGTGGATTCTGCAATAAATAATGTATCAAGAATAATTTATAAAATATTGGTTACTAAAAATACAAATCAACTTATAGATAAATATAACAATATTATTCAAGAGAGAAATATTGAAGTTGAAGTCCTAACTAACAAGGAAATTAGTGAAAAAATCGATATTCAAGAATCTGTACACCAAGGCGTGGCAATACAAGTTAAAAAATTAGAACTGACTTCTATTGAAAGGTTGCTTAAAACAGTGAATGAAAATAGTGTTATTTTATTTTTAGACCAAATAACAGATCCACAAAACATAGGGGCAATTATTAGGTCATCTCTTGGGTTTAACGTTGATGCTGTAATTACAACAAAAGATAATGCACCATCGGAAAATGCAACTTTGGTAAAATCTTCAGCAGGTGCATTTGAGTATGTGCCATATATTCAAGTAACTAATATTTCTAGGGTGCTTAATGAATTAAAGGAAAGTGGATACTGGGTTGTTGCTGTTGTGCAAAATGGTACTAGCTCAATTCAAGAAGTAACCAAATTTAATAGAATTGCATTAATTATGGGTTCAGAGGGGAGAGGGGTCAGAGATATAAATTTAAAACAAAGTGATATAACTGTAAAAATCGAAATGTCTTCCAAACTAGAAAGTCTAAACGTATCTAATGCAACCGCTATTATATTGCATCAGTTGTATGAGTTAGGTAGCAAAAAATAAATATTTCATTTGCTTATTTAGGTTTTTTTTCTTTATGCATAATGAAATAAATTCCACTTAATACAATTAGGCCATATCCAATTAATGAGTAATTATTAGTTATACCTTCATCTAAAATTAAATAAGCAAAAATACCAGTAAAAGGTAATCTTAGATAATCAAAAGGGCCTACTACTGACATATCAGCAAGTTTATATGCTCTGAAAAAAGATACTTTATGAAGTAAACTTGCCATGCCTGCTGATAAAATCAATAATATAGCTTTTGCAGAAAAATCAGGCCAAGTTGCTATATTTAAATCAAGTGAGTAATTTGTAAAATCAAATGTATATTGAAAACATGCTATTGGAAACGCGAAAATCGATGCAAATAAACTGGAATAGAATAATTGTGCACGAGAATGTTCTGTTTTTGTTAATTTTTTTATAACTACGTTATTGAGCGACCAAAAAATCAATGCTAAAAATGCAAACCAATATCCTGGGTTAGGATCTTTTCCTATAGTAGTAAAATCCTTAATAAAAAATATCCCTGTTATACTGCCCAATAAAAGAATTATTTTTGGTGTTGTTAACTTTTCATTAAATACCAATACTCCTGCTATAACCATAAATACTGGTGTTAATTCTGAAATTGCTGCAGCATTTAGTACATTCATGACAGACACTGCATAAAACATACAAAGTGACCCCATAATACTAAAAAAACCCCTTAAAGCATGAAAAAAAAGCTTTTTCGTTTTAAGATGATGGATAAATCCTAAATTTAGACACGATACTAATGTTAACACTAAGATACTTAACTTATACAGTAATCCAACCTGGTTTGAACTAAAATTACAATCATTTGTGAGAATCTTTACTATAACATATAGTAGCGACATGAAAAACGCATTTACCACCATCAGGAGTATACCAGATACGTGATTAGATGGTTTAAAGGAAATGAGAGATTTAATCACAAAATATAAACTAATATATAAAGCTTTTTATTACTGTAAATATGTAGTATATGTCAATATAATTTTGCAGTTAGGCTTTATATATATTGCAATAAAATTAACATACGCATATTTTTGGAAGGGTGGCCGAGTGGTTGAAGGCGCACGCTTGGAAAGCGTGTTTACTGTTAAAGGTAACAAGGGTTCGAATCCCTTTCCTTCCGCCACATATAAATGGAGATTTCTAAAAAAATTGCTTAATTACTGCCAAAAGCCTCTTCATGAGAGGTTATGCAACAAAGCATACTTTTTATTATAAATAATTGGGAAATTATTTTTTCCATGACCAATTTTGTTTGTTTTGTAAATTGGAATTGTAGGATTTTGATTAGCAAAGTTATTAATTGCAAAATCTGCATATTTATCACTTTTTATAAATTCTCCAAATATTATTGCTTTGACATCCTCTAATTTTAGCGCCGATTTAAGATGATAAAGAATCCTGTCAATTTTATAGCCATCTTCACCAACATCCTCCAAAAATAATATCTTATCTCGAATATTTATTTGCCAATTAGTTCCAATACTAGTTTGAATTAATGCAAGGTTACCACCAGTTAAATTGTGATAACTAAGCTCTTCTTTAAATCTTTTGGCTAGAATATTCAGAGGAGTAATATCACTTAATATACTATCGTTTACAATAGGGTTATTATTTAATATCAAATTAAATATGCTTAAAAAATTATTAGCGTTTTTATTATCTTTAAATAATTCTCCTAAACATGCCCCATGGATTGTTTCCCAACCCCATTTTTGAGATAAAAATAAATGCAAAGCCGTTATGTCGCTATATCCAATAAATTTTTTTTCAATTCTAGGTTTTGTTTGCTTATCTAGGAATTGAATTAATTTTGATGAGCCATAACCTCCATTTATACACCATAAAATTAAATTTTCTTCGTCTGAATATAAAGCTTTATTTAGTGCTTCTAATCTTTTTTCGTCAGTATTTGAATGAAATGGATGACAATCTTTGTTTAATAATGGATCAGAATACCATAAATTAATTCCTGAAATTGCTCTAATCGCTTCATACTCACAATATGGATATGAGGCTGGAGAAATTGGAAATATTTTATATTTAGAGTTTAATTCTTTCCATAATGGGTGTATACAAATCTTATCTATAAGCATTATACTTATTACTTATTACTTATTACTTAGCATACTTACACATTTTTAAACCCCATGGAAGACATGGTTTTTTCAAAATTCATTCTTTCTCTTGTAATTGTAAACTCATTGCCATTAATTGAAACTTCCGAGGCGTATGGTCTTAAATTATATAAACTACTCATTGATGAACAGTATGCACCTGCTGTAAGTATTGCTACTATATCACCTTCTTTGGGGCTTGATAACTCAATATTTTCATTTATTACATCAGTTGATTCACATATATTACCAACAATCTTAACAACTTCTTTTGCTTCATCTAGCTTAGATATATTGATAATATGATGGTACGATGAGTATAAAGCAGGTCTTATGATGTGGTTGAAACCTGTATTTACTCCGACTATTTTTTGTTTATTATGATCTCTTATATTGGTAATTTTCGTAAGTAAAAATGTGGATTCAGCAACTAAGTATTTCCCAGGTTCAAATATAATTTTAATATTATTAGCTGCTAATGACTGATATTTTTCATAATGCTCATCAATCACTGATGCAAATTGAGTTAAATCAACTTCTTTGTCTTCTGGCTTATATCTCACTCCAAAACCACCTCCCAAATCTATAAATTTTAAACCTTCCATTTGATTTGCTAATTTAAACATAAAATCAACCATTGGTGTAAAATTTTTAGTATCGTATAAACCTGAGCCCAGGTGGCAATGCAATCCAATTAATTTTAAATCATTATCTTTAATTATCTTTAGTGCTTCATGAATTTGAGTGTGATATATACCAAATTTTGAATCTTTGCCCCCTGTTATGATTTTTTTGAATTCACCGTCACCAAACCCTGGATTAATCCTTATTGATATTTCAGTACCGTGAAATCTTTTTGCAAAAGAGTTTAATTCTGAAATTGATCCCAAATTAACTATAACCCCAGAATTTTTTGCTTGCTCTAGTTCATCTGCATCGCAATTATTTCCAGTAAATAAAATTTGATTATTATCAAATCCTAGTTTTTTTGCTAAATTTATTTCAAATGGTGATATAGTCTCAATTCCGTTAATACCTGCCTCTTTTAGTATGTTAATTATTGCAGGGTTAAAATTAGCTTTTATGGCGTAGAATAATAAACAATTTTTGTTAAATGCACGTTGGATATTAGCAACTTTTTGTTTTAAAATCTCTATATCAGTCACAAACACAGGCGTGCCTACTTCTTTAACTATTCTTAATAATAATTTGAGATTATTTTTAAAAAAATCTACTGACTGCATTCTTCCTCTTTCAAAAATTTCTTATGTAGTGCCCTTAATATTATATTAGCCTTATTTTGATCAATTAATATAGTTATGTTATTACCAGATGCACTAACACTTATTGTATATATTCTAGTGTCAAGTTCCATACATAATGTAAAAACACCAGCTAGGAGCTTTTTATCAGATGTAATTTCATTCCCAATAAAGCATAACTTTGTAATATTGTTTTTTACTTTTACAGAGGCAAAGCTTTCTAAAATTTTTAATAATTTCTTAGAATAATCTTCTGTTTTTATTGAAATAGTAAAAGAAATTTCAGATGTGGCGCATACATCAATTGGTATGTTATGTTCAGCAACAATGGATGTAACTTTTTTTACGAAACCAACTCCATTGATAATGCTGGTATTTTCGAGCGTTATAATAGTATTGCCTGGGCTTGTAACTATGCCCTTTGCATGTGGGGCATTTTTTGTTATTTTTGTACCTTTAAATGCATTGTCAAAGGTATTGTAGACATATACAGGTATATTTTTTTCAACAGCAAGTGCAATGGTGTCAGGATGCACTACTTTTGCCCCACTATAAGCCATTTCAGACATTACATTCATATCCAAACTTGGCCACGAAAACGCATCTTCTACGATACGTGGATCAGCTGTCATTATACCATTCACATCTGTCCATATTTCAACTTCGTTTGCATTTAATACCATTGCCAATATTGAAGCAGTATAGTCACTTCCTCCTCTACCTAATAATGTAATATTACCATGAGTATCCTTGCCTATGAATCCTGTAACAACTGGAACTATTTTTTTTAAAAAAATTGGCCTCAATATTTTTTTTGAAGATAAGCTAGTCGCCTGAAAATTAACTTTTGCCTTGAGATAATTATTATCAGTTTTTATAATTCGCTCTGACTCAATTCTTTGTGATGCAATGCCAATTTTTTCCAGTGCTAAGAGCATGAGCAGAGATGATAGTTTTTCTCCAAATGCACAGATTCTTGCTTCGGTTTTGTCGGTTAAATCTCCAACTAGACTAGTGCCATAGCTAATGGCTTCAAGTTTATTTATTATTGGTTCAAATTCCTGAGCCCATAAATTTTCAGCTTCTTCATCATTTGATGTTAAATTTTTGAGGATTTGTTTATGAATATTAGATATTTCAATAACTTTTGATTTAACCAATCTTGGTTTAGTTTTTCTTGCAAGCTTAATTATTTCAATCAGTTTATCGGTTATACCTCCAACTGCTGATACAGTGACGACTACTAAGGATTTATTAATTTTTTCCTTAACGATTTTTGCGCATTCTTGGATTGATTCAGCGCTTCCCATTGATGTGCCACCAAATTTGATAGATTTTAAATTCATGAAAATTTGAATTAAATTTTAAATTAGTACTTATATATAAGATTAAAATATAGTTCAAGGATTTTTATTTGAGTAAATAATATAATTCTGTTTATTGCTCATATTACCATATTTTATTTATTAATATATAATTACCAAATTTATATATATGAAAGATATTTTTATTAAATAAAATATTCTAAATGAATATTTAAGATATGAATTTTAAACAGGTTATATGTAATGAAATTTGAGTATAAGGGCAGGGGGCGAAAAAATAAAATCGTTCTTTAGTCTGGTATATACCGAATTTGCACAATATAAAGAAATAAGTTGAATATTTAATTTATTTTTCGTAGCATACCTCAATGCTGCGGTCGTGGTGGAATTGGTAGACACGCAACGTTGAGGTCGTTGTTCTCAGTTTTGAGATTGAAAGTTCGAGTCTTTTCGACCGCACCACCAATTAATGCCCAGATGGGCCAAACCCGTGAAAAACTTCGGTTTCATTCATAAATTGTATACCAAATAAAATAGCAACTACTGCAAATGTAGCGTAGCAGTATACATTATTACAAGGATTGAATTCATCAATTGTTGCATCTTTTGCTTCATTTTCTACTTCATGTAGTTGCGTTTGTGTGGATTGATACATTTCAGAAAGATTAGTATTAAGACTACTTTCGACAGTATGTCCTTTTGTTTTTACATATTCCTCCATATCATTTATGTCATCAAATGTTGATGAGTTCATTTTAACATGTTTAGTAATTTCATCAATCTGTTGCTCAGATAAATTGGTATATCCATAATATTTATTATATGCTTTATTATATACTTTATTAGCTTTACTCATCATTTTTGAATATACTCCTTCATCCTTAACCTGTTCTTTTTGCATTAATTCTAATATTTTTTTACCTTCTTCAAATTTACCAATATTTTCCTCTAGGCTTTCTTTAGATGTTGATCTATCAATTGCTTCTAAAATTATAGCTTTAGTGTCCTCACTCATTTGATAATCCTTAACTATTTGCTTAACACTTTCTATGTATTTTTCTGTTTCCAAAACAAGGTCAATTATCAATTTTTCTGTTGTAGGAGAAATATTATACCCAAGCTTACTTTCGTAAATTTTAAAGTATGTTTGAATTTTTAATCTGTTTACATCACCATCAGAGATTTGTTGAGCAAATTCATCTAAAAGTTCTGTTATATTGGTCTTGGTTTTTAAGCCTCCTTCTTCTATTTTGTCAAATTTTTCACTAACGTCCTTAATAATTTCAGTTGTATTTTGTAAATTATTTAAAAGTTGATTTTCTTCCGAGTCAGGATTGTTAATAGCTGAAAGATCTAAGAGAGGAATATCTATAAAACTTTTATCCCCGTTATCTTGCTCGTCATTTTCTCCAAATGTGATAACAGTTTGATTTACTTCTTCCGCTGCTATGCTAGACAAAATTTTGTTTTTAATTGCATCAATTCCAATACGTATTTGATCGTTTTTTGATATGTTATCCTTATTTATAGATTTCACTTCTTCAAAATAACTATGAAACCTTACCTTTAACTTATCTAAATCTATTGTTTCTTCAGTATATCTCTTTAAATATTCTTTTAGCTTTTTAGTAATGTTTCCAAATTTATTTTTAGGAAAACCAATATCTCCTAATTCTTTTTTTATCTCCTTTGAATCAAAATAATTATTTAGCTTTTCATCTAAAGTTTTTTTATTATCAGTTTTATTATTTGAAGTGTTACCGCATAGATTAGCAAAAATACTCTCTTCTTTATTAGGAATTCTTTCGGTATCTATTATTTTTTCTACTTGATCTTGAGTATTTTGATCTTTTGGACTTGTCTTTTGACTATGGGTATTGGAATTTTCCTCTTCAGTTAATTTGTTTTTTTTATTAGAATCGTTATTCTTATCTGTTTTTTTGACCTTATCCTGAGTCTTTTTCACATTATTTGTATTATTTTCCATATTTACCTCTTATAACAAATTATATACTAAAATAGTATAATCAATTTAAAGTTGTGTAAATAAAAAATTTTAGAGTTATTGCAACTAAATTGTTTATAAAATAAGTTTAAGTGGTAGAATAAGTGCAAATTTTGCAAAATATATATACATTCGTATGTCAGATAAAAAGAAATCATCGATAGATTATAGCTATTTAATCAATGAATCAATGTACTATATAATTAAAAGGGCTTTAAAAGAGGTAGAGCAAAATGGCTTGCAAGGTGATAATCACTTTTATATAAATTTTATAACTGGGCATGAAGGAGTTAGGATTCCTAAATTTTTACAAAATCAGTATCCTGAAGAAATGACCATAGTAATTCAATATAATTTTAAAAATTTGCATGTGTTTGATGATTATTTTGAGATTAGTTTAAGTTTTAGTGGCAAATATTACGATCTTGCTGTGCCGTTTAAATCCATCTCTGCATTTGCTGATCCATCAGAATCATTTGAACTTGAATTTAGACAAGAAATCGGTGACATAGTGGAAGATAGCATGCGAAATGCTAAGAGTGATAAATTATATTTAATAGATGATGAAAATAAGGTTGCTTCACGCAGGCCAAATAATGTCATATCACTTGAGGATTTCGTAAGATCCAAAAACCCTATTTGAGGTAAAGTTAAGTTTTGGCTAAGATTGATATTTAACCTTATCTTGATTTAGTAATTGCAGCTTCAGTAAGCACCTTAGTACTGCCGGTGCGTAAAAAATGAGGGTATGCTTTTTATAGTAGGCTTATTCTCACTTCTAGCAAGAATGATATGGTATTATTTTAATGCATGGCTCAATGATAAGCGCCAGCTGTGCATATATAATTTATAGCTGTAAATCCTTATTTTAATATATGTTCATAAATAATTTTAAAATATTTTAGTAATGTACTTGCACAAAATCAACAGCAATGTATATTATTATGATTAAGACTTATTGATATATGATAAGTAAATAACTATATATTAAGGGAATAAAATATGAGTACTTTCCATAACATACATAATAATTGCGCAGTTGAAATTAATGATACACAATCATTTTTGAATAAGGAGATATATGCATACAGAAGTATCTGGAGAGCTGTTATTACACAGGCGTTAATGGATGCTTCTAGCAATTCCAAAAAAATATTTGCAAAAAAACAGAAAGTAGTTGCTTTAAAATGGTTATTAGATGAAAAAAATAATGATGAGTTTAAGGCAGTATGCCATTTGGCCGACTTAGATTATGAAAAAATCCTAAAACAAGTGAAGATGGCTTTAAAAAGGGGATGTAGGTGGAGAAATAATAAGATTGCATAAATGATTTTTTACAACTCAACAAAATAAATTACGAGCTTTGATTTTGTTTAGTGCGTTATTTTCAAGGTATAGTAGAGTATACAATTTATAAAAAAACAAATTACCCTCTTGACTTTTTATTTCGTGAATTTATTATGTGAGTATTCTTATTAACTCCAATAAATTTAATGGTAAGCGTTTACAATACTCAAAGAGAGAAAGAACTTGCGTTTCTGCTTTCAAATGAAATTGACAAAGATGGCTATGAGATTATAAGAATTAGAGCTTATAAGGACAAAACTGGCAAGAAATGTCAAATAATGATAGATACAATTGATGATACTCAAGTGAAGATTTCAGATTGTGAAAATGTTAACAAAGTTTTAATTGAACTTTTAAGTAATAATGATCTAGGGTTAGAAGACCACTCTATAGAAGTTAGTTCACCAGGAATTGATAGACCTTTAACGAGGCTAAAGGATTTTAATAAAAATAAGGGTAGGTTGATAAAAGTATATACTTTATTTAAGGTATTTAATAGGAAGAGTTTTAAAGGATATTTAAAAGAAATTAATGCAGATTCTATATCAATAATGCCTATTGATAATAATGAAATTGTAGATATAAGGTTTGATTCAATATCAGAAGCTTATTTGCAATATGAACATAATAAATAATTAATTTTTGGTACTAATAATAATGAGAAATAGAAATTTTGGTGGAAACGAAATACTTCATGTTGCTGATGCAGTAGCTAGAGATAAGGGTATATCTAAAGATTCCATTATAGAAGCGCTAGAAGATGCGATAGCGATGGCTGCAAAGAGAAAATATGGTGCCAATATAAATGTAAAAGCTACAATTAATAGAAATTTAGGTAATATAGAGTTATACAGAGAAATATTAGTGGTAAAAGACAATTTTAAAGGTGTTAATGATATTAGCAGTGAAATTGTTAAGACGATTGAATTATCAGAGGCAAGAAAAGATAATCCAGATTTAAACGAGGGAGATATAATTAAAGAAATATTACCTCCATTAGAGATTGGAAGATTAAATGCTATTTCAGCAAAGCAAGTCATTATAAGTAAAGTAAAAGAGTTAGAAAGGGATAAAATTTTCGAAGAATATAAAGATAGAATTGGGGAAATAATTAATGGTATAGTGGAAAAGATTGAAGCAAACGGATACATAATTAAGCTGGGTAATGTTGAGGCTATATTGAAAAAAGATCAAGTTCTAAAGACAGATTATTATAAATTAGGAGATAGAATTAGAGCCTACCTTACAAAATTAGATAAAGAAACTAATGGACCTCCATTAATTCTATCTAGAACTCATAAAGATTTTGTAGCGCAATTGTTTAAGCAAGAAGTTCCAGAAATATACGATAGGATAATAGAAATAAAAAATATTGCAAGAGATCCTGGTTCAAGAACTAAAATATCAGTTTACTCATCGGATTCCTCTATTGATCCTATTGGCTCATGTGTTGGGATGCGAGGAATTAGGGTTCAATCAATTATTAAGGAATTGAAAGGGGAAAAAATTGATATTGTGAAATGGAGTGAAGACCCGGCTACATATGTAGTTAATTCACTAGGCTCTATTAGAGTTTCTAAAGTTGTAATTGACGAAGATCAAAATAGGATAGAAGTAGTTGTTCCAGAAGAGGATCAAAGCCAAGCCATTGGTAGAAGAGGGCAGAATGTAAAATTGATATCTGAGTTAGTTGGGTGGAGAATTAACATAACCACTGAGGAATTAGAATCAAGTAAAAGGCAAGAAGAATTCGGCAGAATTACTAAATTGTTTATGGAAGTACTAAATCTTGAAGAAATTCTTGCGCAGCTATTAGCCTCAGAAGGTTTTAGTAGTATAGAAAATCTGGCAGATGCAGACATGATGGCCATTGCTTCAGTTGAAGGATTAGATGAGGAAATAGCAAAAGAGTTGATTTCAAGAGCAAAAGAACACCTAAGTAATAATCAAGAAATTGAGCAAAATGCCGATAAAAAAGATAGCAATAAAAAAGAATAGTGTGTCCTTTTTATAACTTTGTTGCGGCTTTGCTTTGTTGCATACAATGTCATTCGGCTGAGCTGAAATTAGTTCAATATGGTATACAATATCTTTTATGTAGCTTGAAGTGAGAGGTTGTATTTACATTGGTATCAATGTAAATGATAAACCCAACACAGCTAAAATCCAAAGGGAGAATTTTCAAAAAGCTAAATCTATTTGGAATGAATATATGTAAGTTATAGTTGTTGCTTAAAATTTAATGGTCAGGGTTATTTTATATAAATTTCTTATAAAAAAAACTTTATCAAAAAGATTTTACTTGAATTTTTAAAGGTATTTCGCCAGCTGTTAAGTAAGAATTTTGTGGTAATAAATTCCAATCAGTAGATTCAATATTAAAAAGCATTTCTGATGCTATGATAATTGAGCAATTATCATAGTTGATATTATAATAAAGTGGGATTGCTTCGTTGTTCTTTGAAGCAAATCTTGTTGCTATAATGTTGTTACCATCTGTGATGATAATATTAAGTTTTGAAAAATGCTCTTCATCTTCTTGGTGTTGATTTTCAATAACCCAACTAAATGCTTTCAAAATTGATTGCTCTAAACTTTGTTCTGCATCATTTAATAAAAAATGCATAATTAGGAAAAATAAATGTTCAGAATCTGTTTGGGCTTTGATTCGATAAAATAATTTTTCATCAAGTACATTAAGCAAAGGGCGTCGTATTTTTTCAAAATGCTTAATGGTACCATTGTGAATAAAAGAATATTTTAGATGTGAAAATGGATGACAATTATTGATTGTCACATCTCCAACTGTAGAAGCTCTAACATGACCTAAAAAACAATTTGATGAAATTTTATTACATATGTGTTTTAGATTGCCATCATTCCACGCAGGTTGAGTTGATTTAAAAATACCAGGTGTGTCGTCTATGTCCTGATTATACCACGATATTCCAAAGCCATCAGCATTTATGCCTTTTTTACCCAATTTAGTTTCAAGGCTTTGTTTTATCAATGAATTTTCTGGTTTTTCCACTAATTCACTTAGCAAAATGTTTGTTTTACCTCTATATCCAATAAGTCTACACATAATTTATAATCTATATAATTTACTATTTCATACCAATCCTAACTAAAACATAATCTAAAATATCATCGGCAATTTTCTTTCCAACAACATTTTCTAATCCATGAAATTGTGGGGATGAATTTGCCTCACAAATTAAATATTTTCCATCTTCTCCAAATAGTAAGTCTACTCCAGCAACATCGAGATTTAATAATCTTGATGCCTCAGTTGCTATCCACTCAGCTTCAGAAGTTAATTTATAAGGTTGCACATCTGCACCTTTTGAAAAATTTGCTTTAAAGCCTGATTTTGCAATACGTTGCATACAGCCAACTACTTTGCCGCCAATAACAAATACTCTTAAATCTCTTCCATAGCTAGTCTCAATAAATTCTTGAATTATAATGTTCGCATTTGCATTATTGGTGTAGATAAGCTCCATAACATCTGAAAATTTTTCTTCAGATTCACATAAATATACTCCTTTGCCTTGAGTTCCAGTAACATTTTTTATAATTAATGGGATGCCAATTTCTCTTTTTACAACTGATATGTCCACTGGAAATTTTGCAAGCATTGTTTTTGGTGTTGCCAATTTGCTATAAGCTAAAATTTGGTGCATTAATAACTTATCTTTTACATTTTTTATTGCATTTGCAGAATTACAAGAATAGACCCCCAAATGTTCTAATTGCCTAATTACTGATAAAGCATAAAAACTTGTTGCAGAACCAATTCTTGGTAAAATAAAATCCGGTAGAAGAGTGGGTTGATCATCAACTAAAATGCTATTTCTATCACTTTGCGTTACAACTAACTCAAATTGCTCTGGAGTAAGAATCGACAAACCAATATTTTTTGATCTAGCGCTTTCCAATAGCCTTAAAACACTATAGTCAGTAATTTCACTTTCTTTCTTGTGGTAGATAATTAGTCCTTTAGGCATAAATTTAAATAAAATTAGACATTACTCAGGTATAATTTTTAATCTGTTTTGTCAATTCATTTTAAAATACTGTGTAATGGAGTGTTTAACAAATATAATTTTAAAATACAAAAAAACATCCTAAATTTAAGTCAGAACAAAGAAATAGCCATTATAATAAATGTTTTAATTAGTACTAAATTAGGGTTGTTTGATTATTATGGTTTAATAATCTTAATGCTTATTGAATATTTGTTTAGAGAGTTTAGAAAATATAGCTTGATTTGAATTTTTAAGTTAATTACTTTGAATCAAGTCATTCTATAAATTTTATTGTGTTAGTAAAAATCAAAGTACATGCAATTGGCGTTAACAGAGCAGATGTACTTCAATTAGAAGGTAAGTATCATGCACCAGATGGAAATAAAATTCCTGGTCTTGAGGTTTCAGGTGTTAGAATTGATACTGGTGAGAGGGTATTTGCCTTATTGAGTTCTGGTGGTTACAGTAGGGAGGTTGAAGTGGATGAAAGGCTGGTGTATAAGATACCAGAGGGTGTCGAATATATTGATGCTGCAGCAATTCCAGAGGCGATGGCTACTGCATGGTTAAATTTATATAAGTTAGGTGATATTCAAAATTGTTCTAATGTTTTAATTCATGGTGGTGCGAGTGGCATTTGCTCTATGATGGTACAATTTGCATTAATTGAGGGAAAAAGAACTTTTACAACTTCTAATAATATTAAAAAATTAAAATATTTAGAAAATATTAAAAACTGTGTAACGCTCACTTTTGAACAATTTAAAGATGATATAGATAAAAACCATTTTAAAATGGATTTAATAATAGACATCTTAGGTGGAAAGTATTTGGAACAAAATTTAAGTATATTGGGTAAATATGGAAAGCTTATTCTATTTGCTGTAATGGATGGTAAAATATCAAAAATAAATATTGCCAGGATTTTGATGAAAAATCTGAGCATCATTGGCTCTACTTTGCGCAATAAAGTTGTTGAGGAAAAAGCATTGCTGTTTGAGGGGGCTTGTGAAAATTTGCTTCCGTATATTGTAAATGGAGCGGTAAGGCCAATAATTAGTAGAGTATATAAGCTTAGTGAATTCGAGAAAGCACATCAATTATTAAAATCTGGCAATAACATTGGTAAAATAGTATTGATAGCCGATTAAAGGACAATCACATATTTAACGCACTACTAAAAGTAGTAAAAATTTAAAAAAAATAACGAAAAATTTTACTTAGTGAATTAAAAGTGTTATGCTACCACCTATTAAAACTAATAGGTTAGCTAATTATTATGTCTAAACAATATGGTTTTCAAGTCGGGGATTCTGTAGTATACCCTACTCATGGAGTTGGTAAAATATCTGCTGAGGAAAATGATACTTACGGTGGTATTGAAGTAAAAGTTTATGTTATTACTTTCGAGAGTAATGATATGACTTTAAGGATACCAAAATCAAGAGTGGATAAAGCTGGTCTTAGACCACTTTGCTCAAGTGAATTTCTAGATAAAGCTTTGGATGTTCTTTCAGGAAAGAGGATTAAGCTTCACAAGGGTATGTGGAGTAAGAGAGTCCAACAGTATGAAAGTAAAATAAATTCAGGTGATGTAATTGCAATTGCAGAGGTAATTAAAGAGTTGCATAGCAATATTGAAAAATCAGAAAGATCCTACAGTGAAAAAATTATTTACAATGATGCGCTTGAGAGGCTTGCTGGTGAATATGCTGCTACTTGCAAGGTTCAAATGAATGAAGCTATCAATAAAATAAATTCTAAGCTAAATTAGGACTTCGTTTTTTTCGAAGATTTGGCAAATAGTAATAAGGATGTGGCTTTTTGCATTATACTTCAAAGATAATGAAGTTTGATTAAAAAAAGTTGGGCAGCATTTGGATGTGATTTAGGCTTTATTAAAAGGTATTTGATTGCAAATATTTTCCAGCTCTACCAGAATTTCTAAATTGTCCATTGTAGCAATATTTAGTGTATTCTGTAGCCTTTTTTACCAATTATAGGTTAATTTGATGAGTTTTTTTTAAACTTTTTAATGCTATTAATGATTTTTTTTCATAGCAAAAATACTTAAAGTGATAATTGCTAAAACCATCACTCATTATAAACTAGTCAATTAGTTAAATTATTTATTAAAATTGGAATATAAATTTTAATTGGTCAATAATTTTTAGATTATATTACTGATTACTAGAAAAAAAAGATTGTAATATGTAAATTTTTACTATTGAATAATGTAAAAGGATTATAACAAATATTGGGAATAAAAATGACTAATAACATAGAGGGGTGTATAATCCTTTTACAATCCTTATCATACAAGCAAACAAGGTCATAACAATTCAGTTACTCGCGCAGTATAGCAAACAATTTTTTAAAAGTCTTTAAGAATTTTATATTTTTTTTTAAAAAAGTGTTATATATTTCTGAATCCAGTACTTATGTGGTTATGTTTCATGTATAAAAAAGTAATATTTGCCACACTCTTTTTTCTACTGATACAAAATTTAAATGCCTCAGAATCTAATATATTAGACATAGATATCCAAAATATTCAATATAAAAATAATGTATTAGAGTTTGATATGATGATAAATATAGATAGAGATTGGAAGCTTTACAGTAATCAAAAATCTGATTTTGGCATCCCACTTAACATAAAAATTCTGAAAAATAACGTAATAATAAATAACGATATCACATATCCACCTTCAAATAAGGAGGTAAAAATTTTAAGTGGGGAAAAATATGTAAGTAATATCTTCTCAAATAATGTTTTATTAAAAATAAAATTAAATTCAATTAGTAAGTACGATTTAAAAAAACTTTATTTAGAATTAAAATATTCTGCATGCAATAAAAAGTGCATTTACGATACTAAGATCGTTTGGCTTTGGGAGTATTTTGCAACTAAGTTGGATGAACATGATAAAAAGCCACATATAGTAGAAATTTTATTCTATATATTAATTTCATTGGCGGGAGGATTTATTTTAAATTTTATGCCATGTGTACTTTCTATTTTGAGCCTGAAAATTTTAAGTTTTATTAAAACAAAAAATTCTTCTTACGCAGCGTTAAGATATAGCATTTTTTACTCAATATTAGGTATAATTAGCTTTTTTATATTATTGGCTATTGTGACAATTATTTTTAAGGCAATTGGTATCAATATTGGTTGGGGAATGCATTTTCAAAGCCCAGTTTTTATAATGTTATTAATTATAATATTGCTAATAATGGCTAGTAATCTATGGGGTGATTTTGAATTCATTTTACCTTCACGATTTGCTTCTTATATGCTTAACATGAACATAAATAGTAAAGCATTGAGTAGTTATTTTAATGGATTCCTTATTGCTACTTTATCAACATCATGTACAGCTCCATTTTTATCCACCGCTATTGCATATTCAATGACTCAAAATAACATGTATATTTTGCTGTATTATTTTTTCATTGGTCTTGGAATGTCTATTCCATATATATTAATTTTTGTTAACCAAGATTTGTTAAAATGGATCCCTAAACCAGGTAGTTGGACTATTAAATTAAAAAAATTCTTTGCAATAATTTTTGTTATTAATGTTGTTTGGCTTCTATTTACTTTAAGTAATCAGGTGGAATTAAGTTCGATACTAATATTTATTGGGTTTATTGTGATATTCAAAAAAATTTTAATGCTTACATATGGTTATTTTAACAACTACAGCAATAGATATTATGCTACTTTTTTACTTTTTGTTCTTCTTTTGTTTTCAATAAACTTAGTTATACAATATGATTCTACTGTCAAAAAAGAAGATATACTAATTGATAGTAAGTATAGGGATTTTGAGCAACAATTGATTGAAAAGGAAATTGAAAAGAATAATTTGGTATTTGTTGAGGTTACTGCAGACTGGTGCGCTACTTGCAAATTAAATAGGATGTTAGTTTTAGATCACAAAACTATTTATAAAATTTTTGAAAAAAATAATGTGAAACTTTTTAGGGCAGATTATACATTGAGGAGCAATATGATTTATAATTTTTTAAAAAAAAATGAAAGATATGGAATTCCACTATACATTATGTATGGACCAAATAATAAGGAAGGCTTGATCTTAAGCGAAATATTAACTTTTAATAAAATTGCTCAGGCTATAGAAGAGGTCAAGTGATAGTTATGATGCATAGTATATTTTACCAAATTTTAAAAAAATTGTTATTTTTTTTGACACTAAATATTTTATTTAAAGTAGAAAAAGCTTGAATTAATAAAAAATAACTAATAGCTTTTGAATCACAAATTTGTGATTTGAAAATACAATCATGGCTATAAAACTTACAAGAGTGCAAAAAGAGGCGATTTTCTTACTTTCAATAGGTACATTATTAGAATACTTTGATTTAATGCTATATGTGCATTTATCAACGATACTAAACGACTTATTCTTTCCGAAAACAGACCCAATTATGGCTAAATTACTTGCTGTCACTGCTTTTTGCATGACATTTATGCTTAGACCAGTAGGAGGCTATATTATAGGCAGAATTGGAGATACAATTGGAAGGAAACATACAGTATTAATCACAACATTTTTGATGGCAGGGTCTTGCTTAACTATAGCAATATTTCCAACATATGCAGAGGTTGGAATATGGGCAACAATCGCGATTCTTTTATGCAGGATGTTGCAAGGGTTTTCAACCTTAGGAGAGATAGTAGGGGCATCTATTTATTTAGCCGAAACCTTAAAATCACCAAATAGATATGTTGCAGGTGGAATTATAGACACGACATGTACTATGGGAGGTTTTTTAGCTTTAGGAGTAGCATCACTTGTACTTAATTCAGGCTTCAGTTGGAGATATGCTTTTTTTATAGGAGCTGGGATTGCAGTGATAGGTTTGGTGGCAAGAACAAGACTAAGAGAAACACCAGAGTTTGTAAGTTATCAAACTAGGATGAAGTTACAGAGGCAGCTAGTTAGCGCTAATTTGTTTTGTGAAAAAATTGATAAAAAAGCTCTTGCAGGATTATTTTTAACTGTGTTGATTGTACCGTGTGCATTTTATATAGCATACATATACCTAGGAGACTTTATGAAAGATAATCTAGGAATGACAGCTGAGGATGTTACAAATCATAATTTTAAATTTTCTATTTATGCAGTTTTGGGCTCTGCTTTGATGGCCTATCTATGCTACAAATTTCACCCCGTCAAAATAGTGGGTATAAGTTGTTTTGTCGGTGTCATTGCAACTATATATGCACCTTACTGTCTTAATAATGTGAACTTAGATGGAGGGGAAAAAATGATATATTTTTTACAATGCATAATATATATGCCAACATTAAACGCCATAATTACTGAGATTACTTGGTTTAAATATTTCTCAATTTCTAAAAGATTTACAGTAGTTGCAACGACATTTGGTATTGCCAGCGCTTTAGGGTACTCATTACCAGCATATGGACTAATACCACTTACTGCATGGTTTGGCTATTATGGAATCTGGGTATTATACGCACCAATCATCATTGGCTTTATCTGGGCATTGAATTATTTGATGAAGCTAGAGAAAGCAAGCGGTACTTACGATAGTTATCCGGATGAACCAAGGACTAAAGACACTGTCGTAGAAGAAGGAAATTTTAATTATGAACTAGACAAGGAATATGATGCTCAGGCTATAGAAG
Source organism: Candidatus Bandiella numerosa (assembly GCF_029981845.1). Lineage (GTDB taxonomy): Bacteria > Pseudomonadota > Alphaproteobacteria > Rickettsiales > Midichloriaceae > Aquirickettsia > Aquirickettsia numerosa. Next base: position 1,150,478 of record NZ_CP104164.1, on the reverse strand, counting down.
AGGTCAAGTGATAGTTATGATGTATAGTATATTTTACCGAATTTTAAAAAATTGTTATTTTTTTGACACCAAATATTTTATTTAAAGTAGAAAAAGCTTGAATTAATAAAAAGTAACTAATAACCTTGAAACCATAAATTTGTTATTGGGAAAATACAATCATGGCTATAAAACTTACAAGAGCGCAAAAAGAGGCTATTTTTCTGCTTTCGATAGGTACATTATTAGAATATTTCGATTTAATGCTATATATACACTTATCAACACTATTAAACGACTTATTCTTTCCAAAAACAGATCCAATGATCGCAAAGCTACTGGGGGCAACTGCCTTTTGCATGACATTTATCTTAGGGCCAGTCGGAGGTTATGTTATAGGAAGAATTGGGGATGCCATAGGCAGGAAACATACAGTATTAATCACAACATTTTTGATGGCAGGATCTTGCTTGACTATGGCAATGTTTCCAACTTATGCAGAAATTGGAATCTGGGCAACAGTCGTGATACTTTTATGCAGAATATTGCAAGGGTTTTCATCCTCAGGTGAGTTGATTGGAGCAAGTATTTATTTAGCTGAAACCTTAAAATCACCCTATAAGTATGTAGCGGGTGGAGTAATAGACACAGCGTCAAGAGCTGGAGGTTTTTTTGCTTTAGGTGTAGCTACACTTGTGCTTAATTTCGATTTCAGTTGGAGAATAGCATTTTTAATTGGTGCAGGTGTTGCAATAATTGGAATATTAGCAAGAAAGAATCTAAGAGAGACACGTGAGTTTGTTAATTATAAATTTAGAATGGATGTTCAAAAAAAATTGGATAAGAACTATGTAATATATGAGGAATTGGATAAAAAAGCCTTATTGGGACTATTTTTTAACATAATAATAACTCCTGTTTGCTTTTACTGCACTTATATTTATCTTGGTGATTTCATGAAAAGTGAGCTAGGCATGACGTCTAAGGAGGTAATAAATCATAATTTTATAGTTTCTATATATTCAGTTTTGGGCTCAGCTTTGATGGCATGTCTATGTTATAAATTCCACCCAATTAAAATAATCAAGGCAAGCGTTATTGCAGGTACATGCATATTACTGTGTGCACCATTTTATTTGCAGAAAGTTGTTTCAATACATGGAGAAATAGCGGTATATATTCTACAATGCGCTATTTATATCCCAGCTTTGTCAAACCTTATTAACATAGTTGGGTGGATGAAGCATTTTCCTGTTTCTAGGAGGTTTACAACTATGGCAACGACATTTGGTGTTGCCCTTGCTTTAGGATTTGCAACCTCATCATACGGACTAATTCCACTTACAGTATGGTTTGGGTATTACGGAATCTGGGTACTATTCACACCAGTAATCATTGGCTTTATATGGGGATTGAATTATTTGAAGAAGCTAGAGAAGGCAAGCGGTGCTTACGATAGCTATCCAGATGAACCAAGGACTAAAGACACCGCATTAAAAGAAGGGGATTTCAAATATGAGCTAGATGGCGAATATGAACAATTTAGCAGTAAATGCGAATATAGTACAGAATTGCTGAATAAACTGGAGGCGCTAAGTAAAGAGCAAGATATAAAGCTAAACATGAAGGTGATAGAAAAGGCAATCACCTTTACTAAAAAGTGGCATTCTGGACAGATGCGAAAAACAGGGGAGCATCCATTTTATTGGCATCCTCTTAGAGTTGCTGAAATGGTAGCTACACATTATTGCAAAACGGATGTGATAGTAGCATCATTGCTCCATGATACAATTGAAGATTCAGAATGCACAATGGAGATTATAGAAAAAGAGTTTAACCATAGGATAGCAGAAATAGTGGATAGACTAACCAATAAAAGGTTTGAGGATGGAGTGTGGATTAAATTAACACTGGAGCAAACCTTAGAAAAACTAAGTAATCTAGGAGATAAGGAGGCGATGTTCATTAAACAAATGGACAGATATCATAATTTGGAGACTATAGAGGGATTAAGTTCAGAAAAACAAATGAAGATGGCAGAAGAAACGAATAATCACTTTATCAAATGGATTGCAGTAATAGGAGATAAATTAGGCATCATAGAAAAGGTGGGTCTTGAAAATAAGATGCATGAACTAGATGAGAAGATTTTAAAAGATAATAAGAAAAAGTAAAATATCGTAACGCCACCTACTATTATCTTATTACGCTAAAAGTTATTAGTTATTAGCTATTTGTTACAATTGTTTGTTTTTTAACTATACGATATTAAAATTTGTAATAGAGTTGGTTATTAATTATTGATATTTTCTCATTTTTAGGGTAATACTACACATTATTAGTATCAAGGGCTATATACGGCATGCCTTTGAAGCAAAAAAATATTTATATCGGAGATAAAATGCCAAAAATGAAGACAAAGTCAAGTGCTAAGAAGCGCTTTAAATTCACTGCGAGTGGTAAGGTTATTGCCACACAAGCTAATAAACAGCATAACATGAGGAAGCGCAGTAAGCGTCAAATCAGAAATCAACGAGGTACAACTATTCTGCCTAAAATGGAGGCAAGAAGAATACCTCAATATATGCCATATGCTTAATTAATTTAGTGGAGATAAAGAATGTCAAGAGTAAAACGCGGAGTCACAGCAAGGGCTCGTCATAAAAAAATAATAAAATTAGCTAAGGGCTATAGAGGCAGAGCAAAAAACTGTTTTAGAGTTGCAATAGAAAAAGTTGAAAAAGGTTTGCAATATGCTTATAGGGATAGAAGAAATAAAAAAAGGGACTTTAGAGCATTGTGGATTCAAAGGATAAATGCTGCTGTAAGAGAACAAAATTTAGTATATTCACAATTTATAAAGGGAATTAAACTTGTCGGAATTGAACTTAACAGAAAGATGCTTTCAGAGCTTGCTATCCATAACGCAGAAGCATTTACTGCAATATTAGATAAGGTTAAAAAAGCCCTAGAAGAAGATACAAAAAAGATAGCTAAGTGATTTATCTTTAAAAACCTTTTTTGGCATCTAAAAGTATGTTAGACACTCTGGATTTTGTATATCAGGAATTTAAGGACTTGGTTAAGGAAATCAAGGATGAAAAACATTTAGATGAAATTAGAGTCAAGTTTTTGGGAAAGAATGGTTTGATGACAAATGAAGCCAAAAAAATTGCTACTATACTGCCTGAGTATAAAAAAGAATTTGGTGCCAGAGTTAATCAAATAAAAATTGAGATTCAAAGTAATATTCAAGAGATTAAGGAAAATCTTGAGGAAGCAATTCTTGATGAAAAGCTGAAAAAGGAATCGATAGATGTTACATTACCTGGAAGGAGCTTTGGAAGAGGAAAAATACATCCAATTTCACATACCATTAATTTGATTAAAGACATATTTTATTCAATGGGATTTGAACATGTTGATGGCCATGATATAGAAAATGAATGGAATAATTTTACAGCACTTAATATCCCTGAGAATCATCCAGCGAGACAAATGCATGACACTTTTTATATTGAAAATTCCTCAAATAATGTTGGTGAATTGGATAATGAAAAAAAGCTAAGTTTATTAAGAACTCATACATCTACTGTTCAGATTAGACATATGCTAAAAAATAAACCTCCATTAAAGATATTTTCTATTGGTAAGGTGTATAGGTCTGACCACGATGCAACTCATACACCGATGTTTCATCAATTAGAATGTTTAGTTGTAGATGAAAAATCAAACGTTATAGATTTGAGAGGATGTTTAGAAACATTTTTAAAGCTATTTTTTAACTCAGAGCAAATTCCCATGAGATTTAGAACTAGTTATTTCCCCTTTACAGAGCCTTCATTTGAAGTTGATATTAAATGCGATAGAAGTAAAAAAGAGGAAATAAGAATAGGTGTAGGCAATGATTGGTTAGAGATTCTTGGATGTGGTATGGTCAATAAAAAAGTGCTTGAAAATGTTAATATCGACTCAACAAAGTATCAAGGATTTGCATTTGGTGTAGGCATTGAAAGATTAGCAATGTTAAAATACAACATTTCAGATCTAAGAAGTTTCTTTGATGGTGATATAAGGTGGCTTAATCATTATAGCTTTTAATCATTATGCAAATTCATTTTTTCTTATTATTAATATCTTATTTACTTGGTAGTATTCCATCTGGGTTGATATTAAGTAAAATACTTAATAAAGGAGACATAAGAAAATTTGGCTCAGGAAACATAGGAGCAACTAATGCACTGAGAGTAGGTGGGAGATTGCTGGGAGCATTAACATTGATATTTGATTTACTAAAAGGCTTAGTTACAGTTATTATGGCAATGGTTTTTGAGCAAAAATTTATAGCAGTTTATGGTTTTGTATGTATACTTGGACACATTTTTCCTGTCTGGTTAAAATTTAAAGGAGGGAAGGGAGTGGCAACAGTATTAGGAGTCATTCTAGGTCTAAATCCATTAGTTGGTTTGATAATGGCTATAATTTGGATCATAACTTTTATATGCTTTAAAATTTCATCGGTTGCTTCTTTAACCTCTTTATTTTTAGCAACTCTCGCTCTTATTATAACTAATACAAATTATGGTAACTCTATCTTTCTTATACTTACTTTAATGTTGATTGTTTATAAACATAAAGATAACATCATTAGACTATATCGTGGAGAGGAAAGTAAAATTTCTCTTTAGAAGCCACATTCAAGTTCAGAGTTTTAATCATGCCCATACGTATCTTAAGTACTAATACGATTAATAAAATAGCAGCAGGAGAGGTTGTTGATAGACCATTGTCGGTTGTAAAAGAGTTGGTGGAAAATTCAATTGATGCAGGAGCAACAGAAATAGAAATTGAGATTAGTAGGGGAGGAAGGAATTTTATTGCTGTTACAGATAATGGCAAAGGAATCAAAAAAGATGAAATTGAATTGGCGTTAGAGAGGCATGCTACATCTAAACTTAATGAAGAAGATATAAGCAATATCCAATACTTAGGCTTTAGAGGTGAGGCTTTGCCATCAATTGCTGCTGTTAGCAAATTAAGAATTATGAGTAAATATCATGAATATGATGATGCCTGGGAAATTGAAGTAACGGGTGGAGAAAAATCCAGTTTAAAACCAATTGCCAAAAATATTGGCACAACCATACAAGTAAAGGATTTGTTTTTTTCTACACCTACAAGGCTAAAATTCTTAAAATCAGAGGCTAGTGAAACAAGTGCATCCATTGAATTGGTGAATAAATTGGCATTATCAAAAGAAAATATCAGTTTCAAGCTTATCTCAAATGAAAAAGTAATTATTGATACTAAAGCTCAAGATGAATCAATTCTTGATTCATCTCAAAGAGTAGAAGATATTTTAGGTAAGAGATTCATTGATAACTCCATAAAGTTTTTCCTAGAAGAGGAGGAAATTAAAATTTATGGATATGCATCAATTCCAACCTATAATTCTGCAACTTCTTTGAATCAACATTTTTTTATTAACAAAAGATTTGTTAGAGATAAGGTTTTATCGATTGCAGTAAAAGCTGCGTATAGAAATCTAATACCACATAATAGATTTCCGCAAATAGTCTTATATTTGGATATTGATCCAAAATTAGTTGATGTTAATGTGCATCCAACTAAAGCTGAGGTCAGATTTAGAGATTCGCAAAAAATCAAAGGTGTTATTATAAGTGCTATAAGAGCTGCAATTTCAGAAGCTGAGTTAATGAGTAATAATGAATTAGCAAATGATGCTGTTAGGCTTTTTAAACCTCAAGGTATACCTTACACAAAGCATAGGCAGGAGTATAATAAAGTTTTGGATAAATTATTCATAAGGAATGAAAATCTAACCAGACAGCAGGGGCTTAAAAATTTAATAAATAATCATGAAGATATAATAGGCAATAGTGCAAATTCAAACTTCTCTGAATATGACAATACTCATAAAGAGATATCAGATAAAAAAGTTGAAGAAAGATATTTAAGTAACTTTGTTAAAAATGAAATAGAGCAAAAAAGTATTGCTCAAAATTATAGTACTACAAATCAAGAGTATCCATTGGGTTTTGCAAAATGCCAAATAGATAAAACCTACATAGTAGCAGAAAAAAGTGGCAGCTTAATTCTTGTAGATCAGCACGCTGCACATGAGAGGTTAACCTTGGAGAAAATTAAGGAGCAACTAAAAAATGGTAAGGTTGAAAGCCAGATTTTACTTATACCCGAAATAATAGAATTGGGAAAGGTGTTAACTGAAGAGATAATGCAAAAAAAAGATAACCTAAGAATATTTGGTTTAATAATTGAGAGAAATGGAATTTCGCAAATTTTAGTCAGGCAAATTCCTGTGGTATTTCAAAATCTAGATATAAGTAATTTTGTAAAAAGTATTGCTGAAAATAGTTATTTATTTGATGATATAGAGTTAATTAATGAAAAAATTGATGAAATTTGGGGCAATATTGCTTGTCATTCAAGTATAAGAGCTGGTAGAACCCTAAATTTGGAAGAGATGAATGCGCTCTTAAGGCAAATTGAGCAAACCTCATTTTCAGAGCAATGCAATCATGGTAGACCAACATTCATAAAGCTCGAGATGAAAGACATAAGAAAAATATTTGAAAGATTGTAATTAATTCCAGTAAGTTATTTATCCCCACAATACATATCCATGATTTCTTACGGTTTGTAAGAATATAGGAGATTTATGGTCTTTTTCTATCTTGCTTCTAAGCCTGGTAATTTGTGTATCTATAGTCCTGATATTGATATCATTTAATTGTTTTGCTATCTCTTCTCTAGATATTATTATTCCCAGGTTTTTAGCAAAAATATTTAATAAATCACGTTGGCTAGTAGTTAGAGGGATGGGAACATTGTTATGTAGAAGAGTTTTTCTTTCCAAATCAAATTGAAAATCTCCAAATTTTATTTTTTTTTCAGTCAATGAATCTTTTTTAAACCTTGAAATTAATTTTTCAATCCTTATTAACAATTCTTTTGGTTCAAATGGTTTGGCAATATAATCTTCAGCTCCATTTTCTAAGCCATTTATTCGGTCATCTACATCACCTAAAGCAGTTAACATTATAACCGGTTGCTTTAAAGTTTTGCGTTTTAAAAACTCTAAACCTGTTTCCTTAGGCATTAATACATCTAAAATCACTAAATCAAATTGAAAGAGCTCAAACAATTCCTCTGCAATAGCAGTGTTTGAGGCGAGGCTAACTATGTAATCATTTTTATTTAGGTATTTTGCGAGAAGTTGTCTAATTTCATCATCATCGTCAATAACTAAAATATGATATTGCATATTTGATACTACTCAATCATCTTTGGAACTACATAAAATCCATATTTACTTTTTGGCACATTTTTTAATATGTCTTTTTTAGTATTTTTCTTTATAGATACATCTTTTCTCAATCTTAAATTATCATCGATAACATTATATAATGGCTCAATGTTATCAGTATTAACGTATTTTAGCTTGTCAAATAACTCTATTATTTTCGATAGGTCTTTCATATAGGATGATAATTCATCTTCACTGCAAGCAATGCTTGATAGTTCGGTTATTCTTTTTACTTCAGATTTGCTTATATCCATTGTATCATTACGTTCAATTACAATTATTATCTTTTTACTATATGATATTTGAAAGTAAAGGTGAATTTTTAAATGAATTAAATAAGCTAAATAAATTTAAAGTTTTAGGAATCGATTTTGGTTTTAAAAAATCAGGCCTAGCAATATATAACAGTGAGGTTAATGTTGTAACACCTTTAATAATTTTTAATAATATAACTAGCGAATTTGATAAATTAATTAAATTGTTAAGTGAAAATCGTGTTAATGCCGTTATTGTGGGATATCCATTACATTTGGACGGTAATGAAACAGTGCAGACTGACGAAATTAAAAAATTTGCTGGTATGCTTGTGAGTAAAGTGAATATACCAATTATTTTGAGCGATGAAAGGTTCACTACATCACTCGCAAATACATTACTCAAGGAAGCAAAGTTAAAAAGAAAGGTAAGAAATAAAATGGACGATATGGTGTCAGCATCTATACTTTTAGAAAATTTTTTCTATTGAATTTATACAAAACCAAAATCTTAACTTGAGGGGTAAAACCCCACAAATCAAGAACTTCCTAATAGATAATCTCTCCTTATCTAACTCTATTATACTGATCAAATGTTACAATTATGTTACAAAACAAAATATTTTTTATTTATTAGTAAGATTTATTAATTCATTTTGATAACTATATCTTGCGTTATTCCTTTAGTTCATTTAGTTTTTTCTCAATAAAAGCTAATTCATTTTTTTGTTCAGTAGTTTTTTGATATTTTTTTGCTCTTACTAAAAAAAGTTTTCCAAGCTTCTTATCATTTCTTAATATTGCATCCTCTATATAGCACTTATTTGCTTCAAAATAATTTTGATTAATATAATATGCATTACCTAATTTTTTCCATATTTCAGGTATATGTTTGAAGTGAAATACCAATTCCTTTAGCATTGAAATTACACGCATCATATCTTTTTTTAATAAAATGAGATTATTGGATAACTCATATTTTGCAACATACAGTCCTGGATTTATTTTTATTGACCTTTCATAATAACTAGTTGACTCTTCAATTTTTCCAAATTCAAATAAATATTGTGCCTTAGTTAAATAAAAATATTCATAATTAGGCTCTTTTTCTATTAATTTATCAATCAAAGTAATTGATTTTAGATAATTTTTTTGACTACCATATGCGAAGGATTGAGCGTATAAACAATAATCTTTATTACAGTTATAAATATCTAATGTTTCTTTTGGAGAGTGAGTTAAGGCAAACAATTTTGCCTTAATCAAGTTAAATCTGTTTTGTAATTGTTTACTTGGGTATCTAGTATTATTTTTAATTATGTTATCATTAGCACTTGATTCAATGGATTTTATTCTTTCTCTGCTAAGTGGATGAGTTAAACGATATGAGTTTGTAAAATTAAATATACGTTCCTTATTTTCTAATTTCTTAAAAAAACTTACCATCCCTTCTTTTTTTATGCCTAAATCCTGCAAATATTTTAAAGCTAACCTATCTGCAGCATATTCGTTATGTCTACTATGTTTTAGAATTTCTAAGTTTGCTCTATCAACTCCACTTAAAACACCTATTGTAGCAATTCCTGGTTCATTTGTAGCAAGGCCAATTGCAAGCCCCATGATTGTTGAAAATATTGCTTTTTTCTTACTTAAATTTATTTCTTCTTTAAATTTTAATATGTGACTTTGTTTAATATGAGCAGTTTCGTGCGCTATTACACCGATCAATCCATCTAAATCATCTGAATTACAGATCAAACCAGTGTATAAATATACGTTACTTCCATCACTCACAAAAGCATTTATAACGTTGGATAATATTATTTGAATTTTGATATTTCTATCATCTAAATTTGCTACTTTAAAAATTGGAGTCGACAAATTATGAAAATAATTATTAACCTCATCGTCATATAATATCTGTTCTGCATAGCTCTGAAAAACTAAAAACAGTTGAAAAATAAAAAAATAAATTAGTTTCATGACAAATTTAACAAAATCAATTACTCAATTCACTTTAGTCATCCTCATTATTAACCTCATCAAATGACAATAGCGCATCCATGTTTTCTTTGACAACTATATCATGAACTTCTTTTCTTAGGATTGTTGAGGATTTAGGTGATTCAATACCAAGTTTTACAGTATTTTTATTAATCTCAATGATTTTTATTGTTATATCATTATTAATAATAATTGATTCGTCTATTTTTCTTGTCAAATACAACATATGCAATATATTCTTTTATTTTACGATAATATAACTTACTTTTTGACAATATTATAGATTTAATCATTTATATATGAATTTATCACTGTATTCAGTAAGCTTCATCTACACTTTTTTAATAATATTCTGCAGGGTAGGGAGTGTAATGATGTTTGCACCAGGTATCGGAGAAACTTTAATTAATATTAGGATAAGATTATTATTTTCGTTAGTATTAAGTATAGTTCTCTTGCCAGTGACTTTTACGACTAATTTACTTCCTATCCCAAACAGTTCAATAGAGTTATTTTTAAATATATCTAGCGAAATTATAGTTGGGATATTTATAGGATTATTTTTAAAAATTTTTGTTTCAGTAGTAACCACATTTGGTTTTATTATAAGCAATTCGATGGGGCTTTCAGCTGCAACGCTTGTTGATCCGTCACAAGCCTCGCAACAAGGTACATTACTTGGAAATTTTTTTACAATTTTAGTTATAGTACTGATTTTTGCAGTTGGAATTGATCACACTATTATTAGTGGGATAGCATCTAGCTATAAAACATTTCCAATCTTAAGTTATGCGGAATATAGTGCGGATTATACACAAACAATAGTCAAAATTGTTAATGAAGTATGGGTACTAAGTATAAAAATGGCATCCTCATTTATAATTATCAGTTTACTGATTAATATTGGTGGAGGAATATTATCAAGGCTAATGCCACAGTTACATATATTCTTTTTAATTATACCTCTACAATTTTTAATTGGATTTTTATTTCTTTCTATTACAATATCAACTTTGATGATTTGGTTTATTGAGAAATACACGCACCATATTAACAATCTATTTGGATAATGTCTGAAGCGCAGCAAGAAGATAAATCACAAAAAACGGAACAACCAACTGCCAAGAAATTGGAAGATGCCAAAAAGAAAGGTAATATACCTTTATCTAAGGAATTTAACAGTTTCATACTATTTATCTTCATTGCATTATTGATAGTATTTATATTTCCAAAAATTAGCCTAAAAGCTGTTAATCAACTTTCCTATTTTATTGATCAGTCTCATCAAATAATTTTAAAACCAAATACTATTACTCATCTAATAAAACAAACATTGATTATATTATTTTCTATAGCTTTCGTCCCATTATTATTTTGTTTGATTGCTGCAATTTTAGGGAATTTATTGCAAAACGGTGTTTTGTTTGTTCCTGAGGTTATTAAATTTCAGTTAAACAGAATTTCTATTTTTTCAGGATTTAATAGGATTTTTTCATTAAATTCAGTTGTTGAGTTAGTTAAAGGACTGGTCAAAATATTCATTATTAGCATCGCTATATACATGACTATCAAATCTGAAATGTTTAAATTTACAATGATTCATACGCTTAATATGGCTGGAATATTAAGTTTTTTGAATCAATCTCTAAAAGATATTTTTATAACGGTATGTGTGATTATGTTTTTCATTGCAGCACTGGATTTTCTTTATCAAAGACATAAATACATTTCAAATCTTATGATGAGTAAGGAAGAGTTGAAAAAGGAATATAAGGAAAGTGAAGGTGATCCTCAAATTAAATCAAAATTAAAAAGCATTAGAAATAAACGGTTAAAGGAGAGAATGATGGCAAAAGTTCCAAATGCAGATGTTGTTATAACTAACCCAACACATTATGCAGTTGCGCTGAAATACTCTCCTGAAAATGATGACTCAGCCCCAATTGTGGTTGCAAAAGGGATTGATAATATAGCCCTAATAATTAGAAGAATTGCGGAAGAAAATGATGTGCCAATTTATGAAGATTCACCTCTAGCACAGGCTTTATATAAAACAGTTAAAATGGATGAAGAAATTCCATTTGAGCATTATAAGTCAGTAGCGAAAATAATTACAGAAGTGATGAAACTTAGAGGAAAAAAGATAAATGTTTAATACCTCAAGAATAATATGTTTATTTATTTTTTGGATTATATATTATAGGCTAATAACGATAGTCTAAGAGAATATATGCAAGATTTTTTTTAAAAACTGATAGATTAACTATGAGAATTTGTACAGCTCATAGTTTAAGTAATTGGTATAGTCTACAATCTGACCCGGATGTAATAAAGTACCTAGGAGATGGAAAGCCAAGAGATAAGCAGGAAATTGAAAAAAATTTGCATAAAGCGATCAATCATTTTAATCAATATAATTTTTCATTTTTTGATGTATACAAAGATGATATATTTATAGGGATAGCTGGTCTGTTTCATTTGGAATTTAACGAAGTAAATAAAGATATAGAAATTGGATACGTGTTGCATAAAAATTTTTGGGGCAAAGGGTATGCAACAGAACTAGCCAAAAAAATTATTCATTATGGATTATATGAAATAAAGTTAAAACGCTTAATTGCATGCTGCAATATAAACAATATTGGTTCTAGTAAAGTGATGTTAAAATGCGGGATGACATATTCAAAAAAATATAAATATAAAGGGCTTTATGATTGTCATTTATATCAAATAAAATTATAAATTTTTTTTACAATTAAGATTAAAAAAGCGAGATATTATTTAAATTTCCTACCAATTATGAAATATAATTAGCTGCAAATAAGGAATAATTCATTATATGGAAGAACTAGCTCACCAACTAGGAAGGTAGCCTTTTTTTATTCAATGTCATAGTTCTATTCTAATTTTAACTTGACTGTGGGAAAAATGACTAATACAAATGCAATAAAAAAGTGTAGTGGAGCCACTACAGATGAAGCCTCTACTGCTCCTTCATGCATGATGATTTATAATACTTTTGCTGCATTCGGCGTCTCTTAGGCGCCGTCTTGTTAATTATTTTAACTACGGAATTTATTCTCTACAACCGTGTAATTTTATTTAATTATCCACTAATTTTATTAATGATTTTCCCGACATTTCGACTGGTTTTGGTATTTCTAATAAATCCAATATAGTTGGTGCTATATCTGATAGTTCTCCATTTTGTAGCTCTATTTTTTTATTGCCAAAATATATTAGAGGTACATCATTTAATGTATGTGATGTTTTCACCTGTCCACTATTTTTCTCCATCATTTCTTCAGCATTGCCATGGTCTGCAGTTATAAGTAATTCAATATTATATTCTCTGCATACTTTTAAAAGTTTTTCTATACACTTATCAATAATAGAGCACGCTATAATACTTGCATCCATATTACCGGTGTGACCAACCATGTCTGCATTAGCATAATTAACACACAAAAAATCAAATTTATTGCTCATTATCGAAGCAATTAACTTATCGGTGATTTCATACGCAGACATTTCTGGTTTAAGATCGTATGTTTTAACTTTAGGGGAGGGAACTAATAACCATTCTTCACCATTTAATTTACTCTCTCTGCCACAATTAAAAAAATATGTAACATGTGCATATTTCTCTGTTTCAGCTATCCTGAGTTGCTTTAAATTATTATTCGATAAATATTCACCTAAATCATTTTTAATTTGCATAGGAGAAATTATCGCATCTATAGTTTTTTTAAATTCAGATGAATACTCAACTAGTGAAGCAATATATGAGAAATCTAAATTTTTTGTTTCAAAATGGTTAAAATTTTTTGATATAAGTGACTCGGTAATTTGTCTGATTCTGTCGGCTCTAAAATTTAAAAATAATAATGAATCACCATCTTCAATTTTATCAGAATATTTGTTATATGCAGGAATTATAAATTCATCGGTAATACCTTCATTATAACTTTTTTCAATATAATCATTTGGATCTTCAAAGCAACGATCGCTACTAAAAGTAATAGCGTCGTATGATAATTTAGTTCTATCCCATCTGTTGTCTCTATCCATGGCATAATATCTACCACTTATAGATGCTATTTCAATATTGTTTTTTATTAATTCACGTATGTATTCTTGAGCTTTTTTAGGTGATGTGTCTCTACCGTCGGTAAAAGCATGCAATCTGACTTTTATATTGTTATCATTTAAAAATTTTGTAAAATTAATTATGTGTTCTATGTGTGAATGAACACCCCCGTCTGAAATCATCCCTAATACATGACAAGTTTTATTGGAGGTTTTCATAACCAGATTCTTTACTGTAGAATTAGTTTTTAGTAATGTACAATCCTTAATCATACTATTTACTCTGAGTAAATCCTGAGGTATTACTCGTCCTGCACCAATAGTCATATGACCAACCTCAGAATTTCCCATTTGTAATGGTGGTAACCCAACACTTTCGCCACAAGTTTTGATTTTAGATGCAGGGAAGTTGGCTAATAAATAATCCATACATGGTGTATTGGCAGAGTATATTGCGTTGAAATCTTTTTTATGAGAATATCCCCATCCATCAAGTATGCATAGCAATAATTTTTTATGTTTTTGCATTGTTAAATTGGTAATTTAATTGTTACTTTTAATCCACCCATTTTACTTTTATCAAGCACAATATCTCCTCCATGAGCGTTAATTATATTTTTTGTTATAGCCAGCCCTAAACCGTATCCTTGCTTTTTACTGATACCTAATTGATTGAATGGTTCTAAGGCTTTTTTATAATCTTTTTCATCAATGCCAGGGCCATCATCTTCAATCTGAATAAAAATTTGGTCATTGACTTTTAATAAACATATCATAACATTAGAAAGACAATATTTTAAAGCATTGTCAACTACATTTGTTAGGGCTCTATCCATGGCATCTACTTTTAAAAAAAGGACTTGGTGATTTTCTTTTATTTTATTATCGAAAGTTATTCTATCATCGTTTAGTAGATTGATTATATTGTTAATTATATGTGTTAAATTGCATTGCCTATTTTCTTCATTTCCCTCTTCCTTTGCAAAAATTAAATAACTATTAATCATATCTTCAATTTTTTTAATATTATCATGTATGTTTTTAATATCGTTATTTTCGTTTATTAAAGATAATTGTAACTTAATTCTTGTTAAGGGAGTTCTTAAATCATGCGCTATATGGGCTAGTAATTCAGTTCTATTTTTTATTTGTTTTAAAATTTTTTTACGCATCCTTAAAAAGGATAATCCTAATGATCTAATCTCCTTAGCACCAGAGGGTTTAAAATGATATATTTTGCCCTGACCAAAATCCATAGCTGCCTTATCAAGATTAACAATTGATTTAACCTGATTTTTCATAAAAAATAATGAGATCAAACCAAAAAATATTGAAGTAGTTAAAATCCATATAACAAATATATAAGTTGTTTGGTTTTTAATTCTCTTTGTTGAAAAGTCTACTTGTAATACCTGGGAATTTGTTAGGTAGATTAGTCCTCTGATATTTGACATATCATCTATGTAGAATAGTTGAGTTTTATGTTTTATAGAATTACTAATTTTTGTTGCGATACTTGATATGTATGAATCACTAAGACCTTCTGAAAGTTTGGGTTTGTTGATCAATAATGATGTCTTGAATCCTAAGGAATTTAGATCAGCAATAACTTCATTATTGCTATTTTTATATTTAATATAAAAGTTTACTATTGTGTTTATATCGTTAATTAAAAAATTTTGCATATTACCTGAAACATTTTCCCAATGCCTCTCATAAAAAATAACTATCGTTACTATCTGAATGATAATAATAGGTAATAAAATCATTAATAAAAATCTACTATAAAGAGTATTTAGGAATAATTTCACTTTTAAAAAGATTATAAAAATTAATAAAATCAATATAAGCGCTTTTATTTTTCAAGTATATCAATTTTTAATGCGTACCATTGTTGGGTAAAATTGACTGAATGGAAATTGTTTTATATATAAATTAAAAAAAATGAGTATACTAAAAGTTGTTAATAGAAAATTAACATAAAGTTGCTTTATTTCACTTGCAATACACTATTATCGATCGTATTATCACCCATGACATGAGAGGCAGTATCTAATTGGTCACTTTCACACACATCCCCTCACTACTTTTTCTGCTTCTCTTGTCATAAGCTAAAATACTTAAAGGCTTGAATTTGTCAAAATTCAGCACACAATAGTTTATGGTACAAAGTTTTTTGTTAAATTGCAAGTTGAAGATAATTGTAATAGATAAACTTGGTTGCAGTAAAGTTTTAAAAACGCCTGAAACAATTCGTATTACCTAAAAATTCTCAAATAGGAAGATTAAGTAATATTTACCAAAAAGAGTGACAAAGAATCTAATCTTTAATGGATTAAAATGCAAATTTTATAACATGCTTATTATTGATTTACCTGATGCACGATATAAATTATTAAGTAAATTTTGTAATCAGCAAATTAGATGTGAATAGAAGTTAAGAAATTGACTTTAGATTATTATTCATTATCAAATATAGCTGGTGACATTTAAAATTTTGTAGAGGTTATAGTAGATAGTTATTTAGAAAATGCAATGGATTATGTTCAAGAAATATTTGAAAATGCTAATCAGTGGATAAAAGAAAATGATCCCTTAAAGTTTCCTATGGTAGAAGCTAATATCAATTGTCATATAGGGCCTAATGGCTTAACGGCGATTCCAGGACCAGGAACACAAAGTGGTCCTAGCTTTGCACATTCCTTGGGACAAAATAATAATCCAGCATCGTCATCATCTTCATATTCACATTCAAGTAATAGCTTTTCATTGCTCGGAAGTGGGAATAGCATTGGACACGGTGGTGTATTGAATCTGCCTGTTATCAGTGTTCAAGATAACCCATTATTAAAAATAAAAACATTTGAGCCTACTAGAATAAATTATAAGTTTGATCATATGGGTAATATAGTTAACCCTAACCCTAATTTCCCTAATATTTATTTTAACATACCTACACCGAAGCAAGAAAATCAAAATGCTAATGGTGAAAAAGATAATAAAGAAGAAAAACAACAGGAAAAGAAACAGTGTGTGACAACTAATCAAATACTAGTTTTTGCTAATGCTGGGTATTATGATGAGGACGCAATCAAAAGAGATATATTACCAGCTGGGAATGAGCAAAATAGTAAGCTCTTCAAGGTATACGAAGATAAACGGTTAGCCTCTAAAGCATCAGTGATAACAACTAAGAACGGCGTAGCTAGCTTCAATATAGCAGGCACTGCAGATCTTACTGAAGAAGGGCTTGAAAATTTTATTAGGGACTCTCTTAATGATGTATTAGTTGGAACTAATAGCCTACAAGGGATTCTGAAAGATAGGATAGAGCAGCATTGAAAAATACAATAAGGAAAGTGGAAATAAACAACCGTTAATCTTAAATGGGCATTCATCTGGTGGCTTTGAGGGAATAATTATTTCAGTACTAAGACCAGATTTGGTTAGTCAAGTGAATATGGTAGATTCGGCTGGTGCGTATGACATGGTATTAAAGCTTGTAAATGGTGATAAAGTTAAAGCTGGTGAGATTTATAAGAAGGTTGAGATTTATAATGGCAACAGAGGATTTGTTAATAGTAAGGGAAGTCATCCCCCAGGCAAGGTGATTCATCATATTGATGTTAGTGTTCATGCTATCAAAGAATTTCCCCTTGAATATAAAGTGACGGGTGCTCAAGAAATATTAGGAAGATGCCATTCTGATAGTTTTTGTAGCTATAAAGATGGAGAGTACAAAGTTGAGAGATTGAGAGATGGCGTGACAAAAAAAGAGATAGCTGATTATTTCGGATTATCAGAAGGCCAGATTGAGGCTATAGACAACAATTCTTTAAGTGACAAAGATTTAGCAAAATTCCAAAACAAAATAAGCAGTAAATTCAAATTTAAGTTAAGTTATGAGCGAAGCCAAAAAGAGCAATGCATTTATTAAGAAATTAATTAAGTATGCCATTATATTCGTAATGGCATACTTAGTAATCACAAAGATAGTGCCTTTGGGACTGAAGTTCAATATGTATGGCACGGATAAGTTTGATTCTAAGTTATGGATTAAGGAATGGGAGCGTATAGAAATACAAGCAACAAAATCCAATGATAAATCGCATAAATATGTGCATTATAGATGCAGTATGTACAATGACTTAACGAATAATCATTTAAAGAAAGGAATGAAATTGAAGGAAGTCACAGATATATTGGGTGATTATAGCTCAGTATATTACTGCACCAATAAAAAGGTAAAGTGTGTAACCTATCAATTAGGCTCTTGTTTAAAAGGTATGTTTAATAAAAGCCTTATCGTAGTATATTTTGGTTATTATGATAGACAGTTTATGTATGTATGCTTTGATGGGAACGAAGAGTTTATTGATAGCGGCAAAAGTTTTGGAGGAAATAAATATCCATATTTAGTATGTGATGGCAAAGATAATACTGTCTCTTGTGGTAAATACAGTGGTGATTGTACCAGAGCACCAAGAATGGGCGGCGAAGATAATGATGAAGTTATTCAAGATAAAATAGAATTTGAGCAATGGTAACAACCTAAAGCTTTTTAGATAAAATCAGCATAAGGATGGTTTGGGTGGTCACTTCAATATTAAGTCTTTAGATTCTACACCTATCATAACTTTCTTTCAATCCTTGCGTAAGGTGAGTAAAAAATTAAAATTTACATTATACGTAAGGTAGGTTAATGATTGACTTAAATATTTTTTTAAAATAACCTTATTACATTGACGTGTATTTTATTTATGCTGATGCAAAATATTATTTATTCAAGTTTATCAAGGCGGATTTTAGCGACTATAATTGATTCAATAATTTTAACTATACCGCATGCAATTGTTTTTGGTTTTAGTAATATTGGTAATATTTACGATGTTGATGGTGTAAAGGTACACACATTCAGTTACTATTTGGTTGGTATCATGATTAATGTACTATATATAGGGCTTTTTGAAGCTTCAAAGTTTCAGGGTACCATAGGCAAATTGATAATGAACATAAAAATTGTTGGCGTTAATGAGCAAACCATTTCTTTTCCCAGATCAATATTTAGATACTTAGTATTATGTCTACTAAGTTTTGTCGGAGTTTTTATAGTTAATTTCTTTACAATACTCTTTACTAAAGAAAAAGTTGCCGTACAAGATATGCTTTTTGAAACCAGGGTATTAGTAAAAGGGTAATTGCTTCTTTACTACATCTTCTTGACTCTTTTTAGATGTCTTCCAGCTTCAAACTTATGAGTTAAAAATGAATGTATAATTATCTTGGTTTCCTCAAAAGATAAATACCTTGCACCGAGCACTAAAACGTTGGCATTATTATGTTCTCTAGAAAGTTTTGCAAGTTCTGAGTTATGGCACAATGCAGCTCTAACATGTTTACTTTTATTTGCACATATTGACATTCCAATCCCTGAGCCACAAAGCAATATTCCATAGTCTATTTTTTTAGATTCAATGGCTGTGATTATTTTTTTTGCATAATCAGGGTAGTCAACAGATTCATCTGTATCTGTGCCATAGTTAAGCACATTAATATTTAAGTCTTTTGCTAAATACTTTGAGATTTGCTTCTTTAATTCACATCCAGCATGATCATTTGCAATGCCAATCTTCATAACATCATTCAACACCCCATATATTTGCCTTTCTTATCCAACCTTTATATTTTTGAATTATTACCTTACACCAGAATTTTTCACATTTCATAATCTTTGCTAACACCCCAACTTCAACCTTTAATATTGGAGGGGAATTCTCATCTGGAGCTTTAAAAATTAACGATTGATTAACTAATAATTTATTAGTTAAATCCTTCCTAATAACAAATTCATTATCAGTTATGATTACATACCTAGTACCACTTAATAAACTTTGATGAACCCAACCTTGGGTTTGATTTATATCTTCAATTTTTCTCCAATTATCAAACTCGGCTATAATTTTAACAGGATAATTGATGCATTCATATACATGTGAGGTTTGGTATTTTTTCCCAGGTCCAATACGAATTTTAATCTCATTAGATTTTAAACTCACATATCTAGGTATTGGAAGTCCAGTTAAAATACCAGTTTCATTAGCAGTTGCTTCAGTATTAATTATTAAATAAAATAGTAATACAAAAATTTTCAGTCTAAGCATTCTTAAATTTTTTAATTAAAAGTTTTTGTACATTTTGGGTAACTAAATTTTTGGTATCACCACTTAATCTTGTTACTTCTTTTACAAAAGTGGACGATATAAAATGTACATTTTCTGTTGCTGGTAAAAATACAGTTTCAATATCACTATCTAAGGTTCTATTTATAAATGACATTTGAAATTCATATTCAAAATCTGCTACAGCTCTTAATCCTCTAATTATAATGTTTGCATTTTCATTTTTAACAAATTTCACTAACAAGCCTTTAAAAGGTTTAATAATGACATTTTTCATTTTATTATGCTCTATTTCGTAGTTAATCATGTTTACCCTCTCATCAATAGAAAAGAGTGTACTTTTTAGAGTATCGGTAGCGACGGCAATAATTAATTTATCAAACAAAGTTGCTGAGCGTTTTATTATATCAAGATGACCTAAAGTGATTGGATCAAAAGTTCCTGGATATATTGCTATTTTTCCTTCTTTCATGAATTAGATATATTAACTGTTGAAAAATATTTATTAATGGTTTTTTGAAAATGATCTGGTAATTCTGCTTTAAAATTATGATTTTCACCTAGTAAACTAAAATTTAACGAATGTGAGTGTAAATGTAGGTGATCGGCAAAATAAATTTTGTGCTTAACGCCGGGATAATTATGCTTTTGGTCGCCTAATATTGGGCAATTAATTTCTTTGCTATGGATTCTAATTTGGTGTTTTCTACCAGTTAAGGGTGTCATTTCAACTAAAGAGAGTAAATCTTCGTATTCGCCTAATACTTTAAATTTTGTTTTTGCATGCAATTCTTTTGGCGCATCAAAATCTCCGGTTTTAATAGTTGATTCTATTATACCCTCTTTATTTTTAGGTATACCGCATAAGATTGTTAGGTATGATTTATATATTTCTTTTTCTCTAAAGAGCTTGCTTATATCTGCTGCTATGGAAGAATTTTTAGCAAAAACAATTAAGCCTGTTGTCTCTTTGTCTATTCTATGAACAATATTGTAGTTTAGATTAGATAATTTAAATACGCGATCTATTGATATTTTAACATTAGAACCATCTTGAACACATAAATCATATGGTTTGTTTAATACAATTATATGTTCATCCTCATGGATAATGGAGCTAAATATCTGATTTTTAATATCATTAAAATTCTTTGGTTTGATATATTCTTGTTTGATTGGAGCGTCGTATTCAATTAT
This sequence comes from Candidatus Bandiella numerosa, assembly GCF_029981845.1. Lineage (GTDB taxonomy): Bacteria > Pseudomonadota > Alphaproteobacteria > Rickettsiales > Midichloriaceae > Aquirickettsia > Aquirickettsia numerosa. The sequence goes on along the minus strand of NZ_CP104164.1, from coordinate 1,129,428 downwards.
TGGAGTTCTTATTTTTTGATTGTGGCTTATACGAGTATTAATCTTAACTCTCTTGCCATCAATTCTGATTTGTCCTTTTCTTGCAAGTTTAGCAACAATAGTAAAGGGCATGTTGGGAATATGCCTATGAAACCACCTATCTAGTCTCAAACCATCATCTTCTTTCTCTATTTCAAAAATTTTTATTTGCATTGAAGGTTATATATGTTTTAATTCTTTGTATATTTACGTGTGCAAATTATATCAAATAATTTTTTATGTCCAATATTTTAAGAAGTATCATTAATGAGATTGAATTGATACCTGAATTTCAGGTTATTGGAAAAGTTTGTTCCGTAAGAGGTTTGTTAATTGAAGCCATAGGAATTGAATTTGCGGTTAGCATCGGGTCTAAATGTAAAATTATTAATAAAAATGAAAGAGAAATGTTTGCTGAGGTTGTAGGTATTAAGGAAAAAAAGACTTTGCTTATGACCTATGATTCTGCTGAAGGAATTGGAATTGGAAGTCAAGTGCATGTAATTGCTCATGACCAATCGATATATCCATCTGGACATTGGCTAGGCAGAGTTATCAATACTTTTGGAGAGCCAATAGATGAAAAAGGACCATTAATAAATGGAAATATTCCATACAGATTGCATAATACACCTCCAAAAGCGCATTTAAGAAAAAGAATTGGCGCTAAAATGGATATGGGAATAAGGTCAATTAATTCTTTTTTAAGTTGTTGTAGAGGTCAGAGGATGGGAATTTTTTCTGGCTCTGGTGTAGGAAAATCCATGATGATCTCAATGCTAACAAAATATGCTGATGCTGATGTAAAAATCATAGGGCTAATTGGTGAAAGAGGAAGAGAGGTTCAAGAATTTTTAGAAGATTACCTGGGAGAAGAGGGGCTTAGTAAAGCGATTGTTGTTGTTTCAACTTCGGATGAATCAGCATTAAAAAGAAAGCAAGCAGCATATCTTACTATGGCACTGTGCGATTATTATAGAGATCAAGGCAAACAGGTGCTATGCATGATGGATAGTATAACTAGATTTGCTATGGCGCAAAGGGAAATTGGTCTTTCTATTGGTGAGCCCCCAACAACTAAAGGCTATACTCCAAGTGTTTTTTCTGAATTGCCAAAATTGCTGGAAAGAGCGGGGCCAGGAACCAAAGGGCAGGGCGATGTAACTGCCTTCTTCAGTGTATTAGTTGAAGGAGATGATCATAATGAACCAATATCTGATGCAGTAAGAGGGATATTAGACGGACATATTGTGCTAAGTAGAAAAATTGCCGGACGTGGTATATACCCTGCCATTGATGTTCTAAACAGCATTTCAAGAACCATGCCCAGATGCAACACAGAATATGAGAATAAATTAGTGAACAAAGCTAGAAGCATAATTTCTCAGTATACTGATATGGAAGATATGATTAGGATTGGGGCATATAAAACTGGCTCTGACCCACAAGTGGATGAATCCATCAAATATATAGATGAAATTAATAGATTTATCTCTCAAAATTATAATGAAAAGGATACTTTAAAGGATTCCTATTCAAAGCTCGCTAAAATAATTGAGTTTGATAAAGAAGAAAAAAAATCATAAAGGGGTGGTGTTCATAAAAAGATAGATAATGCAATATCTTGATTATAAAATAATGGCACGGATAACTTCAGCATTTCAATATCATAATTCTATTCTCGTTTTAACTTAACGGTGACTTACCAGTCATCTTTCCGTCATATACGACTAATGTATAAATAACTTATTATACATTATTAAACAAATCCACCTTTTACTCTCTCTTTTTCTATTTTGCCATTACTTTTGAATGCTCTCTCAATAGAGAATTTTATAAATCTTGATGTTGATTGTCGATAATATTTACTGACTCAAGTTCTTCATTAGTGTCTGCTTTTATATTTAAATCTTCTTCATTTTGGTAGTTATTAGTGCCTACTTTTGAATTTAAATTTTCACGAATATACGCTCCTGTTGCTCTACTTATAGCTCCTATAGGTTGCTTCTTTAATAAACATGTTATCTTATCCCCCTCATCCAAAAAACAATCTAATGCTTCTATGACGTATGCTGCTGTAGTATATTTTTCCCACTCTTCTTGTTCTCTAATAGTTTTTAAGGTTTCTGAAGAAAATTCCCAAATAGAGTTATTTAAAATTCCATTTAATATTTTGTTTTTTAAATCACCAGCATTGAATAATAAAGTTATATCCATATGTGCTTTAAATAAATAATTAAAACCGTAATATGATCCTCCTCCAACTGCTCCTGCTATCAAATGTTTTAAGTAATAATTATCATAAAAGTAGTCATTTATTTTTTCTCTAATATAATACTTAAAAGTGGCATTAAGGAATGTAAAACCTATGCATTTTAATCCGTAATAAGCAGGGCCAAATCCAAAACCCCATAAAACAAAATTAGTAGCCACATCACTAGTCAGTGCTACTACTGTATAATTAAATATTTTTTCTCCTTCTCCACCAAACATATTATGTACATTATTGCGAGGGCTGTTATGAATTGATGAGAAAATTTCTTGCGCATTATATATCATAATTTGACCATTTATATTTAATATTAATTATCAGGTTACTCTTAATATCTACTTATTAATGATAGGGAAAATAAATAATATTTATTTTATTGTGCAAGTTATGGGATTTAATATTTAATAGTCAAGAAAAATCTATGATTTATCAATAATTTTTTGGCTCAAATCATTTCCTTATTTTTACCATCAAGGTTTTATTCTACACTTGTTTTCACTATTTTTTTTGCTTTTTATTTATGTAAGGAAGTTCTTTTTACACAAATTTTATGATATTCTCTAACAACATTCCCTAATATTAAAATTTTTAAATTTAATTTAGATTATTTTATAGGAATCTGGATTGTCAAATATCTTTTTTAACATAGCATTATTTAAATTATGACCAGCTTTGGTTGCCTTAATATTTCCAATTATTCTATAGCCCGACAAAAATAAATCACCAACGCAATCTAATATTTTATGCTTAACAAACTCGTCTTCACATCTAAGACCTTCACTGTTAACCACACCAGTCTCGCTTAATCCTATGCTGTTGTTAAGAGAAGCTCCTCTTGCTAGCCCATTTTTTTTCAAGAACTCTACATCGCTTAAAAACCCAAAAGTTCTGGCATTTCCAATTTCATCTTCAAATTTTGTGGAATCTAAAAGGCTATAATTTTGATGCCCAATGGATTGATGATCAAACTCAATATCAAAATCAATTGCAAAATTATCAGCACTTTTAATCACTATCTCTTTGTCTTCATCTGTTACTTTAATAGTGTCCAGAATTTTTAAATATTTTCTTTTTTTTGATTGTGCTTTAATGCCAGCTTTTTTTATTAAACTAATAAATTCCTTGGAGCTTCCGTCCATCGCAGGGACTTCTGGTCCTGATACCTCTATTAAAGCGTTATCAATATTCATACCCCATAATGCAGCCATAATGTGTTCAATGGTTGCTATTTTTATGCCACTATCATTAGAAATTTCGGTGCATAATTTTGTATTTGTAACATTAAAAAATTTTGCAGGAATGATATTATTTGTGGATATATCAGATCTTTTGAAGATAATGCCTGAATCTTCTTTTAGTGGTGAAATAACAAGCTTTACAGCTTCTCCTGTATGTAAACCAATTCCAGAAATACTCTCTTTTTTACAAATAGTTTGTTGATAATCCATTTATACACAAATAATAATTCTCTATCCTATGTATAAACGTTATTTCCGTATTTTTTAAATAAATAATTATTACAAAATATTGCAAAAAATTTTGCTAAAATCCAAAGTTTCGTTCAAAATCTCAAGCATATTTTGAACAATTTACTTTCTAGATGCTTTTTTTCTTTCATTTGGGCATAATATTGACTTACGAAGGCGAATATTATCAGGGGTAACCTCAATGAGCTCATCATCTTTAATGTAGGATAAAGTTTCTTCAAGTGTAAAAATTTTGTATGGAGTTAACCTTATGCTTTCATCTGTTCCAGAGGCTCTCATATTACTAAGTTGTTTACCCTTAATAGGATTTACCTCTAAATCATTATCTCTATTATGTTCGCCTATTATCATACCCTCATAAATTTTAGTTCTTGGTGGTATAAATAAATCACCTCTGTCTTCTAAATTCCATAAAGCGTAGGCGACGGATTCTCCGTTTGAATTTGAAATCAAAGCCCCATTTCTTCTTGATATAATGTCTCCCCTATATTCCTGATAAGAATGAAATATCCTATTTATGATACCAGTACCCCTTGTATCATTACGGAACTCATTCTGATAACCAATCAAACCCCTAGATGGAGCATGAAAAATTAACCTAGTTTTTCCACCAGTTGAAGGCTTCATTTCTTTTAATTCAGCTTTTCTCAGTGAGAGTTTTTCAATTACTATTCCACTATGTGTTTCGTCTACATCAATTAACACTTCCTCAATAGGTTCTAAGGTTTTACCCTTATCATCTTTTTTAAATAATACTCTAGGCCTTGAAACTGATAACTCAAAACCTTCTCTACGCATATTTTCGATTAAAACACCTAATTGTAATTCACCTCTACCACCAATTTCAAAATTTTCACCATTTTCTGAAATTTTTAAAGTGATGGTTATATTGCTTTCAGCTTCTTTTTCAAGTCTCGCTAAAATTATCCTTGATGTAACTTTTGATCCCTCAAGACCAGCTAAAGGTGAGCTATTTACGCTTATTGTAATAGCCATAGTTGGAGGATCAATAGGGGTGGATTGTATAGGTGTAGTGATAGCATTATTACATATAGTATCTGCCACAGAGGTTTTTTCTATTCCAGAAATTGCTACAATATCTCCTGCTTCAGCAATTTCAATTGGTATTTTTTCTATTCCTTTAAACCCAAAAAGTTTTGTAAGTTTTGTGTTTTCTATAATTTTCCCATTTAAATCTATTGATTTAATATTATCCCCAACTTTAGCTGAACCTGAATATACCTTACCAATTAAAATTCTCCCCAAATATGAGTCTGCAGTTAATATACTTGCAAGCATTGAAAATGGGGCAGATTTATCAACATTAGGTTTAGGAACATGTGTCTTTATCTTTGAAAAGAGTGGTTTTAAATTTTCTCCTTTTTCATTTTTTTCGGATGCCCAACCATCTCTTCCAACAGCATATAATATCGGAAAATCTAATTGCTCTTCTGTTGCATCCAGAGAATAAAATAAATCAAAAACTTCATCTAGGACTTCATCAATTCTACTGTCAGATCTATCAACTTTATTTATTACTACTATTGGCCTTAAACCTATTGAAAGTGCTTTTGACAATACAAATTTTGTTTGTGGCATTGCTCCTTCTGATGCATCAACCAATAATATTGCGCTGTCAACCATAGATAAAACTCTTTCTACCTCACCACCAAAATCAGCGTGACCAGGTGTATCTATTATATTATACTTCACCCCCTCATAATTCATAGAGGTACATTTAGCAAGAATTGTTATGCCTCGCTCGCGCTCAATATCGTTACAATCCATTATTCTAGTTTCTACCTCTTGATTATCTCGAAAGGTACCACTTTGTTTGAGCATATTATCGATAAGTGTGGTCTTACCATGATCTACATGGGCTATAATTGCAACGTTACGAATCTCTGACATAAAGTCCTATAATATAAAGTAATAGGTATTAATATATAATTAACGTAAAATCGTCAAGTAAAAGAAAATTCATAGTAGATATTTTTTGAAAATATTGGGATCAGCAATATTGCTATGGTAGCTATTCGGAAAATATACTAATTTACTGGTGCAGATATTGGTGCAGAAATTTTGTAATTTTCAATTGCAGAATTTCTTAATAGCATGATTGTAATTCTTCTATTTAGGGCGGAATATGGATTATTTTGGTCAGCCAAATCAGTATCAGCTCGAGCAATCACTGAATGAATTCTTTCAGAAGAAATATTATTAATTAATAGATATTTTCTTGCAGAGTCTGCTCTATCAAATGATAATTCCCAATTTCCATATTCTGCAAACGTATTTTGGTTAGATTTATCTGTGTATCCACTTATCTGTATTAGATTGGGAGAATATTTTATATATGTTATTATTTTGTCGATGGTCTTTTTTGCATAATCCGTTAATTTAGCACTACCAAGCTCGAATAAAGGCTTATTGTCTTGGTCATTAATTGTGATTTCTACTCCACTGACGGTATTTTTATAGGAAACGCTATTATTGATATCCTGACTATTTTCTAGCATTGAATTTATATCTGATTCAATTTTTAAAAATATCTTGTTATTCATTTCGTCAACATTAATTTTTTCACCATCTTGTTGTATATCAACAATGTCACCAACGCGTTTAACACCGTACTGTATACCTATTTTACTATTGTATTGATAATCATTGTCTTTGGGTTTGAGATCGTTTTTTAGGAAACTTAACGTTGGTACGAAATACTGCGCAATAGTTTCCAGTTTTTTGTTTGATGCGCTACTTAATAGCCACAAAAGTAAAAAAAACGCCATTAACGCAGTAACAAAGTCTGCATAAGCTAATTTCCAGGAACCACCGTGAAAGGCATTATGGTTATTAAATTTTCTTTTCCTAATTATAATTGATTTGTCAAATTTACTCTTTTTCATTTATCTTTTATTTGAAATCCTATTTTCAATTTCTAACTCAACCTCTTGAAAAGTAGGTTTGTGAGCTTTGGGTATTGCTTGCCTAGCAAATTCTATAGATACAGAAGGGGGATAGCCGCCAACATGAGCTATTATTCCAGATTTGATACATTCAATAAATTTGATCTCATCCTCTTTGAACTTTGAAATGAAATAACCAATTGGGTTAACTAAACCATATGCTGTAAACGCACCAATAAAGGTACCAACTAATGCAGAAGCAATTTTAGGCCCTAATATACTTGGGTCAGATCCAACTGAGGCCATAGCGGTTATTACACCTAATACAGCCGCAACAATTCCAAGCGCTGGTAAGGCGTCTCCAATTCTAATTAACGATTGAGAAACAGCGTATACGTGATGTTTTCTACTTTCTATGTCATTCTCCATCATATTCTCTAATTCCATTTGATTTTCAAATCCAAGGATGACAACTCTAAAATAATCACAGAAAAACTCTCTAGCATCCTGCTCCTTCATCATAATTGGGAATGAGGTAAATAGATCGCTCTTTTCTGTATTATCAACGTGATTTTCCAACTCTACTAATCCGTTTGAGTGTGAAAATTTAAAAAAATTAAACATAAAAACCAGCAACTCAAGATACTCACTTTTATTATGTGGAGATTTTTTATTTAATATTTTGAGAGATTTAATCATCTCCTTAGTCACGTTTGGCGGATTTGAAATAATATAACTTCCTATCGCTGCACCGATAATAATTATCCATTCTGAAGGCTTGAATAATACCTCAATATTACCACCAATAGCCAAATAGCCGACAAACACCGACACAAGTAAGCAAAGCAACCCTATGAAAAACATTAATTAAATACTACTTCATTATTTATACCTAAGTTAAATTAATTTATCTCTAAATCAAGTAATTTATTTTTATAAATTCAAAATTAGTGATATTATTTATGATAATGAAATAATTATGTTGTATAAAACTTAATATAATGAAAAAATTCTCAAGATTAAACAAATCCTCTTATAGTGTTTTTACTATTTTCATATTTTTATTGATATTTTCAATATTTATTGGGGCTACTTTTTATTTTATAAATTCAATTTTAAATAATGAAATAGTAAATGATATTATTAATGAAGATCATAATATTGTTGATGACAGTATGAAAAGTCCAAATGAACATCATAAAAGTGAAAAAATTGCAGAGGAAATAACTGATAAATTTACCATTAAAAATTTACCTAGTATATCCATATTGGTTGCGGGGTTAGGGTTAGATAAAGAGATTGTTGATAGGGCTCTTCTCAGATTACCTAAGTCAATTTCACTTGGATTTGTTCCTTATGCGAGCCATTTTGATTACGCTGATATTAATGATAGAGATTTGTTGATGAATATTCCTATGGAGACACATGATTATTTTTTTAAAGATAACGGTCCTTATTCATTGATTTGTAAACTTGGAGTAGATAATAATTCGAAAAGATTGGAATATATTATATCTAAATCAAATGACTTTAATGGATATTATACCGAGATGGATGAATCGTTTACTGATGATATAAGAGACCTAAATTTTTTACTTAAAAGAATTAGTGAAACTAATAAACACATTTTGTACAACGATCCAAAGGAAATAAAATCTTTTAGAGACTTAGCAATAAAGTTTGGCATGAAGGATAGGATATTAAGAGTAGACAGCGTTATAAATCAAAAAATGTCAGAGATAGAATTAATAAAAAGACTAGATGATTTAAAATTAATTGCTAGTGCCAGAGGGTATGCTATCGGAATTATAAATGCTAGTGTAAATAATATTGATATCTTGGAAAAGTGGATTAAAACAGTTGCTAAAAGTCTAAAGTATAATATAGTTACAATTGATGAGTTAAGAGGTAAGATTATAAAACGTGAGGTTACAAAATAAAGGGTAATTTGAATGAACATTGCTAATTATTATATTTTGATATCACCGCTGCTTGGGTTGTCACTAACTCTTGCTTTTTTCCCTACTTCAGTATTTCCGTTTATCGTTTCGCTTGGTATTTTTGCTTTTATACTAAAAAAAATCAATGGAAATTTAAGACTTTTCCTTCATGGATTATTGTTTGGTTATGGATTTTTTATAATTCAAACTTATTGGATTCCTTTTTCTATATACAAAGCCAATATAAACATGGAGTGGGCTGTACCATTTTTATCATTACTTATTCCTATTCCATTTGCAGCATTGATAGGTATATTGGCAATATTAACAAAATATGTAAGACATAATAACATCATATATTCTATAAATTTTGCATTTTTATGGGTAATACTTGAATATAGTAGAAGTAATGTTTTTTTTCCATTTAAATGGGGGTTGCTTGGTTATACTGCAATATACGTTCCCTGGTTTAATAATATATTGGCTTATGTTGGCTCATATGGAGTAAGTTTTCTATTAGCACTTTTCTCAACAAGTTTATTTACCAAAAATAAAAGATTCATTATATCAAACATATTATTATGTGTGTGTGTGTGTATTATAGGTGAGCTCAGAAAAGAGGAAAAAAATAATGAATTAAAAGACGATCATGAGATTAAAATCAGATTAGTTCAACCCAATATACAGCAGCCACACTATGGTGATTCTGAGAAGCAGGCTTATATATTTGAAACATTATCGAAACTTACACTTTCTCCTGGCTTTGAAAGTATGCAATATATATTTTGGCCTGAAGCCTCATTTCCATATCCCATCATAGAAAACTCTAAGTGGCTTGATGTTTTAAAGAATTTTGTACCAATGGATAAAATAGAAAATTCTGCATTGATATTTGGTACAGACAGACTAGAAAAAAATGAAGAAAAATTACTAAGCTATAATTCATTAATTGCGCTTAATTACAAAGGTGAGATATTAGGATATTATGATAAAAGAATATTAGTTCCATTTGGTGAATACATGCCATATAAGAATACTAATAAGGTAGTGCGTAAAATTGCACATTCAATAAATCTTGATGATATTTCAAAGGGAAGCTCTCAGAATATTATCGAATTGGATGATAACATAGCTTTTCTACCTTTGATATGTTCTGAATCAACATTAGCTAAAAATCATCTGTCATTATCTTCTTATAGCAAATACAGATTTATATTGAATATTACTAATGACTCATGGTTTGAAAACACTTTTGGTCCATATCAACACTATATGATCTCTAGAGTAAAGGCCATGGAATTTGGTTTGCCTGTTGTAAGAGTAGCTAATACAGGTATCTCAGCCATAATAAATGTTTACGGAGATTTAGTAAAGACTGCGCAAATTAATACAGAAGCTGTTATAGATGGCGTTATACCACCTAAATTAAAAAATCCTACTCTATATTATGTGATACATGGGTATATAATTCCTGCTATTTTTACTTTCTATGCTATATTTTTGATTCTAGTCTTTATTTTTAGGAAAGAGCTACGTAATGAATAGCCAATCCAATGAATTATCTATATATATTCATTGGCCATTTTGTAAGACTAAATGCCCATATTGTGATTTTAATAGCCATGAAAGTGATTATATTGAACATGATAGTTGGAAAAAATCATATCTAGCTGAAATTGAATTAAACAAGGATTTAATTCAAAATAAAAAAATTAAATCAATATTTTTTGGAGGTGGGACCCCTTCATTAATGAAACCTGGTACGGTTAATTCTATTATTAATAAAATTTCTGGTATCACTGATTTTTCTAATAATATAGAGATTACACTAGAAGCAAATCCTAATTCAGTTGATAGAGAACGATTTAAGAATTTTAAATCTTGTGGAATTAACAGGATTTCTATAGGCATACAAAGCATTAGAGATAATAATTTAAAATTTTTAGGTCGCTCTCATTCTCAATATGATGCCTTAAAAGCTATTGAATTTGCTAGAGAAATTTTTGATAATTATTCATTTGATTTAATGTATTGTCTTCCTGGACAACAAATTAATGAATGGGAGAGCGAGCTTAATGAAGTACTAAAATATGTGGATTACCATATATCGTGTTATCAACTAACAATAGAGAAGAGCACTAAGTTTTTCAATGCTTTAAGAGCAGAAGAATTTCAAATGCCGAATGAGGAAATTTCAATTGCTATGTATAAAGCAACATATGATATCTTGAAATTGCATGAGATTAAGCAATATGAAATATCTAATTATTCAAGAGCAGGATATGAATGTAAGCACAATTTATCTTACTGGGAGTTGGGTAGTTATATCGGGCTGGGACCTGGGGCTCATGGTCGTTATATCTTTGATAACAAAATTTATTATACAATAAACTATTATAACCCACAAAAATGGTTAAAGTATGTAGATGCATATAAATTCCCAATACAAGATAAGAAGTGGATTAGCAATAAACAAAATATGATGGATGTTTTAACGATGGGATTAAGGTTAAATAAAGGTGTTCATGAATCGGCCATCACGAACTTAAAATCTATGAACGATCTAATTACAAAAGGTTTTTTAGTGAAAGGTAAAGACAATTATATTAAATCAACAATTAAGGGTAGGCTGGTTTTAAATACTATTATACAAATGCTAATATGAAGTATTATGTGGAAAAATTTTAAAAACCTTTCAAATTTGATATTAAATAACTAACTTATAAACATATACTGGAATTAATAAATTGATCAAGTAGGTAGAGCAATATACTACTTGAAGAATCAAATTTTTTATCATAGAGTTCTGCTGAATTGATATGTGAATAACAACATAATATTATGCAAAAATTTAGAATAGAATACGATACAATGGGAGCAATTAAAGTTCCAAGTGATAAATATTGGGGTGCTCAAGCTGAAAGGTCTTTGGAAAATTTTAAAATTGGTTATGAAAAAATGCCAAAAGCACTGATATATGCTTTGGCAAAACAAAAAAAAGCTGCTGCACTTTCCAATCAAGAGCTAGGGATGCTTGAACCATATATTGCCAAAGCTATTTTTTCTGCTGTTGATAGGGTATTATCAGGTAAGTTGGATGATAATTTTCCTTTATCAGTTTGGCAAACAGGCTCGGGCACTCAAACTAATATGAATATGAACGAAGTTTTATCCAATCTAGCCATTGAGGAATTAAATGGACAAGTTGGAAGTAAAGAGCCTGTTCATCCAAATGATCATGTAAATATGAGTCAGTCATCAAATGACACTTTTCCAACAGCAATGCATATAGCGGCAGTAACTGAAATTAATGATAGATTGCTACCGGCTCTTAGGTATATCAGAAATGTGTTACAGGTTAAAATTGAAGAGTTTGAGGGGATAGTTAAAATCGGTAGAACTCATCTTCAGGATGCAACGCCTATTACACTGTCACAAGAGTTTTCAGGTTATTTAGCTCAAATCAACAATAATATTGTAAGAGTCGAGAAAAGTTTACCAAATTTGTTACAGCTTGCACAAGGTGGCACAGCTGTTGGGACGGGAATTAATTGTAGTGAGAGATTTATTAATTGTTTTATAAAATACATAAATGAAATAACGGGATTAAAATTTATAACTGCAGAAAATAAATTTGAGGCCCTTGCCAGCTGTGATGCGCTTGTTGAAGCAAGCGGAGTACTAAATACTTTGGCAGCTAGTTTGATGAAAATTGCAAATGACATAAGATTCTTAGCATCTGGACCTAGATGTGGACTGGGAGAATTAATATTACCTGCAAATGAACCAGGTTCTTCGATTATGCCAGGTAAGGTCAATCCTACTCAGTGTGAAGCAATTACAATGGTGGCAGCTCAAGTTATGGGTAATCATACCACAATAACAATTGCAGGCTCAAATGGGCATTTTGAATTAAATGTATTTAGACCAGTAATAATTTATAATTTTTTGCAATCTATACAGTTATTATCTGATTCATTAAGTAGTTTTACTCGCAATTGCTTATTGGGGATAGAAGCTAATCGAGAAAAAATTGATAAATCACTTCATGAATCTTTAATGCTAGTTACTGCGCTTAATCCTCATATTGGCTATGATAATGCTGCAAAAATAGCTAAAAATGCATATGAAAAAAACATAACACTCAAAAAATCTGGTGTATCACTTGGATTAATATCTGAAGAAGATTTTGATAAGTGGGTTAAACCAAAGGAAATGGTGAAATTAAAATTGTAATATATGCTGAGAAAGAATGTAGATGAAATTTTTGATAGGCTAAGCAAACAACGACCAAGTCCAAAAATTGAATTAGAATACAAAAATAATTTTACATTGTTCGTTGCAGTAGTTCTCTCAGCTCAATCAACTGATAAGGGAGTTAATAAAGTAACTCCGGCATTATTTCAGATCGCAGATGATCCGTATAAAATGCTTATGTTAGGGGAGGGGGGGCTAAAGGATCATATAAAAAGCATTGGGCTTTATAATTCGAAAGCAAAAAATATTATAAATGCTTGCCAAATTATGGTTGATGAGTATAATAGCCAACTTCCAGATAATTTTGAAGACCTCCGCAAGTTACCAGGTGTAGGTAGGAAGAGTGCTAATGTGCTACTCAATTCGCTCTTTAATGAACCAACCATAGCTGTTGATACACATGTTTTTAGAGTGAGCAATCGCTTAGGTTTATGTAAAACTAAAACTCCAGATGCCACAGAATTTGCACTAAATAAAAAAATATTGGTTAGGTGGAAAAAATATGCACACCATTGGTTAGTTTTGCATGGCAGATACATTTGTAAAGCAAGAAAACCAATATGTGGGGAGTGTGTTATATATGATTTATGTAAATTTAAAGATAAAAATTAATTTTATTTATTGTTAATTGACAAAAAATTAAAATTACCTATAATCACGAAAATATTTTTTATTTGGGTGTAAAAATGTCGAATGATCTAAATCAAGAAAATAAAGATACTAAAGTGCATAATTCTAAAAAAAACGAATATAGTGATAGCAATTATTATTATAATGTTTTAACTAATCAGCTTAGCATCCTTTCGGAAAGAGGAGCGCAAACAAAAGAAAGTATATTGAAAAAATTTTTTGGTATACCAGGAATTAAGCATATATTTGGAAAGTATGTTGTTGAGCATTCTGATAATGTCTCCAAATTGGATGTTGTACTAAATAATGCAGATAATTACTATGACAATCATAGTATAAAATTACTTGTTGATGGTGTGTATTTTAAAAAAGGACATGTTTTAACAAACGACCAAGATTCACGTTTTGGTGAATGGTCAGGAATGGCATTTGATAAGAAAGGAGATTTAATACTTATATCTGATAGAGGGGCGTATTTAAAATCATCAATTGTAACTGAAGATGGATATTTACAAAATTTTGTAAATACAACAATAGGTACCATAGTTGTTGAGAAATCGATAGGAACAAAAAAAGACTTCGAAGAATTAGCAGTCTATAATGGCTCATGTTATATATCAGATGAATCTTTACATAGAATTTTCCTTTATCAAGATTGTGATTTTGAAAAGGTACCTGTGCGAGTTATAACTGCATTTAATCCTAATTTTAATTTTCATTATCTTTCTAAGGAATTATCCTATAATAAAGGAATTGAAGCATTTGATATTAATTCAGAAGGAAAATTTTTAGCAATTAGCGAATACGGTCAAGATAAGAAAAATAGTTCTGTACATCAAGCGTATTATTGGCGAATAAGTTGTGAGTCTCATTATAAAGATACTAGTTTCTGTCAGACAATTGATTTTGATAAAGGCTTTACTTATTTAAGTAACGAAGGCTATGGAGTTTCAGGTTTGAAGTTTTTAAAAAATGGAGATTTGATAGTTCTTGAAAGGCATTATAACAAAATATTTGGTGGTTTTGCTGAAAATTATGAAATTGATATTAAGTATATTAGGAAACAAGAAATTGAAAATGCTATTGAGAAAAATACAGAGGTTAAAGGAAAAAGTATAATACACATTGATAACGATAGTATTTCTGGTAAATATGGATATGCTGATAATTTTGAATCTATAGCAGTAAAAGAAGAGAATGATTTAACTTTAATATATATATTGTCAGATGATAATAGGGCTCCATTTGAAAGAAGTATTCTCCTAGAATTTGAAATTAATGACTATTTGTTATCAGATGATAAAGGTACTACACTTGTAAAATCTGAAATGCCCGACCCATATGTTGACTTATAATAATTTTATCATTGCTAAATAAGGGTGTTGTCAAGTCAAACACCCGGTTTTATCCTATTTATATTAATTTCTTGTAAACAAATTTTATCAAAAAGATTATACTTGAATAAATTATCATTAATTAATCTCCATCATAATTTCATTGCGTCTCATAAATGATAAGGTCCAAGGTGGATTATAAAATGCATATATTGGAGTTGATAAGCTCTGTATTTCATTTTCAAATATATACTTCTTGAGCTTCTCTTCATTTAGAGCAATATTTTGATCTGAGATAATACCTGAAAAATTAATAACTATATATTTTTTGCTAGGAAGTTCTTTGAGACTTATATTTTTATTATTAGGTTGAGGGAGGGTTTCCATATTGTATTCGGAAGGCATTATAAAACTTATCTGCCAATTTTCCTGAAATTTTTGCTGTCTAACTGGAGCTGTCATTGGAATATCTTCTTTTGATTTATTATTGCCGAATATATAGTCAGCTAGTATTTTAAATCCTCCCCTTATCGCTTCTTTACGCTCACCTTGAACTTCCACCAAAGCTATGATCATTGGGTTATATTTTCTTATCTCGATGTTTTCTTGAGATGAAATAACATGATATTTAGGTTTTTCGACATTACTCATAATTGGACCTACTAATATACACCCTAAAATAATAACCAAAACTACTGATGCTATGAGTATATACTTTTTATTCATAAATTTTAACTTTTATTCTTAATAATTTTTGATAATAATAAAAACTTGTCAAATATCATAAAATGTAATTAACTATCTATATTTAATAAAAATTACATTTTTAATGATGACTAGCCAATGTTCGACAGATTTAACTAATTGTGTTTACAGTATAATTAATTCTTATTCAGATAAGGTTAAAAAACTACCACTTTTTGCTGAAGATTTCGCAAGTTCTTTAACTCTTGAACAAAAGAAATTGTTTATAAAGATTTTTTACCATGCAAGAGGTAAATTCCATGATTTTTTATGGTATGTTGGAAGCAATACACAAAATGCAAAAGTAAAAAAAGTAGTATTACAAAACATTTCTGAAGAATTTAATGGTTCAGCAGCATCGCATGAAGAAATGTACATGCATTTTGCTAATCAATTTGAAGTTGATTTAACAAAAGAATTTTTTGAGAATAAATATTATATTAAATCAATACAGGATTTTAATGATAATCACATTAGCTACTTAGTTAATAATGATGATAATCATAGAATAGCAGCACTCTCAGCGTATGAAAAACTTGATAATATAGATTATCCATTTTTGCTTAAATTCGCTAATCAAATGGGAGCAAAAGGAAAAGCTTTAATTTTTTTCAAAGTGCATGCACTGGTTGAGCATTTTGAAGCTACAAAAGAGATACTAGAAAGTGTTTGGAAAAAAGATGCAGAAGCAGTCATAAAGTCTTTTGAATTTATAACAAATAATCAACTTTTTTTATGGGATTCCTTATTTAAGGAACTAAATACATGTATTTCAGCTTAACAAATAAAAAAATCAAATACTTTAATATAATCTGGATAATTAATAATATACTTTATTTTTTTCTTCTAGATTATAAATCAATCTATGTATATGAAAGTTTATCAATAAGAATTCTATCAACTTTTTTATGTCTAGTTATATTATTTTACTTATTTAAAAATAAACTAAGTAAGACTACACATTATTTAGCAGAATTTAATATTTATTTTTCCCTTCCTTTCTTTTTTACTTTTATGCTAATAAAATCAAACATCTCAGCTTATTGGCTATTGAACTATATGTCGGCTCTGTATTTTACAATGATTTTAATTCCTCCAAATAAATCATTAAAATGGATTTTTTTAGCAATCATAATTGCCATAATAATTAATTATAAAATTTTTCCGTACGATCTTATTCAAAATATGGAGATTAAAAAATTTAAATATTCAATTTTGACTTTTATCGCTCCAGTTATAATAGGGTATTTATTTATTAATAATAAGCATAAAGAAGAACAAGAATTATTAGATTATATTAATAGTAATTTATTAAATAGGAATGTAAATTTTTTAAACAGGATAATTAAAAATGAAACTTCAAAATTACTTTCTCCAAAGGATATTTTAGAAAAAGATATATTGGGTCTTAATCTTTTATTTGATGAACTAAATGATTTATTAAACAAGATTAAAAGTAGTAAGGAGAATCAAGACTTATTGAAAATAAGAGAATATATTTTAAAACTAAATGATGGATTTAAGCATTTAAAGGCAATAACTGAAAAGAAAGCTTCAGTTAAATTGAATTTAATAAATTGTGATATTATATCTATTTTAGAATCTGTCAAAAAAGAATTAGGTTTCCACCATACATTTAACGAAGATATATTAAAATTTTCAGTTCCAGATTTTAATTTAAAAATAAAATTAGATAGTAATTTAATTAAGTTTGTACTCAAGACCCTTTTAATAAAATTGATAAAACATAATGTTAAAGTTTTAGTTAGCATTGAGCAATCACCTGTGAAAATAAAGAGTTATAAAGTTAATAATGAAAAAAATAAATTAGAAGTTGATGGTATAAAAATTTGTATAAAATATATATTTCCAAAAAGGCATTTAAGAGAATTTACATTTAATGATTTATTATTAAATCCAATTGAAATTAATTACTGTAGTGAAATTATAGAATTACACTATGGAGTATTTAATAATCATCAAGAATTAAATCAATTTCAAATTATATTACCAAAAAATATTGATATATTAAACTCAGAAATTCAAGAACAATTAGAAAATAATATCAATAATGTATTTATCGCTATGAATCTTATAAGTGGATTTTATGCATTAACTATAAAAGAAATACAAGCTAATTTATATAAGAAAGGCTTTAGTTATAAAGATATTTCTAAAATAACAAATACTCCATTTTTCTAACTATGTTTTAAGATTACAAACTAAACTATGGTTGATTAAGTAAAACTTTCCTTTGCTTTTTTTTAATTACTTTTTCAAAGTCTTTATCAAATTTGTAGCACCAGATCTTTATTGTTATAACTTACTTCTATTCCTCTATATAGTAACTTTTTATTCAATGCCATAATTCTACTCTCATTTTAACTTGATCATTCAATCTTGTACTTCTTATGGTGCCACCATCAATAAAATTGAAGAAATAAAAAAAAAGAAGAAAGTCACATGAATACGTGCTAGAGTATAGAAAATAAAAAGTATAAAATATTTTAATTTAAACAGGACATAACATTATGACTAAATATTTAAACCCAATTGCACTTTTGCTTATTATAAAAGGTGGAGTTAATTGGCTTCTAATTGGACTTTTTGAATTTAACCTAGTTAACTACTTATTTTCTAGCTTACCAATTTTAGAAAAAGCTATTTACATATTAATTGGAATTTCTGCATTATATTGTATATCATTGCTTAAGCAGGTATCATTTGAATTATTTAATAAAATTAAAACATAAGTATGAAAATAACAGGAACAGTAAAATGGTTTAATTCTACCAAAGGATATGGGTTTGTAGCTCCAGATAATGGATCAAAGGATGTGTTTATACACAGGTCTGCGGTGGAAGAAGCTGGGCTTGATGGTTTAAATGATAATCAAAAGATTAAATTTGAGATTATTTCAAGTAAAGGCAAGGAATCAGCAGAAAATATTGAATTAATTTAATTATAAATAACTTAAGGGAGGTGTCATATGAATAAAGCAGAATTTATAGAAAAATTATCAAAAGAGCTTGATACAACAAAAACAGCAGCAAGTAAGAGCTTTGATGCTGTTATTAAATGTATAGCACAAGCAATGAAAGATACTGATGAATTAAGATTCACAGGATTTGGAAGTTTTAAAGCAAAGCAAACAGAAGCAAAGGAAGTGAAAACACCAAAAGGCACAATAGCTAAAGTCCCTGCACAAAGAAGAATAAGTTTTTCAGTGGGCTCTGATTTTAAAGCTATTATAAACGAGAAGTAATTATTAACTATGAAATTATCAGATACCATCAAAGATAAAGCAATACAAAAACTAAATGAGATATTAGAATTGGAAATGTCAGGTGTGGTAAGGTATACGCACTATTCTCTAATGATAATAGGTCATAATAGGATTCCAATCACCGCATGGATGAAGAGTCAAGCACAAGAAGGCTTAAGACATGCTATTGAAGCAGGGGAAATGATTACTCATTTTGAAGAGCACCCTTCACTTAGGATATCAAATTTAAAAGAATCTTATTGTCATAATATAAACCAGATTTTAGAAGAAAGTTTAGAGCATGAGAAAGCTTCTCTTAAATTATACTACGATCTTCTAGATATAGTTTTATCAAAATCAGTATTACTTGAGGAATATGCAAGAAAGCTGATAGTTGAAGAGGAGATGCATATTGGGGAAGTAGAAAAGATGCTAAGAGTTAATGATATTGACGATAGATGTCAATAAATGGTTATTAACTTATGTTGGCAGCAGTAGTATATGGCGCAATGATAGGCTTTGGTATGTTTTGCTTTTGGTTATTACGTTGGCAGAAAGTAGAGTAAGCTATTAATAAAGAATATAACCAGTGTTTAGCAGATATGTCACAATCAGATAATAAACAAGAAAGACCGGCTGATAAAAGGGATGGTAAATTTGTTAAGAAAAGTTATCCAAGGCCTTGGGAAGTAGAGCTAACAGATGAAGAAATAGAAGTATTAAGAAAAAGCCTAAAGGAGGATGAAATGAGATACGAGGCAAAAGTAAATGATTGGCAGAGAATAAGTCACTTTCAGAGTTATTAATCAAAATATTAGGAAAGAATAAAAATGGGAAAAAACAAATGGCATCTATTATCTCCGGAGAATTACAACAAGGTATTTGATGTATTATCTCAAAGATATCCAAAGTTTTTTATGAGAAGTAAAGTTTACATATTTAAAAAGGGAATACATAGAGATATTTTTAATGATAAAGAATTAAAATTCAGCAAAACAATAATCAGAAAGTTTCTAAGATTATATGCTGAACAAAAGGAATATGTAAAATTGCATATTGAAAACACAGCAAGGTATGATTTAGAAGGTAATGAAGCTGGAATTGTTACAAAAGAAGATGTTGAATCACTTGCAAAAACACAAGAAGAGATAAAAAACCAGATTGCACTCAGAAAAAGTAAGAAGCTGGAACAAAAGAAACATTACAAACCTAACAATAACAATAAACCAAAAATAAATATAAATCTTGAGGTAAAAAATAAAAATGAGTAACTTCAAAAGTCCTTCGATGAGAGTTGGTGTAAATAAAGGCAAAACATACTATTGGTGTGGGTGTGGCATGAGTCAAAAACAACCTTTTTGTGATGGGTCGCATAAGGAAGATAAGCAAAGAAGAAAGCCTATTACATACACAGCTTTAGCTGATAAATTCATATCATTTTGTACTTGTAAAAAAACGCAGTTACCACCTATTTGCGATGGAAGTCATCGTAATATCAAGGTAGAGGAAAATGGTAATAGCGATGATAATAAGATTAATAGCAATACACTAGAATTAAAGGAGATTGCTGATTGATGAATAAAGGCAAAGGTATAAAAAACAAAATAACAACAAAAACTTACATGACATTTTTATAAAAGAGCAATGTCAGATAAAAATGTAGCAGGGGAGTTTCATGAGTAATTTTTTCCATGTTGAAATTACAGATTTAGGCACATGCTCTTTATGTTGTAGTGACTTTAATTCTTTGAATGCAGCATATTTAGGCTTATATGAAATTAATTCAGTAATGTTAGCATATTGCGCTATAATTAAAGCATCCACTGCATCTGTTTTAGTGCTGATTAGTTTGCTCTTTGCAAAAGATTTTATGCACACAGGGTTTAACTATATGCATCTCATTTCCACTTTCATATAGAAATTCTGTTGTTGCTGTAATTTTTTGTTGCTTCCATACAGACTTTTAAAGCAGAAATCTTTTTCTGTTTAAGCCATTTACTAAGGCTTTTAAAACCTTTATAATAATTTTCAAAACTTTCTTTGCCTATACATTTTAAAGCTAACCATGTGAATACAGAATAAACCTACTATTTAAGTTTTTCTAATATACCGTCCAACTTTAGACTTTTATGGAGAGAGGTTCTTATCAAGTTACCAGGCTTAATGCCTTGACGATGCCTTAGAATCACTCCTTCCAACCGTTATAAAATAGCTAATCTCATAACAACTTATTTACAAGTATTTATTCTTACTTTTTCAAGATACATTACTGTGCCGGATGAGTTTTATAACTCACCTACATGACTCATAAAACTATCTGCGTTTAATTCGCATTCTTGATTATGCTCTAGGCAATAATCCTCAATAATCATTTTTGTAGTATTCAATTCTTTATTTAAACTTACATCAATAACTTTTAAAACAAAAAAGTCTTTTTTATCACACTCCATTTTTACTTTGAAAATTTTTGTGTGCTGCTTATCTTTAGGTCGCACATTACGATCTACAACACTAAGTTCACTCTTGGCTAATGATATAGAAGGAGTATAATATGCATGTACTTGATAACCTTGTAAAATTAGTTTACATGCCATATCTACATGATTTAAGCCCACTAAAAGCAGAGGATTAGCTTTTGACTCTATTATACGATCAACCATAAATTGGTCGCGTTCTGCCTTTGCTTTTATTTGCTCTACAAAACCTCTATCTGGCATGTCTACAGCTTTGAATTTAATTTGATATTTTGATAAAGACTTTAAAAAATCTACATACTCTTTGTGAGCTAAGGAGTGTTTATCATAATATTCTATAATAGCCTTTGCTTCATCGTCAAGTTTTACTCCTGGTTTCATTAGTTCCTTAACTTCATAATCCATAGATAAGAATTTCTCTATTGTTTCATCCTTAGTTTCAGTTGTTGATTGTTCTGCACAAAAAGTTTTTACGTTCTGGTTCTTAAAAAATGGTAATAGCTGCCGCATAGTTTTAGCTGGAAGAGGATCAGCGTGCGATTCAAAAAAAATAAATATTTTCTTGTGTTGTTCAGATGTCATTGAGTAAATTATCCTTAATCAAGTTAGAAAGAAACATTCGTACTATATCACAAATTTATATATTGTAAAGATAATTATTGTGACGCCAGGTATTCCTCTTAGATCGCTTCTATATTTTTGCATGGTAATATATTGCATTGAGTGTTAATAACCCTTAGAATATATTGGCTTTACAGTATTGGCTTTACAGCTCTTTTTCCAGACTTTAATTACCCGAGCTTAAGATAAGAAATGGGATATATAATATATAAAATAGCAAAAACCTACTATAAATACGGCAATAAAATTTGACAGAAGATTTTAAATTAATATAATGACGTGGGTGATGGGCAACTTAATAAATTTATCAAATGACTATAATAAATCAAGAGCAGTTAGCACTTTTGTACAAGATGAACGTAGCCGCTTACAGTGGCAAACCATTTCAAGGAACTGAATATACATTTGTTAGCTCAAAAGATAATAATGGCTATTATGGTAGCGCCCATGTTAATCAAGAAAAAAAACAACTAATATTTACACACAGAGGAACAGATAGTTTAAATCCATGGGGTCCTGACAAAACAAATTATGATTTTATCACTGAAGGCTTTAAGAACAAAGCTTTTAAAGGATATGGTGATTGTACTGAGTGTAATGAAGCAATCAATTTCATAGGAGAAGTATTAAAAGATGATGCGTATAAAGATTTTTCTATCATAATAACGGGGCATTCTTTAGGTGCACTATTATCAGATATTACACTTTATCACTTATTAAGCACAAGAGAAAATATCAATTGTACATCTATAGTATTTGCTAACCCAGGTAGTAAGCCGTTTTTAGAAAAAGTAGCCGAACAAGAAAATAAAAATTTAGATTCTAATTTATATAAATCTATATCTCTAGCTATCAATTTAAAAGGAGACGCGCTAGTAAAGAATGAGAACCAACTGGGATCAGAATGGTTCATTGACTCTGGCAAAGAATGGACATGTCCAAGTTGGTCGGATAAACCAATATGTACATATGCAGGAAACAATCATATGTTAAAAAATATTAGAAGTGCAATAAATGAACTTACAGATGAACAAATAAATAGTGAGCTTCCAAATGGGTGGCAACTATCTATTTTAACCAAAACAATAATAGAAGAAGTTAAAGCATTAAGCGACGATGAAGTAGAGATAGCTAAGGTTAATGTTGATACTCAGAGCTATGATGTTAAATTTAAATTAGGTATTGCTAATAGTGAAAGTATATCAGGCAATGTAATTACCATTGTAAGAGCCGCTGCTCCAAGGGATGAAGCTGCACTTGCAGGAGTAATAAATACTTTATATGTAAAGAAAGATGGCTCAGGTGGTTATACAATAGGAACCGATACTACAGATGCTGTAAAATTAAGTTGTGCGTCTACACTATTCACTGAAAAAACTGTAGGTAAATGTGACGCAGTTACAACACCAGCTTTAACCAAAACAATAATAGAAGAAGTTAAAACATTAAGCTCTGGTGAAGTAGAAGTAGCTAAGGTTAATGTTGATACTCAGAGCTATGATGTTAAATTTAAATTAGGTAGTTCTGGTAGTGAAAATATATTAAATGGTGTAATTACCATTGTAAGAAATGCTGCTCCAAAGGATGAAGGTGAACTTGCAGGAATAATAAATACTTTATATGTAAAGAAAGATGGCTCAGGTGGTTATACAATAGGAACCGATACTACAGATGCTGTAAAATTAAGTTGTGCGTCTACACTATTCACTGCGAAAACTGTAGGTCAATGTGACGCAGTTAATTTGCCAGGTAAAAATAATAAACAAAAAGAGAAGATGAGTAAAGTATTAGAAGATATTAAGGATAGCACAACTCTTAATATTAAGAATATAAATGCCCTTAAAAGTATGGATGCTGATAAATTAAATGTTGTTAGCATAGAAACTATAGGTGCATTTACCAAAACAGTAGCTCGGAATCCTATAGATATGAGTAGTAAGTTAGATAAAGTATTAGAATATTATAGACAAATAGAAACGGCAATAGAACTTGAAATTGATGACTTACAAAATGCTGATAACTGTATAGTTTATGGCGTATGTAATTAAAAAAGGGGAATTAAATGAACAAATTATATCATAGCATTTCGATATTATTAACATCATTTTGTATTTATGGTGTTGCAAATTCGGAAGATTTTTATTTAAGAGCGGATTTAGGTGCTGCGCAGTCAAATAGTGTTAGTAACAATAAAGTACCTTTCTATAAAAACAGTAAAGAGAAAAAATTTACTAAAGGTTTTGCTTATTCAGTGGGAATTGGCTATGAATTAGAGCAAAATTTAAGAACAGAATTGGCTTATCATGGTATAAGTAATTTAAAATATAGTGCAAATATTGACAATAATGGTGCTATAGGCAGTGGTGAATATAAGCAAAAGTTAAAAATAAATGCATTAATGGCAAATATTATTTATGACATCCAGTTACCATCAAACTATAGCTTTAATCCATATTTAGGAGTAGGGCTAGGGTATGCTAAATTAAAACCTGGTATAGCATCAATAAATGCTATTAACACAACTCATAATTATAAAGCAAATAAATCTGATAACTTTACTTATGCTATTAGTGGTGGTGTTGCCTTCCATTTAACTAAGCAATTTATGTTAGATATAGGTTATAAATTCCAAGATTTTGGCAAAGTTAAAAAGTTTTCATCTTGGAGAGGATTTGACATTGATGACCATAAACCTTATAAGGGTGAATATGGGTTCAAGGTTAGAATACATAGTATGATGGCTGGAATAAGATATATCTTTTAGGGTTCTGTCGCTGGCACCGTGTCATGTATCTCTATATATGATGGTGGTGTGTCTAATATTGATACATGCTTTATTCTAATTATTGCTGCATATCCATAATACTTCATCATGATAGATAATATCTGGTTTTAGGATTTGAGAGTTTATCACTTGAATTAAAACATCCAATTATTTCTAATAAAATGGCAGTTATATCCATCTGGATGTTTTTGCAAATATTTCTGATGATATCCCTCAGCCATGTAAAATCTTTTGAATAACGATACTTGTGTGATGAGCTGATTACTAAAAGCATTTGATTCGTTAGCAAGATTTATAATATTTAAGGCCGCATATTTTTGTATATCATTAAGATAAAAAATAGCTGAGCGATATTGACTACCTTTATCATTTCCTTGTTTGTTAGGTGTGGTTGGATCATGGAGAGTAAAAAAAACTTTAAGTAATTTTCTATAAGTAATTTTCTTTGGATCATATTTTATCATAACAGTTTCAGCATGGCCTGTTTTGCCCGTGGTAATATCTTCATAACCAGGGTTATCTAAAGTTCCACCAGCATAACCTGCAAAAGTTTCAATTACACCAGGTGTTTTACTTAAGTAATGATCAAGTCCCCAAAAACATCCCCCTGCTAAATAAGCTTCCTGAGTGCCACTTGTTTCATGATTCTCAAATAATGAAAGATATTCTCCATATCCAGATTCTAACAACTTACCTTTTTCAATAAAATTTATAGCAGCTGAATTTATACAATATCTCATACCTCCAAGTTCCTTGGGGCCATCATTAAATAAATGCCCTAAGTGGCATGTTTTAGTTAATACTTCTGTGCGCCTCATGCCATGAGATAGATCATCTTGCAAGATAATTTCTGATTGATCTAAGCTTTTGGTAAAACTAGGCCAACCACAACCAGAATCAAATTTATCAAATGAAGAGAAAAGGGGCTCGTCAGATATTATATCTACATAAATTCCATATTCCTTATGGTTCCAATATTGATTGGCAAAAGCTTTTTCAGTGCCTTTATTTTGAGTAACTTCAAACTGTACTTTATTTAGTTTTTTGATTTTACTTAGAATATACTTCAATATGTCTTTGGCATATATATGCCTCATTATATACAGCATTGTGTCTAAATACCGTTCTTTTAATTCTTCATCTTTGATTTCATGCACATCTACTACTTTTACTGGCTCTGTAAAGCATTTCTTTGCTAGCTCTACATTTTCAAATAACTCGTAAAATGACCTTGGCGCTGTGTATTTTTTATTGCCTGTATACACAATATTACTGGATAAATAATTGGCAATGTCTTCTCACTACTCTTCTTATCTTTTTGTTTTCTCGAATGCTCCTCACATAAACGAAGCATGTAGAGTAAAGCACTCTCATTGCTGAGAGAGTGCTTCCTCGAAGAACGTAACGTGCGACTTTCACCGCATTACGCTCAGGCACTAATAAGGCAATTAAACGTCACCCAGTAATGACGTAGCACTTTCGGTATATCTCCTTTTCTTGAGGCGCTCAAAGTATTCTTTGAATCTTAAGTCAAAGGGATTTGCGTCTGCACGAATTTTAACATGTCTTTTTATTTTGGTGCTTGATGCATTCTTGAGATAAGCTGGCTTGTTGTTACCATGCTTATCTTGAACTTTTGCATAAAAGCTCCAGTTATCCAGACCATGTGTGGTGAAATATTTCTTGGTTATCCAGTATTTTCCTTTATTAGGATGTCTATGTATAGCCCAAGAATATAGGAGCTTGAAAATCCTGCTATCACCATGTGAAAAGATTTTAGAAGAGACGCCGCTTTTATAGTAATTACACCACCCAATTATTTTCTTATTGAGCAGATATATTAGCCTATCAGTTTCCAAGGGTATATTTGATTTTATAGTTTCTTTGATTTCATTTAGGAAACTTTTGACATTACCTTTTGACGGTTTAGTCAGTAGCTTACCGTTATACTTTCGTATATTAAAACCTAAGAAGTCAAAACCCTCTTCAATGTGCGTAATCTTTGTCTTTTCTTTTGAAAGCTCTAATCCTCTTTCCATAAGGAATTCCTTAACTATTGGAATAATTTTCTTATTTAACATTTCTTTATCTGCTGCAGTGATAACAAAGTCATCAGCATAGCCTATAAAGTGGATTTTCTCTCTTCGTCTAGCACTGTAACTTTCACTTTTTATCTTGTTTTCAAGGCCAGAGAGAGTAATCAATGTTAAACATGGTGATATTATTCCTCCTTGAGGAATTCCCGCAGTAGTAGGATAGAGACTTCCTTTCTCCATGAACTGAGCTGTCAAAAATTTCTGCAGGATTACTTTATCCATTGGAACATTCTTTAATAACCAATCATGTGAGATTTGGTCAAAACAGGATTTAATATCTCCTTCCAAAACAAATTTTGCTGC
Source organism: Candidatus Bandiella numerosa (assembly GCF_029981845.1). Taxonomy (GTDB): domain Bacteria; phylum Pseudomonadota; class Alphaproteobacteria; order Rickettsiales; family Midichloriaceae; genus Aquirickettsia; species Aquirickettsia numerosa. The sequence continues at coordinate 1,102,296 of NZ_CP104164.1, read as the reverse complement.
TCCTCGTCTTCCTAAGTTTATAAAACATTGCTCTATTGCATCTTGGGTAGAGCGTTTTGATCTAAAACCATAGGTGTTTGGATCAGCAAGTTCTTCCGCTATTGGATAAAGAGCTAGTAACCAAAGAGCCTGCATAGCTCTATCTTTCATCACGGGGACGGAGAGAGGGCGCTTTTTATCCTTGCTTTGTTTCTTAGAGATATATATTCTTCTAAGTGGAAGTGGTTTGTATCCTCTTCTTTTTAGAAGATCTATTGCTCTAATCTTTTGCAGATTAGTACTCCATATTTCACCATCAACTCCTGGTGTACGTTTACCATTGTTGCTAGTTACTTGCTTTATAGCTAAAAATTTAGCATAAAACGAGTGAGTCAGGATTCTTTGCAAAGCTTTAACTTTACCTGTCTTCATTTCCCTCATTGCTTTAGCAATACGTATTTGTAGCCTAAAAACATGTTTCTTAGCTCTTCACACTGCAATTGTGTTCCAAGTGGTAGAGTTGATGTTGAAGCTGCACCAATCAAAGATTTCTTTGTTGTCATTTGCGTTTCTCCATAAATTAGGTTCAACAAATTATTTTGCTATTCAGTACCTGCTGGACGTCTACTCACTTTCGTGCCAGATCATGTGATCTGTATGCAGTTCATTACAAACTGCCGTTTGCTTTATCCAGCATCCTATTCTCGCACAGTCATCGGTATATCTTACAACATACTTTCCTCAATTTGCATTGAAGGGGCTATACAAGGTTTCCACGTTCCGTCATAAGAGTACGTTAACTTAGCTGCCTGCTGCAGACCGAGGAACTATGTTGGCTACGGAAAGACTAAATACGACCCCTTTCCCAGGTCCCTATTACCATGGAACAGCTACTTACCATGGGCATTCATAACGATCCCTAAACGCAGGTTCAAATGTCTTCAGCGTATCAACTACCTAATGCTCACCTGATTTGTAGCTATCAGGAGGGTTTTCCATTTGCATTTCTTACCCCGTATAAAACTATACTTCGCTACATTCTCCCATTCGCTCTTTATTCAGAATGGTAGGTTCATCCAGTAGCATGGATGGTGGCATCTTAAGTGTGCCACAACTCTTATTGACAACTTCGTGTCGCACGTATTTGTGTATTCTAAAAGTTATTAATCTATCTGATGTAGATTGATGCTCCAGTAACAGTGATATATACCCAGTTTCTTTTCCATATTTAACTGAATACAAAACATCTGAAATTCCTTCTCCTAGCTCATTACTGAGTGCACTATAATTCTCCTGTTTCAGTGTACTTAAATCTATTATTTCCAGTATTTCTTTAGGTAAATATGATTTAAAAAACTCAGAGGCTATTTCGGGATATGACATTGATTTTTTGAAGAATCTGTCATGAGCCTTTACATTATTATTTGGCTCATTACTTTGTTTTGCTTCTTTACTCATATTATTAACTTAACTCCTTGTACCTAAAGCAACTCCTTACATGATCATTTACCATTCCTGTTGCTTGCATAAATGCATATATTATAGTTGAGCCTACAAATTTAAATCCTCTTTTTTTCAACTCTCTACTTATTTTATCTGATACATCATTCTTTGTTGGTAGTTCTCTGACTGAATTAAAGTTTTGTTGCATTGGTTTATTATCTATAAAATTCCATATATAATCCTTAAATGTGCCATAATCTTTTTGCACTTCAATGAAGCATTTGGCATTTATAACTGATGATTCTATTTTTAACTTATTTCTTACTATACCCTCATTAATTAACAATTCATTCTTTTTTTCTTCATCGTAATTAGCAATTAATTATGGATTGAAATAATCATAAGCCCTGCGATAGTTTTCTCTTTTTTTCAGTATTGTAAACCAACTTAATCCAGCTTGAGCTCCTTCTAATATTAAAAATTCAAATATCTTATGATCTTCATATATAGGAACTCCCCACTCTTTATCATGATAATCAATGTATATCTGATCCTTAGTCACCCAAGAGCACCTATTTACTGAATTAATAATCACCATATTTCTCCTTTTTGCTTTTACCTTTTTTTATATTCCAATTCATATTCATATCCATCACGCTCTTTTTGGAACTTTGATAATGTTTTCATTTCTCGTTCCTCTTGCAATTCATACACATTGACCTCTTTTGCTTTTTCTATCACATTATTTGCCATATCTCTCCCTTTTTCTCTTATTAATTGATCCAAATCCTTTATTCCCTTTGGTAAACTTACTTTATTGATTTCAAGCTCGTCATTTCTATCAAATAACTGAAGCGCAATATTTTTACTAGCTTCTTTCCCTGCGCTATCATTATCTAAACATAAGTTAATCTTCTCTATTCCTAATTTATCAATTAATTCTAATTGCTTGATATTCATTCCGGTTCCGCCCAGTGCAACCACATTCTTTATTCCACTTACTTTTGCATTCATTGCATCTAACATTCCCTCTACTATCGTTATCTCCTTTGATTTTCCTATATTTTCTATCCCTAGTATCGTTGAGCTTTTTACAAGTCCCTTACTGTATATGTATTTACCAAACTTTGAATCTTCATTATATTTTATATCTCTTCCCACTAATCCCAGCATCTCACTTTTCTTACCATAAAATGGCATCACCATCTTATGGCTATATCCTATACATCCCAATGCCTTGACTATTTCTTGAGTCTTCTCAGAAGATAAACCCTCTTTCCATAAATACTCTATTAGCTCTCTCTTATTTGGCATATACCCTATACCCATGGCTTTTACTACTTCTTCTTTATACCCCCTTTCTTCTGTGAGATATTTCATTACTTGGTTATTTTTGATATTAATCTTCTCTAATGAATAGCTATATACCTTATCCCATATTTCTGATGATATACTTTGTTTCGGCTCTACTTTGTCGTTATCTACTAGCTCGCCATCTAAATATTTCATTTTATTTGCATTATCATTATCCTTCATCTTTTCTCTTCCTTCATTCAGAATATCAAGCTTCTCGCTAAAATAGGATTTTATTCCTGCACTACTTGCTAAATACTCAAATACATCCTTCTTATTACTTATCCTGTAATTTTCACTTACATAATCCCATATTGACTTACTTCCCCTAGTATAATCTACTAATATCCCTGGATTATTTGCATATACATATACTTTCCCCTTGTGTCCCGTGCTTCCATCTACTTTATTTCCTGTAGTTGACACATAACAATTTCCTTTCCTCTCAAATCCAAATTCAGGCAATACATTTTGTAACCTTGCGTATAAAGCTTTATATATATCATTAGTGGTTATATTATTATCTATTTTATAATTTTCTTTTGATGACAGCTTCCTTCCTATATTTTTGATTTCATCCTTTACTTTCAAATATTCATACTTCTCTTCTTTATCAATATCTATCCCGTGACCTTCATCCTTAACTAAACTCATTACTTCAATGCCTTTTTTATCTATTTGATTAATTGCCATAACCTCATCTCCCTCTTTTATATCTTTTATTTTTATATCCTTCACTAAACACCCACCTATTCCATTTTGCTCAAGTATTGAAAACTCTTTCCCATTTATATCTATTTTTCCTAAATAACTTGCACTTTCCCCATTCTCTAATTTATCTTCTATATATGAATACTGAAACGTTTCTTTGAATTCTCCTAAAATCCTATCTAACTCTGAATATCTATTATATCCCTCTAAATCTACTACTTCTTGCAGCTTCTCTAATCTCTTTTCAATATCTTTCCTATCAAGTTCAACAACACCCTTATTGACTGCAAAAGTACTTGCTGTATCCTTATAATCTTTTTCTAAATAATCTAATGCCAATTCTTTACGTCCTTCCTTGCTTAAATTCCATACCATATCTTTTTGATCTCTAAACCTGTCTTTACTCCAATATAACTCTACACTCTCTCTATGCCTACTCATCGCCACATATGTACTATGCTTATCCATATATTTTGATGGCATCACAAATGCCTTATCTACAGTTATCCCTTGTGATTTATGTATCGTTGCTGCATATCCATGATCTATATGATTGTAATCTCTTATATCAAATACTACCTTCCCGCCTTTATCTAAATTAACTTCAAACTTCCATCCATCAAAACCATCAATTGTTCCAAGCGTCCCGTTCTTTACTCCAAGCTCCTTATCATTCTTTAAAAAGTAAATCCTATCCTCAATTGCAAAGTCTCTCTTGCCATTATGCGTATCAAATTTAGCTTCTATCCCTAATTCATTATCCGCTCTTCTTACTTCCCTAGCCCTCTCATTTAACGCCTTTACATCCGCTTTTGTAAAGCTCAACATTATCGCAGATTTATTTTCTGATACCGCTTCATGCCAATCATTTACCATTGCCTCCCTTGCTTTTGCTACATCTTCAAATGCATGCACCATACCCCTTTTTCTATATTCCCCAATTGCATCTCCTATTTCTCCAAGTGCTAACAATTTTGTTGCATCAATCTGCCAACTCTCCTTCTGTCTTCTTATGTCATTTAATTCAACATGTCCTACTCTTTCTATTATTCCCCTAAATGCTCCTCCTGCTTCTATTGCTTGTAATTGCTGTGGATCTCCTATAAGCACCACCTTTGCATCTGCAAATATTACTTCATCTATGATCTTTGATAAATCTCTACTGCCTAACATACCTGCTTCATCCACCACTACTATGTCATTCTTCTGCAACCTCTCTCTTTCATTATTCCAATTAACCATTCTGTTTGCTACCGTATAACTCTTTATGCCACTTTCTCCTTCTAAGTTTTCAGCAGCTATTCCAGATAACGCCATTCCTACCACATTATATCCTTCTTTCTCCCATACCTTTCTTGCCGCTCCTAACATATAACTCTTGCCACTTCCTGCATATCCAACTACACATGCCATATCTCTATCACCTGTAATATGCCTAAATGCTTCTCCTTGTGATTCACTTAGCCCCTTATCATTTATAACTCTCTCCCTATATTCCAAATCTATTTGATGATTTGCTGCATCACTTAAACTCTGAGATTGCCTCACCATCCTATATTCAATATCCAGCATCTCCTTTGTTGTGTGCCTGTCTCTATCCCTATCGTCCTTACCTAATTTTATTAATTCCTCTGAATTCTTTATTTTTTGATATACTTTCTCAAATTGTTCAACATCCAACGTATGTGTGTTTACAAATCTAGCTATATCTTCATGTGTAAATATTGATTTATAATGAGATAACGCCTTTATTGCTATACTTGGATCGTTATAGATCTTTTCTCCATTACCTCTCGCTATGCCCTCATGCTCTAATAGCTTATCACTATACCTTGCTCTACCATCATTTGGGCCTATTTTATTCTGTGGCTCTAGGTCTATACCACGCTCTTTATTACTCCTATGATCTATTTTTATATCCAGACCTGCTTTCGCTAAATGTTTATTTGCATAGTTAGCCCATTCTTCTCTTTGCTCATATAAAAAACTTCTTTCATACAATCTTTCTATTTTCTTTCCTAATTCTCCATTTTCTAATTTTCTTGTGACTAACATTATATGCGCATGCGGTTGATCCATCCCATGACCTTTGTGGAAGCACACATCCGCTATTACTCCTTTAGTTAAAAACTCATTCTTAACATACTCTTTTACTAATTTTATATTTTGCTCATAACTTAATTCTTTTGGTAGTGATACCTCTATCTCCAATGCTGTTCTTGCATCTTTTCTTTTGTCACAACTCTCAACATGATTCCATAAACTCTCTCTGTCTTTTGTAAATTCTACATCTTTTTCTGGGCTCATTATTTCTTTATGAAAAACATCACTTTTCTTACTATAATCAAATGTTTTATCTAATCTTTGATCGTGCAATTTTTCTGCAGATCTATATGCAGCTTTCCCCACTGCTGAATGACCTTTATTTCTCGTTATTGTTTTATAGCTAAAATGATATACTGCCATTTTATTTATCCACGATATGATATTGCTGCGTTTTCAAAACTAATACTTTAATAAATCTCACTATACCAAGTGAGATAACTAAGATTATGTATTTGTTATTTTTTAAAGTACTTAATAGATTTTTAAAAATTACAGTTTTTATATAAAAATACTGAGTACTATATATTTTAAAATAGTTAATTATATATTTCTGCTTCTTCATATCTCACTTATTCTATTTTATCTAGCTAGCTACCATGCTTAAAGGACTAAAGCATTTAATAGGTTATTCATAACCTGAAAACGCGCAATTAATATTATTGAGATAAGTATATTTAGTTTATTTTTATTTGCGCTTCTTGTCAATATTTGTTATTATATAGCCTATAGTAATGCATATACTTATTATTTTGGATAATAAAACTAAAGAAAAGATAGAAAAGCTTAAGAGTAAGCAAGCTGTTTTGAAAGCTCGCCTTGAGTTATTAGAAAATAGAGCAAAAACTAAAGAGCGTAAACTTGAAACTAGACGCAAGATTCTTGTTGGTAGCTATTTTATTGAAAAATATACCAATAAAGACGAATATGATGAATTGGTCAAATTAATGGATGAATATTTAATACGAGAATCTGATAGAAATGTTTTTGGATTAGATGATGATAAAAATAATGAAAAAAAATCCAAATGATATTGGTAATAAAAAAAGCACTGTATTTAAAAATATAGTTATAAAATATAGTAAAATTATCAATAAAACTAAAAAAAGTACCTCTTCAAATCAAAAAGATTTATTTAATCCTGAATTGTTTTTAACTATAGATAAAATCAATAAAAAGTTTGGCAAGGATACTGTATGCTTTGGTGATCAATTAGGTAATTTAGATTATGATAAATTACTTGATTCTAATGATTTTAATTTACTCAAAAGTGAAGCTGACAAATTGTTAATTACTTATCAGCAAATTGATAAACAACTAATTGCTCTTTCTAAAGCAACCAACACCAATTCTAATATTTATAAACGTAAGCAATTACAAAAGCAGAAAGATGAAATTAAACAAGTTTATGTCTCAATTAAGCAAAGAATTTCTTTAATCTCAATTGAGTAGATAAATGCAAATGACATTACCAAATACAGAGCCTGAGAAGTGGAAAAGATATTATTTTGAGTCAAAGGGCCGTTATTATATTGCAATTCTCCAGCAGGATATTTTTCATGAATGGAGCATTATTAAATGTTATGGTGGGAAGGAGAATAAATTAGGTAACTTGATTATTCAATCTTGTAATTCTTATGATGCTGCCATAAATGAAATTGAAGAAATCAAAAAAATAAGAAAAGCTCATAAATATGCATTAAAAAAACTGATTACTTAAAAAGTAAGAATTAGATTTTGAAAATGCTAGTGGAATTAACTGTAATATGGTAGAATGAAGATATATATCACTAATAATCTTAACGAGGGTTTGAGTAAAATTGAATATTAGGTACTTATGAATTTTGATAATATAAAATCAGTATATAAAAGAACTAGTCAAAGAACACATTATGATTGTGGTCTAAGAGAATACTTACTTAGAGTATATCAATATATGTCATTTGCACTTGCTCTAACTGCAATAATATCAATGGGAGCTGCATCATCTTCACAATTTTAAATCTAATATATGGCACACCACTTAAGTGGGTTATAGCACTTGTACCACTAGGTATGGCTTTTTATATGAGTAGTAGATTAATGTCTATGTCAGTAACCGGAGTGCAAACTTGTTTGATGATATTTGCAACTCTTATGGGTTTATCATTATCAACAATATTCATATTGTTCACAGGAGAAAGTATTGCTAGGGTATTTTTTATAACAGCAAGTACATTTGGAGCTATGAGTGTATACGGGCATACTACTAAAAGAGATTTAACAAGTATGGGCTCATTTTTAATGATGGGAGTGATAGGTTTATTTATAGCTAGTGTTGTGAATATATTTATGCAAAGTGGGGTTCTGCAATTTGTAATTTCAATAATAGGTGTTGTAGTATTTACATTATTTACAGCATATGACTCACAAAAAATTAAAGCATTATATTATAAAACACAAAGTAATGCTTTGATCACACACAAACTTGCTATATATGGGTCACTTGCGCTATATATGGATTTTATAAATATATTTGTATTTTTATTGCAGCTATTAGGAGTTAGAAGGGATGAGTAATATTTTTATGGAAAGGACATATGATTTTAATAAAATTAATCAATTTATTAAGGAGAACTAAAATAATGAAACAAACAGGCACAGTAAAGTGGTACAATTCAGAGAAAGGGTACGGCTTTGTTACACCAAATAATTCTAAGAAAGATATATTTATACATAGGTCAGCATTAGAAGCAGCAAGACTTAATACTTTAGACGAGAATCAAAAGATAGAATTTGATATAGAAGAAAAGCAAGGCAAAACTTCAGCAATAAACATAAGTAAAATAAGTTAATAATTATGGCAGGAAGTGTTAACAAAGTCATAATAGTTGGCAATGTAGGAAATCAACCAGAAATCAGAGTAACTCAAGTAAGTGGAGAAGAGCTCGCTACTTTCTCACTTGCAACAAGTGAGAGATGGAAAGATAAGAACACTGGTGAACAAAAGGAAAAGACTGATTGGCATAAGGTTGTGGTTTTTGCGCCTGGGCTTATTAGAGTAATAAAGGAATATGTACATAAGGGAAGTAAACTTTATATAGAGGGGAAATTACAAACAAGAGAGTATCAGGATGAAACTGGTATAAAAAAATATACAACAGAGGTAGTGTTAACTTCATATAGCAGCACATTGGTATTGCTGGATAATAAAAATGATACAGGAGGTTTTCCTGGATTCAATAAGGAAAAAAACGATTCCTTGAGATATGACCAAAAAAAGGAATTAGAAGATAATTCTCAAGAAGAGGATATTAATTCTGACGAGATACCATTTTAACAAATTTAAAAGATTTAAAAATGACAAATAAAGAAGAGTTACTACAAATCATAACAAAATTAGAAAATTTAGAAGAAGAAAGAGCTAATGTTGCTCAGAATGTAACTGATACATTATCAGAGGCTAAAATCAAAGGCTAAGATATAAAAATACAAAAGCAGATATTAAAGGAAAATGGATGATGACGATAGAATAAGACAAGAAGAAGAGCTTGAAACTTATAAGGTGACCATTGGTATGAAGTGATATTTAAAAATAAAATTATTAAAATAATATAAAACTAATTAAAAGGAGACCAAAATGAACAAAACAGAATTTATTAAGCTACTTGCACAAAAAATGGATACATCTGCAGTCAATGCGGATAAGAGTTTAAAAATAGTATTCGAAACAATTGGAGATGCAATTGCTAAAGAAGATAGTCTTGCGTTTGTAGGATTTGGAACATTTAAAACCACAATTAGTAAAGCAAGAAAGGTAAAAACGCCAAAAGGAGATATTGTAGATGTTTCTGAAAAAAGAATAGTGAGATTTTCACCAGGAGCTGATTTAAAAGCAAAAGCTGCGAGCAGAAAATAATCAAGCACTTTGATTATTGAAGTATGGAACTTGGGATAAGGCTGTCACATATAGAAGAGTCGAAAGAATCACTACAAAAACGTTACAACAGTTTAAGATCTGAACTTAAAAAAGAAGGAAATATAGCGGATTGGAAAAAGAAAAAAACTATAAGCTATGTGGAAGAAATGGTTGAGCATGCTGATAAACATTACAGTGAAGTAAAACATATAGTAGAAGAATTATCAAAAACAGATAGGGTTGCCAAGCAAATATTTCGCACCATGATATCTATTAAAAATTATAAAGAAAAAATATATGATTTATGCGGATATGAGTAATGAAAATCAAAATAATCGAGGAAATCTTTTGAGAGATGGAAAGCACAATGTTTTAGAAGAAAAAACAAAATTTATTAAAAAAAGCTATCCAATGCCTTGGCAAGTAGAGTTAATAGATGAAGAAATAGAAATATTAAGAAAAGGCTTAAAGGAAGACGAAATAAGGTACGAGGCAAAAGCAAAGAGATTGGCTGAGAATACGTCACTTTCAGAGTCATTTAATAAAAATAATAGGAAAGAATAAAAAATGATCAGCTTAAAATTAGATACATTGGAAAAAGCTATAATACAGTTAGAAAAGGGTATTGAAAGAAAGGAGCAAGAACCTACAGATGAGTTGCTACGTGATGGAGTTATACAACGTTTTGAATATACAATGGATTTAGCTTGGAAGTTTATACAGCGTTACCTAAGAATAGATTTACAAGTTGAAGAATCAGCTATACGTAGCAAGAAGGACTTATTTCGTGAATCAGCAAGACTAGGAGTAATCGATGATGCTGAGCGTTGGATTGCTCACTATGAGGCTAGAAATTATACCTCTCATACTTATAATAGACAAACTGCTAATAATGTGTATGCGCAAGTATTGCTATTTTTATTTGATGTAAAAAAACTGCTGGAGGTGTTACGTAGTGCCAATTGATATCAGACTAGATCATTTGCAAATAGTGCGCGATATATTGAAGCAACATGTTCCAAATCATAAGGTAATGGTGTTTGGTAGTCGTGCCAAATTTACAGCAAAACATACGTCTGATTTAGATTTATGTATTATGGGAAATGCACCACTTTCACTTAGCCTACTTGGACATCTACGTGATGATTTTAGTGAGTCAAATTTGCCATATAAAGTTGATTTAGTGGATTGGTATGATTTAGATAATGTGTTTAAAAAAATTGTTAAGCGAGATATGCAACTTATTCAAGGAAAAATCTCGCTATAGCAATTCGAAATATGAGTGAAAATGTGGTAGGTATTGTTTACACATAGAGCCCTGGAGTTACAATATGCATTTACATGCACCTTAATCACGTTTATGCAGCCCATAAATTGTTCTTCTCCCTTTTTACTAAAAGCATCATATCCATATAAATCATATATTTTTTATTTAGCTTTTAGCGCTGTATAAGACCTCTATAATTTAAATTTTGAACTTTCACATAATTCTTTAGCTTTTTTAATGATTTCCTGAGGCATATTAGGTTTTATTAATATTAAATCAAATACTTTATATTTTTCATCTTTGCAGCTCATATAGCTATGTTGTGTATACAGTATTATAGGAACATACTTGTATTTTGCTATTTCTTTAAATGTGTTCGCAAATTCAAGACCATTTATAAACAGGCATTTCGTAATCTGTTATTACAACGTTTATATCTGGTGTATTTTCTGCTATTAATAATTCTATTGCATACTTAGCGTTATAGGCACTTATTACTTCAAAACCTTCATTTGTAAAGCATTTGCTCAAAAAATTTATAACATATGGGTTGTCATCTACCAATAATACTGTGGGCATTAGCTTAAATTTCTTTACAAATTGATAGTAACGTGGATGGTATCATAACTTATTTAAAGCACATAATATTTTTATATCTAAGATCAGAACTTTCTTTCAATTAGTGTCTACTAGTGATTGTATATATAGTTATATCTAACACTTATTTAATAAAAATAAAATGTTTCTGTGAAAATAATTTTATAGTATAAATAATCATTGTATTTCACTAAATACTATTTACCTTATCCTGATAATATTAAAAATAACTATCCTTATGAATGAAATTGATAAGAAAAGAGTATTAATAGTAGATGACAATCCTTATATATTAAAGATATTAGCAACGATGCTGAAATTAGAGAATTTAGAAATTACCACTGCTAAAAATGGAGAAGATGCTTTACATCTAATAATTAACGAAACCGAAGGAAAGTTTGATATAATAGTAACGGATTATCAGATGCCTATAATAAATGGACAAGAATTAGCAGATACACTAAGGTCATATGATGAGTACTGCCATACACCAATAATTTTAGTGACGCAAGCAACTCATATAAGATATGAAAATGACGATAAATATAAAGTATTCAATAAAATTTTATACAAGCCTATAACTGATAAATTTATAGCAGAAATTAAAAATTCACTTTTAGGAAGAAGTAAAGGTAAGTAGGTGCAATAATCAGTTTACTAATTTTATAATATCATATACATGCAAACATATTTAAACAATCTTACTGTACTTGATATAGCAATAGTTGCAGCGCATTTATTAATTTGTATATGTATAGGATTTTATCATTTAAAAACTATAAAAACAGATAAGGACTTCTGTACATTGAGAAAAAATAAAAATTTACCTTCAATTTTAGTATGTACAATTTTTGCAACCGCAATAGGTGGTGGTACTATTGTAGGTTATATTGATGAAATTTATAAAAACCCAATAGTTTTGATTTATGTATTAATGCAACCTTTCCTTTGGATTATTACAGGTAAAATAGTAACGTCAGGAATTTATAAATTTCAAAATTGTACAACACTCACCCAAATAATGTACAACCTTTTCGGAAGATATGGTAAGATCATAGCTTTTTGGACAGTACTAATAGATTGTATAGGAGCTACTACAATACAAATTTTAGCATTTTGGGGCTATATGCAATTATTTTTTTAAGATAGATTTATGGCATGGTATTATTATAGGGATAGCAGTGATTAATATCTATTCTATTTTAGGTGGGTTACGAGGTATCATAGCTATAGACGTATTCCAATTTTTAATTTTTTTCTTAGTCATACCAGCTTCTTATGTTGTAACAATTAAAAATGCAAGTTTTACTGGGAATTTTATAAATTCTATTTCACTATCAAATTACGATGTAGAATTCAATTTACCTATAGCTATAGGACTTTTAATAGCATCATTAATACCTGAATTAAGTGCTCCTTTTATGCAAAGATATTTACTATTAGCTAGTAATGTAAAAGTTCTTAAATCAGTTTTTAAAAAGTTATTTATGATAACTATACCATTTATGCTTTCTATTTGCCTAATAGCATATTTAGTTATCATTAAATCAATAAATGAACCTTTTTCTTCTAATATTATTTTTCATTATATTGAATGGTTACCTTTGGGTATTAAGGGTTTGATGATATCAGGACTTTTTGCTATTCTAATGTCAACAGCAGATTCTCATATGAATGCTACTAGTACCATTATTACAAATGATTTTATAAAACATTACTTTCCAACATTAGGAAGTAAAGGGCTATTAGTTGTTATGAAGGTTATTATATTGGTGCTATCACTCTCCCCATTTATTCTTATAATTTATAAAGAGCACTTATTTCAGTTAATGTTAGTATTAAGAAGTTTTGGTACTAATATGCTAATTATACCATTAGCAGCTTCTTTATTAGGGTTTAAAATTAATAAAAAACAGTTTATATCTAGTTGTTTTTTCAGTACGCTGTTTACAACTCTAACTGTTTTATTATTTAATCAATATCCTTTATTATTAACTTTTATAGGTATTTTAGGAAGTTTTACAGGATTAATTTGGAATAAAAATTTATATAAAATTTTTGTTGAAAGAGTAAATGGATTATATCATTTACTTTATAATATTGTTATAAGCCTGTTCTTTAAGATTAAGAAATTTAAATGTATATACCTTACAAGCAAAATTAATAAAGATATTGAAACTAAATCAACAATGTTAAATAACTTTAGTTTATTTATTTTTTCTTATTATTTTATTTTTTCTTTATATCTTGATAATACTAAAAATCTTTTACCTTATTTAATAATAATAGGATATGGATTGGTTCTTATATTCATGGTAAGAGATATACTATTCCCAGAAAAGTTGGTGAAAAAGTATTATAATATGTGTTATTATATATGCGTCATCTTTTGCCTACCATTAGTATCAAGTTATTTGCTGTTCTATTACACATCTCATAGTAATGACAGTCATATTTGGGTTATTAACTCATTATTAACTACTTTTTTATTATATCAATTTCTTAATTCCATCACATTTCTAATAAGTATGACTATAGGATTTATATTAGGGTGTATCTTATATATGGTAGAAGCAAGTACAATTAATATAGGTTATTCTTTTCATTTAGTTTTTTATATTTATCTATCATTAATTTTTGTATCACAAATTATTATGAGGGAAAAAGAGAAAAAATCTGTTCAAAAAGATAAACTTCAAAAGGAAAAGTTAAGTATGATGCAAGTGTTTGGTGAGATGATAGCGCATGAAATAAAAACACCTATATCTATCACAAGTATGCAATCTTACCTATTTAAAGATGTTCTTGATAATATGGAAAAAGATACAGCAAATGTAGAAATACATTATACAAAAGAAGATTTTATAATGAAAAGAGAGAATTATGAGGTGCTTAAGGATGCAACTAATATGCTAATAGATATAAGTCAACATGGATTAAATACAGTTGATAACCTTTTAACATCGTTAAGGGGTTCAGTACAAAATGAAGAAAAGGGAGTTATATTAATTGGAGATGTAATACAAGCGGCAATTAAAGAATATACATTATATATTCCTGAGCTCAAAAACATAAAATTGTACATAATAGACAACTTTAAGGTTGAATGTTCTTTTAATAGCTTAAAATATGTAGTAATAAACCTTATAAAGAATTCTTGTGCACATAGTGGATATAATATAAAAATAGAGGTGAGAGCAGAAAATAATGAATTGTATTTTAAAGATTATGGTAGAGGAATAAAAGAGGAAATTATAGGGAAGATATTTGATAAGTTTTTTACCCAAAGCAAAAGTGGTATAGGTATTGGTCTTTCTTTCTGTAAAGTAATCATGGAGGATATTGGCGGATCAATCAAATGTGAGTCAATAGAGGGAAAATATACTACTTTTATACTAAAATTTCCTAAAAAAGATTAAAAAAACCTTGACACTATATATAGGTGGGTGATAATTAGAGCTAAAGTTGCTTTTGACGTTAGCAACATAAACAAATATAAAGGGGTTATTATGATCAAAATCAAAAATAAATTATTTGCAGTTGTTGTTGTAGCTGTTTTAGTTTTAGCTTCGAGTTCTGCATTTGCTAATACTGGTTGGTAACCGACGGTAGAGGTGGGGGAGATATAGATTTTTGTAGGGAGAGTCTCTCAGCGCAGCTGCCTTACCACCAATGGCATTCGGTTAATACTCATACACTATGATATCTACCTATTAAATGGTCGATAAAAGATTCTCCTGTTTGGCCTGGTCCTTCGCTTTTTTCTATTATTTTTTTTGCTTCAAAACTTACATTTTTAAATAATGGCTCCGATATTTTATTTATTTTTATATCAGAATTTATCCTTTCCTTCCCGTCCAGTTTTTTAGGACCACCTCTTTTTGTTATATTTGTCAATTTCTGTCTAAAATAGGGTTTTTGTAAAGCATAGTTTTACGCATCCATATCTCCTTTATTAATATAATTAGATATTTCATTATTACATAACTCACTGTTATTAGACTTTACTGTTTCATGATCTATTATCTCAGCATAACTATCTAATATATACCCATGCATATAGCATTCTTCTTTATTAACACTCATTATTTTTATCATTGTTGCTACATCAGATTCTTTACTCTTATCAGTTACTTTACTTACTAGGTACTCTTCCAATCTATCATTTAAACTCCTATTATCTAATACAAAGAACGACTTACCATAATTCATAACACTCCCAACAATACCTAACTCCTTTTCTGTTTTTTCTTTTATATACTCTTCCGTTATAATTTCTTGTTTTACAGATTGCGGTATTATCCAGCTCTTTGATTCTTCTATTTTCTTAGTTATGTTATTAATCAGCTCTCCATTATTAGATAAATTTATCAATGCTTTCTCTAACTTTGTTTTATGTTCTTTATTCCAGTAATAAAGAACATCTTTGTTATTATCTTTAGAATTATTATTACTGTTTTTAGAATCAATTAATATATCTGCTACTGCTTCATCTAATCCCATCATCATAGGTAAATGTAATTTGTTATTTGTAATATCTGCAATATCTAAATCTTTCCTTATACATTTTATACTTTCATATATTTTATTTTCCTCATTTTCTTTACTAATTCTATTGCAATATGATTGTTCTTCACTAGTTTGACCTGTTAGTTGCTTATATGGCGATACTTCGGTAATTGTTATTCCTTCTCCATCTTTCCCTACTATCATCCTACTTACTTCTTCAGTATAATATTCCTTACTTCCTTTATCCCTTCCTTCTTCTTTTTCTTCTCTTCCTCTGTCTTTATCTTTTACAACTAATACTTCCTCTTCTATTTCTTTTAAAACTTTTAAAACTTCATTATTTACAGTGCTATCATATAAGTTTGATAAGTATTTTGATTTTATTACATCTATCGCATTTTTAATTATTACCTCCACTTCATCGTAATTTACATCTTTTTTACCAAGTAGTTGCATAATTTCTAACTTAATACTCTCACTACTCTCAACTTTCTTTGTTTCACTTATACCATCACTTGCATACCCTACATACTCTTTTAAATAATTTAGCACTCCTCTTTTATTGATTAATTTATCCACTTTCTCTTTTATAAGTTTAGTAGCATCTAAATTATTTATCTGTCTTATAACTACTTTGTTTTTATCTTTTAAATATCCTGCAATGTCTTCTAAGCTTATTAAAGCTATACCCTCTCTCTCATTATATTCATTACTTATAATAGCTACTTCTTCTTTAATTCCCGCTTCTTCTAATCTCTGATCTAAACTTATACTTCTTAATATATTTTGTATCACTTTATCATGGATATTATCATTAATTGTTTTCACTAATAGCCTTGCTATTATATTATTGAATCCTAATATATTTTCTTGTTGTTTTGCTTGATATAACTGATACAGCCCATAAGCATTGTTATATGTATATCTAATGGCATAATATGCTCCAGTTAATGTCGGCGCAAATACCATGCCTGCAATTCCTACTATTTGCAATCCAGCTTCTAAATACTCTCCTTTATAGATATCATACGCTATTGTTATTCCATTTAATCCTGCATATGCATGTAATCCATATCCTGGTAAATATTTACTATTTAGCATATAATAACTTAAACCATTTATACCTTGAATACCTGCTTTTTCATAGTCTCCTTGATATAAATTATATAAAGATGTTATTGGTGTTGTTACCATAACTACTGATGCACCAAGTACATTAGGAGACACCTTATTATATAATACAATTCCATCGTATATTGTATTTAAAACATTTTCTACATTAGGTTTTAAATATACCTTAGCTAAATCTATTCCTACATCTGCTCCTTTTGCATATATAGATACTTTTTGTATTTTTGGTTGTAGTTTTTCTGCTAACTTTTTATGTATATTTTCATATATCCGCTCTGTCTTACCTATTTGATCTTCAAATTCATTTATTGCTCTAAAATCTTCAGCGTTACCTCCTTTATCAGGATGTACAACTAATTTTAGCTTTTTGAAGTCTTTTTTATCCCATGTAAATGGATGTTTCTTTAGTACTTCTTGTACACCACTATTTGTTGATCCTTGTACATATTCTTTACTTATTACACTATTTACTCCTACAACTTCCTCGTAATAAACATAATTTAGTATTTTCCCCTTAATATACTCGTTTTTCATTATACCATTTATCATAGTATTACCAATACTCATAGCTCTGCTACTTACAGAACTAACAAATTCTTCTGCTAAATTTGCTAAATATCCAATAAATCCAGATTTAGGGCTTATACCTGTATTATCGCTTCTATAATGGCTATTACCGTCTGTAATTGCTAAAGTGGTTACCGGAACAATACTTTCTTCTACTCCTCCTGCTATCAAAGCAACTGCAGAGTGTTCTTGCCTATTATTACCAGATATACCAATTCTTACTTGTTCATCTATCAACATAAATTGACTATCTAACTCTTGACTTGATTCATCATTAGGCTGTAATAATGCTGAACTTCTATCTGATATTTGTTGTATATTATCATCTATCTCAACTCTATGATATCCATCTTCTTGCATTATTGTTGCCATGGCCCTATCATCTCGCTCTTGGTCAAGCTTAATGATACGCTCATTTAAAGCACCTACAACTACTCCACCTTGAAATTGTATACTATCATACGTCTCTTCCATTATCATCTTACTACTAGAATCACTATTAGCTAATTTGAAGCTTTGATTAATTTCATTCATAATAGTAATCAATCTTTCTTCATATACGATAGGCGTATATTGCATTGGCATTGGGCCACTATTAGATAAAAATTTAATAAGCTTATTATTATCTTCTATTTTTAATTTATATATTTCTGGATCCAATAAAGTATTTTCTAACAATAGTGAATGCAAATATACTGCTGCTTCTTGTGTTGTTCTACTTCCTGTTAAATAATACATAAAATTTTCTATAACCTCAGGACCACAATTATTATATTTTTGTCTCTCTACTCCTTCTTCTATAATCAGTACGTCTTGGTATTCTTCTTGAAAATACTCAATAAACTGATTTTTAAAACTTAAAACTAACTCATCAAGTTCTGAATCTAAGTATAACATTTTTAAACTATCTACAGTCTTTTGAAATAAAAAACCTACCCAATGTTTCCCTTCAATATTACCTGGCACTATTACTTTATCAAAGCCTTCATCTAGTTTTTTTGTTATTTCTGGTAACGTAGTTTGTAAAGTATGTATACTTAATTTAAATACTGGTAACACAGCTATATCTTGTAAATTAGCATCTTTTAATCTAAGAAGTAGCATTTCATCTAACCCATATTTATAATATCTATTATAAAATGGATCAATAGGTGAAAGTTTATGATATTCTGGTTGTAATTTTAAAGACCCTTCCCCACTCATCTTTTCATCCTCCTCTGAACATGGAGCAACATTTTGAGAGTCATTACTAGCTTCTGCAATTGCTTTATATTCCTCTCTCTTTGCAGTGATACCATCACCATTAAGTTGTCTGAGAACATCAGGTAAATTTTGAACGAATTCTTGATTTAAAGCAGCACCTCCTTGCTGTAGTTGGTTTATTCTTTCCAAAAACCACAGAACCCAAACTCCACAATTATGACCATCTGTTTGTAAACCTAAATTTAGTATTTCAATATGCGTTTCACCAGGATACGCACCTGTTATTCTTTGTTGTATACCTTGAAGTGTTAAATCATATAGGTTATTCCCCATAGGATTTAATAGAACTCCGTGCATTTCGCCGTCAGCTCCCCGAGTAGCAAAGTATAACACCCAATGATTTCCTGCTCCAACCCTTACATTTAAATTGTTCCCGATGTTAATAACTGCAGCAATAGCGTTATCATCAGCAAGATCTCGAACCATTGTCTCTACAGATCCATGATTATCAGGGGGAAGGTATGCATCTATTGTTGGTATAAACCTAATAGCTTGATCGTTATTTATTGCGTTTCCTACAGTTGCAATTTGATCTCCAGTAAGCCAATCTGTATCTAGAGCTTCATGTTCCAATAATAATAATCCCAAATTGTCGAAGTAGTCTTCAAAAACATCTTCTATAACTCCAACCGCTAATCTTTGAAGAATGTTTTCTAAGATAAACTTAAAATGTAAGGAAAAAAATTCTATTTGTTGTGCTAAAGTTCCATCTTTAGAAAGATAGGTAGTGCCTGACTTAATAACTAAATATTGGTGAGGATTAGGGCTAGGATGGTTAAAGAAATTTCTTATATCAATATACTGATCAAAATATTTTTGTAATTTTGGATATTGATATAATAAAGCCTCAAGTTCTTCCGCTAATATAGCAATAAGATTATCTCCAGTGTGCTGTAGGCTAGGATTTTTATTAATAGCCTTTCTCACACTATTAAAAGTAGACATCATTCGGAACATAGCATGAGTATCAAAAAAATTGTTTACCAACCCTTGATATCCGAAATTTTCATATTCTAAACTCCACTCTTCTGGGGCATGGTTTATTACTGACCATATACCATAAACATTTATTTCCCTTTTTTCTTCAAAAAGAACCCGTACAATACCATCTATATCAAATAATTTCCTCAACAATACAAGATTCGAGTCATGGAGTTCTTTGAAAGAGTCGAAATCCTCCACTAAATTATTTCTAAACGCAGCCTCATCTTTTATTTTTGCTTGACTTGGGTAATTCTCTTCAATTTCTGTTTCTACAGTATAAGTAATATCAAATACTTCTCTTAAAGTATCTAACAGAGCTAGAAAATCTGTAATTTCTTTTTGTGCTTTTTTTACTGCTCTTGCAGCTTTATCTTCCCTACTCTCTGCTATTTTTCCTAACACAACTTCGAACAAATCCCTTTCTAAAAATTCTAATTGACCATTAAAATAATCAAATTCTGATATTTCTAACCCTAAATCTCTCAGAACAGTATCATATAATTCATGTAATAAAGCATAATCTAAGATACCATTTGTCATTAAGTCTTCGTCATCTAGTGCTAGTAATGCTGCTAATTTACCAACATCTCCCAAAAGTTCATTTTCTAAATTTTGAGGATCTTTTTCAGGTTCTTTCGAATTTCTTTTGCTGAAAACGTTATAAGCTTCCAATAAGGTTTTCAGAACTTCATCCTTCGGCACCTCCATCTCCTTAAGTTCACTCTTAAGTTTAACTATCTGCACCTTTAATTCGTCAAGCTTTTTGTCGTTTATTGACGGGATCTTCTTCTTTAGACGTTCGATAAAACTATCTAATTTTTTATCAAAGTCTTTCTTAAATACTGCTCTAAAATCTCTCATCAAAGTATTCAATTCTTTTTCTTGACCACTTGATACATCTGCATGATACTTCTCAGGTATGAGTATTACTTTTAATTTCTTAATTACTTTAAGTTTTTCAAATATAGGAGACAATTTTTGTATAACGTTTTGTATCAAATCTTGCTTCTCACCCTTTAATACGTTCTTTAGTGCTTCTTCGAGCTCTTCTTTTTCAGATAAACTTGCTAACTTTTCACGTAACTTATCAAGTATATTATCAGTTAAATTACTACCTTCAGATTCAGATCTCACATACTTTAAAATCTTCATTCTTTGAGTAAATAAATCTCCTAGTTGGGCAAGTAGTCCTTCTATATTTGGTTGAGATAATAATGCGTTTCCCAGTAAATGGGTTTTTAATTTGGCTAAATTATCGTTGAATGCTTTCACGTCTATGCAGTTACAAAGATTTTTAATAAACTTCAATGCTGTTGTACCTTGTATACTAGATATAGATTTTTTTACCTCTTGTAATAGGTGATTTATTGTATCAGCCAAATCATTCAAAACCTGCTGTTTATCTGGTGGAAGCCTATCGAATGCAGTAACTTGCTTATGGAAATTATCCAGTACTTCGGCTGTTGACTGTTTATCATCAATAACATCGCTGGCCAACTGTTCAAGTAATTTTTTCACCTTTGAATATGCCTGGCTCGGTAATTTATGTGATTTTCCAAGTTTTTCTAGTTCCTGTTTCAACTCTGCGTCCAAGTCAAATTTACCAAGTACCTTCCCTTCCGATAAAGATAAGTTTTTTTCAAGAAAAGCAGAAAACTCCTTCAACTTCTCCCAATCAAGTTGTCCTCCTGCTACACCTTGGGAAGTATATAACGCATCAAGATCTCTTGCTCCTTTTATTATGGCTTCTATTTTTCTAAATTCTTGCTCTAATAAACTTAGCTCAGCTTGTAGTGCTGGTAAAAGATCTTCGAAATCGCGATTTTCCTTAATAAGTTGAAAATAATTTATAGCTTTTGCGTGAGATATTATATCACGCATATTAGAAAATAATCCTCTTTCAGGTAGATTTGCTAAATCAAGTATAGATTGAGGAACTGCTTTTAAATATTCTCCTATTTTTTGTATTACTCGGAAAATTGCTATGCTATTTTGCAAAGCTGTTCTACTCCCCAAATTTTCATTCAAATCTTTTAAAATCTGGTAAATATCTGATATCGCTATTTTGCTATAATAGTACCCTACAACATTATTAAAATTTTCATTTTTAGGAGAGTCTTTACCAGCTAAAACTGCTTCTAGTGTAGTTTTTACAAATGCAATTCCATTTTCTGGAGACTGTAACAATCTTACGGCCGCCTGGTTAATTATGGGGTCACTATTATTTAATATAAACTCACTCAATAACTCTAAATGCTGCCAGAACATGTTTCCTGGGTATTTACCATTTTTAACATCCCAAGACAACTGCTTTGCAAGTTCAGAAATATTATTTAGAGATCCCCATATATAGCGTACAGGATTGTCTGCTATCAAACGTTCTGATACACTTTCTTCAGCGATTACTGTATTATCTTTGTATTCTTCAGGCCAATAAGATGGTGCTTTACTTAATTCCAATAGAAAAAATGCTCTATATCCTAGATGATTATGGTTTAGTATTTCAGGAGTGAGTTTGTACTTTTCATAAATGCGTTGAATGAAATTACAGGTTTTAATTATTTTTTCCAAAACTTCTTTATCATTCTGAGACATCTCTTTTTTTACTTTAATATTTCTAATACCTTTGGCTACCGCCGGTGTATTGTAAAGCTGCTCTGTATAAAATCTAGCCTCAGGATGGTAATTTTCCATAATACTAATGTGCTGTTGCCTTATTAAGGTTGCATAAATTTTTCCTGTTACTAATTGATTTCTTGCAGCATTAATTAGGTTTTCTATCGTAAGCGGACCACAAGAGCTATCATCTAATTGCGTTAATCCATCACCTTTTTCTAACACGAGACCAGCTTCCTCAAACCTCTTTAAAGTAACTAATAATGATATTAAAGTTCCATTTTGTTCTGGTGTCGAATCATAATATGTGCGTGTCTGAATTTGGTTATCAACAATCTGTATCACTATTCCTATCCAATGAAGATTGCCTATATTATACGGTATTAGCAGTGTACGATTTGGTATTGATTCGTTCCTCTGTGCTTCTTGAGCAAGTTGCTCCGTCAATTGATTCACCTCTCCAATTGGTGGCATGACTATAGTATTAGTAAAACCTTCTTGCTGAGCTCTTAAATTTAACAACCACCACATGTTGTGATCTTGATACCAGTATACTGGGTTAACTTTGTATGAACCATTTTTCATAATCACTCCTTTTAAATAAATACACACCCTCTTAAAGGCTAACATTTTTTTTGTAATTTATCTACAGTTGAATGAGTGTCATTTTTCAAAGAGGAGTTTAGCAGATTATCAGAGTGCAGTTCAGCAACAATTTGTTTTTTAATCTGGTGCTTTTAAATATTGAAGTTCGCGATAAAGAGTAGAACGACCTAAGCCTAATTGTTTTGCTACTTTAGTAACTGGATCACCATCTTTTATGAGTTTTAATGCTGTCTCTATTTTCTCCATATCAAGATTTGGTCTACCTAATTTCTTTCCTCTTAATTTGGCAGCTTTAAGCCCATCCTTAGTGCGTTCAGATATTAATCTTCTTTCAAAATGTGCTATTGCTCCAAATACATGAAATATTAATTCTCCAGCTGCAGATGAAGTGTCAATTTTTTCTTCAAGCGACATTAAACCTATCTTATGGTGTTTTAACATCTCAACAGTTTCTAACAGTTCTTTTAAACTTCGTCCCAATCTATCAAGTCTAACAACACAGAGTAAATCATTAGGCCTGGCATATGCAATCAAATTCTCTAAACCATTTCTAATAAATATTTTACCACTAATTACATCTTCAAATATTTTTAGTGCGCCTGCTTCTCTTAATCTTTGCCTCTGACCTTCCAAATCCTGTCCTTCTGTTGATACACGTGCATATCCTAGTATATCAGGCATTATCTTACCATTATAAATTTAACATCTAAATTAATTTTCTCCCATATCTTATCACAAGTTAAAATAGAGTATTTTTTCTCAGTCGCTAAAGCTATACAAGCTCTATCTCCAAGTGATAGTCCATATTCTTTGGTTTTGGGATAAATATCTGCTGCAATGAGCGCTTGTTTTTCATCAAAGTCTATAATTTTAATTCCTGAAATTCCCATAATGTTTTTACATTCATCAGCAGTTAGATTTTGCTTATCAATACAATATTTATAAACTTCTGATATATTGACACTTGATATAATTGCATTTTTTAAATGCCTTTTAATTACTTCAAATCCCTTTTCTTTAGCAAGTAACGCAATTACTGCAGAAGCATCAAAAATAATTTTATTATTCATTTGCATTTTCTCGTGCTTGTTCTATTTTAAAATCTTTACGTTTATCTTCGATAAAATCTTCTACTATATTTTCTTTTTTGACAGTTTGATTTTTTGTAAATATAGCATTCATCTCATTAATAATATAATCAACATTTCTTATTACTAAAGCATCTTCTGTTAATTCTATAGTTACTTTATCATTAGGAGATATATTAAACCTTTCTCTTATATTTGATGGTATAAGCATTCTACCATGTTGATCTAAACTAGTTATTATTTTTTCTGTAGTCATTGTTAATTTACTTTATAAAGTTGTTTATCTTTATTAATTATATACTATATAATAACATTATTACATAAGCAATTACAAGCCATTTATATAAAATAAGCAAAGCATCATCCGTCAATCGTTCGTTTTATAGACTACTACTCTACACAATTTAGAACACATTTAGAATTATACAAGAATAATGCCTGCAAATGAACTTAATAAGCCTTGTACAGAAGAACAATGTTCTCATTATTTCCAAAATCACCACTGTCCATAAAACCAGTCCTTAAATAATCGCCGTCCATAAACTTACTTTTAGCTTTTATAGAAAAACTTAAAGGAATATTTGGAATAAAGTAAACGGGAGTAGTATTGAAACGAAAATAGCATTTATGAAACTGACAGCTCGCTTGAAGCGCCAATTTATGTGATTTTTAAAAAATGGGTTTAAAAAAACCTTAAATTATATACCTCTAAAGAGCACGGCATTCCATGCTTCTAGTAATTGGTGAAAATTTTCGTACCTTCTGACTGGAAACCCCTAGAGGGAAAAAGAAAGTTATTGAGGAAATTGAAAGTTGGATTCTCCCTGATTACGATTCTGCTTATAAAAAACTTGGTGATGGAGAATATATTTTAAAGGTAGAATATAAAAACAAAAAGGATCTAGATGATTCAATGTATGAGTTACTTCATAAAATTGCTACTGCAGCTGATGATAGACATTGCTTTTCTGATGATACTACAATTCAATCTTTAGATGAAGAAGATAGATATTGGGGTTAGTTGCAGGTTAATTTTAAACATGGAATTTATAATTTACACTTTTTTAAAATATCCAGTCTTCTCTAACTCTATGACATGTATATCCTTTAGGGTTTTTCTTGAGATAGTCTTGGTGATATTCTTCTGCTTTGTAAAATATATCAAATTTTTCTAACATGGTTACAATTCTCCCTGGAAAAACTCCTGATTTATTTGCACTATTAATTAGTTCGTCAGCTACTTTCTTTTGTTCTTCATTTAGGTAAAAAATTGCACTTCGATATTGTGTGCCTATATCATTACCTTGTTTGTTTAATGCTGTTGAATCGTGAATTTTGAAAAAAAATCTTAGGATTTTATCATAAGAAGTTTTTTTAGGATCAAAAATAATTTCTACCGCTTCTGCATGATTGCTCATACCTGTACTAATTATTTCATAGGTAGGATTTACTGTCTTCCCACCAGTATAACCATTTACTACATCAACTACTCCATCTAACTTGGAAAACAACTCTTCCATTCCCCAAAAACAACCACCAGCAATGATTGCTTTTTGATATTGAGTACTATTTTTATCCTCAAAGCTGCTTAGATATTTTTCATATCTTCTTTAGGAATGAATTTTAAGGAAGCAGAGTTAATGCAATAACGCATTCCTCCTTTATTTTTTGGTCCGTCACTAAAAACATGTCCTAAATGTATATCAGAATCTTTTGCTCTGACTTCAGTTCTAATCATGCTGTGAGAATTGTCTAATTTCTCTTTTATTGCTTCAGTATCAATTGGACCCGTAAAACTTGGCCAACCGGTTCCTGAATCAAACTTATCTTTTGAAGAAAAAAGCGCTTTACTATCTATTATATCAACATAAATGCCATCTTGTTTATTATCCCAATACTCATTATCAAACGCTCTTTCTGTACCATTTTGAAAAATTATATTTTTTTGTAGTTCGCTTAAGTTATAATGACTTTTTGCCATAGAAAAATTTATGCTAGATATAATTATCGATAATATTATATAAGTTTTAACAAATTTCATCAGCTAAAAATATAAAATAAATGAGTGAGTTACACATTTTAACTTTAAAGTTTTATAATACAAATAAATCTAATGATCTAGATTGAACTATCATAGTGCAATAAAGTCAAAGGTGAGCACTAGTATGTAATACAAATAATAAATTTTGAGAAGCATAATATATACCTACTTTCTTTGTACCGCCCTACCCTATTAGTTTATAGTTCCCTATTAAACATAGTTCAGTTTGCATTGAAGTAATTGAGCAATACATCTAAAAAGACTTGGCCATAACGTTTAATTTTAGCCTCTCCAATCCCCGTTATTTCAGATATTTCATCAATTGACATGGGCTTTACTTTAATCATTTCTACCAATGTCTTATCATGAAATACTACATAAGGCGGAACTTTCTGCGCTTTTGCTATTTCTAATCTTTTTAATTTTAATAACGCTAATAAATCTTTTTCTTTCTGCGTTTCTATTTTTAGTAATTTTATTTGATCTTGAATTTCTTGCTTATTTTCTGCTTTATTTTTTATTTTAGCTCTCTTAGTATATTTTCCTAATTCTATAGTTTCTTTTTCTTTTAAAAACTGCATGCCACGATCAGTTATTTTAAGTGCTCCATGCCCTATCATATCAACCATAAGTAAATTTCTAGAGACTAATTGCCTAAAAATATTTAGCCACTCTTGTCTGCTGAATTCCTTGCCTATCGCATATACACTAATTTTATCATGGCGGAAGTTTTTTATTCTTTGATTATCCACTCCCATCAATACATCTATAAGATACATTATCCCAAACATTTGATTAGTTCTATAAACGCAAGAGATTGCTTTCTGAGCTATAATTGTACCATCAAAAGTTTCTGGCTTATTGATACATGTGTCACAATTATTGCATGGCTCACACCTATCTCCAAAATATTCTAGCAATATCTGTCTTCTACATGATGTAGCTTCACATAAACCTAATAAATAATTTAATTTTTGTCGCTCTATCCTTTTTTGATTTTCTGGAGCATTAGAATTTTCTATAAAACTTCTCTGAATTGCTATATCTCCTAGACCATAAAACATTACAGCATTTGAAGGTAATCCATCTCTGCCTGCTCTCCCCGTTTCTTGATAATAACTTTCTATATTTTTTGGTATGTTGACATGCACCACAAATCTTACATCTGGTTTGTCTATCCCCATTCCAAATGCTACTGTTGCAACCATTATTATATTTTCTTCCTCAAGGAATCTTTTGAGATTCCTTGTTCTTTCATCTGATTCCATCCCTGCATGATACATCAGAACATTTAACCCTTCTTGCTTTAGATAATCTGTTATCTCTTCAGTTTTTTTACGAGATAGACAATATACTATTCCCGTTTCCTTATTGTGATGTTTTTTAATAAATTCTAAAAGCTGTTTTTTTGGATTTTGCGCTATTGCTATCGCATAATTGATATTTGGACGATCAAAACCTGCTACGAATGTTTTGCCATTTTCTAGTCGCAATTTTTGTATTATATCTTTTCTTGTAGGGGTATCTGCCGTTGCTGTTAATGCTATACGTGGCACTTTTGGAAATTTATCTGCTAATTTACCTAATTCTATATACTCTGGTCTAAAGTCATGTCCCCATTGAGAGACACAGTGTGCCTCATCTATTGCAAATAATGAAATTGGTACTGAAGATAGTAGTTCTAAGAATTCATCCATCAATAATCTTTCTGGTGCAACATAAAGTAAATCTAACTTATTATTTTTCATAGCATCTTTTATTTGCCATACTTCTTTTCTGCTAATATTTGAATTTATAGTCGCTACTTTTACCCCTGATAATCTCAGAGCACTTACTTGATCTTGCATTAATGCTATCAACGGTGAGATTATAATTGCTAAACCTGCTAATACTAAGGCTGGTATTTGATAACATAATGACTTTCCACCACCTGTCGGCATTAGTACAAAAGTATTTTCACCATTTATCACATTGTTAATTATTGCTTCTTGCTCTCCTCTAAATTTGTCATATCCAAAAACATGCTTTAATATATATAAAGGAGATTTATTCATTGGCTACTGATCTATAATATACTGAACGACTTATTCCTGTTATTGCACAAATTTAACTTATTGAGAATTTGTTTGTTTCTAATTGCGATTTTAACTGACTCTCTCACATCTATAATTAACCCGAGCTGCATTTAAGAAATGATGAATAGATTTTTATCAATAACAGGCTTATCTGGTTTTAGTTGATAATTTATTAATCCGGCTAAAATATGGGAAAAAGCATTGATGGGGGTTTATTAGAAGAAGAAAAAATAGAAATGAGGTAAAATAAATACCTAAACAACCTCATAGAGCAGGAGATCACAGGGTTATAAAGAAGCGAACTAAACCAATACTTGGCTTTAAATCTTTTAGGAGTGCCGCCAAAACCATTGCAGGAATAGAACTCTTGCATATGATTAAAAAAGGATAACTTACTGACAACGACAATTATAACTCTGACTTTGATAAATTTCTTTCACTAGCTGCTTAATGAAAAATATGTAAATAATTTGAAAAATTTACTCTACAATTCTAGATGCGACAGAGCCTTACAAAGAAAGTATAAATTTTGTGACTCAAGTAGCAATCTACCTTATCTAAATCAAATATTAAGATTATGAGAGATGTTATCGATTTCACCTTGAGAAGGTTTGGTATAACGAAATATTTGAGAGATTGAGATGACCCCAATTGGGGCAATACAGACCTTAATATTGACTTTGTTTTTAACGGCACATCCCCAGCATATTTACAACTTTAATTCCAATTTGATGTGATATTTATCATTCCTCACTAAATTTACCACACAATAAATCATGGTATCTCAATGAAAAAACTCCTTGTTATCGTCAGTAATAATGAAATCAATTAGAGATGTTCTCATTTTATCAAGAGCATCACCTAAATCAGTAGCTAGTTTAGTACTTTTATCTGTATCCTGATCGATACAAAACTTTTTTTCAATAAGTACAATGGATTTAGTACTTTCAACATCACATAAATCAATAATATTACCAATTAGTTTATATTCATTTTGATTTTGAAATGAAGTTAATGAAGTAATCTCTGAATCTTGATTAAACGCGATACAAAGAAAAGAATAATCAGTATTTTGAAATGAATTAAAAATACATGGTAATATGCTTAAAATATTAGTTTTACGTGATATGGATTTGTTAATATTAATTTGTTTCATAAATCTTCCCTTATTTATAGTTGCAAAATAATTACTACTTAGGCAAAAAGTAAAGTCAATAAATATATTTACATATCTCTAAAAATTGCCAGACTCATATTTATATAGATTTAAGTAAAAATAAATCTCAGTGCTGTTGTTTATATTATTTTTCATAGCACCCTCCCCTATTATATAAAATAAAAACGTTTTGTTACTGTTCATACATCTATCAACTAACACTGAAATATTATAATTGAATCTTTTTAAATAAAATGGATTCATTACTAATAACTTTATAAATCATCTGACTATCTTTTTAATAAATATCCGCATCTCTATATTGACATGGTTGATGTTTTGCTTTAATAAATAGGTTTAGATGAACTTATATTAATCAATGTTAATGGACATAAAAATATCACAGCCTAAGATGCCTGCTACTGTAGCAGCAGAGTTACTAGGAGTAAGTATACAGGCTATACATAAACAGCTAAAATCTCTGGATATTAAATGTCCCAAGATAGGGAATAAATCGTATATCACTCATAGTATCGCACAAAAACTATTTAATCTGAGTTTCAATAAGAAAAAAGTAGCTTTTCAAATAGTAAAAGGTGGAACAGGTAAAACAACAGCAATGCATAACGTTAGTTGTGCTGCTAGTTTATATGGAGCAAAAGTTTTAGCAATAGATTTAGATCCACAAGGTAACTTAACAGATGCATTTAATATAAATCCAGAAGAAATACCAACTATGATTGATGTTATTGAGGAGAATGTAAGAATAGAAGATGCTATAATTAAGGCTGAAGATGGGATAGATCTTATTCCAAGTAGAATTGAAAACGTTACATTAGATAGTAAATTAGCCTTAACAAGAGCACCTCTTCATAATGTATTTAATAATATATTAGAAAGAATAGAACATAATTATGATTTTATATTCTTGGATTGCCCTCCAATGATCGGACATTCTGTCACTGCAGCTTCCTTATATGTTGATGTTATGTTAATTCCTCTTAATCCAGATAGATTTAGCGCTAAAGGTCTGCAAATTTTAAAAGACGAGATCAAAAACATCAAAAAACAATATAAAAAAGACCTTCATTACAAAATATTTTTAAATAAGTTTAGTGGTAACACAATATTGTCTGATAAAACCTTACAAACCGTATTTAATGATGAATCTGAAAGTGGCAACACACTAAACACAGCAGTAAGACAAAGTCAGGAAATACCAAATGTAATTGATGAAAAACTCAATCTATTCAGTTCGGTAAAAAAATCTACTGCCAAAGATGATTTTGATCTATTAACTAAAGAGTTACTTGGAATTAAAGTTATAAAAAATAAATAAAATATGCCTAAAATAGAAGATTTACAAACAAGTAAGAAAAAAATATTTAAAAAAAGAGAATATAGACCTTACAACCCAGAGGGTGAATCACTAGAGCAAGAATTAGTTGTTAATCAAGATCCAATTTCTATTGTTTCACATCACAAAGACATGGTAATAGAGATAGATCCTTATGTCATTAAAAATTGGGAATTTCATGACAGACCAGAAAATGAGTTAGGTGATATAGATGCATTAGCAGAAGAGTTTTTGTCTATGGGACAGCAGATCCCATGTATAGTAAGAAAACTACCTAATGATAGCAATTTTCAATATGAATTAATTGCAGGGGAAAGAAGATGGAGAGCAGCACAAAAAGCACATCTTCCTCTTAAAGTATTGGTGCGAAATTTATCAGATAATGAGGCTGCTCTAGTACAAATATCAGAAAATTCTAACAGATCAGCGCTATCTGATTATGCTAAAGGAATGAGTTATGCAAAACTAATTGAAAAAAAAATATTGAGTCAGTCAGATTTAGTAGATAAATTAAAAATAAGCAAACAACAAGTTTCTAGATTATTATCATTTAGCAAAATACCACTGCAAATACAGGAAGCTCTAAAAGATATGACTAAAATAAGCTCTGGTACTGCAGAACAAATAAAACAATTAAGTATTAAAGGTGATAAATATATAGAAGGTATATTGAAGTATGCGCAGCAAATTGCAGAAGGGACAATTGGTAAAAATAAGTTAACTACTCTTGTTAATAAATACGTTAATCAAGTAGAAAGCATCCCCTCAAGTGAAAAAATTTACTCTCATAATGGGAGACATTTATACACTTGGAGGAACGATAACAATTCTATACCATCCATACATTTTCCAAGAAATATCTCATTCTTAATATCTAGCGGTAAATTAGATAAAGAACAGATATCCCATTTATTTAAAAAATTATTAGAGGAGATGCTTATGGAAATTAAATAAAAAAGACCTTCTAAAAGCTCCGACTACTAGAAGGCCTATCTATTTTACAAATCCGCATAATGAATGCACGAAGTGTAACTTGTAACTCACTATTCAAGCTATACCATATAAGTATTCATTGTGCAATAAATTTATCAGTCCCCTTGGGGGGACTTTTTATTGAGAGGTGAATATGAATTTTAATTACACAAACATACATACAAATGATGAACTAAAGATATCTAACAAAACATGCAATATATTTGACACAAATTTAGCCAATATAATTGGCATTGAAGCTGCATTATTTTTAAATAAATTGAATTACTGGGTTTCTAAATGTGGGAGATATTTGCCAAATCATGAGGGTGCATGGATATACAATTCTCTCCCCTCTTGGAAAAAACAATTTCCTTATTTATCTATGTATAAATTAAGAAAAACTATTAAAACTCTAGAAGATACAGGTTTAATTAAGTCTGTTAAGATTAATGCTGGAAAATGGAACCACACTAAATGGTATACTATAGATTTAAAAAAATATAATTCCTTAATTACTATGCACTCTGAAAGCTACTATACAAAGAATGAAGAGAGTATTAATTTATCTAATACAAATAATAATAACTATACAAGTAATGTTTTTAAATTAGCATCTAAAAAAATTAAGTCTATTGCTTTTGCAAATACAATTTTACTTGCTGAAAAGACAACAAATCGATCTGTCGATTTTCATCATATCATAATAACAAAGAATAACTATACAAATAAACCTTCTTATAAAAAGGATGGCGTTGAGTTAGAAAATACTTTAAAGGAAAAAATAGAAGAAAATCCTATAAATTCTAATGAGAAAGAAATAATAAATAAAATGGTCTACATATGGAACAAAGTATTTGAGTATTCAATCAGTCCAATCAAAGCTTATAGTAATAAAAAGAACCAAGAAGTATTATTAAATCTATATAAAACAGCATTTAAAGGTGATCTAAATAACTGGAGAGAATATGCATGTAAAGTAAATAGTAGCTAGTTCCTAATGGGAGAAAAGAAAACAAAGAATAACTTTAAGGCAGTTTTTGGCTGGTTAATAAAAGAGGAAACGATAGAAAAGATATTAAATGGAGAATATGGAGTAGGAGATAGAGAGCTGGATATAAATAATATAACGAAAAATATAGAAGAGAAGAAAGAGGAAGTAGTAAATAAAATGGATAAAAAAATATCAGAGTATATAAAGCTCAAAATAGATGAAACAAAAGAAAGAAGAGAATTTGAGGAATATATCAAAATAAACCAAGCAGAAAGAAAAGAAGATGAATATGGCATATTGAAAGCTATAAAGCACATATCATATCACAGCATATTTAGAACAAACGAATATGCAGTATTGAGGGAAAGTCTGTATGAAAGCTACGTAATGAAGAAATATTTGGGATTAACAAAAATGGAGGCAAGGAAAAAAATAAGAGAAAGAACAAAAGAGGTAGTTGATGATAAAGGAATAAATGAGATGGTAATAGAGGAATTGAATAAAAAAGGGAAAGAAATAGAATATTTTGATATAAGTGATGGTATGGGTAAAATAGGCTTGCACTCAATATGATAAAAATATTAGGATTGATTATGTGTAAATAGAAAAAAATTACAATAATGGAAAACATAGAAAGCAAAATAATAAAGTATGAAATATCAGGAATAACACATGAAGGATATTGTGCTTATCCAATAAAAAAAACTAAGTTACCAGCGGTAATGATAGTTCACGCATGGTCAGGAAGAGATAAGGAAGTATGTAACATAGCGGATAAAATATCAAAATTAGGATATGTGGGATTTGCAGTAGATTTATATGGAGAAGCAAAAATAGGGAAAACAGTAGAAGAAAATCAAAAGTTAATGAATCCTCTTATACAAAATAGAGAATTATTAAAAGAAAAGTTAAAAGTTTCATTAGAAGTGTTAGCTACTTTATCAAAAGTAGATCCTACTAAAGTGGTGGCAATAGGATATTGTTTTGGAGGATTATGTGTAATAGATATGGCAAGGTATAATTTTCAAGTGAAAGGAGTTGTAAGTTTTCATGGTCTTTTACCAGAATTAGAAGAAAATAAAAATAAAGAAAATGAAAAAATAGAGCCAAAAGTGTTAATATTACATGGTGATAATGATCCAATGGTCAGTAGAGAAGAGGTAGAGAAATTTAAGAAGGAAATGGCGAAAAGAAATGCAGATTGGCAAATACATATTTTTGGCAATACAAAACATGCATTTACAAATCCTAGGGCCAATGATGAAAAATTAGGAACTGTTTATAATGAATTATCATCAAATAGAGCTTGGGAAATAATGAAAATATTTCTTAAAGAAATTTTATGTAAATAAAGATAAATAATAAAAAAGAAAATAAAGAATTTTTAAATATATTGATAATACTAGCTTCTAATAAAGGGATATTTTAAAATCATGAGATTATTTCATACCAAATAGAGTAGCAATAGGCTTTTATTGTGTGTTTTGCAATATTGACTACCATTCATTATAATGCTAAAATTATTTGCAGATTTAAATAACAAATGAGTTTAATAGTTAGTTAAATAAGCATTATTAATGATTCAAATATTGGAGGTAGTTATGCAGGATTTATATTATGATTCTTCAGTAGAGTTTTTACAAGGATCTTTAGAAACGATAGGTGAGAATTTAGCTTATGGATTTTTCGCTATTAATGACTTTATTAAAGAGTACGATCCTTTCCCACTTACTGGGTTCTTTGCTGAAGCAGCTGAGCCTGTAAGTGGTGGCGGTTGCGATAGAAGTAGTGGTGGTGGAAGTGTATAGTTAGTTTTATTACTTACTCCTTAGGCAGAGGTATGTTTTTAATCTAAAGTATATCTGAAGTATAAAAATGAAATGAAAAAATTTAGCAATAAGATTCGTACTTTTCTGCCTGTCATACTGTGTGCTCTATTGGCTTTGAATGTTAATGCTTTAGAAATTAAAAAGAACATAATTTTGCCAAAAGCAAAAAGGGAAAAATATGAGGAGATAGTACATGGAAAGGTATTAGTAGATAATTATCGTTGGCTAAGAGATGAGAA
The DNA here is from genome assembly GCF_029981845.1 of Candidatus Bandiella numerosa. Taxonomy (GTDB): domain Bacteria; phylum Pseudomonadota; class Alphaproteobacteria; order Rickettsiales; family Midichloriaceae; genus Aquirickettsia; species Aquirickettsia numerosa. The sequence goes on along the minus strand of NZ_CP104164.1, from coordinate 1,067,518 downwards.
TTGGCCTGAGGTAAAAAATAAAGAAATACTTGGATATATAAAAGAAGAGAACGATTATACAGAGAGATATTTTTCACAATACAAGGAACAGGAAGAAAAGTTATATAATGAAATGAAACAGAGGGTAATGGAGGAAGAAGAAGGATATCCAAAAAAAATTGATAATTATTATTACTATCGTAAGTATTCAGGTAATTACTTTGCGCTATTTAGGAAAAAGGATTATTTAAAAGGACGAGAAGAAAAAATATTAGATGTTAATAAATTAGCGGAAGGAAAAATGAAAGGGTATAAAGTGGATTCAATATATCCAAGTCCAAAACATGATAAAATAACATATACAGAAGATTTAATTGGGGGAGAGAAATATAGTTTAAGTGTAAAAAATTTGAAAACAGGAGAAGTAGATAGTAATATAGTTAATGATATGTGGGGTAATATAATATGGCATGGGAACAACAAAGGATTTTTTTATAGTAAAAGGGATGATAAATCTAGGATAACAGAGGTATATTATCATGAATTAGGTAGAAATCAATCCGAGGATATAATCATATATAAGGAGAAAGATGAAAGATTTAGTATTGATATAAAGAAGACATCTGATAACAAATATTTAATTATTAATCCATCTAACAATGTAGAAAATGAAATAAGAATTTTAAATATAGAAAATGAACTAGTCCTTAGTCCAAGCTTGCTATTAAATAGAGAACTTGGAAGATCATATTACATCGATCATGGCCATGATACATTTTATTTAAAAATCAACGATAAGGGAAAAAATTTTAGATTAGTAAAACTGAACGAGTATCAGTTCAATAATAAAGAAAAATGGATTGAAATAATTTCACACAGTGATAGCCAATTTTTAGAAGATTTTAGTGTATCAAAGGGATATTTAGTAGTTAATGTGAGAGTAAATGGAGTTAATAAAATAGTAGTTTTTGATAAGACTGAAAAAAGTGAGGAAGTAAAATTTGATGAAGAAACATACAATGCATATGGATTTTTTACAACTTATGACACAGATTTAGTAAGAATTAACTATTCATCATTTATAACGCCGCAAACGGTATATGATTATGATTGTAAAAGGGGTAAGTTATATGTAAGAAAGACACAAGGAGTGAAAGGAGGGTATTGTAAAGATAAATATCAGACAGAAAAGATATACATTATAGCAGATGATGGGGTCAAAATACCAGTATCATTGTTTTATAAAAAAGATAGATTTAAAAGGGATGGAACAAATCCACTTTTATTATATGGGTATGGAGCATATGGCATTTCAAGTTTTGCAAAATTTGATCCAAATATATTTTCATTAGTGGATAGGGGTTTTGTGTATGCAATAGCGCATATAAGGGGAGGAAGTGAGCAAGGATATAAATGGTATGAAGATGCCAAGCTTTTAACAAAGAAACGGACTTTTTATGATTACATAAATTGTGCAGAGGGATTAGTAAAAAGAAAATATGGATCGAAAGACAAGATTGTAGGATATGGTGCAAGTGCTGGAGGTATGATTATAGGGTATGTTATAAATGAAAGACCAGAATTGTTAAAAGTTGCAGTGGCGGAAGTACCTTCTGTAGATACATTGAATACTATGCTGGATAAAAGTCTAAAAAATACTCCATTTCATTATACAGAATTAGGCAATCCAAAAATAAAAGAATATTATGACTATATAAAATCCTATTCAGCGTATGATAATATAAAAAAACAAAAATATCCTGCTTTATATGTAACAGGAGGAATTTCAGATCTAAGAATTGCGTATTGGGAACCCACTAAATGGGTAGCAAAATTAAGGTACTATAATAAAGGAGCAAATCCTATTTTATTACATATAAATACAGAAAATGGGCACTTTGGGTTTAGTGGAAAAAATTATTACTTGGATCAGCAAGCAAGGATGTATAATTTTATACTAATAAATCTGAATACATCTACCCACTAAGCAATAGTGATATTATGGAGATTATAAAAACATTAATTAATTTGGATGTTGGAGTATATGTATACGCAGGGTTATTTTTATTTTTAGTGGTAGGAATACTATATAAAGATAAACCAAAGAGTATTAAGGATTATGCATTAGGAAGTAAAGCATTTTCTACACCAGTATTGGTTGCAACAATGGTCGCCACTTTTATAGGAGCTGGTAATACTATAGGGTATGTTACATTATTTTATAAAAATGGCTTATTGTTTGCTTTTTTACCAGTATTTGGTTGTTTTGCTCATGTATTGTTTGCACGATATATATTACCACAATTTAATCAATATTATGGAAGATTAAGTGTTGTTTCGGTAATATCGAAAGTTTACGGAAATTCAGTAGAGAGATTTGTTGCTTTTGTAGCATATATGTATTGTTTTGGGGTTTTAGCAATGCAGGTTAAGGCAACTGGTATTATTATAGAGTATGCTTTAGGGTATCCTTCAGTACTTGCTACGATTATAGCTTTTATGATTATTACAATATATTCTGCAGTTGGTGGAATAAAATCTGTTGTGCAAACGGATGTTTTACAATTCATTATATTTATAATTGTATTGCCCATGTTTGCATTTTTTTTATTAAGTGAAAATGATGGAATATTTCTATTGACTAAATCTAATGTGTGGCAAGTAAGAGAAAATTTTAATTTGTTCAGTTATATTTCTCTACTTATTCTCAGTTTATCTCCGGAAATATCTCCTATTTATATTCATAGGATATTGATGGGACGGAATCAACTGCAAAACAGACAAACCATATATTTTTGGATTCTAATTAAGGTCATATGCACATTATTCACAATAGTAGTAGCAATGGTAGCTATTAATAAGTATCCAGGCTTAGAAGGTAATTTAATATTTTTTAAAACAATAGATAATGTTATTCAGAATAATTTTCTTCGAGGGTTATTTGCCACAGCAATGCTTGCAGTTGTTTTATCATCAGCAGATTCTTTAATAAATACTGGAGCAGTTATTTTTGTCGAGAATTTAGTTCCTAAATCTATAACAAATAAGGTAAATAAAGTAAATATAGTAAAAATAGTTACACTGTTCAGTGGTGTATTAGGATTATTTATTGCGATAAAGGCTAAAAGCTTACTTGATATAGTTTTTTTTGTGTCAGAGTATTATTTTGCCATGATATTTGTACCATTTGTTGGAGGATTATTTATAAAGAAAGGAAGGGATGTAATATTTTGGGCTAGTTCAATAACAGGCTTTTTATCGTATACATTGCTAAAAATATTTGCACCTGAAATAGATCATGCGGCATATTTAATAAGCTTAGCATTAAGCTTCGTAGCATTTATGTTAATTAAGTATTTAATGCAGGAGAAAATAAATGGCGAAAGAAGATATATAAGTAATTTAGAGTGTGTAACGAGGAATATTATCGATGATATGAAAATACCGGTAAGTCAATTAGGTTATGCAATTATACCCATTCCAATTTTCACAGGAATTATAGAGATTATTGGTAATGCGTTAACCGTAGATACAATTATACTAATAATATTAGCTGGTTCATTTAGTGTGATCTATATTTTTATGGGAAAAGCCTTTAAAAATAATCAAGGTATATCGCAGAATCTTTTTATATTATTTACTGCATGGTACTGCTTTCCTTTTTTAGTAACATATGTGTACTATACACTGCCAAATTCAAGTATAGCACTTTCTAATATGGTAATATCCGTGGTGGTGTTTAGTATTATATTTTTTTACAGGATATTTATGATATTATTAGTTGCAGGGGCTATACTTGGAAGTGTGACATTTGTAATATTAAATCCTATTAAGTTTGATGTTTTTATTGTAAACATTACTGTGTTATCTTTAGTAATTATATACATATTGGTTATATTATTTTTCATATTTAAGGTAAAAGAAATTCTTATAAAAAAATTTATATCAGGTTTTAAGGAAGAGACTTACGGTATTAATAAAAAGGTAATAGATATAGCAATAAATTATTGGGAAGCTAGAAAGGCATATTTAAGTAAAAGATTAGATTTAGATGTAAAAAGAAATGACGTTTTTATAGTGAGTATAGAAGATATGCTAAAAGAGCTAAAAAATTATTTAGCATTCACAGAATTAGAGAGAGAGGTAAAATTTAATATTCAAAATAAAATAAAAAATATAACAACAACAAAGCCAATATCGATGATATATACAATAGTATTCAGTATAGCGTATCAAATGATTGGCTTTAATGAGAAGAGAATTGATATATCAGTAATTAGTAGAAATAATCAGATAATCATAAAATATAGTTTACCAAACATGGAATTAAATATTAAAGAGGTAAAAAAATACATTAAGGGTAAAAATAACCCAGAAGAAATAATGGATTTTGATTTAGTAGAAAAAATTATAAATGAGCAAGATGGTATAAAAATAAAATTCACTAAAAATGCTATAGTAGTAATTATTGAGTCAATAGTTAAAAGTATAGGAATAGATGATGTTGAATTTATTAATATTTATTCTGCACAAAACAAAAATCCAAAAGTATTAAATTAACCTTCAAAGGTGGAACTAAGAATCCATTTAGCAAATTTAAGGTCGGGATGGGTTAAATTTCTACGAAAGGAATAGTCGTATATATTATCAAGAGCAGCAACAACAGAATTAATAGTGGGGGATATGTTATTATTCTGAATATAAGAGATAACATAATCAAAAGAGTTTTTTAATAAATCAACATTTAAATTTAAATCCTTAGATAACAAATTCGAAGAAGAAGATTTAGAAGATTTGTGACCAACAAGTTCATCAATACTACAGTCAAGTTTTTTAGCAATAGCAACAACGGTTTTTATCCCTGGATTATTAGTATCTCCTGATAAAACTTTTAACATATGGTTTCTAGATACGCCGGCAGAATCAGCGAATCTAGCCTGATTAATCTCAGAAAAAGAATTAATATTTAGTATCCTTAATATATTTTGCCTTAAATCTTGAGTGTCAAAATCTTTATTCATATCATAAAAAAGTATTTACACGTTAAAAATAGTATGTTAAATAATAAAATATGTTTTTAAGTAAAATAAAGTTCCAATATTTTATTATACTTACTAAACGTTTATACATTAACTATGAATTTTGTCAATTTAGAAAATGTTGAAAATTATTAAAACAAAATGATTTTAGAGGGAGTGAAGTATTAAAAAATGGAACAAGTTACGAATTTTATTCAAAAATACATAGTTGATTATTCAACTGCTTATATAGCTGGTTTGCTAACGATTTTATTTCTTATTTTTGGATACATAATTTTAAAGAATAAGGATTAATAGGTAAATAAAATGCTAACAGAAGGATTAAAATATTTAAGAGATGCGGAAGCGATAATGTTAGACCGCATAGATCAGCTAGTGAGAGGAGAAATCACCGGCTATAAGTATAGAGAGGATGGATGGGTATGTAATAGCCTAATGTCATGGAATGAAATGCATATGCCATTATGGGGGAAGAATAAAGTATATCTAGTAATTAAGGGTTTGGAAGATAAGGGTTTAATAGAATCAGAAAAGAAATGCAAGAGCGAGTGGGACCATAGTAAATGGTACAGAATAAATTATGAGAAATGCAAAGAAATGGTAGAAGGGTATGCAAATAAGTAAATTTTACATATTAAGACCGAGTATTGCGATAGAAATAGGAGAAGCAGAAGCTGCGATATTAGAAAAAATAGCTGTGTACTGCAGAGGCAAAGCATCAAATCTTAAAGGAGAAGAAGGTAAATGGATCTATAATTCGGTTTCATCATGGAAGATTCAACATTTTCAGCATTGGAGCGAAAGTAAAATATATCGAGCACTAAAATCATTAGAGGAGCAAGGATTAATAAGGAGTAAGCAAGCCAGTTTCAGAGGAAGAGAAAATATCAGATGGTACACAGTAGAGGAAAAAGGTTACAAAATACTAAATGACAATATAAGGAAAAGTAATTCAGTAAAAAATAACTGCGGAAGTTATGAAGAAAGTTACTTAGATGAATTTTATATCTCAAGCTATGAACTAGAAAAGGATATAGAGCCTACAAATTACAAATCATCACAATTTATTAATAACTCACCATGTAGTAAAAACTATACTACAAGTAATGGCCAAAAAAAGGCGAGTACAATTTCAGTATTTCAATTTGAAAATGATTCCCGTCAAAATGACGAGGGATATAATATAACAGAGAAAGGAACAGAAAAGACTTCTTCTAGGAGGAGTGAAGAAGAAAAATATTTTGAATTGGGAAAAAAGAAGAATCGAGAAATGGGTGAGACTTTAGCAGAAAGGGAAGATAGGGGTTACGAAAAAGAAAAGGGTAAAATAATTAGGAATTTAAATGATTTAATTGAAGAGGAAGTAGAAAGAAGGTTGAGAGAAAGGAGGCAGGAGGAGCTAGAGAAGGAAGTAGCGGAAGAAATGGAAAGACTATACAGAGAGTACGAGAAAATGCATGAAGAGGATGGGACAAAGATACAAGGAGGATTTAATTTTAGTGAATTATTTGCAGCTTTAAAAAAGTATTCAACAATAAAAGAAGAAAACAAAGGTTTAGAAGCAAAAGCAGAAGAGGAAGTAGGGGGGAAAGATGAGGTAGATGTGGAAGTAAAGAAAGCAGAAGCAAACTCTGCTATTTCAACAAGCATAATAACCGCTACTCAAGCAACCAAAATCACATCAGTTGTGGTATCTGATATCCAAGAAGGTAATCAATCAGTGACGCAAACAATGGTAGATTTATGGAACAAAGTATTTGAGTATTCGATAAGCCCAATTAAAGCATATAGTAATAAGAGGAATGAGCAAATTTTACTAAATATATATAGAACAGTATTTAATAGGGATTTAAATAACTGGAGAGAATACACACTAAAAGTAAATAGTAGCCAGTTTTTAATGGGAGAGAAGGACACAAAGAATAACTTTAAAGCAGTTTTTGGCTGGTTAATAAAAGAGAAAACGATAGAAAGGATATTAAATGGAGAATATGGAGTAGGAGATAGAGAGCTGGATATAAATAATATAAGTCAAAATAGAGAAATCAAAAAAGAGGAAAAAGTTACGGAAATAGAGAAGAAAATAGCAAATAACCTAAAAGAAAATTTAAATGAGTTTAAAGAATATGAAGAATTTAGAAATTATATAGAGGAAGAGGGATATCAGGAAGATAACGATAGATATAAATTAGGATTAATACTGAGGCATATTCCAAAAAGAGATTTTTTGAATAAGGATGAGTACAAATTAATGAGAGATAGGCTATTTGAATCATATTTAATGAAGAAACATATCAAAAGAAGCAGATTAGAAATAAGAGATAAAATAAGAGATGCAGTAAGTAAGGAATCCAAAGAAATAATATTCAATAAGTCCAGAGAAGTACAAGAACTAGGTGATTACTCACAAGTAAATATAAATAATCACGAGCTACTGATGAGAGACATAAGTAAGAACCAAGTAAATATAAATAATCAATTAAATTAGGAGTGAACAAAAATGATCAAGCAAGCAAAAAAATACATAGTAATAGCAGTGCTAACAACAGGAATGGGAAGTTTAGTAGGCTGTAATACAGCAAGTAAGATGATAAAGCATGGGAATCTAGAAGTAGAGACGAAAATGAGTGAAACAATATTCTTAGATCCAATTGATGATAATAAAAAAACAGTATTACTACAAATTAGAAATACAAGTGATAAATCAGGATTAGAGATTGAATCTAAAATTAGATCGGCGATAGAAAGCAAAGGCTATAGAATTGTAAATAGTACTCAAAGTGCAAATATAATGATCCAAGCCAATGTATTGCAAGTAGGAAAAAACACATTAGAAAATCCATTCCAAGCGTTAACTGGAGGCTATGGTAGTGGACTGGAAGGTTTCGCAACAGGAGCTGCAATAGCAGGAGCCACAGGAGGAAGTGGGAGAAGTATGCTTGGTATAGGATTGATTACAGGAATAGGTAATACAGTGTTAGATGCAGCAGTGGAAGTAGTGAACTTTACAATGATAACAGATTTACAAATAAGTGAGAAAGCAGATGGAGAATATGTCAGTGAGAGTAGTGATGCCAATTTAAAGCAAGGAACAAGTGGGTATAAAAAATCCAGATGGGAGAAGAAGACAAATTGGAAGAAGTATCAAACGAGAATAATGAGTGTAGCAAAGAAAACCAATTTGAAATTTGAGGAGGCAGAGCCAAAGTTAACAGAAGGGCTAGTGAAATCAATATCAGGGTTATTATAAACAAATAGAAAGGTAAATATGAGAGTTCAAGTAGGAAAATATATAAGAAAGTTTCAAGAAAACACCGTAATAAGTGGGGTAATAATAGAGGAGCCGCATATAGGGATTAATCAGGAAAATGAGGTAACAGGAATTAGTTGGATGCATATAAGAGAATATAACTACAAGGAATGTGAGGTATTTATAAGGAGTGAAAGGATAGCAAGATATTGCAAAGAAAACAGGGAGAAACTAGAAATTGGCAAAAGAGTCAAGCTAAGAGGAACGTTTAGTGAAGGGAAAAAAGTAGATTATATGCTGTTGGACAGCTATGGAGAAATCACCATAGGTGAAGAAGATGAATTGAACAAATGATAGGGGAAAGGAGGCTTAATAAAATGGTAAGAGATAGAAATATAGTTGAGTTAAGTGGCAGATTAGTCAGGGATATATGGCTAAGAGAGACTAAAGAAGGAAATGTGTATGGGATGGTAACGGTAGTAGTGAGGGGTAAAACAGAGAAGAAGGTAGATTTTTTTGAAATATTTGTGTGGAACAAAAGAATAATAGATCATTTTGGTAAGCATCTAAAAGCAGGTAAGAAGGTGATAGTAAGAGGGGAGTTAAGCAAATCAGAAAAAGGAGTATTTATCAATGTATTTGAGGATTATGGGATAATGATATGTGTAGATGTGAGGGAGTTAAAAGCAAAAGCAGGAGAAGAATGGATAAGAGAGTTAGAAGAAGAGAATAAGGTATATGAGGAGAAGCTAAAAAAGTATGAGGAGGAAGTATTAAAAGAAGGAGTAGAAAGAGAGTTAGAGGAGGGTGTGGAAGTAGATGTAGCAGGTTGAGAATTATCAAATTATAAATAAGGCATACTAAAAAAACAAACAAAAAATAATAAATTAAAAAAGGAGAATAAAAAATGAAGACAGTAAAAATAATTAAAAAAATGCAAGCAAGAGTAGAAGAGGTGCTGATCAAAGGATATTTGTTTAATGAGAAAATGAAAGAAAAATGTTTTATAAAAAGCGGTGAGAGAGACATAGAGAGCCCAAGGATCAAAAGAGTTTTAAAAACATGTATACTAATTTTACTGGGAGTAATGATTTTGTATCCAGAATATGGATTAGCAGGGATTACTGATATTGCTGATATAAAAACGCTAACAAAGAAAGTGCAAGATGATTCACAAGGATATTTAATACCTATGGTATTAAATGCAGCAGGGATAGCGACAGCGGGTTTTGCATTAATATCACAGAGATGGACAATGTTAATGTTTGGAGCTGCATATTTAATATTTGTGAATGTATTTTTTGGATTTGTAAATGGCTCATTCAAAATAAAGTAAGAGGGATAATGTACGATAGGAATGTAATACTAAGATATTTAGATAACCCGACAAGAATAGCATTTTGGACGGTGGATGAAATGGCGGCATTATTTGTGCCGCTAGCACTTGGATTTATATTTAGATTTCCAGTTACAGGGGTGGTGTTGAGTATAGCGATATATAATGCACTTAAATATGTAAAGCAAAACATAGGAGGAGGGTTTTTAAGGCATGCTATATATTGGTATTTACCTGGGATGCATAGACAGCTTAAATCAAAGGTAAGGTCTGATATTAGGGAGTATATTGGATAGTGATATGAGGATAGAAAGGTGGAATCAGAGTGTAGAGAAGTTATTAAAGCAGAGGAATGGGTTTTTAGTAATATCTTTAGGATTGATGATAGCGAATATCATGCTTGGACTAATGTTATTTGGGAAGAATGAGAGGGTGATAATAGTACCTGCGTATATGAAGCAGAATGTGTGGAGTGAAGGGAGTTTAGTATCGGAGTCATATATAGAAGAGATGGCTTTATTTTTTAGTAAGCTGATGTTGGATACAACGCCTGACAGTCATGGATATAGAAAGGATGTGATACTTAGATATGTGGCCCCTCAGCATTATCATGATGTTGAGAAAAGATTAATAAGTGATGCGGAAAGAATGAAGAAAGAGGGAGTAACTACTGTATTTGCGCCAAAAGAGATAATAGTAGATGTTAAGGGATTAAAAGCTGAGATAGTGGGTGTGCTAACGAAATATATAGCAGGATCGAGAATGGGACAGAGTAAGGAGATATATGAGATAGAGTTTGGGTATAGTGGTGGAATATTTATGTTAAAGAATTTTAAAAGTAAATAGGGATAATTATGACAATAACAAAAATAGAAAAAAAGATAATACAAATAAGTAGTGTAAGAGCAAAAGGCGGGAAAAGCAGAAAAAGCGAAAAAAAAGGTAAGGGTTTTAGAGTATTTGATTTTATAACATTTGGGCTTATAAAATTTGGACTGGCGGTGTTTACAATGTCATTGGTAGTATTTGGAGTAAGTGAGGAGGGAGTAGCTGGAACGCAGAAATATGGATTAGAAGAGAATAAAAGGATAGAGGGATATATGTCGAGGAATGAGGCAAATAGAGTAAAAATAGAAGGAGACAGGATAGTTGAGGTAATAGGGCTTGGGGAAGAATTTGGACTTGAGAGTGACGAGAGATTAGGTCAAATATTTGTTAAATTGTTAGATGTAAATAGCAATAAGAATGCAGTATTTACAGTGGTGACGGAAAAGGGGAAGACGCAAGACATAAGTTTAAAATTAAAGAAGGGAGAGGGGGAATTTATACTGATAAGTCAACTTGATTCTGAAAAAGCGAGTGAGAAGCTGATAGGAAGTAAGCATATAAGGCATGATGAGATTGTAAACATGATTAAATATGTTAGGGGAGTCCCGTTAAAAGACAAGGGACAAGGTTATTTGAGTAAAGGTGGACTGGAGATAGAATTTGAAGGAGATAAGGTGGTAGGAAAGTACCGAGTAGAAGTATGGAAGTTATGCAATAAAGGAAAGGGCCAGAAGACATTACATGAAAAGCAGTTTGCTGGAGATGGAGTTGCAGCGATTATGTTAGAAAGCAGGACTTTAAGAGAGGGAGATGAGACGAAATTATATAAAGTAATATATAGTAGGTAAAGTTATGACAAATCAAGAAGTTAATAATCAAGACAAAAGTAAACAGGCTCAAGGAATGAGAATTTGGGGGAGTTTAAGTGTAAGTGGCAAGCAATGGGTGGTAGCAATAGTATTATTTACGGCACTTGGGACAGCTGGATTATTAGTGATGAAGCAAGTAAAGTCTACATGGACTACTGGGGATAGTAAAAAGGAAGAGGAGAAAACACTCTATAAAGGACAGATAGAGTCTGTAGGAGATAAAGTGGATTCAGAAGCTGCGTGGAGGTATCAGCAGGAGAGTAAAATACAAGCATTACAAGATGGAATATCGGGTATTAAGGAAGATTTAACAAAAGCAATCAATGCAAATGAGGAAGAAAGCATAAGAAATAGTGAAATAAGTGAAGTAGAATTATTAAAAGAGGAAATAGCGGCACTTAGGGATTTAATAGGGGGAGTGGCAAATCATGATCGAGTAGGTGGTGCGGGAGAAATGAAGCCATTTATAGAGAAGAAGGAGCAAGGAATAAGAAAAATTAAAATAGAGTTAGGAAGTGGTGATAAGAGGGAGAAAGTTAAGAATAAGGAAGATACTATACCGGCAGGAAGTTTTGCGAAAGCAGTATTACTTGGGGGTGTAGATGCATCAACAGCATTAACATCATCAAGTGATCCAAGGCCTATATTAATAAGATTGATAGATAGGGGAACATTACCTAGGAAGTTTCAAAGTGATTTGAAGGACTGTCATATAGTTGGGAGTGGATATGGAGATTTATCGAGTGAGAGGGTATTTGCGAGGTTAGAAAAGCTAACATGTGTTGAGAGGACGAGTGGAGAAATAATAGAGACGGAAGTTGCAGGATATGTGACAGGAGAGGATGGGAGAGCAGGGATAAAAGGAATAGTGGTAGAAAAGGGAAGGGGATATTTGGCAAAGAGTGTTTTGGGAGGAGTGTTGCAGGGAGTAGCTGGAGTATTTAATCCAAGTCAACCTGCAGTGATAAATCCAATGGGAGCATTTATACCAAAGAGAAGTACGAGTGATAAATTTAATGAGGGGATGATGTCAGGAGCAAGCAGCAGTATGGATAGGTTATCGAAATATTATATAGATAGGGCTGAGAGTATACAGCCGATTATTCAGATTGAAAGTGGAAGAATAGTGGATGTTGTATTTACAGAAGGGGCCGATATTGGAAGTAGTAGAGTCAAAGAGAGATTAAGTATTAAGAGAGAAAAGGAATTAGAAGTATCAAAGCAAGAAGTAAATGATAATGAATATTAAAAAAGGAAAAATCAAAATGAAAAGGGTGATTAAGATGAAAAAAATAATAGTGGTTATAATATTAGTTACGGGTTTAGTTGGATGTAGTGGCAAGAAAGTAACGGAGTGTGGAGTAGGAATGGGAGCTGGATGTAAGTCAGTGACTGAAGTAAATGAGATGGTGACAAAAGGAGAGCTAGGGAAAGGAAAAATTGATTCAATAAAGGAAAATCACGGTAGATTTGTGAGGCTTAGAATTATTGAAGAGTATAGAGGGGAGGTAGAGAATAAAAAATTACAAAACGAAGTAAGAAGGGTGCCGGAGCAGACAGGGAGAGTGTGGATTAATGGATTTGAGGATGAGATGGGAGATTACATAGGGGAGACATATCTATATACGGTAATAGAAGGAGGCAGGTGGGTAGATGTTGAATAATTTAGCAAAAAAGATAGCTCAGTATTTTGGAGAGAGTAGTGAATATGGGACTAACTTAAAAGGAAGTGAGGTAAGGAGGAAAGCGAAAGAGTTTTTAAGTTATCATAGTTTGAGTGATTTATTGCCATATGAAAGTTACGATGATGAGCATGGGTTATTTTTAGGAAGTAGCAGTATAGGATTTATATTTGAGATTGGATTATATGTGGGGAGCGAGGGAAAGTTAGAAAATGAATTATCAGGGTTATTTGGAAGTATATTGCCAGAGGGGTCAAATATACAATTTTTATTATCTGCAATGCCGAAAGTGGAGCACATAATAGATAATTGGAAGGTAAAAGAGAATAAGGGGAGCATAATCGGGAAATTAGAAGAAAAAAGAGCGAAGTATTTTGAGGAGTTGAGTAGAAGGGGTAAGGGGAAGTTTAGGATAAGAGATTTTAGGGGGTTGGTATCGGTATCAATGCCAGTGAGTGAGAAAGGGCCAGTAGTAAGAAGTAAGATTGCGGAATTAAAAGAGCAGGTTAAATCTGCATTTGAAACAAGGAGTGGGGAAGCGCATGTATTTAGGCCTGAAGATTTAATAAGTTATTTGAGTGACATATTAAATTATAATGAGAGTGGTGGCAGGAGTATAGGGGAGTGGAATCCTCATAATGAAATAAAATACCAAATAATAGATAAGGATAAACAGTATGGGTTAAATGCGGATAGTATAACGATGGATGAGGGTGAGTATGAGATGAGATTTTTGAGTGTGAAGAGATATCCGGGAGCGTGGGGATTTGGATTGATGAATAATTTAATAGGAGATCAGTTTAATGATTATCTAAAAATACCATGTAGTTTTCTAATTCATCTGGGGGTTCATATAGAGAATGGAAAACTTAAGAAGACTGGGATGTTGGCGAAAGCATCTAGGGTGGAGTCACAGGCATCATCGCCACTTGGGAATTGGATACCGGCGCTTAAGCGAGAAGCGAAGGAATGGGAATTTGTGAGGGAGCAATTAGAAAAGAATGAGAGGTTGGTAAGGACTGGAATGCAGATAGTACTTATAGATAAAAAAGAGAGTATAGGATCATCTGAGCAAATAGTGAATAGTTTATATAGAGCGAATGGATGGGAGTTAAAGAGAGATAGGTTTGTGGTGATGTTATCACTTAAGAGTATATTGCCGTTATTATGGGGAGAAGATATGGCGTTAGATATGAGTTACTTAAAGAAGTTAAGAACGACACTATCGCATGAGCCTGTTAACATGATGCCACTACAAGGAGAGTCAAAGGGATGTAAAAAGGCAGGAATGTTGCTTGCAGGAAGGAGAGGGCAGTTATACTACTGGTATCCATTTGATGAGAGTTTAGGAAATACAAATTACAATGTATCGGTAGTAGGAAGGAGTGGAGCTGGGAAGTCAGTATTTATGCAGGAGCTTGCGGTAAGTATACTTAGGAGGGGAGGGAAGGTATATGTACTTGATGTGGGAAGGAGTTTTGAGAAGCAGGTGAAGATGTTAGATGGGCAGTTTATAGAATTTAGCACGGAATCGGGATTATGTTTAAATCCATTTAGCAGTATAGATGAGAGGTCAAAGGAGCATATAGAGGATGCGCTATCGGTAATGAAGCCAATAATAAGTATGATGGCAGCACCGAAAGAAGGGACAAGTAGTTATGAAGATTCATTGATAGAGAAGGCGTTAATGGAAGTGTGGAGTGAGAAAGGATCTAAAGCAGGAATTGGAGATTTAGCGGAGTGGTTTTTGAATCAGGAAGAGGATAGAGTTACGTGTCAAAGGATAGGGACGATGTTATTTCCATATACGAGGGATGGAGCGTACGGGAAATATTTTAATGGTAAGGCTAATATAGATTTTAGTGCGAGATTTTTTGTAACAGAATTAGAGGAGTTAAAGAGTAAGAAGGATTTGCAGAGAGTTGTAGTACAGATATTAATGTTACTGATTACAAATCAGGTGATACTTGGGGGAAGGAAGGTAGAGAGTGCAATAATATTTGATGAGGCATGGGATTTACTTAAGGGTAAGCAGGGAGGAGAATTTATAGAGAGGCTTGCAAGAACGCTTAGAAAGTATAGAGGAGCGCTGGTGGTGGGAACACAGAATCTAGATGATTTTTATTCAAGTCCTGGAGCTGAGGCTGCATTTATGAATAGTGATTGGTTATGTTGTTTGAAGCAGAAGAGTGAGTCGATAGCGTTACTTAAGAAGAGTGAAAAATTTAAGATCAATGATTATCAGCAGAAAATGTTAGAGTCGGTAACGTCAAAGCCTGGTGAGTATTCAGAAGTGATGATAATGACATCTGAGCATGCGAGCATAGGTAGATTGATACTTGAACCATTTTCTAGGGTGTTATATTCAACAAAGCCGGAGGAGTATGAGAGAGTTAAAAGATATGAGGGAGATGGGAAGAAGTTAGAAGAGGCGGTAGAACAGGTAGCGAAGGAGATGTATGGAGATGGTTAGGAAGAATTATAGTAAAAACCAGAAAATAGAAGATAAGGTTTATTGGTGGGTTAGAGTTATAACAACAACTGGTATCGCTATAGTAGGGGTAGCGATGTTAATAGTAATATGTTTTTTATTACTTTCAATTAATGCAAAGGCAAAAGATTTTGGAGTGGTTGGAAGGACGAGTGAAATTAAGGAAGTAGATGCGATAGAGGAGATAAAGGGCAAGTTAAGTGATATGGAAGCAAGAGGAGAGTTGGATGAGCATAACGAAAGAATGAAGAAAGAGGTAAGTGGTAGAATTAAGAGTCCCAAATCTTTAAATTTAGGAAGGGTTAGTGAAGTAAGAGAATATGAATACGATCCGAGTATAGAGGTAAAGGAAGATTTAAGAGACGCAAGGGGTATAGTGTTCCATAGGAAGGGAACAAAGGTAAACCCACTGGATGTGGTTAGTATGCCATATGAGTTAATATTTTTTGATGGGGAAGACGAGGATCAATTAAAGTATGTAATTAAAAAATACGAAGAATCAGAAATAAAGCCAAAGTTAATATTAACAGGAGGATCTCCTGTTAAATTAGAAGAGGAGTATAAATTAGATTTTTACTTTGATCAAAGAGGAGTGCTGATAAAGCAGCTTGGGATAAAAGCAGTTCCTGCGGTAGTGAGGCAAGAAGGAAAAGTGCTTAAGATAAAGGAGGTGGAAGTAGGATAATGTATATAAATTCTGAAATGATTATTGCGTCAATAACAATAGGGGGATGTACAGGAGTTCTTATATCTTTAGTGCGGGGATATACAAAGTACAAAAATAGGATAGCTGGTATGTTAAAAACCGCAGAAGAATATAATCAAACCCATCAAGATGAGGCTGACAAATATATAATTGAGGAGACAAACATAACCTCAGGTGTGGAGTTATGGGGTAGAAAGAAAGGTAAGTTTTATTGGTATCCATTTGATAGAGAAATAGTGATTAATAATAATGTTGCAGTAGTAGAGGGTGATCAGAGAGCAAGTAATGATGGATTAAGATTCATGCAAGAGCTGTCAAATAGTATTATAGAGCAGAAGGATAAGGTATGCATATTGGATGCAGGAAGAGATTTTGAGAATGAAGCTCAAAAATTTGGCAAAGAGTATATAAGTATAGCTAATGATAAATATGTATGCATCAACCCATTTAGTGTGCTGAATAAAGAGCAAGAATATTTTGAAGAAGATGGTTTATGGCTGATATCTGCCTTAATTAAGATAATGGTATCAGATGGAAAAGCAGGAGAGCAGAAGGACAATTACGTAAATATGTATCTAATAGAGGAAGGGGTGAAAGGAGTATGGAAGGAAAAAAAAGAAAAAGCAGGAATAAGTGATTTAATCAAATGGATGTTGCAAACTGAAAGTAACCCTAAGGAGAATGCTGAATATATTGCACGCATGTTATCCAGATACGGAGAGACTGGAAAGTATGGCAGATATTTTAATGGAAAGGCTGACTTGGATTTAGAGAGTGATTTTAGTGCAATAAGTTTTGATGAAGTAGAAGAAGTGAAAAAAGTACTAGTTGCAGGGGTGCTTACGTACATTGATGTGAAAGACAAGCAATGCGGATTGAAAACTTACAAAGGTATAATACTGAGGGGGCTGATAGGAGATTTCGAGAATGAAGCAGAGAAAATATTCATAGAAGGATATTTGCGCACTTTAAGGTTACATATGAAGGGGGTGATAGCAAATATTAGTCCACAGGATGAGATATTAAGGTTATTGAATGGGGAAATTAGTAGTGTATGCTGCATGGGCTATGATGAAAAAGCGATAAAGAGGCTTATAGAAGGTAATAAGTATAAGTGGGGTAGGGTCAAAGAAGAAAATAAATGCATTGATAAACATCCTGAATATTTAATCACGGCCGAAAGAGTAACCAAGCGGCATATAGATGAAAAAACAGGGTATTTAGTAGAAGACTCGTCTTTCTGTGTGCTTAGAGGCTCTTTAGCTAAAAGAGAAGGAGGGGTATGAGAATTAATCAAATAGTGCCAATAACTTTGGTAAGTTTTTTAATTATGAGTGGAGCTATAGCGCAAACTTTTGCTCATGATAAAGGAGAAGGAAGTGATAAAAGAGAGGAAGAGTGGAAGATAGAGGCCAAAAAACTTGATGAGCATATGGAAAATCTGGATAAATACGGTGATTATTGTGATGCAATTGCAATTGAAGTAGAGTCCTGGGGGAATAAAGAGCGCTCAAGAAAACGGCAGTTAGATGCGGTATGTCACATTAAGCAGGGTGATTTTATTGAGGGGATTTTTAAATTAAAAAGTGCTTTAAATTATGAGCCAAAGAATGCGAAGATACATAATAGACTTGCAGAATTATATAATTTACAAAAGCAGTATGATAAAGCGATACAGTCTAGTAATGAAGCGATAAAGCTGGATAGCAAACTAGACAGTGCATATGTGAACAAAGGAGATGCATTATGTGGGAAATGCGAATTCACAGCTGCAGGTGCAGAATATAATAAGGCGATAGCACTAAATAAAAAGAATGTTAATGCGTATATAGGAAAAGCAAAAATAGTTGGTTGGGATATAGATAAGATCAAGGAGGGTATAAAGGCATGTGACATAGGGTTAAAAATAGCGCGACCTTATGATAAAAAGAGGATTTTACATAAATTAAAAGGAGATCTATTAGCGAAAAAAGCAGAGCAGTTAGAAAAGAGTGAGATATATCAAAATCCTAGATCAGAAAAAATAGAGATACTATATGCAGCAATCAATGAGTATGGTGCTGCAGGACGAGGGCGTTCTTATAGCGGGGATGAGGAATTGGATTTGGATTCGCTTGCAGGATTGGCAAGATATGATTTAGCAAAAGAATATTTTTTAATAGCAAAAGAGGAGTTAGATAGATTACATAAGCTTTATCCAGATGATAAGAAAATAAAAGAAACATTATTGGCGCTATGTAATTATCCAGGAGTAACATTAAGTAATATTTGTCATGAAAGTGAGGAAAAA
The DNA here is from genome assembly GCF_029981845.1 of Candidatus Bandiella numerosa. Taxonomy (GTDB): domain Bacteria; phylum Pseudomonadota; class Alphaproteobacteria; order Rickettsiales; family Midichloriaceae; genus Aquirickettsia; species Aquirickettsia numerosa. The sequence goes on along the minus strand of NZ_CP104164.1, from coordinate 1,049,048 downwards.
GCAGCATCACTTTTTAGTAGCGACGAGTGGACAAAGAAATTGAGTGATTTTGGTAATCTTAAACCTTTGGCTAAAAATACCAAAAAAGAAGGTAAAAGTATAGGTATGGAAGAATGATATTAAAGAAGTTTCAGCGCAATTCCAACTGCAATACCGACGATAGTAAGCATCATAGGGACAATCCATTTAAGCATATCATGTTTAATACTAGAGATACTTTCTTTGAGTTCAGATTTAACTTCAATAATCTTTTTCTCAAGATTAGACTCAACCTTATCAATTTTACCGTCAAGTCTGGCAACCTGTTCACGAGTAGCAAGAATAGAGAGGTCAAAGTCTCTGGACTCAAGAAGGGATTTAACGAGCATTTCAGCTTGTTTTTCATTAAAGCCGCTTTCTTGGAGGCTTTTAATGTATTTATGAGTATCAAAAGTTTTATAATGCATAGTAACCTCTTCGTCTTTCATAAAAAAGTAAGTAGTGTAATTCGTAATTCATGTAATGAATATAGCATAGAGATAGAGATAAATCCAGAAGAAAGCAACATCCATATAGAAGCTCACAGGTGGTATGAAGTCATAAGGTTTGGAAAAAATAGTGGGCCCACCTGTAAGCAACAATGTGACCGATTAAAGTATATAAAACCATTATTACAAGTAATAACGATAATTCTAACCTTAGCAAGTAATTTAGAAAAAGCAAGAAGTGAACCATGTGTTGGTAAATTTGTAAATCCGATTACAGATATATGTTGGAGTTGTATATTTCCAATAAAAATAGGGAATATACCTTTATATTCAGGTGGGAGGGAAGATACGAACAATCCAAGCACAATCCCATGTTTATGTATGAAGGATGTTGGAGGAGTGAAATTACCAGTACCTGGAATACCAATAAGCTTTTGGGAGCCAGCGAGGCTTGCTGATGTTACGAGGACACCATATTGTATGGTGAGTCTTGGAGGGCTCCAGTTAATGAAGAGCGCTAAGAAGCATGGGAGTGTGGCAAGGAAGAGTAATAATGAGGCACTTAAGCATAGTTTTTATCATGTACATTGGTATATATATCCACTTATCTATTGGTTAGAGTTATTGACGGATTTTGTATGTTTAGAGCAAACATCTATAGATGTTGCGTATTTAAGTGAGTTTGATCCACTTTGGAATAATGATGAGTTAAATGCAATATTAAATCCTGAGGCGATATTATTTGGGAACCCGATAGCACAACTTGCATGTAGTGCAGATTGTATGATGGCAACGAGTGGATTTTCATCAGATAATTTATTTTGGTGCGCAGGATGTGATGGAGGGTTATATCCATTCGGAGGGTTTATAGAGAATCATGTAGGAGGAGTGCAGGCGAGTAGTTTAATAGTGGAAAAGGTGATTGCAAGGTTACATAGAGTAGGGCTTGCATGGGATACTGTGAGTAATGTGTGCAAGAAGCAGTTGGCGGTTAAGGTTAAGAAAACGCAGTATAAATTACAAATGACATTCCCGATACCAAATAGTACGGGTGGTATGTGCTGCAATCCATTCGGGAGACTGAGTGCAATATGGGGAGCGGGGAGAGAAATACCAGGGAATGGAGAAGATTTTGGGTATTTGGTATGGCGCAAGAAATATTGCTGTATTATGTAAATATGGTGATTTAGAAAATGAAAATAAATTTAAAAAAAGAGTTTTTAGCTGAAGAGCCTTTAAATTTGGTGGTGAGCAAGAAGGTAATAAAGAAAGCAATAAAGAAAGCAATGGCAGTATTGTTACTGTGTTTTTTAGGATGTTTGCAATTGGTAAATAAAGTAGAGGGTAGAGAAATAATAGGAGAGATGGGATTAGGAGAGATTACGGAAGCAGGAGCAAAAAAAGCAATACAATATGAGGGAGAGGTTAGGAAATATGATAATCCTAAAGTATTGGAATTAAATAAGAAGGAAGTTAATAAATATGTAAATGATGCAACAGAAAAAGCAAAGGAATATGCCAAAGAATCATATGAGCTAAAAAGGAAGAGTTTTAAAGGAGTGGATGAATATATAAAAGAAACGAAATTATTTGAAGGTGCTGGTGCTGTAGATGCTACAGATGGAAAAAATAGCAGTAGTGAAATTTTGGGGTTTAGTAATAAATGTAGGAAATTAGTTTTTGTATCATTGTCATTAAGTGACAATAACCTGGAAAATATAGTGAGAGAAGCAAAGGTAAGGGGGTGGGTACCAGTGATGAGAGGATTTAAGGAAGGAAGTTATAAAAAAACAGCAAAGTATTTGAGTGAGATGATGAGGAAGACTGGATATGGAGTTGTAATAGATCCTGAGAGTTTTAAAGAATTTGAAGTGAAGGTGGTGCCAACATTTGTTATTGCTGGAGTTAAGGAGGGTGGATGTAGCAAGAATGAAGAAAAAGGTAATTTAGGTGCAGATACGGTAAGTTGCAATGGCACAAAGTATAATAAGATAGCAGGGAATGTAAGCTTTGAGTATGTGGAAGGTGTATTTAATAAATCTGGTGAAATGGTATGTGGTTAAAAAAGCCAGTTAGCGTTGAAAGAAGCAAAAGTAAAATTGCAATTTTATTAATATTGAACGTAGTGATATTAATGGAAGTGAAGCAAGTTAAGGGAGAAGAATATAATTTTAATTACATAGATGATTATAAAAAAGAAGCAAAAGAGTATGTGGGGGAGACTGGTAAGGGAGAGCTTAGTAATCAAGTAAAGGAATTAGACGGATATACAGAGAAGCCAAAGGAATCAGGATACAGTGAGTATGAATTAAGGTCAAAGGGAGACGCTAGGGTAAAGGGACAAGAGAAGGATGAAAACGAAGGAGTGAGGGAAGCGATAGGAGCTGCAAAGAGTTCGTATGCAGAGAATCCGCATAGGTCAAATTACACAGCAGGGAAATTACAGCATAAAGAATTTATAAAAAAGAGTGATGCGGTAACTTCTAATCCGATATCAGGATTGAATGTAGAAGGAAAAACAGAGTGTAAAATAGCGGATAAGAATGTGGGAGGTGAGAATGTAGAGTTTGAGGAATATTATGTAGATGTGGAAGATAGTAGGTTGATAAGAGAGAATAAGAAATGTGAAGAAGATGAGGATAAGTTATTTTATTGCGAGCGAAGTATAAAAAATATGGGGGAATGCATAGAAAAAATGGATTGTGGATATGATGCAGGAGGAATGGTGCAAGGAAGTATAGATGGGAATATATTTTGGAGAGCAAATTACCCGAATTTGTATTTAGGGACAATAGATAAAGTGCGAGATAGTGGAAGATGTCATATAATTGATAAAAACATAAATTTTATAGTAAAGAATAAAGATATTATAAAGGAATTCAGAGTAACTAACATACAATACAGTGATTGGATCAGAATATCAGTAAATGGGGTGCAGGCATATAATAGTATGGGTGGGGATGGACCATATTGGAGAGAAAGAAGTTGGCATGGAGGATATGGTGAATTCACAAATTTACATTCAGGAAGTGTAGTAAGAACGTGCAATACAAAAAGATTCTATAACACGAGCCCAAACGTGGATTTAGTGCCGTATTTAAGGGATGGAAATAATACTATTAGAATAGAATTGGCATTTGGGAATAGTGGAAGATTATATGTTGAGTTAAGAGCAACTCAATATTGTTGCACAAGGTGGGGTAGTGATGAATGGGATGGAGATTGTCCGCTATGATAATAAAAGATGATAAATTGGTAAAAATGGAAAGTACGGGATCTTTAGGACGCACATATTTTAAAATTCCGCTACTTGGAATTGCGCTAATAATAGCATTAATAATTATTTTAATAATTGAAGTTAATGCAAAAGAAAAAAGTGTTGGAGTATCAGGAGAGGGTTATAAAGTAAGTGAAGATATGGATGAGGTGATAGAAAAAGCAAGGAAAGAGCGAGAAGAAAAAGAAGTAGAGTTAAATGGGAAGTGTGAGAGAGTTGGAAGAGATTGTATAGAGCCAGGAGCAAGTAGGGTAATAAATGGAAAAACTGTTTACAGGGACTGTTGGAGATATAAGGATGCATATAGATGTAAGAGATATGCAAGGAATAACTGCACGCAATATGATGATGCATCATATTGCCAGCTAAAGAGTACAGAATGCAAAAAGAAGGTGGGAGATTGGTGTGTAGCGCAGAATAGAGTATATAATTGTGAAGAAAGTGAGAAATATATAAGAAAGGAGAAGAGGTATAGGCCTCCATCATTTAAAAGGGATAACATAGAGGAGAGAAAAAGAGTTGTGTGTGGGGAGGAAATAAAGTGCATAGATGGAAAATGCTTTGATATGAGTTACAAGGCAAATGATGAGATGGGGAACGCTGCAGGGATGTTGGCTACACTTAAGGAGATGCAGGGTGAGTGGAAAGCTAATGGTTCGGTGTTTAAGGGTAATAATGAAAAATGTGATAAGAAAATAGGAGGATATACAAATTGTTGTACGAAGTTAGGAGGATGGGGAAAGATGTTAGGAGCAAAATGTAGCGCAAGAGATAAGAATCTGGCGAAGATGAAGCAGGAAGAAAGGTGTGTAGAAATTGGGACATTTTGTAGTAGTAGAGTATTGGGAGCGTGCATAATAAAAAGAACAACATATTGTTGTTATGATTCGAAAATAGCGAGGGAGATAAATAAGCAATCTAGGGAGAAAGGATTAATAAATAAGGGATGGGGAGATGTAGAGTCACCTAATTGCACTGGGTTTAGCATAGAGGAATTGCAGGGGATAGATTTTGAGAAGATAGATTTTGAGTTTTTGTCTGAAGATATTAAGAAAAAGAATATATGGAGCAGGATGGGAGATATGAAGAAGGCGCTTGAGCATACGCAAAGATTAATGGAAGGAGAGATTAATACAATTAAAAACGATGTGATGGCAGAGGGTGGTGTAGGTGCAGCTAAAAATGACACAGAAGATATAAATGAGCAGATAGATGATCAGAAGTTATATGAGAAGAAGTTTGCTGAAGCAGAAGATTTAAATGAAAGTAGGCAGAAGAAGCCAGATGGGAGAGATAAGAGCAAAGATACAAAAGATGAGGAGACTTTATACAATAAGGAAGAGTATAAAAATAGGGATCATGGAGGGTTATAAATGTTAATAATGGCGCAAAAAAGTTATAAATATAGCATTTATATAAAGTGCAGTAGTTGCATTAGAGTAATAAATATGGTATAATGCAATACATGACAAATAATTATAATATTATGAAAGAGCCACAAAGACCAACAGTGACAATTACATTTAGTCCTAAAATAAGAAATTTAATAATCAGCATGTCTGAAAGATATGCCATGTCTAGAAGTAAAATTATATCAGAAGCAGTAGCAATGTATGCAGAGAAGAAAGCAAAAGAAGTAGGAAGTTTAATGAGTTTTGCTGGAAGTATAAAAGATGACCAAGGTAAAGAGATATTAGAGATAATTAAAAAGCACAGAATAAATAAAGAGGAGATAATGCAATGAATTACGTACTAGACTCAGATACTATTATATACTTTTTACAAGGTCAAAATGCTCTTGTAAATAAGATAGGTTCAATAGATATAGATAAGATACACACAACAGCTATCAATGAAGCTGAATTATATTTTGGAGCGTATAACTCGTCTCAAGTAAAGGGTAATATAGAAACGGTTAGAGGATTTATAAGAAATATTAAGGTACTGGATTTTGACAGCAGTGCTGCAAAGAGATATGGGGAGATTAAGTCAGAATTGAAAAAGCAAGGCAAGATAGTTCCTGATATGGATATTTGTATAGCATCAATAACTAAAAGCAAGAAAATGACTTTAGTTACAAATAACATTAAAGATTTTGCTAGAATAGAAGGACTTAAAGTAGAGAATTGGATTAAATAAAAAAGAAATCATGTTGATTATAAAAAGCATAAAAAGTATAATAAAAGATATAGTAACAATATACAGCAACATAATGTTTAAGACACAATTATATTTACCTAACAGTGCAAATGAAATGTTAGATAAGTTAGCTAAAAAAATAGGAAGCTCAAAGTCAGAGTTGGTGAGGAAGGCGGTAGATGAGTTTTTACAGAAATATGACAAAAGCAAGCTCAAAGAAGCATATGGAATATGGGACGGATATGAAATTGATTTAAGAGGTATGAGAGATGACTGGAAAAGGTAAATACCTATATGATACAGATGTAATTATAGATTACTTAAAAGGAGAGCCAAAAGCTAGAGATTTACTTGAAGAAGAAACTGGGATGCAGTGTATATCGGTAGTGACAGTAGCTGAACTATATGCAGGAGCAAGAGATACGAGGGAATGTGATATAATAAAGGGCCTTACGGAGTATTTTGAAGTTATAACTATAAATCAAGAAATAGCGAAAGAAGGTGGTTTATATAAGCAGAAATATCATAAATCGCATAGTGTGGCATTACCAGATGGTTTAATAGGAGCAACGGCAATATGTTTAGGTCTTGAGCTTAAGACATTAAATATCAAGCATTATCCTATGATAAAAAATTTAAAGGCAGCATATAGTAAGAGTAGCTAATGGAAAAAACAGTATCCACATCAGTTATAAAAGTAATATTTATAGTAAGTATAGTGCTTACTATGACAAATAGTGGATATTGTAATGAAAGCTTTTACAAAAATCATGCGAGGGGTTGGCATTGGTACGAAAGGAATAAAGAGAGCGAGGAAATGATTGATACACATGAACAAAATAGTAAGCCAAATGCTATAACCCCTACGCAAGAAGTGGAGAATATCAAAAAAGAAGTAGAAAGTAAACTGCATAATGCAATGATAAAGCCGACTGAGAAAAATGTAATAGAATATATAAAAACACAGGAGAAAATAGCAGACAGGAGTGAGAAGTTCTCTGAGGTATGGCAAAAAGTGATATACAAGAATCCAGAGTTAGATAGAACTCTTAAACATCCAGTATCATATAATGCGCTTCATATATCTAAGGAGGAGGTATCAAAAAACAAAAGGCAAAAGATAAGGGAGCTAAGTAAGGAATATGGATTGATGTATTTTTTTAGAGTAGATTGTAAATACTGCCAAGGATTCAGTAGTGTAGTAAAGAGATTTGCAAATGAGTATAGTTGGGATTTAATGCCAGTACAGATAGGAGATGTGCCGATGGAAGGATTTGAAAATGCAAAAAGGGATAATGGAGTATCAACTCAATTAGGAATTAAGGCGGTGCCTGCGCTTATTGCAGTACATCCAAAAAGTGGCGATATGATACCACTGGCATTTGGGTATATAAGTGAGAGTGAGATAGAGGAAAGGGTTGATGCACTTGTTGTAAATAAAGAGGCAACTAAGGAAGCAGTAGAATTGATCAGAAGTCAAGGTAGGTAGTATGAAGAGAATGCTAATATTTAAATTGGGTAAGTTAGGAAGCGCAGTGATAGTAGCAAGAGCATTAAGAGCAGTAAAAATATTGGTATATGCAATATTAATAACAACATTCATAATCACAAAAAGAGATGTGAGTGCTGGAGTGGGGAAGGATATGGAAAACTTATTTAGTGCAATGGGAGGAGGAGTAAATGTAACAAGTGCGGGATCCTATAAAACACAATCTGGTGGATATTACACAGGAGGAAGTATATATGCAAGGGTGCCTACAAAGAGTTATCAGTTGTTTAATTTTCAGCCACCGTCAATTAAGGCAGGATGTGGTGGAATAGACGCACATTTGGGTTCATTTAGTCATATAGGGAAAGATTTGATCAAGGCACTTAGAACTGTGCCAAGCAATGCAGCGGGATATGCATTTAATTTAGCCCTGCAGACATATGTGCCTCAGGTATATAATACAATGCAAAAGTTAAATGATATAGCGAGGGAGATCAATAGTTTAAATATAAATAGTTGTGAGACGGCATCAGCATTAGTAGCAGGTGCATGGCCAAAGAGTGATAGAGTAGATCAACAGATATGCCAATCAATGGGAACTAATACGTCAGAATTTAAAGATTGGGCTGAAGCAAGGCATAAATGTGGTGATATAAATGAAAGAAAAAAAGTAAATTCAAAGAAAGATAATCAATACAAGGATCAATTAGGAGATGAATTTAACATAGCGTGGGCTGCTATTAAGAAACAATTTGCTACACTGGAAGGAGAAAATAAAACAGCAGCAGAATTCTTCATGAGTATAAGTGGTACGATAATTAGGTATAAAGAGGGGAGTGGAGATAGTGCTGAGTTAAAGACGGTGGAAAAAGCAACGCTTGTGAAAGAAGCAGAGGTATTAGATACGTTAATGTTTGGGGAATCAAAGAGTGGGGAGCAAGCGAAACTATATTCATGTGATAATACAGAAAAATGCCTAAAAGTTGGAACTACGGTGATGGTGTTTGATAAATCAAAAGCATTGGTACCGCAAATAGAAGAGATGTTAAGGGGAATAGCAACTAAAATGAGGGATCATAGTGGTAATTTAACAGATAAAGAGAAGAATTTAATAAACAATACGCAAATACCGATACTTAAGATAGTTGCAGTTCAAAATGCATTTATGGTTGGTAATTCAGTAATAAACATTCATGAATATGCTGAGCCTATCGCATATGACTACATACTTGGGTATTTAGAGAGCGTACTGGACTTTGTAGCTGTAAATATAGACGAACTTGCAAAAGTGCAGATGGACGGAACATATATAGAAAACTTCAAGAGGAATATATCAGATACAAGGAAGTTAATAACAGATAAGAGGTTTGGAGCATATCAAAGGATGCTAACAGCAATAAGTGTCATAGAAAAGACAAATATGGTTGAGAAGAAATTACAACATATGTTTACAAGTTATAATGAGGTAAAGGGTAGTGAGTAGTTATACGGTATGGAGTTACGGAGGTGGAGAACAGTTATGGTATGTATTTAATGCAGTAGCTACAATATTTAAGCATGATGAGTATTCATATGCATTTTACATAGCTGCAACGCTATTTGGAATATGGGTGTTAATTACAAGTATAGTTAGTAATAAGGCCATGGTTCCAATAAAGTGGATGTTTTGGTTTTGGTTATCAACAACGCTGATGCTTGCGCCAAAGACTGATATAATGATTAGTGATCCAGTAACTAAATTTGAAAAGCCAGTTGGAGATGTGCCGTGGGTACTTGGGATGAGTGCTGGAATAATAAGTGGTATAGGTCACAGCATGACTGGTTTAGTTGAGACGTATTTTAGTTTACCAGATTATCAGAGTTACGGAGGTAATGGGATGATGTTTGCATCAAAGATTCTGAAGAATATGGATAAGTATCGAATCAGGAATGGGGTACTGAAAGAGAACATGAGCAGGTTTATAGAGCAATGTGTGGTGCTTGAGGCGATGATGGGTGGTAAGTATACAGTTAAAGATTTAAAAGAAAGTAAAAATATATGGGAATTAGTAAGCACAAATGCAAACCCGATTAATGGATTTAGTTATAGAGATGAGGCAACTAAACATACAGATATAGTTACTTGCAAGGAGGGAGTGACAAAACTGGCTACAGATTTAGAAAAAGAAACAAAAGCAGTAGCTGGATATTTAGGAAGGAGAAATATGCCAAACAGGGATAAAACAACATCTGAAGTGGTATTTGAGAATTACTTTAATGAGAAGTTAACTAGTAGTTATCAATTTATGTCTGGAATTGCAGAAAATGCAGAGAGTATACTGAAGCAAGAGATGATGATAAATGCGATAGAGGATGTGAGTTTAAACTATGCAGCATCAAAAGCGGCGATACAGCAAAGAGCCTGGTATTTAACTACAGGAGAATTGGCATCGGGATTTTTAATAGGTCTTAAGGTGGTGATGGATTGTTTAGCATATGGGGGATTTATATTTATAGCGATAATGGTAATGTTGCCAACTGGGATAAATATACTTGGTAAGTATTTACAGATACTGATATGGCTGCAGTTATGGGCACCTTTATATGCGATATTAAATATGGTAATGAGTACAGTTGCGCAGTATAAGACCCAAGGCATCATAGGGAATGATGGGCTAAGCATGATGACATCAGTAGGACTTACGACGCTTCAGGGTAATATAGAGGCGATAGCGGCATTTTGCACAAGTTCGATACCATTCATATCATATTCATTGATGCAGGGAGGAGTTGGATCATTTATGCATTTAGCGGGAACAATGACGAGTGGTATATCAGGAGCGGCATCAGCAGCATCAAATGAAGTTAGCTCAGGTAATCTAGCACTTAATAGCGTGTCATATGGTGGCAGAGCTATGATGAATGTAGCTGGATTTAAACATGACATGGGACTTAGTTATAAATCAGGAAGAATGGATATGGAAAGATTTGATGGGTCACAGGGGTTTATGACGGGAGCAGGAAGAAGTGGAGTGATCGCAGGAGAAGGAATGAATATGTCAAGGCTTCCAGATAAGATGAGTATCTCAAGAGCTATAGATAGTGGTTTTAGTAGTAGCATATCTAAGGAGAGGTCAGCGGCCGCAAACTTTAGTGAGCAATATGAAGAAGCAAAGGCGATGTCAGTTAATAATTCAAAAGGATTGCTTGAGAGTATGAGTAGGAATGTGGGACAAAGTAGAGGGTGGCAGATATCAGAAAGTAGCAGATATGCAGATAGTATAAATAAAACAGCGCAATTTACAAATTCACTACAAGAAGATAAGGGATATAGTGCAAAGCAGGCAGCTGAAATATCACTTAGTTTAGGAGGGAAGATATTTGGATTTGGAGCAGGGTCAAGCTTCTCGAGTCAGGGGTCATATGACGAAGCTGTAAAGGAAGGAAAGAGTCTTGCGGAATCACAAGGAGTCACAAAGCATTTAGAAGTAGGAACGTCACATTTAAAAGATGTGAGATATAATGAGGGAAGTGGAGAAGATAAGAAGCTAACGGAGAATTTAGAAACAAGTTTAAATCAGATGGAGAGATATTCAAATATGGCAAATATACATAATGCTATAGCAGATAGGATATCAGATCAAAAGCAGACAGCGGAGAGATTGGGGATAGGAGTAAATGAAGATATAACTGAGCAGTTTGTAGATTATGTGGCAAATAGAAAAATGGTAAATGGAGAGGTATATGGCAGAGATAAGGCGATACAAGTGCTGGCTGATCCAGATAAAACAGCAGACAAAGGAATATTACTACAGGAGTTTGCGAATAAAGTATCTTCTGACTTAATTCCTGGATTTAGGAAAAGTGATATTATCAATAATATGGACGCTGGCTATAAAGCTGAGCATCAAAAAGGGAAGGTGGGATTAGAGCAAGAAGTGATGGACAAAGTATTGGGTGATGATGAAAAAAAGAAGCTACCTCAATATGGAGTATTTAATCAAGAACAAGGAAATATTAAACAAGGAGTACATCCAACCCCCGGTAAATCTGTTTATGACAATGCGGGCAAGGATTTAATTACAAACAGTAAAATTGCAGAAAAAAATAGTTTAGGAATTAATGAAAAACTAGATTCAGATAAATCTTAAAATGCTATCCCAGTTTTCTTCTATTACTGAGGTTTTGATATATCTTGCTGGTAAAACAGGAGTTTTGTGTTGCGCCTTGAGTATTTGCTTAGTACTTTTATTAAAAGCAAATATACTTTGTGCGGCAATATTTTTGATACGTGGAGCAAAATCTACTCCTATTAAATAGCATATAGCAAAGATTATTTCTGTATATCCATGTGTATCGGTAGAATGGGTATCTATATTCATGTCCGCATTACATAATAATCCATCTATTACATATCCTGCATCACGTTCTGAACTGCTAAAGATAGTTGTATAAAACAACATCTGCCTTTCATCTAAAAAAGTATAAACGCTACTACCATGATTTTGGCCAAAATACTTAAATGAAAAATTTGCATTTAAGGATTCAGCCGATACCACAAATTTTTTAGCATCCCCAGAACTATGAAGTAACTCTTTATCCTTTAAAAAAGTGTTGGTAACCATAACTTACTCATAAATTGTATAAAACTTTTATTTATTGTACTTAAATTTTCTACTGTAAAATACCAATTTACTGTATTATACAATGTATTATAATTGATTCCTTTCGATGTATTTGATAATCTATGTAGTCCCATATTAGTTCCTAATCCGAAAATTCCACCATAAAATATTTCTTTAGCAGGTTTTTTGCTTATGTTCTTGACCTTATAATGCTTAAAGCACTCAGTAAAACTCAATATCTTATCTATTTCTGAAAAAATTTCCAAAACAGATTTATATTCATTTTTACTCAATAATGAAGAAATTTTATCATGCTCTCCTCTTTCTACTTTTGGTGTATGTAGTATGAATCTTCCGTTCTTATGAAATCTTATAAATTTGTTTGTTTTATCGGTTATATTACAATTTGGGGTTTCCAGTCAGAAGGTACGAAAATTTTCACCAATTAGCTAGAAGCATGGAATGCCGTGCTCTTCAGAGATATATAATTTAAGGTTTTTAAAATCCATTTTAAAAAAAATCACATAAATTGGCGCTTCAAGCGAGCTGTTAATTTCATAAATGCCATTTTTGTTCCAATACTACTCCCGTTTACTTTATTCCAAATATTCTTTTAAGTTTTTCGTAAAATTTCTTACAATTTCAGTTAAGTTTATGATATCATAACCATCTCTATTAAATTCGTATTTACCCACAAGACTAATATGCTGCCAAGCAACGGGTGAAAGTTTAATAATTTTCCTACACTCCTCTGTCATATTATTCTCTAGGCAAAACTCATATAAATTCGACAATAGAGACGCATTATAAAAAATAATACATAACGCAATAAATCTAGCAGATTCATTGTTAATCACAAGTTCTATTTCATTTTTCCCTGCTAATTTTCTACCACTGATTTTTGCTATTGCAGCTCTTAATTGATGATAAGATTCGCCTCTATTTAACGAGCGATACACAGATTTACGCATTTGTTCGTCATCTATATAATCCAAAATATAAAGACTCATTATTATTTTATCTAATTCTATCAATGCTTTTAATGTGTCATTTGATTTAAATGATGACAACTTTCTAACAATCCTGCTTTGGGTATTTTTCTTTGTCGCAAGTGTTACAAAAATACGCAATATATTATCCCACTCCTTTTTAATTAATTCTTTATTAACTCTTTTATTAGGCTTGATTAGGTATTTCTGATATACTTTTGGGTCTTTAAAACTTACTAAATTTCTTTGAGCTTTTTGATCAAGTTGTTTAAATCTAGGCATAAATCTGTAGCCAAAAATATGTAATAGAGCAAAATTAACTCGGTTTATGCTATGCATATCACCTGATACTGAAGAAATTTCAATATCACTTGTGTTGCTTTTTAACGCATCTAAAAGATAGTGGCTTTCATGTTCATTAGCTCCGATTATTTTGGTACATAGTGGCAAACAATTAGCGAATAAGGTATAAGCTGATATTCCCTTGCCTAATCCATAATATTTCTTCGAGTGTCTAGCTTTGATTGTATTGTATTTTGTTTCTAATTTCTGACCATCAACTGAAGCATGAATCCCATAATCTGATAGATTGTATTTTATGAATATCGGTAATTTAGCTACCTCATTGATTATTTCATCACTAGCTTTGGTTAGAGTTTCATATCTTATATAATTATTATATGTTGAAATAAGCTCTTGTTCATCTATATCGCTAATATCTTTCATTATGTGGATATCACTTCCAGTTCCCTTTGCCACTAAACATGCTGATATAGCTGAATATTTCGCTGTAGTTTTGATATAACTTGGGAGTACATGTGTAAAATGCTTCATGAAGTTGGTATGGTGATTTGTGTATCTCATCACTTCTTCTAACTCAAGCAAGCTCATCTTGTCATAAAAAGGATTATTGCTTGAATCATCCGCCTTTTTATACGGCAGCCTCCAACTCAAAACTTCTCCTTTTTTATTATATCTGATTTTTATCTTGTCATTAACTCCTTCACTTATTCTTTTATTAACCTCTTTATAGCGACCATCTAGTAAATCCTCAGATACTAACATCAATTTATCAAAATCTGTGGTCAATAACTGCTCTGACACACCCGTTATAAAATTATCTTTTTCTTTATTCCATAGATTAAGTTCTATAAGTTCATCATCCAATGATTTGTAATTAAAGCTATCTTTAACTGTGACAGCTCCCTTGTCCAATCCTTTTTCAATCTCTAAATATAGTACAAATTCATAATTATCAGCATCAACTGATAATATTCTCTTTTTACCAGATTTTGTTTTGAGAAGGATGTATTTTTTTAGTGCTGCAGGAATGAAAGTTACTGGAATTTCTTCAAATTTATAATCACTAAATGATTTATTACTCGTGATATATTTTTTAAAAAACTTTATAGCATCATTCATATCTGTTGATGCACTATCAAACTCTATTACCTTAAAAATCAACCTTATATTCAACTTTATAGCAGAAGATTGCTTGCTGTAATATTTCCATTTATAAAAATCTGGCGTTAAGTGAGGATTTGCAATTTCATTCACAAATTTCTTGAATTTCTTTTCTTCAACAACTTTAAAAGCGTTTGTTCTTAGTTCACTATCCTGCACTTTTTTATCTATGTACAATAATAAGGCTTTGACTGCTAATTTGCGATTCTCTTTATCAATTAACTTCTCTTTATATATTTCCTCTTTCTGATATTCATCAGCATCTTTCACAAATTTATTTACCTTGTAAATGAAGCTAGCAATAAGATGATCATTAATTTTTAAAAATCTATTGTTTACGTAGCATAGCAAATACAGTCTTTTTAGATTTACATCACTCAGATTTTTCAATTTATGAACGCTGTATTGATTTACTAATAGATTATAATATTCGACATTCTGTTGAGAAATCCCAAGTTTTTCAATCACCTCAACGCTTTTATGATAAAGCTCCCGTAATAACTGATTTTTCTCCACAGTTCTTCTAATCTCATTTATTGCGAACTCTTTCTGATCTGATTTTACAATGCTGGGTATAATTACAAATATAGACAAATCTAGTATTAGGAATTCTGTATACTGCATTTAAAGTGAGTTACAGGAAGAAATTTTTTAAAGGTAACACCTCTATTTATAGTGGAATTAATTATTTTTATGATATTACCTATAATGACCTATATTTTTATATTTCTTCAATAAAAGGATAATAGGCGAATATAAAGTTATGTTATTATTGGATATTTATAATATTAAGCGTATAATATATTATATAGCGACAAGCTTAAAACAATACTCCTTTTTAAATCATATCGTATAATTGGCATTATATATTGACTATTAGGCTGAGTCATCGTATAAGATATAGATTAGGCTAGATTATCTAATAAAAAACTTATCGTATAATAACTTATGAATATAATTGATAAATTTTTAGAGTATTTAAAAGCAAATGAAAAAAGTGAGAATACAATAAAAAATTATCAATCTGATTTAAATAGTTTTGCAAAATGGTTTCTAAAAGCTAATAATGAAAAATTAATATTAGATAAAATCACCCCTACAGATTTAAGATTATACAAAAAACAATTAATTAAAAATAAAAAACCTAAAACAATTAATCGACATATAGCTAGTATAAAGGCGTTCATAAGCTGGGGGTACGAACAAAAAAGATAAAATATAATATTCCCACACCAAAAAATGTAAAAGAATTAAAGGTGGGATTTAAGTGGTTAGATAGATTAGAACAAAACGAATTACAAAGAAAAGTAGAACAAACTGCCAATAAAAGAAATGTTGCAATTATAAAAATATTATTAAATACAGGCTTAAGAGTGAATGAGTTATGTGAGTTAACATGGGATATGATAACTATAAGCGAGAGAAAAGGAAAAAATAATAGTGAAATTAGGTAAAAGAGATAAAACGAGAGAAATGCCATTAAACAAAGATTGTCGTAATTCCTTTTTGAGTATAGGCTATACAGATAATATTGGTAAAGAGAGTAGAATATTTAAAGGACAAAGAGGTAATTTAACTCCAAAGGAGTACAATTAATGTTAAAAAAGATTGTGAAAGGTAGTAATTTAAAAAATGTTACTCCACACCAACTAAGACATAGTTTTTGTAAAAATTTAGTTGATATGGGGGTAGGATTAGAAAAAGTAGCATTTTTAGCAGGACATGAAAGCTTAGATATTACTAAAATATATTGCACACCCTCTTTTAATGATTTGCAAGAAGCAGTCGAATTAATAGGGGAAGAAGAGTAATGCAAATAATAGAGATAATCCCACCTAAGCAAGCTATGAGCTTTGACAAACCTCCTATATTTAACATTAATGAGCAACAAAAGTATTTTAAACAAGAACCTATACTTCAGGAATTACTATATCAAATTAGAAAGCCAGAAGCAAAAGCAGGTTTATTATTACAATATGGTTATTTTAAAGCAACAAAAAGATTTTTTCAAAAAGAGGATTATAAGAAAAAAGATATTATATTTATAAGTAAATTATTAGGATATAGAGAGGTAGCTATAAGTGATTATAAGGAGCGTACATATAGAGAACATAAAAGATTAATATTATCTATAAGTGGCTTTACTTCTTTTAGTAGCAATGAAGATTTGTTAAAAGTAGAGTTAAATCATATGGCATCACAACAAATGCACCCTCGTAATATATTTTTTGCAGCTATAGATTTCTTAACATCAAAAAAAATAGAACTGCCTAATTACAGGGTATTTGCTAAAATGATAACAGAATCATTTAATCTTTTTGAGTTTCAATCACTCAAGAAAATAGAAATAAATATTACAGAAGAACATAAGGAAGTATTAGATGCGTTGTTAGATAAAAATGATAGTAAGGGAGTTTATGCGAGAAATTTAGTTGCAAGGCTCAAAAACATAAATCAGTCTTTAAGACCAAAAAATATAAAACAAAGTATCAGAGGGTTTTTAATTGTAAAAAATTTATTTAAGGAATTAGAGCCTTTAATAAAATCATTAGATTTATCCCCTGAAGCAACAAAGTATTATGCTATATGGGTTATAAAAGCACGAATAGAACAACTTAGTACACTTAATAATCCTAATAAGATTTATCTTTATCTTGCTGCGTTTATAAATTATCAATATTGCACATGGCAAGATACACTGGTAAATATACTATTGCGTTCCACTCAAGAGAGATTAAACAAAGTTGAAAAAGCTATTGAAGAAAAAATAATAGATAAAAATGAGGAAAAGAATAAAAAAACTCAATCTATAATAGAAGGTTTTAAAAGATCAGAAGAAAGTATAGAAAAAATTAGAAAAATAGTATTTTTAAAAGAGTTAACGGATGCTGAAAAAATCACTATACTTCAAAGTATATTAGGTGAGCAAATAACTACAGAGGAGTTAAAAAAATATCAAGAATTAGAAAAAGAAATACTACATGAACTAAGTAACTCAGAATATTACAAAGTATTAGAAAGTTTTTCTAGAACAATCCAAAATAGAGTTGCTGATATAGTACGTTATGTAGAATTTAATCCAGAAACTAAATCTAGTAACCTAATGGAAGCTATTGTAGATTATCAAAAGAAGAAAGGAGATATTAATAGTACTTCCCCTAGAAAATTTTTATCTAACATAGAACAGAAACTTATTTTTGGAAAAACTAACGATCAATTCAATGTTTCGCTATATAAAGCAGTACTATTGACAAAAATATCTGACGCTATAAAAAGTGGAGAAGTTAATTTACTTAATTCTTATAAATTTCTCCCAATAGAAGCCTATTTAATATCAGATGACGTATGGGAAAAAGAGAAGGAGACACTTATAGAAAGAGCTGGTGTTGGAAAATTTTTAAAAAGATTAAAGATTTGTTATTAAAATTAAAAGATATATTAGAAAAACAATATTATATTACAAATTGTAATATAACCGATAAAACAAACAAATTTATAAGATTTCATAAGAACGGAAGATTCATACTACATACACCAAAAGTAGAAAGAGGAGAGCATGATAAAATTTCTTCATTATTGAGTAAAAATGAATATAAATCTGTTTTGGAAATTTTTTCAGAAATAGATAAGATATTGAGTTTTACTGAGTGCTTTAAGCATTATAAGGTCAAGAACATAAGCAAAAAACCTGCTAAAGAAATATTTTATGGTGGAATTTTCGGATTAGGAACTAATATGGGACTACATAGATTATCAAATACATCGAAAGGAATCAATTATAATACATTGTATAATACAGTAAATTGGTATTTTACAGTAGAAAATTTAAGTACAATAAATAAAAGTTTTATACAATTTATGAGTAAGTTATGGTTACCAACACTTTTTTTAAAGGATAAAGAGTTACTTCATAGTTCTGGGGATGCTAAAAAATTTGTGGTATCGGCTGAATCCTTAAATGCAAATTTTTCATTTAAGTATTTTGGCCAAAATCATGGTAGTAGCGTTTATACTTTTTTAGATGAAAGGCAGATGTTGTTTTATACAACTATCTTTAGCAGTTCAGAACGTGATGCAGGATATGTAATAGATGGATTATTATGTAATGCGGACATGAATATAGATACCCATTCTACCGATACACATGGATATACAGAAATAATCTTTGCTATATGCTATTTAATAGGAGTAGATTTTGCTCCACGTATCAAAAATATTGCCGCACAAAGTATATTTGCTTTTAATAAAAGTACTAAGCAAATACTCAAGGCGCAACACAAAACTCCTGTTTTACCAGCAAGATATATCAAAACCTCAGTAATAGAAGAAAACTGGGATAGCATTTTAAGATTAATAGTAACAATTAAACTCAGAAACACACAAGCTTCTAGGATTTTACGTAGGTTAAGTTCTTATGCAAAACAACATCAATTACATGAAGCACTTAAAGAATTTGGTAGAATAATAAAATCCATATTTATCTTAAAGTACATTGATAATGTAGAGTTAAGGCAGCAAATAGAGAAACAATTAAATAAAGGAGAGTTATCTAATAGGTTTTCTTCAATAATATTTTTTGCTAATAACCAAGAATTTACACAGAGTATAACAGAGGATCAAGAAATAGTAGTGCAATGTAAAATGATAATACAAAATTTAATTATCTTATGGAATTATTTGATGCTTACAAAACTAATTATGCGCTGTGACCCAGAAAAAAGAAAGGAGATAATAGATATTATAAAGCACGGTTCTATCATTACTTGGAGACATATTAATTTACTAGGTATATATGATTTTAATAATCTAAAAAAAGCAGATATTACATTAGATGATGCAAAGGAGATTTTATTATACAACAAAGCTGCATAAATAAAATATGTTATCGTTAAATAAGTTATTATACGATAAGAACGGCGGTTATTAAAAAAGATGCATTTTTATAAATACCCTAGTTGCCGGTTATTTAGAGGGTATAAAAATATAAATTATTATGAATTAACAGTATAAAATAATTAATTTTGCTATAAATTGAGGTAATGCACTTTAAAAAATATTTCTTATACATTCCTTTACAAGAGGTGTCTAGAATTCCTAATGCCGCATTCACCTATATTTGTAATTACACCCTTAATACTTAATCTCTCTTTTACTCTACTACTTCCAATATCTGCTCCTTCTGTAAATACCACATCCACTATTCTCCCACTTTCAATTTGAATAATCGGCTGTATACTCTCAGCCCTATCTATATAATATTTCGATAACCTATCCATACTGCTGCTTGCTCCTGACATCATCCCCTCATTAAATTTATCACTCGTACTTCTCTTTGGTATAAATGCTCCCATTGGATTTATCACTGCCGGTTGACTTGGATTAAATACTCCAGCTACTCCCTGTAACACTCCTCCCAAAACACTCTTTGCCAAATATCCCCTTCCCTTTTCTACCACTATTCCTTTTATCCCCGCTCTCCCATACTCTCCTGTCACATATCCTGCAACTTCCGTCTCTATTATTTCTCCACTCGTCCTCTCAACACATGTTAGCTTTTCTAACCTCGCAAATACCCTCTCACTCGATAAATCTCCATATCCACTCCCAACTATATGACAGTCCTTCAAATCACTTTGAAACTTCCTAGGTAATGTTCCCCTATCTATCAATCTTATTAATATAGGCCTTGGATCACTTGATGATGTTAATGCTGTTGATGCATCTACACCCCCAAGTAATACTGCTTTCGCAAAACTTCCTGCCGGTATAGTATCTTCCTTATTCTTAACTTTCTCCCTCTTATCACCACTTCCTAACTCTATTTTAATTTTTCTTATTCCTTGCTCCTTCTTCTCTATAAATGGCTTCATTTCTCCCGCACCACCTACTCGATCATGATTTGCCACTCCCCCTATTAAATCCCTAAGTGCCGCTATTTCCTCTTTTAATAATTCTACTTCACTTATTTCACTATTTCTTATGCTT
The DNA here is from genome assembly GCF_029981845.1 of Candidatus Bandiella numerosa. Taxonomy (GTDB): domain Bacteria; phylum Pseudomonadota; class Alphaproteobacteria; order Rickettsiales; family Midichloriaceae; genus Aquirickettsia; species Aquirickettsia numerosa. The sequence goes on along the minus strand of NZ_CP104164.1, from coordinate 1,028,634 downwards.
TCTTCCTCATTTGCATTGATTGCTTTTGTTAAATCTTCCTTAATACCCGATATTCCATCTTGTAATGCTTGTATTTTACTCTCCTGCTGATACCTCCACGCAGCTTCTGAATCCACTTTATCTCCTACAGACTCTATCTGTCCTTTATAGAGTGTTTTCTCCTCTTCCTTTTTACTATCCCCAGTAGTCCATGTAGACTTTACTTGCTTCATCACTAATAATCCAGCTGTCCCAAGTGCCGTAAATAATACTATTGCTACCACCCATTGCTTGCCACTTACACTTAAACTCCCCCAAATTCTCATTCCTTGAGCCTGTTTACTTTTGTCTTGATTATTAACTTCTTGATTTGTCATAACTTTACCTACTATATATTACTTTATATAATTTCGTCTCATCTCCCTCTCTTAAAGTCCTGCTTTCTAACATAATCGCTGCAACTCCATCTCCAGCAAACTGCTTTTCATGTAATGTCTTCTGGCCCTTTCCTTTATTGCATAACTTCCATACTTCTACTCGGTACTTTCCTACCACCTTATCTCCTTCAAATTCTATCTCCAGTCCACCTTTACTCAAATAACCTTGTCCCTTGTCTTTTAACGGGACTCCCCTAACATATTTAATCATGTTTACAATCTCATCATGCCTTATATGCTTACTTCCTATCAGCTTCTCACTCGCTTTTTCAGAATCAAGTTGACTTATCAGTATAAATTCCCCCTCCCTTCTTTAATTTTAAACTTATGTCTTGCGTCTTCCCCTTTTCCGTCACCACTGTAAATACTGCATTCTTATTGCTATTTACATCTAACAATTTAACAAATATTTGACCTAATCTCTCGTCACTCTCAAGTCCAAATTCTTCCCCAAGCCCTATTACCTCAACTATCCTGTCTCCTTCTATTTTTACTCTATTTGCCTCATTCCTCGACATATATCCCTCTATCCTTTTATTCTCTTCTAATCCATATTTCTGCGTTCCAGCTACTCCCTCCTCACTTACTCCAAATACTACCAATGACATTGTAAACACCGCCAGTCCAAATTTTATAAGCCCAAATGTTATAAAATCAAATACTCTAAAACCCTTACCTTTTTTTCGCTTTTTCTGCTTTTCCCGCCTTTTGCTCTTACACTACTTATTTGTATTATCTTTTTTTCTATTTTTGTTATTGTCATAATTATCCCTATTTACTTTTAAAATTCTTTAACATAAATATTCCACCACTATACCCAAACTCTATCTCATATATCTCCTTACTCTGTCCCATTCTCGATCCTGCTATATATTTCGTTAGCACACCCACTATCTCAGCTTTTAATCCCTTAACATCTACTATTATCTCTTTTGGCGCAAATACAGTAGTTACTCCCTCTTTCTTCATTCTTTCCGCATCACTTATTAATCTTTTCTCAACATCATGATAATGCTGAGGGGCCACATATCTAAGTATCACATCCTTTCTATATCCATGACTGTCAGGCGTTGTATCCAACATCAGCTTACTAAAAAATAAAGCCATCTCTTCTATATATGACTCCGATACTAAACTCCCTTCACTCCACACATTCTGCTTCATATACGCAGGTACTATTATCACCCTCTCATTCTTCCCAAATAACATTAGTCCAAGCATGATATTCGCTATCATCAATCCTAAAGATATTACTAAAAACCCATTCCTCTGCTTTAATAACTTCTCTACACTCTGATTCCACCTTTCTATCCTCATATCACTATCCAATATACTCCCTAATATCAGACCTTACCTTTGATTTAAGCTGTCTATGCATCCCAGGTAAATACCAATATATAGCATGCCTTAAAAACCCTCCTCCTATGTTTTGCTTTACATATTTAAGTGCATTATATATCGCTATACTCAACACCACCCCTGTAACTGGAAATCTAAATATAAATCCAAGTGCTAGCGGCACAAATAATGCCGCCATTTCATCCACCGTCCAAAATGCTATTCTTGTCGGGTTATCTAAATATCTTAGTATTACATTCCTATCGTACATTATCCCCCACCTTAACTTACTTTGAATGAGCCATTTACAAATCCAAAAAATACATTCACAAATATTAAATATGCAGCTCCAAACATTAACATTGTCCATCTCTGTGATATTAATGCAAAACCCGCTGTCGCTATCCCTGCTGCATTTAATACCATCGGTATTAAATATCCCTGTGAATCATCCTGCACTTTCTTTGTTAGCGTTTTTATACCAGCAATATCAGTAATCCCTGCTAATCCATATTCTGGATACAATATTAAAACTCCAAGTATAATTAAAGAGCATGCCTGTAAAGCACTCTTTATTTTCTTATCTTCTCCACTTTTTCTTTCTCTGCATCTTAAGCATTCTTCTTTTATTCCCTCCAGTTTTAAATGCCCTTTCACCAATATATTGGCAAACCCTGTTTGCATTTTTTTAATTATTTTTACTGTCTTCATTTTTTATTCTCCTTTTTTAATTTATTATTTGTTTTTTTAGGAACTAGTTTCCTAAATTTATTATTTGATAATTCTCACCTTATTACATCTACTTCCACACCCTCCTCTAACTCTCTTTCTACTCCTTCTTTCGATACTTCCTCCTCATACTTTTTTAGCTTCTCCTCATATACCTTATTCTCTTCTTCTAACTCTCTTATCCATTCTTCTCCTGCTTTTGCTTTTAACTCCCTCACATCCACGCATATCATTACCCCATAATCCTCAAATACATTGATAAATACTCCTTTTTCTGATTTGCTTAACTCCCCTCTTACTATCACCTTCTTACCTGCTTTTAGATGCTTACCAAAATGATCTATTATTCTTTTGTTCCACACAAATATTTCAAAAAAATCTACCTTCTTCTCTGTTTTACCCCTCACTACTACCGTTACCATCCCATACACATTTCCTTCTTTAGTCTCTCTTAGCCATATATCCCTGACTAATCTGCCACTTAACTCAACTATATTTCTATCTCTTACCATTTTATTAAGCCTCCTTTCCCCTATCATTTGTTCAATTCATCTTCTTCACCTATGGTGATTTCTCCATAGCTGTCCAGCAACATATAATCTACTTTTTTCCCTTCACTAAACGTTCCTCTTACCTTGACTCTTTTGCCAATTTCTAGTTTCCCTCTGTTTTCTTTGCAATATCTTGCTATCCTTTCACTCCTTATAAATACCTCACATTCCTTGTAGTTATATTCTCTTATATGCATCCAACTAATTCCTGTTACCTCATTTTCCTGATTAATCCCTATATGCGGCTCCTCTATTATTACCCCACTTATTACGGTGTTTTCTTGAAACTTTCTTATATATTTTCCTACTTGAACTCTCATATTTACCTTTCTATTTGTTTATAATAACCCTGATATTGATTTCACTAGCCCTTCTGTTAACTTTGGCTCTGCCTCCTCAAATTTCAAATTGGTTTTCTTTGCTACACTCATTATTCTCGTTTGATACTTCTTCCAATTTGTCTTCTTCTCCCATCTGGATTTTTTATACCCACTTGTTCCTTGCTTTAAATTGGCATCACTACTCTCACTGACATATTCTCCATCTGCTTTCTCACTTATTTGTAAATCTGTTATCATTGTAAAGTTCACTACTTCCACTGCTGCATCTAACACTGTATTACCTATTCCTGTAATCAATCCTATACCAAGCATACTTCTCCCACTTCCTCCTGTGGCTCCTGCTATTGCAGCTCCTGTTGCGAAACCTTCCAGTCCACTACCATAGCCTCCAGTTAACGCTTGGAATGGATTTTCTAATGTGTTTTTTCCTACTTGCAATACATTGGCTTGAATCATTATATTGGCACTTTGGGTACTATTTACTATTCTATAACCTTTACTTTCTATCGCCGACCTAATTTTAGATTCAATTTCTAATCCTGATTTATCACTTGTGTTTCTGATTTGTAGCAATACTGTTTTTTTATTATCATCAATTGGATCTAAGAATATTGTTTGTCTGGTAGAAGTCATAACATTATACTCCTCATTAAAATTATTTTGAAATTTAGAGTTTGTGTTATAACTCCCCCTACAGAACCGTGCTTGCAGCTTTCCCGCACACAGCTCTTCAATATGATATTCGCCATATAGACTCTCAATACAGTGCATAACTTATCCTCGGAATTGGTAATGGGTTATATTTTAAATAGTTGTTATAAAATTCAAAAGTCATACTTTTCTTCTGACTTCTTCTATTTATCCACTTGAACACCATTAAGCATACCAAGTAGTAAAACTTATTTAAGCAGCGGTAATTTCCACTTATTCCGAAATAATTATAGTGTCCCGTCAATTTAGATTTTAAAGTTGGCCACCATTCTTTAAGACGTATCTTGTTGCGTATAGCTTTCAACCATTCTTTGATTTCTTTAAGTTTGCGACTTAGAGTCTTTCTGCTGGTTTTATGTCCCATTACGAAATATCCATGTCTGCTCTTCCCACAGTAGTGGGTAAATCCAAGAAAATCGAAAGTTTCTACTTTCTTATCACATCTTTGAGTTTGTTTCCAAACTTGTCTTCCAAATTTTAGAATTTTAGTTTTATCTGCTGATATTGCTAAACCAAATTTCTCTAATCTAGTTTGAAGCATCTCTAGAAACTGTTTTGCATCATTCTCACTCTTACAGCACACCACAAAATCATCACAGTAACGAATAAGTTCCATATGATCTTTGGCCTGTGGTTTAACTTGTTTCTCAAACCACAAGTCTAGTATGTAATGTAGATAGATATTTGCTAATAACGGACTTAGGTTGCCGCCTTGTGGACACCCGACTTCCGTTGCTACTATTCTACCCTCTTCAACATATCCTGCTTTAAGGAATTTTCGTATCAACCATAATAAATTACGGTCTTTTACTCTTTCTTCTAAGCAGCGTTGAAGCCAATAGTGATTAACATTGTCAAAGAATTTCCTAATATCAACTTCAACTATACAGTTAATTGGTTTCCTCATAACCGCTGTATTTAGTGCTTTTACTGCATCGTGACAGTTAAGAGTAGGTCTAAAACCAAAAGATACCTTCAGAAAATCTGCTTCATAAATACTTTCAAGTATCTTCTTTAGCATTATCTGAACTATTTTATCTTCAACTGATGGTATACCAAGACCACGTTTTTCATCTTTCTTTCCAGGTTTTGGGATATATACCCTTTTAACTGGCTTAGGAAGATATTTCTTTGTCTTGAGTAAAACAACAAGCTGTTTAAGATTATCTTCTAGATTATCACCATATGCCTCTACTGTTTGTCCATCGATCCCACAAGCTTTATTACGCTTGAGTTCTCGATAACACAAAGCAAGATTTTCCTCATTGATATGGTGTATCAGTGAAGTGAATTTTAACTTTTTATCTTGCTTTGCCTTATTGGCTATCTGTTCAAGTTTATTCTGCATCATCTTCATAACCTCCGTGTGTTCCTTTGATTGGCACTTGACCAGCTATCATATTGCTGACTGCTTCCCCATGTAGATAGCTTTCCTATGCTCCGAGTACTATCAATCAGTCCGACTTCTTCTGTATCATTTGTCAGTCCTTGCCTGCTTTGACTTGTTCCAACATACTCTCTCGAGAACACAGAAGATCTCCCAAGTTCACGTAAATTCCATTTCATATCATGCCACGGACTTAGACCCCGATAGAGTGAGTAATGACTTACCATATCGTCATCCTTCATGTTGTCTTCCGTTTGAGTGAAAACGTCGACCTCTATGATGTTCGATTTTCCGGGGCTCAACACCTTCACTTGCATTGCAGCCTGATATGTCCCTTCTACTAGCTTCATTATATTTGTCGCCTCCTATAATGTAATAGTTGGTTCTATGTTGGTGGTTAACCTTTGCATAGATCGGATTTCCACCGACTGTTCTTTACGCGCTTCTCTTGGCGCACCACTCATTTTCGTCTCTACTTCTAGATTCCCATGCTTTATCATCTTGCTTGCTGTACTACAGCCTACTAAACTTCCCATTCCTGTTGTTAAAACTGCTATTACTAAATATTTTTTTGCTTGTTTGATCATTTTTACCTTAGTACTAAATTCATTATTAAATTATTTTGTGCTATTAATTATAAATTAAATTTATTTTGCTTTTATTTAATTTTAATATATTTTTACCAAATTATTATTTTATTTGCAACAGATTTGTACCAATTTTAATATTATTTAAATAATTTTTTATATGACTATTGATATTTTACCATTTTTCTCTATTCGAATTAAAGATGAAATGGATAAACAAAATTTAACTCAATCAGAATTATCTGGCGTCTCAGGTATAACTCAATCTACAATCTCTAATGCTTTAAGAGGCAATCAGATAAAATCTTCTACTTTAGAAAGAATAGCATTAGCGCTTAATTTAAATCCTGAATATTTACTTAAGGAAGAATGTTTACAAAGAAAAATTGAATTAGATATCTCCAAATACAAGCTTTGCAGCAATATAGTTCTTAAACTTGTTGAATCTGAAAAAATACGAGTAGATAGCGATAAAATCAAATTTTTACAGGACCTATTATACAAAGCTATAAAATACGATAATCTTCCTCATGAACATGGTGAGAGCTTTGTTTTAGGCGTTATTCGTTATGGATTACATATTGGCACTTTTTTTTCTTTAGATAAATGAACTTAACAAATACTTATTGATTATATTTTCTAATTTTTCAAAGGAGTTTGTGTCATCTTTTTGTAAATATTCATCAATATCTCTATTTTTCAACGCATCAGATATTTCCTTTGAGTGTGTAGTGTTTGATAAAAGAATTTTAGCATTTACATGAAAATCTATTTTTTGAAATAACTCCAATCCATTTATATCTGACATGTTATAATCTGAAATAATAATAAATCTACAATCAATTTTATTATTATTTTTCCATATGAAAAATTCTTTTGCTGAAGTAAAAAATATTTTCTTTGTATTTAAATCATAAAAATAATCTTTAAAAAGCTGCAGAGTTGATGCATTATTATCTATAAATATAACTACATTTTTTTTCATAAATTAAAATTTGGAAATATTAATTTTATTTTAGTTCCAACTAAAGTAGTAGATTCGCATTCTATATTACCATTAATAGATTTCATTACGTCTTTACAAAAAATTAACCCTAGTCCGCTACCTGAATCACTTGAGGTGTTAAATGCCTCAAAAATTTTCTTTAGATCGCTCTTCATAATACCAGGCCCTTTATCCTCAAAAATTAATATATTCTTTTCTATATATATTTTTAACTTATTATTTTTATTGACTAAAGCATATTTTATAGCATTTTTTATAATATTGTGGAAACAATGTATCATATATAGTTTTGATCCATAAAAATTGATATCTGACTTACCTATATCATTAAAATCTATTAAACACTTATATTGCCCAGCTACTTCTTTTAATAACTCTTTAACTGAGCAGTAATCACTTTTACTTATTAATAACCCTTTTTTTAGTGAGAGCAATAAATTAGTAACTATATCACTCCCTATCTTTACTTTATCAGGACAATTATTTATCGTATCTCTTAAAATATTAAAATCCTTTTGATTAATTTCAAATATAATTTTTTTATTCTTATTTTGTAGTTTTAATTTTCTAAATATTTTTCTTATAATTTGAATTGAAATAGATACATCAGATAATGGGACTCTTACTTCATGAGCAATTTGCATCCCCATATATTTCACTTTATTAATTTGTTCTAATATACTAATCTCCTTGCTTCTTGAAAAAACTAGCCCTATTGCAATTGATATAAATAACGAATAGGCCAGTATGTAAATTTCTATTTCACTTAGCGCCTTATCATAAATGAAAAATGCATTTGTATACAAATATCCTAATCCTACTCCAATAAATACTAAAGCTAAAAACATTCTCCATGATACTAATATTGATAATAAAAATACCGAAAAGGAAATATTTACAACTCCTGATAAACTATTTGTTTCTAAGAAAAAAATAACTGTTGCTAACAAAGGAAGACATACTATTAGACTTACATACCAATATATTGCATAAAATCTCTTACTTAAAACACTTTGAAATTTATCCCTTGCTAAAAGTCCTAGGGTCAATAATCCACTTATTATTCTTAGTACTATGATATTTTTGTCTATAACCTTGGTTACCCACATAAAATATGAACTTGTGTACGTTACACAAAAGAAAATACTAAATTGTAAATATTGTTTTTGCGTTACCTCATATGCTTCATCTAATAATTGAAGTATTATTTTTCTTACTTTATACAAAACCTTTTTACATATATAAGGGATATTTATACTAATTATCCAAGTAAAAATTTGTTTAAACTTAGAGAAATATGAAATATCCTTCACTCCTAATACAAAATATACGCCATAAGTAATTAAGCATGAAATCTCAGCTATAAAACATGCCTCATACCCTAATTTATAATAATAACCAGATATTGCAAAAGCTACAGCACCTATGAGTATAGATAACCAATAAGTATTATTATTAATTTTAATTTTATATATTACAAAAAATAATGGTATACTGACGTATAAGTATATTAAGGTGTTCATTATAACTGACACATTTATTATATTATAATCTTGCATTGCTATCATAATTGCGAAAATCCCAAGCAATAGTGTATTGAACTTTACATTCTTAAGTTTGGTAGAGTTTCCAAGATTTTTGGTTAAAATAACCGAAGCTGTATTTAAAAAAGAATCAGCAGATGACATTGTAACTACAATAATACCAGAGATAGCTATACCACTAAACCCAATTGGTAATAAATTTTTTATAATAACTGGAACAACTGCCTTAGAATTTATATTAGGGTACAACACTAAAGCGGAAAAGGCTATGGCAATCAATACAAAAAGAAGTACAATCTTAAATAGTGCATATGTATAACTCATCTTTACAATATCACTTGGATTTTTAGCTATTAATAATCTATGTATTATAACAGGATAAATCAGAGAAAATGGTGTAGCCCAAAATATAAATAAAAATAAATGTTTTTTAAAATTATTATTTTCAAATATAACCGTGTATTTTTCTGGTAAGTTTAAAAATATTTCCAAAATTCCCCCTGCCTTTGATACACTAATATTTGCTATTATTGGAAAAGCTATAAATATCATTATAAATTGAAAAATATCGGTATTTGTCACAGCTTTAATGCCACCAATTAATGAATAAATAGTTATTATAGAACCCATTATAATTACTGATTGATCATAGCTAATATCAAAAAAAGTATTCGATAGATGTCCAAGAACTACTATTTGGGCTGCTATTGTGCCCAAACATTGAATACAACTTACAAAAGCAGATAATTTTTCTGCTTTGTTACCAAAATATCTTTGAATCATATCACTTGATGAAACCATACCATCAAATCTATTATCAAATTTAGGAGCTATAAATTTTGCCAACAAAATTATACCTACTATAAACCCTGTTGACGCAACAGCATATAATAATCCATGTTCATATATCTCAGCTATAGTTCCACTAGTACTTGCTCCACCAACCATAGTTGCTATTAAAGTAAAAGTAATGGCTATTAGGTTATATCTGTTTTTTGATAAGGCATAATCCTTAAAATTTTTAATTGATCTTGAAGCTAAAACGCCAATAAGAAGTGTTATTGATAAAAATATTATAACTATTTTTTGATCTAATGTTAGACTTTCCAACATACTATTTTTTTATTAATTAATAAGTACCCATGACTTTTTTGATCAATACTTAACATTTTATATACTTGTATTTATTTTATAAAAAATACAGTATATTTGTTTATAACATCTTTTTTATGTTTTATATTCGTTAAAAATTAATATTTATAGTATTGAAATGCCATCAAAAAAGCATTCTTTTTTAGTTGATACACAATTTTTTAGTAAACTAAATCCATCTGAACAAAGTCATGAAGTAACAATCAAAGTAGATACTCATAACAAGGTGGTTAAATCTTTTAGAATAGACCTTAAACCGCTTAAATATTCTGATATTGAAGAATATTATAAATTATATTCAGATCCCGCAGTTATGGAAAAATATTGCGAAGGTACACCAAGGGATAAAGAGCAAGTGGACAAATTAATGGGATATTATTTAGAACAAAAAGAACCAAGTTACTTTAGTATATTTAAAAAAGATTCCTCAAATTTTATTGGAACAATTTTTTTAACTTGTAGAAATCAAAATCCAGGGGAAATATTACTAGGGTATCTAATAAATAAAGAATATTGGGGAAATAATTATGTAAAAGAGGCTCTATATGGCTTATTATTTTGCCTTTTCCCCTTAACTAATCAAGATATATCTTTAATTACAGCTACTACAAGAGATGATAATCCAGCTTCTATAAATATTTTAGAAAAATTTAATTTTGTACGCGTAGAATCAGTTGAGAAATTTGGTCAAAAAAGATTAACTTATGAACTTGGTTCTAAAGAAGTGGTAAAATTGCACAAAAATATTGAAATATTTGATACCGACCCATTAAAAAAAAATTTAGGTATTATTTTCCTTACATCTTCTGAATTACTAGAAAATTCACATTTATATAAATATTTTTTAAAAGAGATTATTTCTCCCATTCTACCTTATCAAAGCCCTACTCAAATTGAACAGTTGCTTAAACTTATTCCACAGGAGAATTCTTATTGGATTACCACTCATTTTATTGTTTCTTCTTTAGGATATTTTGCTTTATCTAGTCAAAATCCTGGATTTTCTTTTTTATCTAAATTTTCTTCACCATTAATTAATGCTATTGGATATTCTTCTAAATTACTTATTTCTGATTTACACCGAAATCTCGCACAAGAAAGAATAAAAAGTAATTTTGATAATAATCTAGGATTTACTACGGATAGCTTCTTAGATAACTGCTTTTATGAAATTGCCTTATCTACTACTTCTGGATTTATATTCTCTTTACCTACTGCTTTATCTTTTGCTCCTTTTGGCTTATCTTATTCTGCATTTTCTACTATTTCCTCCTTTACTTCTTCTGCCGTTTCTTGTGCTTACTCAAATAAACTTCTTATTTCGCCAAGTGATATATCCATTTCTGCTAAGATCATTCCTTATATAGTTGATTCTATAGTTGCATTTTCTACTTTTAACTCTTTTTCTTTTCATTCTATCCATTCTTTAACTGAAGTTGCTCTTAATGTTAAAAAAATTTCTTTTATCGTTTCTTCTGTTGTCTCTGCTGATCATATAAGTAAATCTCTTATCGAACTTTCTCCTGATGAAACTTTTAAATACCTAGATTCTTTTTTTGGCTTTGAGCAAAATGTTGATTCTAACAACTCTGAATTATAATTTCTCTTTTCTTGTTTTTCCACTGAATTATTTATCATATACTCTTTTGTTTCCATTTTTTCTTCTATTTCTCTTAATATGTTTATTTTATCTGTATGATTAGTGATTTGATCTATTTCCCCTGCTTTTTCTCTTATTTTATTTCTCGCCTCCATTTTTGTTAATCCCAAATATTTCTTCATTACGTAGCTTTCATACAGACTTTCCCTCAGTACTTCATATTCGTTTGTTCTAAATATGCTGTGATATGATATGTGCTTTATAGCTTTCAATATGCCATATTCATCTTCTTTTCTTTCTGCTTGGTTTACTTTGACATATTCCTCAAATTCTCTTCTTTCTTTTGTTTCATCTATTTTGTGTTTTATATATTCTGATATTTTTTTATCCATTTTATTTACTACTTCCTCTTTCTTCTCTTCTATATTTTTTGTTACATTATTAATATCTAGCTCTCTATCTCCTACTCCATATTCTCCATTTAATATCTTTTCTATCGTTTCCTCTTTTATTAACCAGCCAAAAACTGCCTTAAAGTTATTCTTTGTTTTCTTTTCTCCCATTAGGAATTGACTACTATTTATTTTGCATGCATATTCCCTCCAATTATTTAGATCTCTACTAAATATTGTTTTATAAAGATTTAATAATATTTCTTGGTTCTTTTTATTACTATAAGCTTTGATTGGACTGATTGAATACTCAAATATTTTGTTCCATATGTACATCATTTTGTTTATTACTTCTTTTTCATTAGAGTTTATGCAATTTTCTTCTATTTTTTCCTTTAAAGCATTTTCTAATACAACATTATTCTTTTTATAAGAAGATTTATTTGTATAGTTATTCTTTGTTATTATGATTTGTTCATTTTGAACAGATCGATTTGTCGAGCCTATATTCGTATTTTTAGAGTCTAAGTTAGAATAAAAAATTGACTGTTGATTATTTAATAAAATGCTTTCATCAGGTTTATTTAAAGAAGATGGTTTTTTATAAAAATTATTAGGATTAAGTTCATTTATTTTATTAAAATTAATAGAATACCATTTAGTATGGTTCCATTTGTTAGCATTTATCTTTTTAGAGATTAGGATACCAGAATCTTCTAGGGATTTAATAGTTCTTCGTAAAGTAGATAATGACCAATAATTGAATTGTTTATGCCATTCATTTAAAGAATTATATATCCATTTCCCATGTAATCCAGCCATATTTCTACCGCACTTAGATAGCCAGTAGTTAATTTGATTAAGTAGAATAGATTCATTTCTTCCTACATATTTAGCTAAATCGCAAGAAAAAATGTGTATATGTGTATTAAAATTGTGGTGAAACTTTAAATTTTTTATCATAAGTGTTTTATTCATAGTTGATAAATAAGATCACTTAAGTTAGAATAGGCGTTGTAGTAGACTAACTTAAGGATTCAATTTGTATACAGTCCGGCAAGACTGTATACAAAGTCCGACTAGGCGGACTAATTGTTTAAAATATTTTTTAAGGTATTAATTAACTCATTATTATCATCTTCAATATTAATAGTATTCGATAACTGATTACGGCCAGTTTTAGTGAATTGAATACTAGTAATAGTTTTTTTGTAATATAGAAGAGAAAATATATGCTTTCCGTTTTGGTTATGAATTTTCTTTGTCATTTTTTTATCATTATTTATTTTTTTTAATACAGCAGACTCTAAACTTGATTTCCCAAATTTACCTTGACTAATTTTATCTCCTAACTCGATAATTGCTTTTTGATAAGCTTCTCCTTTCAATGAAAGTTGTTTAATTTTTTCAGCTAAAGAAGCCGATACTTTAGTGAAATTACCTATAGATTGATATACATTAATAGGTATATTTTTATACGAAAGAAGTGAAGATATATATTGTTTACTTTTATTTAGTTTGGATACTAAGTCAATTTGTCGTAAAATTTTGTTACTTATTAATTTTTCCAAACTACTTGCTCTAGCAAAATCAGATAGATTTTTTCTATTTTCATTCTCGGCTATTTGGATTAGTGCAGCGGTAGAATCGTCCAGCTCTTTCACTATAACCTTAAGTGGAATATTCGCTAGCATTGAGGCGCGCCACCTTCTTTCACCTGCGATTATCTCATATTTTTTTTCTATTCCTGGCTTGTTCTCCAATAATCTTACTATACAGGGTTGTTGTTGTCCTATTGTTTTAATATCATTAGCTAGTGCTTCAATATCTCCTAATTCTTCTTCTGGTCGATCATGAAATTTCCAGTTACTAACAAGAGATGGATTAATTTCCAAAACTACAGTATCACTAATGTCTGGAGAATCATATAAATGATATTTTGAATATTTTTTTATTGTTGTAGTATCATTTTTATTTTCGAGGTTTATATCATTATTTCTACTCAGAATATTATGTTTTTCAAAATAAGATGATATTTTTTTCTTTTTTGTCATTTTGCTAATTATTTAAAGATTTCCAAAGTTCTCCCATCAATTCATAATAATCTTCTGCTAAATTTGAAGTTGGATTATGTTCAATTGCGCTGATATTACATAATCTAGCCTCCTGACCAATTACACTTCTTCGTATAGGTAAAGAAAAAATATTTTTTTGATAATTATTAAGATATGATGCGTAAATATTTTGACTAATGATATTATTTTCAAGTAACGTTGGTATCATAAAATGATGCTCCCAATTTAATCTCATTGCTTTGCTGAAATTTTCAATTTCTTTTAAATTAGATTGTAAGGCCTCGAAGCACTCAATTTCACATGCAATAGGCATTATTAAGGAAGTAGAAGCTACTAAGGCATTTTCAATAAGGTCACTCCAACCAGGATTACAATCAAAAATAATAACATCATAGTTACTTAAATGAGTAATAACACGTTCTTTAAAAATATATTCTCTTCTATTTTCCACTCGCATTTTTTTGGTCATAAAATTTAAATCATGTGTCTCTGGAACAATGTCTAATGATGGCAAATCGGTTTTTATAATAATTTCAGATAACGAAGCATTTTCATATAAAAAATGAAAAAGGCCAAGATAAGGATTTTTATTTTTTATTTCATCCAGAGAATCTATTTTTTTTGTAGGTAAAGCATATCTAGTAATAGATTGTTGAAAATCTAACCCTATTATCAATATTTTTATATTGTTAATCGCAAGCATTCTTGCCATATTAAGTGCAAAACTAGTTTTAATGACCCCACCTTTTGGAGTATAAATACAAATCACATGTTGAGATTTTGCTTTGTTTAAGAAAGAAAATCTTTCACCTATTAAAGGAAGTTGCTTTGTTTCCCATTGTCTTACATTAATATTACCTCGATAGGCTCTTTTAGCCTGTGGTATTTCTCCTTTTTCTTCCGCATATATAATTGGTGCCTTACTACCATCTTTTAACTTAAATAACTTAGCAAGAGTATTAGTAGTCCAAGTTTTAGCCATTAAAATATTTTTTACCTTTTTTAGATTATATATCCTTTTTATATATAAAGAATAATAAATCAAGTTTTATTTTTTATCAACAAGGATGGAGTATTAAAATTGAATAAAAATGAGATAGAGAAATGTAGAGGGCATACTTATATTTTTTACCTTAGTATTTAATTATCACATAGATACAGATGTATTATATTGTAAAGTTTTTAAAATAACTAGGCCTGGTGGATAGCTGTAGAAACAGTAAGCTGAAATACTATAAGATAGGATAAAAGAAAGATATAGGGAAATTTTTTAATAATCACTTATATTTTAAAATAAATTTTACTTTGAAAATTATCACTACAAATAAAATCTTATCGTCCAATGATCTTGAGTATTAAATTTTATAAATTAAAATTATCTGGAATTTAAAAATAGGGGAGGGCGCTATGAAGAAAATAATTTAAAGTGAACCCCCAAACATGGAGTGAAAGTTAAGAGAAAATCAAAGATTAAGATTATGAGCGATGTTATCGATTTCATCTTGAGAAGGTTTGGTATAACGAAATATTTGGGAGATTGAGGCATTACCAGACATTTTTTGAGCAATATGGATGCCATGTTTATCTGTAATTCTTTTTAAAAAGGTATGCCTTAGCATATGAGGAGAAAGATGAAACTTTTCTTCATCAGGAAGTGTTAAAGATGCATGAGCGGATATCCTTTGGCAAATGTAGCGAATAGCTCTAGTAGAAAGTCTAACTCCATTTTTAGAGAAAATAGCCTGACTAGGTTGTGTAATACCTTGAGATAAAATATACTGATCTAGATATTTTTTAGGCTCATCAGGAATAGGTACCTTTTTAGTAAAAATATTACCTTTGCGTTTAACATGATGGAACCCTCTAGAGTGGTAATGAGAAAGGTTGAGAGAGACTAACTCAGCTTCTCTAAGGCCAGTGGCAAGAAGAACAGAAAATATAGTTATTTCTAGTAAAGGGTCTTGATTTTTTCTTATGCAGGAGTTCAAACGTTGCTCACAAGCCATCTTTAGGCGCATTACTTGTTTACTAGATAAACCATTCCAAAGAGGAGAGTCCTGAGTAATATTTCTAACACTTTCGAATGGAGAGCCAGCAAGTAGAGGCCTGTATTTAAGTAACCACTTAGAAAAATGTCGTAAGGAATCTAAGGCTCTATTAATGGTAGCAGGTTTAAAATTTTTTTCCTGAAGGAAGATTAAAAAATGCTTTGTGACGGAAGGAGTCCAGTTATCAATGAAATCTTTACCAGTATATTCAATAAAAAAAGAAATGAACTTAGATAAGTCATTTTTTCTAGCTATTTCAGTTGCTTTAGAAGAGCCAGAAACGATTATATTAAAATAAATATTAGCGTAATAAAGTAAGGTGTTGTTGTTATCATTTTTAATTGAGGTGAGGTCTGAATTATTCGGTAAAGATTTGGTAAGCATGAATGATTATCTAATTTGAGTTATTGCTAAATCAGTATCAAGTTGACTCCAAGTTGTATCAGCAGTATAGACAGGAAGGTTAAGATGAGAAGCGAGAGCTAGACAAGCTCTATCTGTAACGTCCAGCTTTAATAAAAACAAAATTCTGCAATCGTAGCAATTTTTTGTCCAGAAATAAATGCGTCTATAATTTTGTTATCCAGAATTAATTGCAAATAAGAAATTGATTTTCCAGAGTTAAATGCGACTATAAATTTAACTTGCCCTAGTTCTTTATTGTTTGCTAAAAGTAAAATTGCTGACTTATTTTTATCTAAATCCTAATCTATGGTAGAAAGTCTTAAATAAGCAATAGTTTTGCATTTTAATAACATCTAAACCCCCAAAGATTATAGCTTTCGAAGAAAATATAAAATCATCTATTAATTTATAGGAATTTATATGTTTTATGCAATAATTTTTATCGTATTTTTTAGATTATTTAAATGATCATTTTAATCAAATAATAACACCTTTTTTATCGATGACTTTCATCGAAAGATAAAAATATGGAAAATTTATAGTTGCATTTAACTCTGGACAACCAATTTCTTATTTGCAATTAATTCGGTCTCAAAAATGTTATTGTATGCAGTTCTATGTGTTTATGATTGCAGGTCGATACACAATGAAGATATTTATTAAATAAATATCTTCATGCGGAAACCTACCTTATAAATAATTGAGAAGTTACTACTTCAGTTACACCAGGTACAGCCCAAGCTGCATTTTCAGCTTCTCGATATTCATCTAAGCTTTTTACCTCGCCTTTTAAAGTCACTTCACTACCTTCAACTTCAACCTGGATATTATTTGCATCAATGCGAGCATTACGCTCAAATTCTTCCCTAATATTATCCATCACATCAACTGGACTAATATTAGCTAAAACATTTATTTCATTAATTACATATGTCACACCAGGTAAATTTTTAACAGCATCATAAGCTCTATTTTTCTGATAATAATGTTCAACCTCTCCTACCAGAGTAATGCAGCCTTTTTCTACAGCTACCTTAATTTTTTCATGAGGTATAAGTACAGTCCATCTTAAAGAATTAAGAGCAGCTTGAGCAATATCTACATCATTTTTTTCATTTATAGAAGATAAGTCTACTTCTATTTCATTAGCTACTCCTCTGACGCTTTCAATTTTTTCTACAGCTTCTTCTGCTATTTGTTTTTCAGCATAAGTTCCAACCTTACCTCCTAATACAACAATATTATCTATGCCATTTTTGTTTTTAATAGCTACTGTTATATCAGATTCATCTAGGCTTGGTTCAAACTTAAGTTTTGCCATAACTTTCGCGTATAGTTTGCTATTATATACCATGATAACCTCTAACTTATTTTTTGTCTCTAATTTGATGCTACCACAACTTTTTTAAGTTATACAATCCAATTAATAATAACTGCACAAATAATTTTAAAAACTTGCCTTTAATAAAAATGATATTTAGAATCAAATGTGGGGATGGTTTAAACAATAATATTGAGGTGTCAAATGAAAATGCAAGATTTAATACCAGTAAACTGGCTCAAGGACGAAGAAGGAGTATTAAAAAATAAGTCTTTGGGATTTTATACTCCTTTTCATAAAATGAGAAAGGAAATGGATCACATATTCTCCGACTTTTTAACTAATTATCACGAGTTTTGGCCGAGTAGTGAAGATGTTGGTAGTTTTTTTACTCCTAGATCAGATATTATTGAAACTAAAGATGAATACAAGATTTCTATGGACATGCCTGGAGTAGAAGAAAAAGATGTAGAAGTATCTTTAGATAATGGAATCTTAAAGATAATTGGCAAAAAAGAACATGAAAAAGAAACCAAGGATGCTAAAGTACATAGAATAGAGCGAAGTTACGGTAGTTTTAGAAAAACTATACAATTACCAGATAATGTTCTTAAAGATAAGGTAGAAGCTCATTTTAAAAATGGGGTATTAAAAGTAATTATTCCTAAAACTGAAGAGTCAAAACAAGAAGTAAAAAAAATAAAAGTAATTGCAGATTAACCTTTTATATGGCAAAGGAAGGAATTAATTTCCTTCCTAACTTTTGATACAGTTTACTTAATTGCAGGGGGAGTAGAGTAATGGACAATTATTATTCACATACACAAGAATTAGATATTCATCAGCAAAAAAAAGAGCTGGTAGATCAGTTAAAAAAAGGTGGGGTTGAAAGTCCAAAAGTACTTGAAGCTATATCTAAAGTTCCAAGAGAAGAATTTATTCCGCAAAATTTAAAAATGCACGCATATGAGAACAGACCTTTATCAATAGGTTATGGACAAACTATTTCTTCACCAGAGATTGTTGCGTATATGGTACAGACAGCTAATTTAACAAAAGAAAGTAAAGTGCTAGAAATAGGTACAGGCTCAGGTTATCAAACAGCAATATTGAGTTTATTATGTGATAAAGTATTTAGTATAGAAATAATTCCCGAGTTAGTTGAATCAGCTAAAAAAATTTTAAAAAAACTTGGATATTATACCGATAAAAATAATATAGAAATTCAGGTAGGTAGTGGATATTTAACAAAATATAAGGATAGTTCTTTTGATGCAATAATAGTTACAGCTGCGCCACCTACTGTACCAGAACATTTGAAAAAACTATTAAAAGTTAATGGGAGACTAATAATTCCTGTAGGAGATGGTTTATATCAACAAGAATTATTAAAAATTATAAAGCATGAAAATGGTAAGTTTACTGAAGAGAGGTTATTGGCTGTAAGATTTGTTCCCATGGTGAAGTCATGACATATATTAAAGTGGATAATCAAGAAATAGAAATTACACAAAGTATATTACACCCTCTCTATTAAACGGCCGTTTGTTTTTTATAATTACACCCCATATTCACCATGTAGCTTTTTCATAATTATTCAAAATAGTTTGGTCTGCTGTAATTAAATAGCAATTTCTCATTTGTGATGTTGCCACAATGATTCTATCAAAGGGATCTCTTGTCCAATTAAGCTTCATTGCTAATTTTATAACAGTATCAAAAGTAACTTCTTCAACAACCAATCCAACTTTTTCAGCCAAATAACCTATTATTATATCTGGCTCTTCATTAACTCTCTTTATTTCTTTTAAATATTGTAATTCTAATCTTACTATTGGAGATATAGCCAGATCATTTTTGTTAATCAAATTTTTAATTTTCGGGCTGAATTTTTTCTCAAGCTTATCGTATAGCCACAAAATTATATGTGTATCCAGATGATATGTCATTTTTCGCTTTCTTCTGACCACTGGTAGCATTTTTCAGAAATTAATAAATCAGGATCACAGGTTATACTGCCGTGTTTTTCCAAATTATCAAATTTGCTGCGTATTTCGTCATCAAGTATTATTTTAACTTTATGTCCTTTGCGCTCAATTGTTATGGGAATTCCCGTGTCTATTACTCCGTCAATTATATTGTATATGTTGCCTCTAAAATTAGTAATTGTTAATTTTGACATATCATTTGTATTGCCATTTGTATTGCATGTTGTACTTGTATACAATATGCGTAGTACGTACGTGTGTCAAGCGAAAATATTAAAATCTCAAAACCCATCTTGACCACTTAATTATAGCACTTTGATTTAGAGATGAGTTTATTCATGATATTACGGGGTTTGCAGTGAGTGTGCAAAAGAGGGTAGGGCAACTCTTGAAAACCATCGTTTTTTATATTATCTGTTCATCAATCAATTGGTTCCTGTATGCTTTTTTATCTACTTCTCAGGACTCGTTTCTTCATGATTATCCTTCTCATTTTCATTAGGGTTTTTTGTACGATGGATATTTTTATGTTCATCACTATGGTTAATTGAAGTTTCATCTAAAAAGAAATGACTAGTTCCATATGTATTTTTAAACTGCAATCCTACTAGCTTTTCTTTTTTTATCACCAGCCTTAGCTTTTCTGAGCCAAAAAATTGCAATTTATCCACAGCTATATTTTTATTATTCAATCCGTATTTATTATAAAAATGAGTTTTATAATTAACGTGAGAAGTCTTGAAAGGTAGTTGATTTTTAGAAATTACAGATTTTTCAGGAAGAAATATGGGCAATTCATTTAAAGGGTTAATCAAAGTATACTCCTCTATATAACTACCATCAGGCAGCAATATTTTAACAGGAATAGCTTGAAATTCTCCTGGTGCTTCCTTTTCCAATAATTTTAGAGCTTTTTTATTTGCTATTGGTGATACACTTTGTGGTAAAAAATCCCATTTCATCACATAATCTCTATTTGCATACTTTCTGTGCTTATCAGCATATTTACCTTCATGTTCAACATAAAAATAAACACATTTTTTCTCACCTAAATTTATATATTGACCTTTGGTAAAATCCAGTCTATTAACACCGCTTTTATCTTCATCGTACATTACATGAAAATATAATGGCGCTCTACCATCTTTAGATAAAAACCATGCTCTATTTTCTACCTTTGTCATCTGACCACTCCCTCATATTTTTGTTTAATGCTCTGTTGCCAGATTTTAGATTTGATCTTTCTTCTTTTAATATGGATTCAAGTGTTTGTTTATATTGAGCTTGATTCCAATTCTCTTCTTGTCCGCTCTTTAAATACGTATCCATTTTTCTAGCCAATTCCCCACTCACATCATCCCAATGCCTACCTTTATGAATTGATCTGGTCGCATGATGCTCGGGTTCTGTTGGTAAAAATATTTTATTATCTCTTGATTGTGGATTTATGCCTGCTTTCTCAAATAACTTCATTACTTCTTTTGTTGCCTCATTTTTATCACTAATGATGTGATGATCTTGAAATTTTTTTCCATCAATTTCATATTTATAAATAATAACTTGATCAATATCATTTATTGGGAACACTTCTATAGTGGCTTCTGGTGCAACAGGAGTAAATCCTGGTAACGGCTCTTGCTTATCTGCCTCTGGATATGTCTCTATAGTTGGTTTATTGTTATTGTTAATTGGAGTGCCTGGTATAGGAGGTATCTTTTCTGGAATAGGAGTGCTAATCACATGTTCTTTCCCAGTTTCATCAACCATAATTGATGGATTGACAATGTATTCTATTCCCTTCTCTTTAATTATCTGATTATTTTGCTTTAATTGCTGATAATTAGCATCATCAATTATAACAGCCTGACTATTCGATGCTATCAACATTTTTTGTCCTAAGCCCACTTGCGTTATAGGTTTCTTTAAATCAAATTGACTACCTATACTCTTTTCAAACAAATTAATACCCACTTGATAACTTGGCTTATTTTTTATCGCATCCTGTAATTTACTGCTTATTACCGCTGCTCCACCTAACAATAATGCTGCACACCATGGATTGATTAAACATGCGCCTATAGCTGCAGGCACTACTGCCTCTGCTTTTGGTATAAATATATCTAATATACTAAATTTATCCTGATTCTTTATCTCTTCTGCCAGTTTATTTTGCCCTGCTTCTGACATCATATTTATTTCTTCTAAACTTTTTCTTAATAAATATTTTGCCTCTGTCTTCTCATTTGAACTTATATCTAAACTATCTATTCTTTTCTCCATCGCTTGTACTGGATTTAATTTCTTATTATCAGTACTTGCTTTTTCCTCATTTAGTTTGCCATTATCTCCTTGGCTTGGATCATCTTGTCTGTTATCCTGCTTTCCACCATCTTGTATATTGTCACTTTTCTTAGCAGTGTTTTTCTTGCCCTTTATTTCTTTGCTGGATTTTTTATCTTCATGCTCTTTATTAACTTCTTTTTTCTTAAATTCCTCATCTATCTCTTTTATCTTTTCCTTTGGTAATAAGTCATTTATAACCTTCTCAACCTCACCAATAGCACTCATAAAGCTTGTTGCAATGTTCTCAAAGAACTTTCCAGATTTTAGGTTTTCTATTGCCTTTTTCTTTGTCTCCTCATCAAGTACGCTAAACTTTGCTCTTATTGTTTCTATTTTATAGTCATAATCAAAGCTACTTGTTTTACTTACATCTCTATTTGCTTTTTCTATCTCACATACTTTACCAATACCACTCTCTGTGCACCTAACTTCTCCCTTACCAATTGTTGCAAATGTATAGCCATCTCCATCCCTTCCTCCAAACACCACTCCGTACTTATAGCTTTTACTAATTAAATCCTGAGTGCGTCTCTCTTCACTCATATATGTGTTACTATACTTCGCTTCATCGCTCCTACTCAGAATGTAATTATCTTCAGCTAACCTTATCTTGCCATCACTTCCCTTATTACCAGTAATATAATCTATACTTGTTCCAAGCGTATATCCCTCATCACTGTCATATACATGTTTTACGATATTTTCTTGGCAGGATTCTCTATGCATTATTTATCACAACCCTCGCTTCTTCCACCATTCATCTGTTTTGAATTCTGGTGGTACCTTTTCTCTTTCTTTATCGCTTGGATCCACTATTCCATATTCTTTTTCAAGTATATCAAACCATTCATCTGATAATTGTTTTGGTAGCTTAGCTCCACACCACGGACAATAATAGATATCACTTAACATCACTCTATCTCTTTTTTCTTTTTCTTCACAAAAATATACACTATATTCTCTCCATATATAATCATATACTACTGTGTGGTCGCGTAAAATTTTATCCTTAATTAATTTGGCTTCCTTTGCCATTTTTTCACAACAATATTCTTTCATTTTAATATATTTTTTAATATTTTATTTATCTGCATATCTCCCGTTCTATATTGTTTACCGGTAACAGGGTCGCGAGAACCAATATACCTACCCTTATTATCATAAACTTCAATATCTTTATGAAATTTATCCCATCTATAATATTCTTTTTCTTTTCCTTTTAGCCCATTTGTTCTGAATTGATCTTTAAAGTTTTCTGTCTTTTTCCAAACAGGGCTTTCAGGTTTTTTACATTCATATCTACCTGAACCATCTTGTTTTTTAAATTTCTCATATTGCTTTAGACCATCATCCTCATCAGGATCAAAATCAAAGTCATCAGGGTCTGGTGTGCCAGTAGCTGCAGCACTTCCTTGTTTTAAATGAGCTGTCTTCTGCTTGCCAATATCATCCTTTTCAAACAAATTAATACCCACTTGGTAGCTTGGCTTATTTTTTATCGCATCCTGTAATTTACTGCTTATTACCGCTGCTCCACCTAACAATAATGCTGCACACCATGGATTGATTAAACATGCGCCTATAGCTGCAGGCACTACTGCCTCTGCTTTTGGTATAAATATATCTAATATACTAAATTTATCCCGATTCTTTATCTCTTCTGCCAGTTTATTTTGCTCCGCTTCTGACATCATATTTATTTCTTCTAAACTTTTTCTTAATAAATATTTTGCCTCTGTCTTCTCATTTGAACTTATATCTAAACTATCTATTCTTTTCTCCATCGCTTGTACTGGATTTAATTTCTTATTATCAGTACTTGCTTTTTCCTCATTTAGTTTGCCATTATCTCCTTGGCTTGGATCATCTTGTCTGTTATCCTGCTTTCCACCATCTTGTATATTGTCACTTTTCTTAGCAGTGTTTTTCTTGCCCTTTATTTCTTTGCTGGATTTTTTATCTTCATGCTCTTTATTAACTTCTTTTTTCTTAAATTCCTCATCTATCTCTTTTATCTTTTCCTTTGGTAATAAGTCATTTATAACCTTCTCAACCTCACCAATAGCACTCATAAAGCTTGTTGCAATGTTCTCAAAGAACTTTCCAGATTTTAGGTTTTCTATTGCCTTTTTCTTTGTCTCCTCATCAAGTACGCTAAACTTTGCTCTTATTGTTTCTATTTTATAGTCATAATCAAAGCTACTTGTTTTACTTACATCTCTATTTGCTTTTTCTATCTCACATACTTTACCAATACCACTCTCTGTGCACCTAACTTCTCCCTTACCAATTGTTGCAAATGTATAGCCATCTCCATTCCTTCCTCCAAACACCACTTCGTACTTACTTATCTTGCCATCACTTCCCTTATTACCAGTAATATAATCTATACTTGCTCCAAGCGTATATCCCTCATCACTGTCATATACATGTTTGACAAATAACTCACCGACTGTAAGTACTAAATTACCTAGGTCTGTATACTTACCATCATCACCAATTTGAGCATTTGTTATCATTGCTCCGTTTAACTCAAGCGCATGTGCCACTATCACAGTTGCATCCTTATACCCAATAAGCTCTGTTAGTTTTCCTACTACATTTCTCTTGCCATTACTTAGCTCAAATGATCCACCTAATGAATGTGATACCTTTTTACCCCATCCTATTGATAATCCAAAACTTTTCCCACTGCTTTCTTCTAGCTCTTTTACGGATTCTAGTATCAAACTCTTAAAGCTTGCCTCAAGTGATGTTGCTGTAATTGATGCTCCCCTTATATCTGCATGCCCATTGACCTTTAACACTAATCTATTTGTTACATGTATCTGGGCATTGATTGGCACAATCTCATCATTACTTAGCTTTCCTGTATTGCCACTTACACTTGAACCAATAGTTCCACTCGTTCCAACTTGTATATTTATCCCACCACCTTGTGATTTACTGTGAAATTCGTTATTTGCTGTATTAATTGTTAATTTATTTGTATTAAAGTATGCATCATATGCCTGTATCTGTGTTGATTTTAATCTCAGCTCTTCACTTGTACTTTCATATGTACCTTCTTTTAACTTCCCGTCCTCTTCGTGTCCCACTTCTATTTTAGTAAATCTCACTATTCTGCTGTCTAATTCACTGCTACTTTCTTGGTAACTTGCGCTTATCCATACTCCTCCTTGGAATAATCCACCTCCTGCTGCAAGTCCCATCAGTGTATTATATGCATCCCATGCCGCAAATGCTGTGTTAATTACTCCTTCCTTCCCTCCTTGCCTTAAGCCTTTATCTATACTTTTACCACTTTCTATGAGTCCTGCAATGCTATTTTGTATTCCTAATTTTAATCCCAAAAACCCTTCTACTTTCCTTTGGCTATGGGTTTTAGTATCATATACCACATCATGTATTTCTAATTTTGACCTTGTTATTAATTTCTTCTCAGCCTTTATATATGCTCCTTCTGTATAGATAGTTTCATCTGTATCGAGTGTTATAAAATGCCCTATTAAACTTGAGATTCCTTGTATTTCTTCCGATATGGTTTCCCTACTTTTACTTATCTTAATTCCAAGCCCAACACTTTGCTCTCTTGAATTTGAAGTAAATGTAAATCCTATTCCTTTTTTATCTACTGCTGCATAACTAAAATCTAAATTTGGAGCTGCTACAAGCTTTATCCCCTTAGGTGCTTTTATTTCTATTCTTTCAGCTTCAACACTACTTGCAAGTTGCAACCATCCTCCACTTCCATATCCTATAAATGTTGCGCATGTTCCATCTAATGCTTTTACTCTCCCTTCTTTATCTTCTAGCTCGTTACAGTTATTATTTATCTGAATTATTGTGGGTATAATTCTCTCTGTAACTGCTTTTCCAACATATTCCTTACTTCTTATTACATAGTCACTTTCTTCCCTTTCTTCTTTTATTGCTATATCTTTTCCAGGTAATAAACTTATCAATCCAACAACATCACCTGATCCTGTTTTAATCTCCATTGAGCTTGTTGTTATAAGTGCAGCTCTTATTGCTGTATCTTCTAATGATCCAAATAATACTTTCTTAGCTGCGTTTATTATAGGCCTTATAACGTTCGTGATGCTACTATAAGAATAGCTCTCGCTACTAAATACGAACCAACTATCATCAGAATATCTTTCTCTGATATATTTATTTGCAACCGCTTCTATTACATTTTTTCCTAACTTAGCTTCTAATTCAAATTCTCCTCCAGCTTTAATAACCGGTGAATATAAATAATTACCATTATTACTTACTATTTTTATATCTCCTCTTGCCATAATTTTAGCAAGTTCATATTCTAAACTCTCAGTTCTACTATAGCCATCATCCCATGAATAATATAACTTATTATATATTGCAGCTGGAATGACTATTACCTTATCTTCAGACTCTATCGCTATGTTATCAGCTTTTATCTCTCCTCCCTTAATACCTATACTTCCTTTAGAATTTACTTTAAAGCTCCCAGTTAAATCTATTTCTGGTTTATTCAATGGAATATAATTCACCATATATGAATTACTAGTATATTGTTCGACTACTTTTACTAGCATCTCCATAATAAAGCTACCTCTAGCTTCTATACTTAAACTTCCTTCTCCTCTTATTTGATTAAGTTGATAAATATTTCTTGCCTCTATGAATGTATTGTCAATGGAATCTATCAACCCTCCATTAAACACATCTTCATCAATCATTAACTTTGTATCCTTAAGTGCTATTGTTGCACTACTATAGCCATCCTTAAGTATTTCTTCTGTAACATATAGCCTGAGTGACCATACCATAATTCCATTTATATTTTCTTTTACTGGCCACAGTATTGCATTTACTAATTCACTTTGCTGCCACCGAGTTAGTTCTATTCCTGGTATTAACCCTAAATCCTTTTTAGCTTCAACTGCATTTCTAAGTAATTGATCAAATTCTTCATCATCATTCTTTTTATGATTCCATATATATGCTTTACCTAACTTATCAAAGATTGCTCTTTTTAATACCTCATGTTCGTAATCCGGATCTGCTAATATTTTTATTATAGTATCTGTGCTATATCCCAACTCTTTCAACAAATATGCTGTCCCTTTTTTACTCACTCCTGGAAGCTCAAATATACTTTCAAATACATAATTAGCTATTAATCCACTACTTGTAATTAATTCTATTCCTTCGTTATTTGCACAGCTATCTGTGCAATAACTACTGCCTATTGCCAATTGACTTGGCGTGTTTACTTTATAAATTCCAGGATTATATTGCTCAAAAAAAGATCTTAAAAAACTTGCTTCTAAATTACCTTTATTTCCAAAATTAAACGCATTATCTAATCTTATCTCATATCCCTCTTTTCTAAGATTGTTCATCATATCCACTGCTGCCAGTTTAAAACCTTCGATCTCCTGTGATTTAAAATCATAAGGCACTAATGCATTGTTATTATCGTTAAATTGATCTAATAACTTCGGTAAATTACTTTTTGCCACTGCATAATTTGCAAGCCCAACCAATCTAGCTCCTTCAACATCTGTAAATACTACAGTTGATGGGTAAGATTTATATGTAAAGCTATGTTTTTTTCCTGTATTACATCCAGAAAGCTCTGTCCCATATTTACATGCTTCATCTCCCTCCCACATATACTTTATTCCATCATTTCCTTCCTTAGTTATATAGATATCAGCACTCTCATAATATGTCCTCGATGACAATTCATCAATACTATTGGAACGAAATCTTTTTTCATCTACGCACTCGAATTCTAAAACAAAATTCTCTATTTTCCCTGCACTCTCTACTCCTCTTAAAAAAAGCACAGTATTAACTTTTATACTAGCTCCCGCTAATACCCCCCATATATTATAGGAATGCCAATGTTCTTTAACCATTAGACTTCTGGCAATATTTTCTACTTTTAACTTAGAAACTTTATCTAAAATGCTATTTACATAAAATAAACTACCCTGATTGAATAAAATCTCATTTTTCAACTTTATGTTACTAGATTCAATACGAAATATTGAGGCCTTAACATGGCTAATTGATTGTATTTGTGGATTAATAAGTAAATAATACCCAGTATCATATTCTTTTGCATAAGAAACTAATCTACATACATAAAGCTTTTCATTAAACCCCTCTTCTCTTACAATATTTTCTATCTTATTGACATTTAGTGTTAACTCCTCCCCAGTTATTATTATACTTGCTGCATAGTTTCTTAGTAAACTTATGTTTCCAACTTGGCTGTTTCCAATATATACTTTCCCACCTAACTTAATCCGTGCATTCTCATTATTATGGATCTCTCCATTTACTCCCATTCTTATATTGCTTGAAGCTTCTCCTACTATTATGGCATGATTTATCAATACATCTTTAATGTTAAGTACCCCTCTTTGATAATATATAGCTCCACTATTTATTAACTTTGAACTCTCTATTTGAAGGCCATTTACACTACTTATCTTTGCGCCTGCCTGGTTAGTAATGGAGTTTGCTGTTATCTTAATATTATCCTTACCACTAATCACTCCATTCTTTTCATTCTCTATTTTGCCATTAATTCCCGTTCTTATATTACTTGAAGCCTCTCCTACTATTACTCCATTGTTAACTAACGCATCCTTAATATTTAGTTCTCCCTCTTTGTAATATATAGCTCCACTATTTATTAACTTTGAACTCTCTATTTGAAGGCCATTTACACTACTTATCTTTGCGCCTGCCTGGTTAGTAATGGAATTTGCTGTTATCTTAATATTATCCTTACCATTTATCACCCCATCCTTTTCATTATCAATCTTACCATTTAGCTCAAGCTTGATACTAAAATCTACTCCACCTTGTATCTTACCACTATTTACTAACTTCTCTCCATTACCTTTTAGTAAAATACTTCCTATGCCTTCAACGCCTATTACTCTTTTATTTATTAAATAGCCCTTCTCTATTTCTAATTTAAAATCCTTCCCTGACCATATATGTCCATTACTATTTACATTACAATCTAATAGACTTATATCTATATCCCCTGATTTACTTATAATTGAACTACCTTTATCCAAAGTAATACATTTACCGTTGTAGTTAAGATAATTCTGGACTATTATCTTGCCTTTTAAATGAGCATCATAACTGACGCTTTTAATCATTACTTCATGACTTATTAATTCTGAATTTTCAGCTAGATTTAACAACACCTCTTCCACATCTAGCCTTCCTATTACATTCTTCCGTTCTAATCGCACTTTCCCTTTTGTAATCAACAACTTTTCTAACGTTACATCCTTAATCCATCCTAATTTATCCGCTATACTATTTGGCCTTATAACCAATTCATCTATTTTTTCTGTACTTGTTACTTGAAACTTATAATTACCCTTAAAATCTAATGTGACTTTTCCTATATTCTCCAGTCCTAACTTGCCTCTAATTACTACATTATCTTGTGTAAAATGTAGTATAATTTCTTTGTGAACATCGTTATAGATCTCCAATTCACCTATACACCTTCCATCTATTACCTTTTCTGCAACTCCTTCTGTATTTAGATCACTATTACTTATCGAATACAAATGATCAGATACCGTACTGCACTCTAGAAATTCTATACCTGGCATTAATTATTCCATATAAATTTTTACCCTAAAATTTAATCCAGTCTAAATCAAACTCTTTTTTTAACTAAAAAAAAATCTTAATAAATTTAAATCAACTTATTTCTTATTGTTCTTTTTAATACTCATCCCCTCATTATCCTTTGAAACTTTTTTCTCTCTTTTTATTCTTTCCAACATATTTTTTAACTCTTCTTGCTTGTAAATAACCTTTCCAGCCTCTCTATACGTCGAATATACATCTCTCTTAACACCTTCAGTCCATCCATAAATTAACCATCCTAAAGCATTCCTTCCCACTTTTTATTTCTATTGCCAATCTACTTTGATTACGCTAAAGCTATATATTTTTAAAATCAAGATTTTTATCTGTTACTTGCATAGGTGTCAATTCACTTTGGTTTTTAATACCTTTGCCTTGATTCATTAATCAATAATCACCTTTAATTTTAGTATATTACTATTAATCTTATTATCATCACTATTATCACTTTCCTCTGCTCTGATATTACGATGGCTCCCATCGCAAATAGGTGGTAACTGTGTTTCTTTACAGGTACAAAATGATATGAATTTATCAGCTAAAGCTGTATATGTAATTGGCTTCCTTCCTTGCTTATCTTCCTTATGCGATCCATCACAAAAAGGTTGTTTTTGACTCATGCTACACCCACACCAATAGTATGTTTTGCCTTTATTTACACCAACTCTCATCGAAGGACTTTTGAGGTTACTCATTTTTATTTTCTACTTTAAAATTTATTCCTAGCTTTGCTTTATCGCCATTGACATTTACTGCATTTACATCTACCAATTCTAACTTATTATCCTGATTGTTAGGTTTACTTTCCTTATGGGGTTTGTAATGTTTCTTTTGTTCTAGCTTCTTACTTTTTTTAAGTGCAATTTGGGTTTTTATCTCTTCTTGTGTTTTTGCAAGTGATTCAACATCTTCTTTTGTAACAATTCCAGCTTCATTACCTTCTAAATCATACCTTGCTGCACTTTCAATATGCAATTTTATATATTCCTTTTGTTCAGCATATAATCTTAGAAACTTTCTGATTATTGTTTTGCTGAATTTTAATTCTTCATCATTAAAAATATCTCTATGTATTCCTTTTTTAAATATAAAAACCTTTCCTCTCATAAAAAACTTTGGATATCTTTGAGATAATACATCAAACACCTTGTTGTAATTCTCGGGAGACAGTAGATGCCATTTATTTCTTCCCATTTTTATTCTTTCCTATTATTTTTATTAAAAAACTCTGAAAGTGACTTATTCTCAGCCAATCTTTTTGCTTTTGCTTCGCATCTCTTTTCGTCCTCCTTTAGGCTTTTTTTTAATACTTCTATTTCTTCATCTGTTAGCTCTACTTCCCAAGGCCTTGGGTAACTTTTCTTAACAAATTTACCATCCATTTTGTCAGCCGGTCTTTCTTGATTATTATCTGAAGTTACCGTAGTACTTATTAATTTGCTTGCCATTTACTGCTAATAACGCTCCTAAAAAGTATCTTAAAAGAAATCCATGCTAAAATAGCTGAATAAATAAGGCAAACATTGCATCCCAATATTCCTTCATGAGTATGTATTATTGTACCACTCATCATTCCTGCTGAAATTAATAATAGCTGTATGCCAATATGGGTTTTCCTCAAATAACTGTAGAATTTCTTAGTTTTAAATACCTGATTGGCAATCGATAAGACCATTATTATAAACAATGGTACAATATGTAAATAATGCATTAAAGCTTCTTTCATACTCAAATTACTTATTATTTACAGTTGCTTTAAAATCAGAGCCCACTGAAAAACTTATTCTTCTTTGTGCAGGGACTTTAGCCATTGTGCCTTTTGGTGTTTTTACTTCTGTTGCTTCTTTATTTTTTGCTTTAAAACTTCCAAATCCTGTGAATCTTAATTCATCATTATCTTTCATTGCTTGTGCTATACATTTAATAACAGCATCAAAGCTCTTACTTGCCGCAGCCTTTGTTGTATCAAGCTCTTTTGATAATTTTTCTATAAATTCTGCTTTATTCATTTTTGGTCTCCTTTTAAGTTATTTATAATTAAATTAATTCAATATTCTCTGCTGATTCCTTGCCTTTACTTGAAATAATCTCAAATTTAATCTTTTGATTATCATTCAAACCTTCAAGCCCAGCTTCTTCTACTGCTGATCTGTGTATGAATATATCTTTTGATCCATTATCTGGAGCTATAAATCCATATCCTTTGGTAGAATTATACCATTTTACTGTTCCCGTTATTTTCATATTACTTTTTTATAAATTGTTTTTGTAGAGTTAATTATTATTGCTCACCATCATATTAGCTTAAAATTAATTATTTTCTATACTTTAGCACATATTTATGAGCTTTCCTTGTTTTTTTAATTTCTTCTATTTCATTTATGGCCTCATCATAAGAATCACAAGATTGAATAATCAAGTTACCCAATTTATTATCTTTCCCACCATAGCATTTGATAATGCTCCATTCATGGAACAAATCTTGCTGGAGAATTACGATATAATAGCGGTCCTTTGACTCAAAATAATACCTTTTCCAAAGATGGCTCTGGATAACTGGAAGAGCTGAGCTATATTTGGCCTTATATTTTAGTGAATTTGTCATAATGTCTATTTTTTTGCCTTTAAATTTTCCCAATAAGACATCCTCTTTTTCATCTCTCGTTCAAAACCTTTTTCAAGAGGATTATAATAAATTGACCTCTCTAAATCTTCAGGTAAATAATTTTGACCCGAAAATTGGTTTGGTGCATCATGATCATAAATATAGCCGTTACCATAACCCAAATCTTTCATAACTTTGGTTGCTGCATTTAACATATGTTTAGGTGGCGGTATTGAGCCTTTGGTTTTGTAAATTCCATTATTTAAATCTTATATAATCAAATATTACATAACTTTAGGGGGATCGTTTTTACAAAAAAATCTAATAAATATTTAGAAAGTTCTTTTTTATCAATATTGGCGTTTTTTGAGAATTGTAATTTATCATTTTTCCAACTAGCAAATACAGTGCCATCAAAAGATTGAATTGTTTCATCATCGTAATTTTGTTTTTTGCCTAAAATTATATCGTTAACTAATTTTTCAATACGATTATATCCAGCACCTTTTCTAATTTCTTCAGCAATATCAATTAAAGCTTCTTTATGCTTATCAGATTTTTTAGCAATAAGATAAATCGCCTCAGCAGATTTAGCAGAAACCTTAGACATATTACTAACAGCATCCCAAATTGATTTATCAATTTTGGCAAAATAAAGATAACTAATCATTTTATGTCTAGAACATCCTATTAATTCAGCTAATTTTGTTTGAGACAAATTAAGTTCTTTTTGTAATTTTGCATATGAAATTCCTTTAGAATAATCAGAAATAGCTAAATTCTCATTTTCTTTAATCTGTGTAATAGCAGCTTTAATGTCTGATATATCAGTTATAATGGCTTTTAATGGTAGATTAGCATTTAAACAAGCCTGAAGTCATCTACTACCTGCAATAACTTCATATTTAAATTTACTGTTTTTTAATTCTCTAACGAAAACCGGTTCGATTTGTCCATTACGCTTAATATCTTCAGCTAAAAGATTAGTATCACCAAATTCAAAAGAGCTGCGATCAGCAAATTTCCATCTAGTGCAATCCCTTGGGTCAATATCAATAATTTGCATAATAATATTTAAATATTATGAGAAAATAATAAAAATTAATTAGTTTTTATTATTCGAGTAATTCTTTTTTTAATAGAAATATAAATTTGTTTAATTTCATCTTTCTGCTTTTGTAATTGCTTACGTTTATAAATATTAGCATTGGTATTATTTGCTTTAGAAAGAGCAATTAGTTGTTTATCAATTTGTTGATAAGTTTTTAATAATTTGTCAGTTTCACATTTGAGCAAATTAAAATCATTAGAATCAAGTAATTTATCATAATCTAAATTACCTAATTGATCACCAAAGCATACAGTATCCTTGCCAAACTTTTTATTGATTTTATCTATAGTTAAAAACAATTCAGGATTAAATAAATCTTTTTGATTTGAAGACGTGCTTTTTTTAGTTTTATTGATAATTTTACTATGTTTAGGAACTATATTTTTAGATACAGTGCTTTTTTTGTTACCAATATCATTCGGACTTTTTAGCGCTTTCTTTATCATAATCTAATCCAAAAACATTTCTGTCAGATTCTCGTGTTAAATATTCATCCATTAATTTGACTAATTCATCATATTCGTTTTTATTGATATATTGTTCAATAAAATAGCTACCAACAAGAATCTTGCGTCTAGTTTCAAGTTTACGCTCTTTAGTTTTTACTCTATATTCTAATAACTCAAGGCGAGCTTTCAAAACAGCTTGCTTACTCTTAAGCTTTTCTATCTTTTCTTTAGTTTTATTATCCAAAATAATAAGTATATGCATTACCATAGGCTATATAATAACAAATATTGACAAGAAGTGCAAATAAAAATAAACTAAATATATTTATCTCAATGATATTAATTGCGCGCTACGTTGTTGCAAGCAACAACAAAAATGCTTTAGTCCTTTAAGTATGGTAATTAGCTGTGTAGATCAAATATGGATAAGTTATTATAAAAATAAGATGGATTGTTTATAAAAAATAGGATTTGATAAAATAAGAAATGAGAAAGCCAAAATACAAAATTAACTCTTTTGGTATATTAAATGCCCGATATCATTTTGTAAAAATTGCTAGTTTAAAAGAGTTATTAATTAATTTTAAAAATGCTAAATATCTAATATTTGCTGACTTATTAAGTGAGATTGCATTTATTGAAATATTAATTTTAAAAGTACAGCAATATTATATTGTGGATAGATATATTATAGACAGATAATATGGCAATATGTCACTTTAGTTATAAAATGTTTACAAGAAGTAAAGGTCATTCAGCGGTGGGGAAAGCTGCATATAGATCAGCAGAGAAGTTATATGATCAAAGATTAGATAAGACATTTGATTATAGTAATAAAAGTGATCTTTTATATAAAGAAATTATGTTATCAAAAAGTGCACCAGAGAAATTTTTAAATAGGGAAATATTATGGAATGAAGTAGAAGCTTCTGAGAAGCGAAAAGATTCACAATTAGCAAGAGAAATAGAAGTATCATTACCAAAAGAACTTACAGAAGAACAAAACATCAAACTCGCAAAAGAGTATGTTAAAAATCAATTTATATCTCTTGGGATGATAGCAGATTTATGCATTCATAAAGGTCATGGTAGAGATCAGCCGCATGCACATATAATGCTAACAACTAGAGAGGTGTCAGAAAAAGGTTTTGGAAAAAAAGTAGTAGAATGGGATAAACAACCTATTTTATATAATTGGAGAGAAGAATGGGCTAATTGTGTAAATAAGCATTTAGCGAAAGCAGGTCTGGATATAAAAATAGATCATAGGAGTAATAAAGAGCGTGGTATAGACCTAGAGCCACAGAATAAAATAGGCCCAAATGATGGTAGAGCAAGGTATAGTGATAAGCTATTAGAGCATGAGGGCATAGCGAGAGGTAATGGAGAAAAGATCTATAACGATCCAAGTATAGCAATAAAGGCGTTATCTCATTATAAATCAATATTTACACATGAAGATATAGCTAGATTTGTAAACACACATACGTTGGATGTTGAACAATTTGAGAAAGTATATCAAAAAATAAAGAATTCAGAGGAATTAATAAAATTAGGTAAGGACGATAGGGATAGAGACAGGCACACAACAAAGGAGATGCTGGATATTGAATATAGGATGGTGAGGCAATCTCAGAGTTTAAGTGATGCAGCAAATCATCAAATAGATTTGGAATATAGGGAGAGAGTTATAAATGATAAGGGGCTAAGTGAATCACAAGGAGAAGCATTTAGGCATATTACAGGTGATAGAGATATGGCATGTGTAGTTGGATATGCAGGAAGTGGCAAGAGTTATATGTTAGGAGCGGCAAGAAAGGTATGGGAGAAAGAAGGATATAATGTGGTAGGAATGGCGTTATCTGGAATAGCTGCTGAAAACTTAGAAGGAGAAAGTGGCATAAAGAGTTATACGGTAGCAAACAGAATGGTTAATTGGAATAATGAAAGAGAGAGGTTGCAGAAGAATGACATAGTAGTGGTGGATGAAGCAGGTATGTTAGGCAGTAGAGATTTATCAAAGATCATAGATGAAGTAATATTTGCAGATGCAAAGGTGGTGCTTATAGGAGATCCACAGCAATTACAAGCAATAGAAGCAGGAGGAGCATTTAGGGGAATAATAGAAAGAGTAGGACATGTTGAATTAAATGACATAAGAAGACAGAAGGAGAGTTGGCAGATTGATGCAACAAAATTGTTAGCACTTGGAGAAATAGGAGATGCAATTGGGGAATATAGAAAAAGGGGTATGGTGCATGCATTTGAAGATGTAGCAAAAGCAAGGGAGGCAATGGTAAATGATTGGCATGAAGCGGTATCAGAAAATAAATCTGCGATAATGTTGAGCTTTACAAAAGCGGATGTAAAGGCGTTAAATGAGAGGGCTAGGGAAGTAAGAAGAGCGGATAATGAATTAGGGATAGAAGCTAAATTTGATACGCATAATGGCAAGAGAGACTTTGCAATTGAGGATAGGATTTACTTTTTAAAGAATGATAAGGAGCTTGGAGTAAAGAACGGGACGCTTGGAACAATTGATGGTTTTGATGGATGGAAGTTTGAAGTTAATTTAGATAAAGGCGGGAAGGTAGTATTTGATATAAGAGATTACAATCATATAGATCATGGATATGCAGCAACGATACATAAATCACAAGGGATAACTGTAGATAAGGCATTTGTGATGCCATCAAAATATATGGATAAGCATAGTACATATGTGGCGATGAGTAGGCATAGAGAGAGTGTAGAGTTATATTGGAGTAAAGACAGGTTTAGAGATCAAAAAGATATGGTATGGAATTTAAGCAAGGAAGGACGTAAAGAATTGGCATTAGATTATTTAGAAAAAGATTATAAGGATACAGCAAGTACTTTTGCAGTCAATAAGGGTGTTGTTGAACTTGATAGGAAAGATATTGAAAAGAGATTAGAGAAGCTGCAAGAAGTAGTAGATTTAGAGGGATATAATAGATATTCAGAGTTAGATAGGATTTTAGGAGAATTCAAAGAAACGTTTCAGTATTCATATATAGAAGATAAATTAGAGAATGGGGAAAGTGCAAGTTATTTAGGAAAAATAGATATAAATGGGAAAGAGTTTTCAATACTTGAGCAAAATGGAATAGGTGGGTGTTTAGTGAAGGATATAAAAATAAAAGATATAAAAGAGGGAGATGAGGTTATGGCAATTAATCAAATAGATAAAAAAGGCATTGAAGTAATGAGTTTAGTTAAGGATGAAGGTCACGGGATAGATATTGATAAAGAAGAGAAGTATGAATATTTGAAAGTAAAGGATGAAATCAAAAATATAGGAAGGAAGCTGTCATCAAAAGAAAATTATAAAATAGATAATAATATAACCACTAATGATATATATAAAGCTTTATACGCAAGGTTACAAAATGTATTGCCTGAATTTGGATTTGAGAGGAAAGGAAATTGTTATGTGTCAACTACAGGAAATAAAGTAGATGGAAGCACGGGACACAAGGGGAAAGTATATGTATATGCAAATAATCCAGGGATATTAGTAGATTATACTAGGGGAAGTAAGTCAATATGGGATTATGTAAGTGAAAATTACAGGATAAGTAATAAGAAGGATGTATTTGAGTATTTAGCAAGTAGTGCAGGAATAAAATCCTATTTTAGCGAGAAGCTTGATATTCTGAATGAAGGAAGAGAAAAGATGAAGGATAATGATAATGCAAATAAAATGAAATATTTAGATGGCGAGCTAGTAGATAACGACAAAGTAGAGCCGAAACAAAGTATATCATCAGAAATATGGGATAAGGTATATAGCTATTCATTAGAGAAGATTAATATCAAAAATAACCAAGTAATGAAATATCTCACAGAAGAAAGGGGGTATAAAGAAGAAGTAGTAAAAGCCATGGGTATAGGGTATATGCCAAATAAGAGAGAGCTAATAGAGTATTTATGGAAAGAGGGTTTATCTTCTGAGAAGACTCAAGAAATAGTCAAGGCATTGGGATGTATAGGATATAGCCATAAGATGGTGATGCCATTTTATGGTAAGAAAAGTGAGATGCTGGGATTAGTGGGAAGAGATATAAAATATAATGAAGATTCAAAGTTTGGTAAATACATATACAGTAAGGGACTTGTAAAAAGCTCAACGATACTAGGGATAGAAAATATAGGAAAATCAAAGGAGATAACGATAGTAGAGGGAATGTTAGATGCAATGAATGCAAAAGTAAGTGGAATAAAGAATGTGGTTGCACTGGGCGGAACCGGAATGAATATCAAGCAATTAGAATTAATTGATAAATTAGGAATAGAGAAGATTAACTTATGTTTAGATAATGATAGCGCAGGGAAAGAAGCTAGTAAAAATATTGCGCTTCAGTTATTTGATAGAAATGACGAGCTTGAAATCAATAAAGTAAGTTTACCAAAGGGAATAAAGGATTTGGATCAATTAATAAGAGAAGAAGGTGTAAAAAAGGCAAATAATGTGATAGAAAAGGCAAAAGAGGTCAATGTGTATGAATTACAAGAAGAACGAGAAATGAAAACATTATCAAAGTTCCAAAAAGAGCGTGATGGATATGAATATGAATTGGAATATAAAAAAAGGTAAAAGCAAAAAGGAAAAAATATGATAACTATTGATTTAGTTGGTAATGGATTAAATAGATGTTCTTGGGTGACTAAGGATCAGATATACATTGATTATCATGATAAAGAGTGGGGAGTTCCTGTATATGAAGATCATAAGATATTTGAATTTTTAATATTAGAGGGAGCTCAAGCTGGGTTAAGTTGGCTTACAATACTGAAAAAAAGAGAAAACTATCGCAGGGCTTATGATTATTTCAATCCAGAATTAATTGCTAATTACGATGAAGAAAAAAAGAATGAATTGTTAATTAATGAGGGTATAGTAAGAAATAAGTTAAAAATAGAATCATCAGTTATAAATGCCAAATGCTTCATTGAAGTGCAAAAAGATTATGGCACATTTAAGGATTATATATGGAATTTTATAGATAATAAACCAATGCAACAAAACTTTAATTCAGTCAGAGAACTACCAACAAAGAATGATGTATCAGATAAAATAAGTAGAGAGTTGAAAAAAAGAGGATTTAAATTTGTAGGCTCAACTATAATATATGCATTTATGCAAGCAACAGGAATGGTAAATGATCATGTGAGTAGTTGTTTTAGACACAAGGAGTTAAGTTAATAATATGAGTGAAAAAACCAAACAAAGTAATGAGCCAAATAATAATGTGAAGCCTCATGACAGATTTTTCAAAAAATCAATGTCATATCCCGAGATAGCATCTGAGTTTTTTAAATCATATTTACCTAAAGAAATACTGGAAATAATAGATTTAAGTACACTGAAACATGAGAATTCTAGCGCACTTAGTAATGAATTAGGAGAAGGGGTTTCTGATGTTTTGTATTCAGTTAAATATGGGAAAGAAACTGGCTACATATCACTGTTATTGGAGCATCAATCATCAGTGGACAAGTTGATTACATTTCGTATTCAAAAGTGCATGCTAAGGTTATGTGAGGAGCATTTAAGAAAACAAAAAGATAGGAAGGGTGGTGAGAAGACATTGCCAATTATTTATCCAGTAATATTGTATACAGGTAATAAAAAATACACAGCACCACGGTCATTTTACGAGTTATTTGAAAATGTAGAGCTAGCAAAGAAATGCTTTACAGAGCCTGTAAAAGTAGTAGATGTGCATGAAATCAAAGATGAAGAATTAAAAGAGCGGTATTTAGATACAATGTTGTATATAATGAGGCATATATATGCCAAAGACATATTGAAATATATAGTAAAGAGAATAGTAAACTTTAAAATAATAGCTAAAAACAACTTCTCTTATTTAGAAGATATGTTAGTATACATAATAGAAAAAGGAGAATCTGAAAACACAAAAGAGTTGTTGTCAGTTCTTCAAGAAATAGTACCAAAAGAAAAAAAAGGTAATATTATGACAATAGCAGAAAGATTAGCAACTAGTGGCCCTATAGCAGATAAGATAAGGGAACAAAGTATGAAGGCTGGAATGGAAGCAGGAATGCAAAAAGGTAAATTAGAAGGTAAATTAGAAGGTAAATTAGAAGGTAAATTGGAAGGTAAGTTGGAAGTAGTAAAAAAAATGCTAGCAGAAGGAATTTTAGATAAAAAAATGATAGCTAATATTACGGAGTTAGATTTATCAGAAATAGAGAAATTAGCAAATTAAGAATTGTAGATTTTTCTGTGCAACATTTTATCACGACCATAGCGTGTATTAAGATACGTGCGCTGAAAGACCCCCTAACTTTTTTATTAAAATAAAAAAAATGCTTGCGCAAAACTTTAAAATATTGTATTTGACATATATGGTATAATTGTAATTTATACTTACTGCTTTTTAAATATATGCATAAAATTTTCATTTGCTATTTATTAAATTTTTAGAAAAAACTTGAAATTTTTTATCTCTCTACAATTTAATTCTAACAGTCTCAAAAAACTTTTTTATATAAAACTATATAAAATTAAACTTCATCTTGTATTAGCTTTATAATCTAATTATTAAGCCTTCCTTATCTTTACTCTCGAAATATAATAATATTTCATTATATTTGCAAC
The DNA here is from genome assembly GCF_029981845.1 of Candidatus Bandiella numerosa. Lineage (GTDB taxonomy): Bacteria > Pseudomonadota > Alphaproteobacteria > Rickettsiales > Midichloriaceae > Aquirickettsia > Aquirickettsia numerosa. Next base: position 988,200 of record NZ_CP104164.1, on the reverse strand, counting down.
ATATTTATTTATCTTTTACACTTTTAACTCTTTTGCTTCAAAATTTACATTTTTAAATAATGGCTCTTGGTATTTTAGTTTTTCAAAGTCTATCTTTGCCACTGGATAACCCCCTGTCATTAATGCATAACCCGTAAACTTTGGTAATGACAATATCTCTGATGCAAGTGCAACAGTCCGCTCTGATTTATGTTTGCTTAAATTTACTCCATCTCTCATCTCATGCGCTCCATACGATAACCCCTCTCTATACTCCTCTATCTCCTGCGTTCCTATCAACTGTGATGCCCATTTTGCTGTATCATTATTACCAGCTTTAAGTATTATCTTACTGCTACAATTTGATGCTATTGTTTCTGCATCCTGTGGTCCATACCTTCTTGTTAATTGTGATATCGATTGTAACGCTATTACAAAGCATCCTCCAAAGTTTCTCGATACTGTATAAGTCCCTTCTCTAAACTTGGTAAATAATTAAGTGATGCTACTTCATCAAATATTACCCATGTCTTTGATTTATTGCCTACAGGTAATTCTCCTAAGTTATTTATCGCTATATCCATCATCGCACTTATTAATGGCTGAACAGTACTATGTAATGATGATTTACTAGATAAAAATAATATATTATTCTGCTCTCTATTTAACAACCATTTCTTAATTGAAAAGTCATTGTTTTTGTTTTCTATATACTGCAATCCCTGCAAATATGTTGTCATTAACATCAATAAGCTAAGCGTTGTCTTTTCTGAGTTAGGATCAGTAAAATTACGTGCTAACGTATTTTTAAGCACTTTATTTAATTTTTTAACTGGAAGTGAAAAATTCTTATATAAATCCTGTGTTTTTAAATTACCCTTCCTATACTGGAGTTTACATAATTCAGAAAATATCAATCTTGCTCCATTTGGCCAAAATGGATCACTTATTGCATCGCTACCACCTATCAACGCCTCTGCTATTGTTTCAAATTCAGCTTCGTCATCTACTTCTTTTAATAAACACCATGATTTAGACCTTTTATCAAATGGATTGATTATTATATCTTTAGCTGGGTCATAATATTCTTCAACAAACGCTCCCGTGTAATCATAGACTATTGCCTTATCTCCCCTCTCTTTAATTTGCCTGAGCAAATCCTTAATCACTATAGTTTTACCAGTTCCTGTTGTTCCTGCGAGCATAAGATGCTCTGTTTCTCCTCTTGGGGGATAAGTTATTCCTGCAATTGTGTAACTATCATTTATTTTTTCTTTCCCATTGGCCTTTGCAATCTTTTTATTCAAATCTTTATTACTAGTTATTTCCCGTCCTCTTATAAAATTGCTTTTCTTTGTCCTGCCACCTCTTTTAGCTATTATCAGGAATAATCCAAATGCCAGTCCCGAGCCTATCAATAATGATTGCCATGAAAGCTTAAGTAATATTTCAAACATATTTTCAAGTTCATGATCCGTAAGCTTCTGTCTTCTTATTTGTGATGCTTGATAATAATTTACTATTACTTGTTTTTCTAATCTTGGCTCCTTCTTCCTTTTTAGGTGATCCATTATTCTTATATACCTACTTCTTGCAGTCATAGTTGCGTCTCTATTTGCAAGTGCTACATACTCATTCTTCCTGCCGCTTATGTTATACCACATTGATTGAAACTCTCCCACAACATGCGAAATATGTATCTTATCCACTTGCAAATAACTCATTACTCCAAATGTTGTAAACCACATTATTGTGACCAATAATATCCAGTCCCTTGCAGACTGGCCTCCCATTCTAACAGTATGTCCTATTAACTGTGTTCCTCTGATTATACTCATTGTTTTTCTATCACCTCAATTCCTGACGCTCTATCAATTCTATTTACATTAAATGCATATATTATTTGCAGTGTTATAACTAAAATTGCAGTTAGCAATATATATGAGTTTGCAGCTTCTCCAGTTAATCCCCTCAAATTCATATAACTTAAAGCTACCCAATAAAATAATGAGGTCAAATGCAGATAAATTAATCTCTTTATGCAGGTTTTTGCTGTAACATGCTGTTTGATTTGCAATTTACATATAAATTGTCCTATTGTACTTTTTGCAGAACTCGTCCAAAACAATATGTAATATCCAAAGCTTAGCAAAATACCTATAAAATAAACTATAGAAAATCGCATTTTACTGTCACTTACATTACTAATTATATCACTACTATTAAGTAAATTTATTGGTAATATGCCAGATAATAGAATCACTTGAAACAATATCCCAATTATTGCGCTATCTAGAAAATACGCTATGAATCGCCTAATTGTTATTGATTTTATACTCATCTTATAACTCAAAGAAATAACTTGGATTGCAATTATTGAATGCTGAAGTTAATTCAGATATTTCTTTTTCTAATTCTGAAATTAATTTATTAATTTGTTCATAATTACTTTGCTCATTATCTGCTACTATAGTTACCCGCTCACTCCCACCTTTAAGCACTTCATTAAATACTTTTTCTGTATATTTTAATCTCTCTGTGTTGCTTTCTGCTTCGTAGTACTCAGGTTTATCTATTGCATCAAATATCTGTTCCAACATTCCTTGCTGCTCATACATCGCTTGAAACCCTTCTGCGTATTTATTATCTCCCTTCCCAGCTGCTTGCTCAGATAATAATTTAAATCTTTCTTTATTACTTATATCTTCATATAACGCTGGATTATCAAAATAGTTAAATATCTTCTCAAGTTCACCATGCTCTTCTAATATCTTCTTATGACCAGATTCATATTTCTTGATACAATCTCTAAATTGTTCCTTGTTATATTCATTAAATCTATCATATATTTTTTTTACCTTACCTTCTAATATATTATATTCTTCAAGAGCTTTACGTGCCTTTTCTGCGACTTTTATATCGATATCTTTATATAATTCTCCCCAGAATTGTTCAGCTCCCGTTTTATCAAATAAGCTATGTGTTATTTGTTCATCACATCCAAGCGCTAAAACACTCATTCCATTGGAATGTTTAGGTAATTCAAACTTTATTCCTGCTGCTTCGATCAAATACCTCGCAATCGTATTGCTGTTTTGCCATGATCCAAAAGTCACCCCTGGTATTGCTACTTTATAATCATAACTATTTGAATTTATTGCATTCATTGCATTATTTATTTTCTCTATTATTGGTGCTAGCTCTCTATCACTTCCAGAAACTAATAATTTGCTTGGATGATTATTGTTTTCATCAAAATCTGGATGATTTTCATTGTATGGGAGTCTAGTTACCTTTAGATCATCAAATAACCAATTCTTTATATCATCTCCACCTTTAGGACCCCCTCTATATGCTATATCTTCACCATTGTCTCTTATATTTAGTATATAGAGATGTTGAGGCGCTAAATTGCCTAAAATGTCTGTTCCCCTTATTGCTTTTGACTTTATTTCTATTTTTGCCATTGTTATTTACTCCTTTTTTTGTTTATGAAAATTTACTCCATTTATATACGCTAATATCACGAATTTTTTGCTCTTCATTTACGAAGATATATAAATCGTAATATCCCATAGGATCTCCTGATATCCAGTTATTAGCATACTTCCCTATATACACAGCATCATATTCTAAATCTCTATGCTCTTCACACATGTGTTTCGGCGGTATTTTCTCATTCCTCTTTTCATATTTGGCTCCTACTTTCTTTAAATCCTTAAATAATACCTCTACATCACTTCCCACTAGATAATGCTTCCTTAAGTATTTTCTTGCTTCTTCCCCGCTTTCAAATTTTTCAAACTTAAATGGCTTGCTCTCAACTTGATTGTAAATTCCTATTAAAACTATAATTCCAAGTAAGCTAAATGCTATATATCTTATTATTTCTATCATATCTACTTACTCCTATTTTGCTTTTGCTTTTTTCTCTAATCACTTGGGTTTTCAAATTCACTATTCCACAACCCATCTTTTATGATCCTTGCTATTAGCTCATCTAACACAAATGTTGGGTGTAATTACAAATATAGGTGAATGCGGCATTAGGAATTCTAGACACCTCTTGTAAAGGAATGTATAAGAAATATTTTTTAAAGTGCATTACCTCAATTTATAGCAAAATTAATTATTTTATACTGTTAATTCATAATAATTTATATTTTTATACCCTCTAAATAACCGGCAACTAGGGTATTTATAAAAATGCATCTTTTTTAATAACCGCCGTTCTTATCGTATAATAACTTATTTAACGATAACATATTTTATTTATGCAGCTTTGTTGTATAATAAAATCTCCTTTGCATCATCTAATGTAATATCTGCTTTTTTTAGATTATTAAAATCATATATACCTAGTAAATTAATATGTCTCCAAGTAATGATAGAACCGTGCTTTATAATATCTATTATCTCCTTTCTTTTTTCTGGGTCACAGCGCATAATTAGTTTTGTAAGCATCAAATAATTCCATAAGATAATTAAATTTTGTATTATCATTTTACATTGCACTACTATTTCTTGATCCTCTGTTATACTCTGTGTAAATTCTTGGTTATTAGCAAAAAATATTATTGAAGAAAACCTATTAGATAACTCTCCTTTATTTAATTGTTTCTCTATTTGCTGCCTTAACTCTACATTATCAATGTACTTTAAGATAAATATGGATTTTATTATTCTACCAAATTCTTTAAGTGCTTCATGTAATTGATGTTGTTTTGCATAAGAACTTAACCTACGTAAAATCCTAGAAGCTTGTGTGTTTCTGAGTTTAATTGTTACTATTAATCTTAAAATGCTATCCCAGTTTTCTTCTATTACTGAGGTTTTGATATATCTTGCTGGTAAAACAGGAGTTTTGTGTTGCGCCTTGAGTATTTGCTTAGTACTTTTATTAAAAGCAAATATACTTTGTGCGGCAATATTTTTGATACGTGGAGCAAAATCTACTCCTATTAAATAGCATATAGCAAAGATTATTTCTGTATATCCATGTGTATCGGTAGAATGGGTATCTATATTCATGTCCGCATTACATAATAATCCATCTATTACATATCCTGCATCACGTTCTGAACTGCTAAAGATAGTTGTATAAAACAACATCTGCCTTTCATCTAAAAAAGTATAAACGCTACTACCATGATTTTGGCCAAAATACTTAAATGAAAAATTTGCATTTAAGGATTCAGCCGATACCACAAATTTTTTAGCATCCCCAGAACTATGAAGTAACTCTTTATCCTTTAAAAAAAGTGTTGGTAACCATAACTTACTCATAAATTGTATAAAACTTTTATTTATTGTACTTAAATTTTCTACTGTAAAATACCAATTTACTGTATTATACAATGTATTATAATTGATTCCTTTCGATGTATTTGATAATCTATGTAGTCCCATATTAGTTCCTAATCCGAAAATTCCACCATAAAATATTTCTTTAGCAGGTTTTTTGCTTATGTTCTTGACCTTATAATGCTTAAAGCACTCAGTAAAACTCAATATCTTATCTATTTCTGAAAAAATTTCCAAAACAGATTTATATTCATTTTTACTCAATAATGAAGAAATTTTATCATGCTCTCCTCTTTCTACTTTTGGTGTATGTAGTATGAATCTTCCGTTCTTATGAAATCTTATAAATTTGTTTGTTTTATCGGTTATATTACAATTTGTAATATAATATTGTTTTTCTAATATATCTTTTAATTTTAATAACAAATCTTTAATCTTTTTAAATTTTCCAACACCAGCTCTTTCTATAAGTGTCTCCTTCTCTTTTTCCCATACGTCATCTGATATTAAATAGGCTTCTATTGGGAGAAATTTATAAGAATTAAGTAAATTAACTTCTCCACTTTTTATAGCGTCAGATATTTTTGTCAATAGTACTGCTTTATATAGCGAAACATTGAATTGATCGTTAGTTTTTCCAAAAATAAGTTTCTGTTCTATGTTAGATAAAAATTTTCTAGGGGAAGTACTATTAATATCTCCTTTCTTCTTTTGATAATCTACAATAGCTTCCATTAGGTTACTAGATTTAGTTTCTGGATTAAATTCTACATAACGTACTATATCAGCAACTCTATTTTGGATTGTTCTAGAAAAACTTTCTAATACTTTGTAATATTCTGAGTTACTTAGTTCATGTAGTATTTCTTTTTCTAATTCTTGATATTTTTTTAACTCCTCTGTAGTTATTTGCTCACCTAATATACTTTGAAGTATAGTGATTTTTTCAGCATCCGTTAACTCTTTTAAAAATACTATTTTTCTAATTTTTTCTATACTTTCTTCTGATCTTTTAAAACCTTCTATTATAGATTGAGTTTTTTTATTCTTTTCCTCATTTTTATCTATTATTTTTTCTTCAATAGCTTTTTCAACTTTGTTTAATCTCTCTTGAGTGGAACGCAATAGTATATTTACCAGTGTATCTTGCCATGTGCAATATTGATAATTTATAAACGCAGCAAGATAAAGATAAATCTTATTAGGATTATTAAGTGTACTAAGTTGTTCTATTCGTGCTTTTATAACCCATATAGCATAATACTTTGTTGCTTCAGGGGATAAATCTAATGATTTTATTAAAGGCTCTAATTCCTTAAATAAATTTTTTACAATTAAAAACCCTCTGATACTTTGTTTTATATTTTTTGGTCTTAAAGACTGATTTATGTTTTTGAGCCTTGCAACTAAATTTCTCGCATAAACTCCCTTACTATCATTTTTATCTAACAACGCATCTAATACTTCCTTATGTTCTTCTGTAATATTTATTTCTATTTTCTTGAGTGATTGAAACTCAAAAAGATTAAATGATTCTGTTATCATTTTAGCAAATACCCTGTAATTAGGCAGTTCTATTTTTTTTGATGTTAAGAAATCTATAGCTGCAAAAAATATATTACGAGGGTGCATTTGTTGTGATGCCATATGATTTAACTCTACTTTTAACAAATCTTCATTGCTACTAAAAGAAGTAAAGCCACTTATAGATAATATTAATCTTTTATGTTCTCTATATGTACGCTCCTTATAATCACTTATAGCTACCTCTCTATATCCTAATAATTTACTTATAAATATAATATCTTTTTTCTTATAATCCTCTTTTTGAAAAAATCTTTTTGTTGCTTTAAAATAACCATATTGTAATAATAAACCTGCTTTTGCTTCTGGCTTTCTAATTTGATATAGTAATTCCTGAAGTATAGGTTCTTGTTTAAAATACTTTTGTTGCTCATTAATGTTAAATATAGGAGGTTTGTCAAAGCTCATAGCTTGCTTAGGTGGGATTATCTCTATTATTTGCATTACTCTTCTTCCCCTATTAATTCGACTGCTTCTTGCAAATCATTAAAAGAGGGTGTGCAATATATTTTAGTAATATCTAAGCTTTCATGTCCTGCTAAAAATGCTACTTTTTCTAATCCTACCCCCATATCAACTAAATTTTTACAAAAACTATGTCTTAGTTGGTGTGGAGTAACATTTTTAAATTACTACCTTTCACAATCTTTTTTAACATTAATTGTACTCCTCTTGGAGTTAAATTACCTCTTTGTCCTTTAAATATTCTACTCTCTTTACCAATATTATCTGTATAGCCTATACTCAAAAAGGAATTACGACAATCTTTGTTTAATGGCATTTCTCTCGTTTTATCTCTTTTACCTAATTTCACTATTATTTTTCCTTTTCTCTCGCTTATAGTTATCATATCCCATGTTAACTCACATAACTCATTCACTCTTAAGCCTGTATTTAATAATATTTTTATAATTGCAACATTTCTTTTATTGGCAGTTTGTTCTACTTTTCTTTGTAATTCGTTTTGTTCTAATCTATCTAACCACTTAAATCCCACCTTTAATTCTTTTACATTTTTTGGTGTGGGAATATTATATTTTATCTTTTTTGTTCGTACCCCCCAGCTTATGAACGCCTTTATACTAGCTATATGTCGATTAATTGTTTTAGGTTTTTTATTTTTAATTAATTGTTTTTTGTATAATCTTAAATCTGTAGGGGTGATTTTATCTAATATTAATTTTTCATTATTAGCTTTTAGAAACCATTTTGCAAAACTATTTAAATCAGATTGATAATTTTTTATTGTATTCTCACTTTTTTCATTTGCTTTTAAATACTCTAAAAATTTATCAATTATATTCATAAGTTATTATACGATAAGTTTTTTATTAGATAATCTAGCCTAATCTATATCTTATACGATGACTCAGCCTAATAGTCAATATATAATGCCAATTATACGATATGATTTAAAAAGGAGTATTGTTTTAAGCTTGTCGCTATATAATATATTATACGCTTAATATTATAAATATCCAATAATAACATAACTTTATATTCGCCTATTATCCTTTTATTGAAGAAATATAAAAATATAGGTCATTATAGGTAATATCATAAAAATAATTAATTCCACTATAAATAGAGGTGTTACCTTTAAAAAATTTCTTCCTGTAACTCACTTTAAATGCAGTATACAGAATTCCTAATACCAGATTTGTCTATATTTGTAATTATACCCTAAGTACAAATTACAATTGTACCACATATGTCAAATACAATATTTTAAAGTTTTACGCAAGCATTTTTTTCATTTTAATAAAATTTATTTTTTCAACAAAAGACTCAACAGAAGGTGGCTCCTGAGGGCAGCTACCTTAATGCACGCTGTGGTTGTGATAAAATGCTGCACAGAAAAATCTACAATTCTTAATTTGCTAATTTCTCTATTTCTGATAAATCTAACTCCGTAATACTAGCTATCATTTTTTTATCTAAAATTCTTTCTGCTAGCATTTTTTTCGCTATTTCCAATTTTCCTTCTAATTTTCCTTTCTGCATTCCAGCTTCCATCCCAGCTTCCATCCCAGCTTCCATTCCAGCCTTCATACTTTGTTCCCTTATCTTATCTGCTATAGGGCCACTAGTTGCTAATCTTTCTGCTATTGTCATAATATTACCTTTTTTTTCTTTTGGTACTATTTCTTGAAGAACCGACAACAACTCTTTTGTGTTTTCAGATTCTCCTTTTTCTATTATGTATACTAACATATCTTCTAAATAAGAGAAATTGTTTTTAGCTATTATTTCAAAGTTTACTATTTTTCTTACTATATACTTCAATATGTCTTTGGCATATATATGCCTCATTATATACAGCATTGTATCTAAATACCGCTCTTTTAATTCTTCATCTTTGATTTCATGCACATCTACTACTTTTACAGGCTCTGTAAAGCATTTCTTTGCTAGCTCTACATTTTCAAATAACTCGTAAAATGACCGTGGTGCTGTGTATTTTTTATTACCTGTATACAATATTACTGGATAAATAATTGGTAATGTCTTCTCACTACTCTTCTTATCTTTTTGCTTTCTTAAATGCTCCTCACATAAACGAAGCATGTATTTCTGTATTCTAAAAGTTATAAATCTATCCGATGTGGATTGATGCTCTAGTAACAGTGATATATACCCAGTTTCTTTTCCATATTTAACTGAATACAAAACATCAGAAACGCCTTCTCCTAGTTCATTACTGAGTGCGCTAGAATTCTCCTGTTTCAGTGTACTTAAATCTATTATTTCCAGTATTTCTTTAGGTAAATATGATTTAAAAAACTCAGATGCTATCTCGGGATATGACATTGATTTTTTGAAAAATCTGTCATGAGGCTTCACATTATTATTTGGCTCATTACTTTGTTTGGTTTTTTCACTCATATTTACCTTTTTTTATATTCCAATTCATATTCATATCCATCACGCTCTTTTTGGAACTTTGATAATGTTTTCATTTCTCGTTCTTCTTGTAATTCATACACATTGACCTCTTTTGCCTTTTCTATCACATTATTTGCCTTTTTTACACCTTCTTCTCTTATTAATTGATCCAAATCCTTTATTCCCTTTGGTAAACTTACTTTATTGATTTCAAGCTCGTCATTTCTATCAAATAACTGAAGCGCAATATTTTTACTAGCTTCTTTCCCTGCGCTATCATTATCTAAACATAAGTTAATCTTCTCTATTCCTAATTTATCAATTAATTCTAATTGCTTGATATTCATTCCGGTTCCGCCCAGTGCAACCACATTCTTTATTCCACTTACTTTTGCATTCATTGCATCTAACATTCCCTCTACTATCGTTATCTCCTTTGATTTTCCTATATTTTCTATCCCTAGTATCGTTGAGCTTTTTACAAGTCCCTTACTGTATATGTATTTACCAAACTTTGAATCTTCATTATATTTTATATCTCTTCCCACTAATCCCAGCATCTCACTTTTCTTACCATAAAATGGCATCACCATCTTATGGCTATATCCTATACATCCCAATGCCTTGACTATTTCTTGAGTCTTCTCAGAAGATAAACCCTCTTTCCATAAATACTCTATTAGCTCTCTCTTATTTGGCATATACCCTATACCCATGGCTTTTACTACTTCTTCTTTATACCCCTTTCTTCTGTGAGATATTTCATTACTTGGTTATTTTTGATATTAATCTTCTCTAATGAATAGCTATATACCTTATCCCATATTTCTGATGATATACTTTGTTTCGGCTCTACTTTGTCGTTATCTACTAGCTCGCCATCTAAATATTTCATTTTATTTGCATTATCATTATCCTTCATCTTTTCTCTTCCTTCATTCAGAATATCAAGCTTCTCGCTAAAATAGGATTTTATTCCTGCACTACTTGCTAAATACTCAAATACATCCTTCTTATTACTTATCCTGTAATTTTCACTTACATAATCCCATATTGACTTACTTCCCCTAGTATAATCTACTAATATCCCTGGATTATTTGCATATACATATACTTTCCCCTTGTGTCCCGTGCTTCCATCTACTTTATTTCCTGTAGTTGACACATAACAATTTCCTTTCCTCTCAAATCCAAATTCAGGCAATACATTTTGTAACCTTGCGTATAAAGCTTTATATATATCATTAGTGGTTATATTATTATCTATTTTATAATTTTCTTTTGATGACAGCTTCCTTCCTATATTTTTGATTTCATCCTTTACTTTCAAATATTCATACTTCTCTTCTTTATCAATATCTATCCCGTGACCTTCATCCTTAACTAAACTCATTACTTCAATGCCTTTTTTATCTATTTGATTAATTGCCATAACCTCATCTCCCTCTTTTATATCTTTTATTTTTATATCCTTCACTAAACACCCACCTATTCCATTTTGCTCAAGTATTGAAAACTCTTTCCCATTTATATCTATTTTTCCTAAATAACTTGCACTTTCCCCATTCTCTAATTTATCTTCTATATATGAATACTGAAACGTTTCTTTGAATTCTCCTAAAATCCTATCTAACTCTGAATATCTATTATATCCCTCTAAATCTACTACTTCTTGCAGCTTCTCTAATCTCTTTTCAATATCTTTCCTATCAAGTTCAACAACACCCTTATTGACTGCAAAAGTACTTGCTGTATCCTTATAATCTTTTCTAAATAATCTAATGCCAATTCTTTACGTCCTTCCTTGCTTAAATTCCATACCATATCTTTTTGATCTCTAAACCTGTCTTTACTCCAATATAACTCTACACTCTCTCTATGCCTACTCATCGCCACATATGTACTATGCTTATCCATATATTTTGATGGCATCACAAATGCCTTATCTACAGTTATCCCTTGTGATTTATGTATCGTTGCTGCATATCCATGATCTATATGATTGTAATCTCTTATATCAAATACTACCTTCCCGCCTTTATCTAAATTAACTTCAAACTTCCATCCATCAAAACCATCAATTGTTCCAAGCGTCCCGTTCTTTACTCCAAGCTCCTTATCATTCTTTAAAAAGTAAATCCTATCCTCAATTGCAAAGTCTCTCTTGCCATTATGCGTATCAAATTTAGCTTCTATCCCTAATTCATTATCCGCTCTTCTTACTTCCCTAGCCCTCTCATTTAACGCCTTTACATCCGCTTTTGTAAAGCTCAACATTATCGCAGATTTATTTTCTGATACCGCTTCATGCCAATCATTTACCATTGCCTCCCTTGCTTTTGCTACATCTTCAAATGCATGCACCATACCCCTTTTTCTATATTCCCCAATTGCATCTCCTATTTCTCCAAGTGCTAACAATTTTGTTGCATCAATCTGCCAACTCTCCTTCTGTCTTCTTATGTCATTTAATTCAACATGTCCTACTCTTTCTATTATTCCCCTAAATGCTCCTCCTGCTTCTATTGCTTGTAATTGCTGTGGATCTCCTATAAGCACCACCTTTGCATCTGCAAATATTACTTCATCTATGATCTTTGATAAATCTCTACTGCCTAACATACCTGCTTCATCCACCACTACTATGTCATTCTTCTGCAACCTCTCTCTTTCATTATTCCAATTAACCATTCTGTTTGCTACCGTATAACTCTTTATGCCACTTTCTCCTTCTAAGTTTTCAGCAGCTATTCCAGATAACGCCATTCCTACCACATTATATCCTTCTTTCTCCCATACCTTTCTTGCCGCTCCTAACATATAACTCTTGCCACTTCCTGCATATCCAACTACACATGCCATATCTCTATCACCTGTAATATGCCTAAATGCTTCTCCTTGTGATTCACTTAGCCCCTTATCATTTATAACTCTCTCCCTATATTCCAAATCTATTTGATGATTTGCTGCATCACTTAAACTCTGAGATTGCCTCACCATCCTATATTCAATATCCAGCATCTCCTTTGTTGTGTGCCTGTCTCTATCCCTATCGTCCTTACCTAATTTTATTAATTCCTCTGAATTCTTTATTTTTTGATATACTTTCTCAAATTGTTCAACATCCAACGTATGTGTGTTTACAAATCTAGCTATATCTTCATGTGTAAATATTGATTTATAATGAGATAACGCCTTTATTGCTATACTTGGATCGTTATAGATCTTTTCTCCATTACCTCTCGCTATGCCCTCATGCTCTAATAGCTTATCACTATACCTTGCTCTACCATCATTTGGGCCTATTTTATTCTGTGGCTCTAGGTCTATACCACGCTCTTTATTACTCCTATGATCTATTTTTATATCCAGACCTGCTTTCGCTAAATGCTTATTTACACAATTAGCCCATTCTTCTCTCCAATTATATAAAATAGGTTGTTTATCCCATTCTACTACTTTTTTTCCAAAACCTTTTTCTGACACCTCTCTAGTTGTTAGCATTATATGTGCATGCGGCTGATCTCTACCATGACCTTTATGAATGCATAAATCTGCTATCATCCCAAGAGATATAAATTGATTTTTAACATACTCTTTTGCGAGTTTGATGTTTTGTTCTTCTGTAAGTTCTTTTGGTAATGATACTTCTATTTCTCTTGCTAATTGTGAATCTTTTCGCTTCTCAGAAGCTTCTACTTCATTCCATAATATTTCCCTATTTAAAAATTTCTCTGGTGCACTTTTTGATAACATAATTTCTTTATATAAAAGATCACTTTTATTACTATAATCAAATGTCTTATCTAATCTTTGATCATATAACTTCTCTGCTGATCTATATGCAGCTTTCCCCACCGCTGAATGACCTTTACTTCTTGTAAACATTTTATAACTAAAGTGACATATTGCCATATTATCTGTCTATAATATATCTATCCACAATATAATATTGCTGTACTTTTAAAATTAATATTTCAATAAATGCAATCTCACTTAATAAGTCAGCAAATATTAGATATTTAGCATTTTTAAAATTAATTAATAACTCTTTTAAACTAGCAATTTTTACAAAATGATATCGGGCATTTAATATACCAAAAGAGTTAATTTTGTATTTTGGCTTTCTCATTTCTTATTTTATCAAATCCTATTTTTTATAAACAATCCATCTTATTTTTATAATAACTTATCCATATTTGATCTACACAGCTAATTACCATACTTAAAGGACTAAAGCATTTTTGTTGTTGCTTGCAACAACGTAGCGCGCAATTAATATCATTGAGATAAATATATTTAGTTTATTTTTATTTGCACTTCTTGTCAATATTTGTTATTATATAGCCTATGGTAATGCATATACTTATTATTTTGGATAATAAAACTAAAGAAAAGATAGAAAAGCTTAAGAGTAAGCAAGCTGTTTTGAAAGCTCGCCTTGAGTTATTAGAATATAGAGTAAAAACTAAAGAGCGTAAACTTGAAACTAGACGCAAGATTCTTGTTGGTAGCTATTTTATTGAACAATATATCAATAAAAACGAATATGATGAATTAGTCAAATTAATGGATGAATATTTAACACGAGAATCTGACAGAAATGTTTTTGGATTAGATTATGATAAAGAAAGCGCTAAAAAGTCCGAATGATATTGGTAACAAAAAAAGCACTGTATCTAAAAATATAGTTCCTAAACATAGTAAAATTATCAATAAAACTAAAAAAAGCACGTCTTCAAATCAAAAAGATTTATTTAATCCTGAATTGTTTTTAACTATAGATAAAATCAATAAAAAGTTTGGCAAGGATACTGTATGCTTTGGTGATCAATTAGGTAATTTAGATTATGATAAATTACTTGATTCTAATGATTTTAATTTGCTCAAATGTGAAACTGACAAATTATTAAAAACTTATCAACAAATTGATAAACAACTAATTGCTCTTTCTAAAGCAAATAATACCAATGCTAATATTTATAAACGTAAGCAATTACAAAAGCAGAAAGATGAAATTAAACAAATTTATATTTCTATTAAAAAAAGAATTACTCAAATAATAAAAATTAATTAATTTCTATTATTTTCTTATAGTATAAAAATATAAGTATTTAGTTTTTTGAATAGTAATTTATTATTTAATTTATAAATATAAAAAGTGTCCCGTGCGGAACATTATTTATTATTTGATTTTTATATATTATTTATATAATATATAGCATACAATACTTAGTTATTAACTATGCAAATTATTGATATTGACCCAAGGGATTGCACTAGATGGAAATTTGCTGATCGCAGCTCTTTTGAATTTGGTGATACTAATCTTTTAGCTGAAGATATTAAGCGTAATGGACAAATCGAACCGGTTTTCGTTAGAGAATTAAAAAACAGTAAATTTAAATATGAAGTTATTGCAGGTAGTAGACGACTTCAGGCTTGTTTAAATGCTAATCTACCATTAAAAGCCATTATCACTGATATATCAGACATTAAAGCTGCTATTACACAGATTAAAGAAAATGAGAATTTAGCTATTTCTGATTATTCTAAAGGAATTTCATATGCAAAATTACAAAAAGAACTTAATTTGTCTCAAACAAAATTAGCTGAATTAATAGGATGTTCTAGACATAAAATGATTAGTTATCTTTATTTTGCCAAAATTGATAAATCAATTTGGGATGCTGTTAGTAATATGTCTAAGGTTTCTGCTAAATCTGCTGAGGCGATTTATCTTATTGCTAAAAAATCTGATAAGCATAAAGAAGCTTTAATTGATATTGCAGAAGAAATTAGAAAAAGTGCTGGATATAATCGTATTGAAAAATTAGTTAACGATATAATTTTAGGTAAAAAGCAAAATTACGATGATGAAACAATTCAATCTTTTGATGGCACTGTATTTGCTAGCTGGAAAAATGATAAATTACAATTCTCAAAAAACGCCAATATTGATAAAAAAGAACTTTCTAAATATTTATTAAATTTTTTTGTAAAAACGATCCCCTAAACTTATGTAATATTTGATTATATAAGATTTAAATAATGGAATTTATAAATAAAAAATATGAGCTATTTGTACATAAATTAAAAAAAGCTATAGCTTTTCATTTTACCTCTGATAATTATGTTTTTTAATAACAATAGAGCATATGCATAATTCATCTAATACTGAAAATAACCTAGAGCTATCCACTGAATTCAAAGAAGCTTATAAAATAATGAATGAAAGTAGCGATAGTGTCTTCATTACAGGGAAAGCAGGGGCTGGTAAATCAACTTTATTATTATATTTTTGCCAACACACAAAGAAAAATTATGCTGTGCTCGCTCCCACAGGCGTTGCAGCATTAAATGTTGATGGACAAACTATACATAGATTCTTTAACTTTAAAATGGATGTAACTCCTGATCAAATTGCAATGGGGAAGGTTAAACCTAAGGATAATTCTGTATACAAAAATCTTGATACCATTGTTATAGATGAAGTATCGATGGTAAGAGCTGATTTACTAGATTGTATCAACCTATTTCTTATGAAATATGGTCCCAAAAGAAATCAACGCTTTAGTGGCGTACAGATGATATTTTTAGGAGATTTATATCAACTACCCCCTGTAGTAAAAAGAGAGGAGGAAGAGATATTTAAATCATTTTATAAATCGCCTTATTTTTTTAGTAGCAATAGTTATTTGGAAACAAAAATAAAAATAATAGAGCTAACAAAAGTCTATAGACAGAAAGATGATAGTTTTATAAATTTATTAAACAAAATTAGAGTAAACGATATAAGTTACGCTGAGATAGCAACTCTTAATAAAAGATATATAGAGGATTTTAAACCAAAGAAAGATAATTTTTATATTAATCTAACTACTACCAATAGTAAGGCAGATGAAATAAATAATAATCATTTATCAAAACTCAAAGGTGAATTATATAAAGCAAATGCTATTATTGATGGAGAATTTGGAAAAGAGTCTTACCCTACCCTACAGGCATTGGAATATAAAATTGAATCTCAAATAATGATGCTTAAAAATGATCACAGAGGCAGATGGGTAAACGGAAGCTTAGGAGTTATAAAGGGTAAAAACAAAGCTGAAGATGGAAGTGATTTTTTAAGTATTTGGTTTCCAGATAAAAAAATGACATTTAACGTGGCTCCATATGAGTGGAAAATTTATAAATACATATATGATGGAGTAAAGATTGTAGCTCAATTATCTGGAACATTTAAGCAGCTACCACTTAGATTGGCATGGGCTATAACAATACACAAAAGCCAGGGAAAAACATTTGATAATATCGTTGTTGATTTTGGCAATAGAGTTTTTAGTCCAGGACAAGTTTATGTAGCTTTAAGTCGCTGTACTTCACTTGATGGCATTACCTTAAAAGCTCCAATAAAAAAGCATTTTATAGCTGCAGATCCAAGAATTACTGGATTTTTAAATTCTGAACGCGTTTTGAACGAGAGATGAAGAAGAGGATGTCTAATTGGGAAAATTTAAAGGCAAAAAAATAGACATTATGACAAATTCACTAAAATATAAGGCCAAATATAGCTCAGATCCTCCAGCTATCCAAAGCCATCTTTGGAAAAGATATTATTTTGAGTCAAAGGACCGTTATTATATTGTGATTCTACAACAAGATTTGTTCCATGAATGGAGCATTATCAAATGCTATGGTGGGAAAGATAATAAATTGGGTAACTTGATTATTCAATCTTGTGATTCTTATGATGAGGCTATAAATGAAATAGAAGAAATTAAAAAAACAAGGAAAGCTCATAAATATGTGCTAAAGTATAGAAAATAATTAATTTTAAGCTAATATGATGGTTAGCAATAATAATTAACTCTACAAAAACAATTTATAAAAAAGTAATATGAAAATAACGGGAACAGTAAAATGGTATAATTCTACCAAAGGATATGGATTTATAGCTCCAGACAATGGATCAAAGGATATATTTATACACAGATCAGCAGTTGAGGAAGCTGGGCTTGATGGTTTAAATGATAATCAAAAGATTAAATTTGAGATTGTTGCAAATAAAGGCAAAGAATCAGCAGAAAATATTGAATTAATTTAATTATAAATAACTTAAAAGGAGACCAAAAATGAATAAAGCAGAATTTATAGAAAAATTATCAAAAGAGCTTGATACAACAAAAACAGCAGCAAGTAAGAGCTTTGATGCTGTTATTAAATGTATAGCACAAGCTATGAAAGATAATGATGAATTAAGATTCACAGGATTTGGAAGCTTTAAAGCAAAAAATAAAGAAGCAACAGAAGTGAAAACACCAAAAGGAACAATGGCTAAAGTCCCTGCACAAAGAAGAATAAGTTTTTCAGTAGGCTCTGATTTTAAAGCAATTGTAAATAATAAGTAATTTGAGTATGAAAGAAGCTTTAATGCATTATTTACATATTGTACCATTGTTTATAATAATGGTCTTATCGATTGCCAATCAGGTATTTAAAACTAAGAAATTCTACAGTTATTTGAGGAAAACCCATATTGGCATACAGCTATTATTAATTTCAGCAGGAATGATGAGTGGTACAATAATACATACTCATGAAGGAATATTGGGATGCAATGTTTGCCTCATTTATTCAGCTATTTTAGCATGGATTTCTTTTAAGATACTTTTTAGGAGCGTTATTAGCAGTAAATGGCAAGCAAATTAATAAGTACTACGGTAACTTCAGATAATAATCAAGAAAGACCGGCTGACAAAATGGATGGTAAATTTGTTAAAAAAAGCTATCCAAGGCCTTGGCAAGTAGAGCTAACAGATGAAGAAATAGAAGTATTAAGAAAAAGCCTAAAGGAGGACGAAAAGAGATGCGAAGCAAAAGCAAAAAGATTGGCTGAGAATAAGTCACTTTCAGAGTTTTTTAATAAAAATAATAGGAAAGAATAAAAATGGGAAGAAATAAATGGCATCTACTGTCTCCCGAGAATTACAACAAGGTGTTTGATGTATTATCTCAAAGATATCCAAAGTTTTTTATGAGAGGTAAGGTTTTTATATTTAAAAAAGGAATACATAGAGATATTTTTAATGATGAAGAATTAAAATTCAGCAAAACAATAATCAGAAAGTTTCTAAGATTATACGCTGAACAAAAGGAATATATAAAATTGCATATTGAAAGTGCAGCAAGGTATGATTTAGAAGGTAATGAAGCTGGAATTGTTACAAAAGAAGATGTTGAATCACTTGCAAAAACACAAGAAGAGATAAAAAAACAGATTGCACTCAGAAAAAGTAAGAAGCTGGAACAAAAGAAACATTACAAACCCAACAAGGGAAGTAAACCTAATAATAAGGATAATAAGTTAGAATTGTTGGATGCGCATTCAGTGAATACCAATGGCGATAAAGCAAAGCTAGGCATAAATTTTAAAGTAGAAAATAAAAATGAGTAACTTCAAAAGCCCCTCTATAAGAGTTGGAGTAAATAAAGGTAAAACATACTATTGGTGTGGGTGTGGATTAAGCAAGAAACAACCTTTTTGTGATGGGTCGCATAAGGAAGATGAGCAATGAAGGAAGCCAATTACATATACAGCTTTGGCTGATAAAAGAGGTGGTCCTAGTTGGTCAGACAGTTATGCAGCAATGCAAAGGATAAATTCTATTGTCAAAATTAAGCTGCAAACTTGTTATTCTTTGGCATTAAGCCATTAGAATTATCTCCATAATAAACCTCTTCTGGAGTAAGTCCAGCGAATGTTGAGTGTGGTCTATTCTTATTATAAAACTCTAGCCAGTTAGCAATAACCTTTCTTAATTGGTAAACATTATCAAATTCTTGAAGATATATACATTCATATTTAATAGATCTCCATAATCTTTCAATAAAAACATTATCCATCCAGCATCCTTTGCCATCCATAGATATTTTTATATTATGGCTTTTTAGGGTGTCAGTAAAGTCATAACTGGTAAATTGACTTCCTTGATCTGTGTTAAAGATATCTGGTTTGCCATATAGATATATCGCTTCTTCTAATGCATCTAAGCAAAAAGAAGTATCTAGGGTATTTGATAATCTCCATGACAACACTTTTCTAGAGGCCCAGTCCATTACTACTACCAAATACATAAAGCCTCTGTTCATCGGGATATAAGTGATATCACTACACCAGACTTCATTCGCCTTACTGATGACTTTATCTCTTAATAAATATGGATATATTTTATGCTGACTATTCTTTTTACTAGTATTGGGCTTTTGATAGATGGCGCTTATTACCATTATTCTCATCAACCTTCTTGTCCTATGTCTAGAAGCAGATTTACCCTCTTTTTTTAAATGCAAACTCATTTGTCTAGAGCCGTAAAATGGATATTTCAAATAAATCTCATCTATCTTCTTCATGAGCTCTAGATTCTCAGAACTTTCACCTTTAGGCTTATAATAACAGCTTGACCTGGACACCAGCAGCAACTGACATTGCTTTGATATACTTATCTCTTCTTGATTGCTCTTTATCATCTCAAGCCTCCATTCCTTCCTAGTTTTTCGTATACATCTTGCAAAAAATCCTTTTCTACTGTTAGTTCCCCTATTTTTGCATGCAGTTGCTTTATTTGATGTTCATTTGTTATTGCTGACCTTTCACTTTTACTAGAAAATACACTGCTCATATTATCTAATGCTTGCTTCTTCCATTTACTGATCATATTCGCATTGACTCCATACTTGGCTGATAGCTCACTCAACGTCCCTTCCTCCCTAATTGAGTGCTACTTTCGTTTTGAATACTGGGCTGTATTTTTTCTTTTTCCGATATTTTATTTGTTTTTATATCAGAATTTATCCTTTCCTTCCTGTCCAGTTTTTTAGGATCACCTCTAAAGCGCATGCGATGTTATGGTGACTAGATAGCTATGCTTAAAATCAGCAAAACTCTACAATTTGTTATATTTTGCGATAAAAAAATGAAAATTTTAAATTTTAAAGAATTTATTTTTATCGTGCTATTAATACTCTGCTATATTAATACTCTGCTATATTTTTAATATTAAAATATAATGATTTATTATATGGTATTGTGACAAATTAAGATGTTCTAAAACCAATATATGAAAGGGTGGTAATATATGGATGATTATAAAAGCAGTAACAACTTAGAAAAGAAAAAAGGAAGTGACCATAAAAAAGGCCATCAAGTTATTTCTTCCAGTATGGCTCATCCTGTCCCTGACGTTGACCAACATGCATCAGACAACGCTTTTAACCAAAATAATAACATGAATTATCAGTATCAAGGGACTGATATATTGACTATAGGCAATATGTTGTTGCGAGATGTGAAAGGTGTAAAATTTGCTGGGGCATTAGGAAGTGGTCATGACCAGTTAAATACGGTAGCATTGCTGGAGCCGTTGCTTGGATATCTTCAAGAAGGGGAGAGGATAGTAGGAGCATATAATATAGGTACCAATCATTGGATAGCATTTGCAATTATAAGAAATGATAATGAAGGGATAGAAGTAGCTTATAATGATTCTTTAGGTCATAAAAGAGAAGGTTTTGAAAAAGAAATGAAGGGAATTTTAGGAGATGATGTGGAATTTCATGAATATCTTGAGAAGACACAAAAAGAATCTCCTGCAATAGCCTGTGGCTTATTTGCACTAAAGAATATAGAGGTACTGGCGAGAGCTGAAGATATAGAGAATGCAGTAGGATTTTATTCTCCCACAGGTAACTATGTTGCAGGCATTAAAGTATTGAGAAAGGAATATGCAGTAATATACGCAAATGAGGTGCATGCAGAGACAGTAGCCGCTTTAGAGTTGAGAGCTATAAGAGTAGCAACAATAGAGTTGCGTAGCTCAGAAAGTGATAAGCTTCAAGAATTGATTGGCAAAGACGTAGAGTGTGATATTGAATGTGAGGTTAGAACAGAAGAAGATCCGAAAGAATACGGGTATCATATAATATTTAATACTGAGAAGCTTGAGGAAGTGGAGAAGGCATTGTACGAATTTATAGATGATAAAGTTGAAATAGAGGCTGTTGAATTACCTAACGGTAAAACCAGAATAAAGGTTATACCAGAGAATATAGATGATCAAGATATTTTAGAGCTTATCAAGGAAAATAATGGAAAACAACTTGTGTTCCAGAAACCTTCTGCTGAAGTGATTAAAAAGGAGTGGACACAAGCTTTAAATATAGGCGGCAATATTATAGATACCACACTAAAGGAAAAAATTTTAAAAGTAACCGGGGTAGAAATAGAAGATAAGCCACAAATGTTAGCTGAAGGGTTGAAATATAGTTTACATGGCAATTTATATCAATGGAGTTTATTGACTTGGGTCGCACTACAAGCTGATTCTGAGAAACAGTTCCGATTGATTACTGAGGCTGAAGGTTTTGAGAAATTTGATGATTTAGTTTTAAACTATGACGATAAGGTAATTTTCTTACAAGCAAAACACAGCTCCAAAAAATCTGGGGAGGATGATTATAATAAGTCTGATTTTACTAGCAATAATTATAAAGGAGAGGCTAGTTTAGCTAAATATTTTGATTCTTGGTATAGACTTGAGAAGGGAACACATAAAAAGCAAGAGAGCTACTATGTGTTTTATACTAATAGAGATGTAGAGGAGCAGGATAGTTTTTTAGAAGATTGTGTGATAGATATTCCTGAATTAGATTTAGGAAGAAAAACACTAAGATTCAAAAAGGGAGACAGCAGAGAGGAATTTATTACTGCTATCCGAGCAAGTTCAAAGGAGGTTGCAACACATGATGGAGGGTTGGATTTTAAGATAGAGGATAATGATTACCAAGAAGCCTCCACGTATATTATAGGGAAATTTAAAGATTTTGCAAAGAAAAATAAAAATGGGAAAAAGGAATTTAAAATAGATGGCACAGCAAAAATAAGTAAAAAAGCACGAGCAGTAATCAAACTTGCCCAAGAGGATGATGAAGTCCTGGCTAAAGTAATAAAAGGAGCTGCAAAAGCCAGCAAAGCTGCAGCTAAGGAAGTAATAAAAGATAATGAAGGTTTTAAAAACTGGTTAAGAGCAAAAGAGAAGGATGCATTTAAAATCAATGTTGATATAAAGAACCCAAAGGAAATTTTATCTGACGTTCTTGGGGATGAAATTAATGCTTTTCTAGATCAATTTATACTAAAGGTCAATCAGCTAAATTTCGGAGAAATGCTGGGAAAAATTCAGGAGGAAACAGCTGTTAAAACGTCGATTGCCTCATCTGAATTTTGTGCGAATATTGGGCAAAAGGTTTTGGAGTGGTTTGCCGATCCTAAAGTTTGTGATCTTAGTTCAGAAACAGTTCGAGATATTATAGAATCTGCAAAAGGAGATGCATTAAGGTTTTATCTTCTTGCTGATAGTGTGGAAGTATCAGTGTTAGAAGGTTCTGCACTGCCTGAAATCAAAGGATTCTTAGAAAAAGATGGAGGAGGTATAGTAAGAGTTGAAAGTTCACCTGGTCTTGAATTAAGAATCGCGCAGACGATTAAAGAGCAAAAAATGCATGTAGATCAATATGCATTTTTCAGAGGAACTTCCAATTATCTGGAGTATGCGCCTACAATACTGAATGGAGATCAAATGCAGGTGGCTGTTTTTGATTATAGTGGTGCTGGTGATAATATACCCTTTGAAATGGATGAATTGACGGAAATTTTAGAAAGTGCTAAAAAAAATAAAAAGAAGATTATTATATTAGTCCGAAAAGGTGATACGCGTTTTGATCAGTATGGTGAAGAAATGCAAGTTGAGAATGAGTTATCAAATGAGCTAGTAGATAAGGTAATAGAGCAGAATAGTGATCAGATCGTTAATATTGCAGGAAAGGACTATACATTATCAGCATTGACAAATGACAAAGGTGCTGGTGTTTATCAAGCTATGAAACGGGCTGATTTTCTTTATGATATATTAGATCAGCATAAACAAAAACCTAAAGAATTAGAGCTCGGATTGCCATATGGTGTCTATATAGAGAATGAATTGGTACAGGGTGAGGCGGTTTACCAGTGGCCAGCTATACTATTATCTGCAGAAGCCAGTTTATTTGTTATTAAAGGACAAGATTTAGGGAGGATAAAGAAAATATTGGGGCATGATTCTTTTAAGGATAGGGTTGTAAGAGGAGAAGAAAAAGCTAATGAAAATACTAAATATCGTTTAATAGAGGACAGAGAAGAGCTTGAAAAGTATGGAAAGGAAGAGCATGTTAAGCACATTTGTATTGGTGATGATTTAAGTGAGGATGAAAAATTTGCATATCAGAATAGTTACATAGTTTTTGATGTAAATGAGCAAGAAGTGAGTGTGCAGGAATCTGGTAATGTTGAATTGCCGGTTGCTAATTCTTATAGATTTACAGAAGAAAATACTGTAGAGAGGAGCGATATCGAGAACGAGAACTTTTGCATAGTTTCTGCTAATGCTGGTCGTGGTAAATCCTCTTTCTGTTTATATGAACGAGAGAAATGGGTTAAGGAATCGATGATAGATAAATACTCATGGGTAATAAGACTGAACCTAGCTCATTTAGAATTCCAAGGTAGTAAAGCAACTATTGGTGAGTTATTCAACAAAAAAATGTCTGGTGTAGATTGGCCTGATTGGCAGTTAGCAGCAGTTATGCATGACATTGCAATACCAGGTAAGGTTAAGATTTTCTTGGACGGATTTGATGAGATAAAGGATGCAACTATTATACAAAAATTAGGTGTTTGGATGTCAACTTTATCTAAAGAGACTCAATTAGTGCTGGCGACTAGGCCGTATGCAGCACATAATGTACCTATGCCACATAATAGAAATTTGGATCTTTTTTTAACGCTTAATGAATATTCAGATGACGAAAGGGATGAGTATGTTAAAGAATATATAACAGCCGTTTTTGATGGTAAGGATAACGATAATATTGAAAAAGTAATAGGGAAGTATCAAAAATTAATAAAAGACAGTCCAGAGAATATCAGATCAACACTTGGAATACCATTGGAAAGCTACCTTTTTTGTGATGGTTTTGAAACAGAGATGGTTGCAGATTATAAAGTATTACAAGCCGGGGGGGAGATCCCGATTTCTCAAGATGTTTCACTTGGTGCAATTGATTTATTTGAAAGATTTTTAAAAGGCAAACTGTCAATATTCTTAGACAAACATTTGCAAGTTGAAAGCCATTTGGAATTAAAACAAGAGCATTTCTTTTATACAAGCACAGCCTTATATATGGATGTGTTACAAGCATTTGCATTTAAACAGGCATTTAACTTAGATTACGAAGTTGTTAAGAATGCATTGCGTGATCGTTATTTCGACGATGATATAATGAAAGACCTCAAAGATACAGGGCTTATTTCGGTTGAACAAAGAGGAGGGCAGTATTCCTTGGAATTTAATCATGCCACATATCAGGAGTATTTTGCTGCACTAAAAATTGTTTCTGGTTTATCGAGTGGCGACTCTGATGTGGAAGAAATCTTTAAACAATATAAGCACTATATGCCCGGTTACCAGGTAATATTTCAATTTGCTGCACAGATAAGTTTAAGTGGTAGTAAATTTCTATCTAGATTTGATCTAAGCCAAGAGCTACTTGTGCAGAATTTCTGGGGTGCTTTATATGGCGATCTTTCAGGTAGCGCTGATGTATTAGGGGTTGCGGAGACAAATTTAATCAAAAGGTGCTTGCGAGTTCTATCTGATGATAATCTAAAGCTGTTAGAAGAAAGTACTGTTGGCCAATTGTGGCATCAAAAGTTAATGGATGTGAAAGAAAATTGCGGTGCAGTTAAGCAGAAAACTCATGACATGGAACAGAGTGCACCTGTCGATCGTGCTCAGAGAGGGGAGCAGACAAATGAGTTTGATGGTGAAAAAGTTGAGAAGCAAATAGTAGAATATTGTGCAAATAAAGACAGCTTAAAAGCTTTGGAAACCTATATTAATAGTTTCGATATATTAGCACAGAGACAAGTTAGAGAAATCTTGGCAAAAGAGTTGTCATCTAAGGAAGAATGGGATTCTTCTGGTAGTTATTGGGCACTTGATTTTGGCTTATCGGCAGTTGGCTTTTGTGGGGAGTATTTTTCTCAGAAATTAGCCGATAGGTTAAAATTTAGAGCTGATGAGTGGTCTAATAACTTCATGTCTGCTCTAACTTCATTAGATGTTATTTACGATGCAATATCAGGTTCTGTTTGGAATGGAAACATAGGTGGAGTAAGGGAGATATTTTATTATGCAGTCAGTGGGCTGCTGGAGAGTAAGAATAGAGGAGAATTTAGTAGAAAAGTATTTATGAGTTTAAGAGATGTTAGTAAAGGGCTTTTAGAATATTTAGGAGAGAATCTTGATTATACGACATCTTTGGCAAAAATGTTACGAGTTGCTGGGGAAGGTGATTATGCAGTTGTGGTAAGTGATGATAATAGAGAGTTGTGCTTCATAGGAGAATATGAGGTCATAATATCACAAGATACTCCTTCATTTAGAGAAGTATTGGGTGTTTTAAGAAATACGCCAAATGAAGGTACTGAAAGTTTTATAAGAAAATTTGAAGAAAATTATAAATTAGAGAAATTAGTAAGACAGGAAGCACTGAAAAAGACATTGGAAACTTTTGATCTTGAAGGGCTGGAAGAGCACCTTAAAGTTCAGTTTATTGCTTTTTCCGGAAATAAGCAGTTAGGAGCATTGAGGGAATTCTTTAATTATCTTGAAGAGATAAACTCTCCTTATATCAATCTAGCCAAAAAAGTATTCGCCGAGAATTTCCTTGAGGGCGAAAAAAAGGCAAATAATTTCTGGTATTATGATTTTGGTGCTAAAGCAATTGCTTATTGTGGTAGGTATATTAATGAAGATGTAAAATGTAAAATAATAGAGCGTGGGAGAGTTACGTATGCTCGTGATGTAAAAAAATTCATTGAAGATTCATGTTCTTCTTTAGCTGATGAGTTGAATGATGAAGCAAGAAAAGTGCAAAATTTTGATGAATTGTCAGAAATAGCAGAAGGTTTGAGGCAGATCCAAGATATTTCAAGAAGTATTGATAAGGGAGCACTAAAGAAAATAGACCAAGGTATAGCTTATATAGAAAGTATTACTGGACAAGTAGCTGGTGGCTTTAGCTTAGATCAGGCTAGAATGCTCTACAATATGGGCGTTATAAGGCCTATACAAAAAGATAATGTGTTAATAGATATTCAGGAGGAAGAGAAAGGGTCAGCATCAGCATATCGAGAATATTTAATCGGTGATGGATTTGAAGTGTATCGTCTTGCTGCGATGAGTAGTCTTTTGGCTTTGAGGATAGCGAATTTAGGTGATGCTGATGAATTAGGAGTGAAATTATTACCAAGTCAGATCATTAAAGATACTAGTAATATAGAAGACCTATCTCAGATGGTAAGTCTGTTGGCAAGTGGAGGGAGGCAAACAATTGTAATGCCACTCCTCATCCCTTCTATTTTAGGAGATGGGGTGATGCATTGGGTTGGGATAGTAATTGATCAAAGGGGAAGTTGGCTAACTGTGAAGTACTTTGATTCAGAAAATCAAGTACTACCTCTAAGCTTAAATAGGTTTGTATTAGAGATATTTGAGGCAAACAATCTCGAACACCCAATAAAATTTGAACAAATTAGAGTAGAGCAACAAAGGTATAATAACTGTGGACCGGAGGTTATAGAAAATTTTGTACTATGCTTAACGGGTGCAAGAGCTACGCAAGAAGCTGCTGTTGGTCTACATTCACTGTTATTGGAAAATACCTTGTTGGACCCAGATTATATGTTGAAGATTGAGGAAAATAACAAATTAATTGGACTTTTCTCTAACACAGCTCCTCTTCCGATGTATGAAGCTGTCAAAGTAGCTGATGGACCCGTTCCTACTCCGACTCATCTGTCAGTAGGGAAGCATTATTCACTAACTACTTTAGTTGTTAATAATCAAGTTGATGGGAGTGATGCAGTGGGTAACTTTGTCTTTATGGAGTATTTAGTAAATTTAGCAGGTGAGTTGAACAATAAAGTTAGTAATGCAGCCAATACTGTGCTCGGTGCAGTTATAAACAATGACTATGCCAGGACTAAAATATTAGGATATATTTATGATGAAGAAGTTGCAGAAGTAAGGAATGTATTAGGTAAAGAATATGTAAAAACACTAACCGATGACCGTATGCAAAGGGTGTTTGAAAAACACCCTCTTTCATGGGATAAGAAAGACTTCAAATTGATGAAGTTAGCCCTCCATCCAGATAAAGGAGGGAAGGGTGCAGATTTTGGAATAATTAATGAATTCGAGGAACTGGTAGGGAAGAAAGAAGTTGTATATGAAAACGCACGCAATAAGTTAGCAGAAAAGTTGCTGCCAACGATTCAGAAAGTAAGTATTTATTCCAAAGGAGCTGATATAGGAATAGATTTAGCAAAGATGTATTTAGAGCCTAATTTAAAACACAGCCTAGATACAGCTTATGATGGGGTTGTGTTATATAATAAGTTATTGCCAAATGTTTTTGGAGCATTAATAGTGGTGATAACAACGCCAATAACATCGCTATATAATCTATATCAAGGAGAATTTGAAAAAGCGGGGATTCAAGCTATAAATGGCCTAAGTTACTATATGTTAAATAGTAAATTCTCACCTCATCATGGGATACCTGCTTTTGCCGGACTCAATGGTCTAACAATAGCATATGATTTTTATAAAGGAGAATACATAGAGGCAGTAATGCAGGTTCTGGGTGTGTTTGGTATGATTGTGGCCCCATCAGCGACAGTGGCATTATACGCTCTCAAATATACATATAACAATGTTCAGGAATTGTATCGATTATATCAAGAAGGAGAGCAGAAAAATACCTTGAAGTCTAGTAAGTTAATTATAAATTCACTCGAGAGAGACATTTGGCAAGAAGATATTGTTATCATGTATAACGAGTATAGTAATGACAATGATAGAGTGGCATTAGAAGAAAGGAGCTTAATTGACTTACAAAATAACAAACAAGATGCTCTTCATGATTTGGATATAGATCAACACCCAGAAATAGCAGAAGATTTATAATGTCCCCCTGTGGATAGGGTTAACACCCTTGCCTTTAGGCAAACACTTTAGTATTATTTTTGGATGGAATACAGAAAAGGCTCACATAGCACATATGATTTAAAATATCATATCATCTGGTGCACAAAGTATAGGTATAGGGTAATTACAAGAGAGGTGGCACAAAGAGTGTGAGAGTTAATTAGAGAGGTATGTACGGTCAATTACGTAGATATCATCACCGGATCATTGAGCCATGATCATGTTCATATGTTAGTTTCGGTCCCACCTAGTATTTCAATCTCAAAATTAGTTTAATATATGAAGGGAAAAAGTAGTCGCAAAGTAATGATGGAGTTTGCGCATTTGAAGAAAAGATATTAGGGACAGCATATGTGGGCTAAAGGTTATTTTGCTGTAACAGTAGGGAATCTAAATGAGCAACAAGTGCAAAAATATATTGAAGAACAAGAGATGCACCACAAACGAGATAATTTTGAGATTTCATCTCATTAATCCGCTTTGCAAGCGTAACCGAAGCTACCGCCTTGAGGGGGGGTAGTGATTCACTTTTCTAACAGAAGAGATTGAAGACGGTGTCTCATATTTTGTTCAAAATTTTATATTTTTTAATTCCAATATCTTCTGAAGTTGTACATAGTGTTGCAATAGAGCCATTACTGTAGTAGAATGTCCTAGTATTCCACAGTGTATAGAGGTAATATGTCTAAAAACGAACTTTGTATTGAAAGTATTGCTGTACCACCTACAGATCTATTTGAAAAAAAAATGCTAAAGCAAACTTTAACGGTAGATGAAACTAAACAAGTGTATGATTTTTCTTTGACTTTGACTTATTTACAAGATTATGGATCCACAGCTGATAAAGCTAGTATCGAATATATAGCACAATTTTTTAGCTATTTATGTGAAAGATATGATAATTACCTTTCTTTGCCAAACGAATTGAAATCAAGTTTTGATGTTGCTCATTACTCACACGAAAATGCGTTTATGAGCACAGCATATAAAACATCAAACTGTTCGGATAGTTTTATGGATAATTTTATGAGTAATTTTGATGGAGATTGGGCATAATGTTATATGGAGAAAGCTGTGTACCTACATCGCATAACTCTTTTGCCTCTTCTTCTAATGGGTTTATAATTTGGCCTCAGCAACATTTATCTATTAAAGACCAATTGCAGATTGGGGTCAGGGGCTTTATGTTAGATACTCATGCTGATAGTGAGAGAAAAGCAGTTGTATTAAAGCATGGTTCTAGCAACATCAATGGAATAGCTAAACCAATAACTGGTGAAGATATTTTATTTTATGATACATTTAAAGAGTTTACTAATTTTCTTGAATACCAGCTTAGTAAACAAAAATGTGCTACAGTTACTGTTTTATTAAAAAATTATGTACCAAATTCATTGATCTACAGAGTTATTAATAAAGAAGGATTAGCTGATAAATATCTATATAAAATGAATCCAAATTCAGCTAATCTAGATGATATGTGTAATAAAATTGTTCTTTTTACTAGCCATACTAAGGATGCAGTTACAGGGATACATCCTCCAGGATTTTATAAAGAAAACCATTATAAATATTATGAAAGTACTACGCTTCTACATTACAACATACCTCATTTTTTAAGATATGAAGAATGTGAAGAAAGATTAGAAGGAAGGGCTAAATATGATGATCCTAATATAAACATCTTTTGTTTTAATAATTTTAGTCCAATATCTGCTTTAATAGAAATGAACATATTAGTAAAGCCATTATTGCATAATTTTTATGAGTTACTGGATCAAGGTCTGGAAATGTCAAAAATTCCATATAAAATCGCTTTAGCGCAGCAAGAATTTTCAAAATCTTATGATTCCTTACGAAGTCTAAGCACTCATTTGAATTATTGCAAATCTAGAGACATAAAAGATAAGTTTTATCCCACAATAATTGCTATTGATTTTATAGAAAAAGAATCAGGTGTTTTCTTATGTTATAAAGATGAATATTGCTCAGGAGCAAGATGTTATTTTCCATCGGAAGAAAAAGGATTTTTTTCAAAAATTTATGAATACTTTTTTGAATACAATACAACCGATTCTCACGAAGAATTGTAAAATACATTAGTGAGGCAGCTAAAATCATATCATTTATGGTGGCCAGTATATCGCTTTTTAATCATTAGTGGACAGTTTTATGAGATTATTTGTTATGATAGAGCCTTCTACAAATCAACAGTCACTTGATGTTCTAATTCAAGCTTTAAAAAATGCAGATACTGTTGATACTATTAATACAATGGAGTTTATCAAAAAGACTGAAAAGTTAATTGTAAAAAGCTTTTTTATGAGCTCACAATGCAATAAAATTGAATAAGAGTTAAATTTTTCAAAGTTAATTTAAGTTTTGAAATATAATTATTTTCAAGTAATAATTAAAAATATGAAAATTACAATAGTTGGAGTAGGTTATGTTGGATTAGTGACAGGGGTTTGTTTAGCAGAACTAGGACATATGGTAGTATGTATTGACAATGACAAGTTAAAAATCAAAGCTTTATCGGAAGGAGTATGTCAAATATATGAACCTAACTTAAAAAATTTATTAGAGAAAAACATTGCAAATAAAAATTTGTTTTTTACTTATAATAAAACTTTTTTAAGTAAAAATCAGATCATTATAGTCGCAGTTGGAACACCACTTAAAGAAAGTGGCGTAATAAATATGAAATATATCAATGAGGCATTAGAAGATATTATTAAAAATGCTAAGGAAGATGTTGTTATTATAATCAAATCTACAGTACCAGTAGGAACTGCCGATAAAATCAAAAGACATTTAAATAAAATCACTTTAAATATAAATTGCCATATTGTTTCAAATCCAGAATTTTTAAGAGAAGGACTAGCTATAAACGATTTTATGACTCCTGATAGGATTGTAATAGGCACAGATTCTGAATACGCAAAAAAAGTAATTTCAAAGCTGTATGCTTATTTTAATGCACTAAAAGTGCCAATTATATACACAGATAATAAAACTGCAGAATTGATTAAGTATGCTTCTAACGTATACCTAGCAACAAGAATATCTTTTATAAATCAAATAGCTGATATCTCTGAAGCATTAAAATGTAATATTAAAGATATTGTCTATGGTATGGGTTTTGATAAAAGAATTGGCCATTCTTATTTAAATCCAGGTCCTGGATTTGGAGGATCTTGTCTTCCAAAAGACACTAAAGCATTACTAAATACAGCTAATACAGAAAATATAGAATGTCCTATAATTAAATCTGTATATAATTATAATAATAGCAGAATGAAAAAATTAGGAATAAAAATTCTGGATATATTGGCAAAGCATAATGTATCAAGTACAAGGTATACAATTGGGATATTAGGAGTCACTTTTAAAGCAGATACTGACGATGTTAGAAATAGTCCTAGTATATGTATTTTAAAACACTTACTAGATTCAATACGTTATGATTATAAGATAAAAATATTTGATCCCCAAGGTTTAGAGAATGTAAAAAAGTATTTCAAGGATGATAAAATAGAATACTATGAAGATGTTTATGAAGCTATTACAGAATGTAATATCATAATAATTTTAACAGAGTGGACGTATTTTAAAAAATTAGATTATGATAAAATAAAAACAGTAATGAAAAATCCTATAATATATGATTGTAAGAATATACTACCTAAAAAACATATGACAAACATAGGATTTGATTATTATGGCATAGGTTAATTAATAATAGTATTTTTATAATTAGTTAAATCATTGTATTCTATAGATAAATTTTTTACAGAATACACCCATATTGCACAAAATAATAGAAAGAATACTAATAATTGTAATACTATATCCTGATAATTATAACTTGGATACAATGTAAATATAAAAAATGGAATAAAAGCTCCCATAGCTTTCCCTAATTTAAACCCTATTAAATCCACTGCTGCTTTCCCTTCTGTTTTTATTGGTTCTTTAAGTGGTATATAGCTCATTTCTTTACTCATATCAAAAAGTGTGTATTTTGAACCTTTAGAAATTATATTTTGTAATCCTCCTAAAAAAACTATTAAAGATAAAGCCTGATAATTGATAATTAATTCCACACTTGTTTGAAAATAGCTTATAACAAAGAAAAAACTTCCTAATGTCATAAAAATTAAGGGAGTAATAATAGCGCAAACTAACCAATTACAATATTTTAAAATAAATTTTCCTAGAATTGAAAAAAATATACAACTTATCCCTACCCATAGCATTACAGTTGCATGATAGTGCATAAAATCTGATATCAATGGATATTTTTCTTTCGCTTTAGAAAACCATAGCCCTTCAATTAATATGACACATACACCATAAGAGAAAACAAGAAAGAAAATAAACATTAAATATTTTGAAGAGAGAATAGTTGTTATGCTTTGATGTAATGTTAATCTATTTTTTTGATTTATCACTTGATTATTTATAATATCCTTCGATATATATTGTTTATCTATATATTTTTGGATCGCTAGACTAAGTAATCCGCATAAACATAAAATTATAGTAAGCAATTGGAATATATCTTCTGTTTTTGTCAAGTAAGATTGGTACGACATTTGGTATTTGGCTAAAACCCAATAAATTATTTGACTTGATGCAATTAAATTTATTTGGCCAAAAAACGTATACAATGGGTAATGCTTTTTAGCATCACAAGATGAATTAACTTTATTAGCCAATTGCCAAAATAATATTGTACATAAAACAATTGTTAATAATTCACCAAATATATAAAAAAGTACTAAACACCAATTTCCCCAAATTATTACAAACCACTTTAAATATGGGTAGTTATAAGATAAAGAATCAATATATACTTTATCTGGTAAAAAAAAGGTCAAATTTGGTAATAAAAAAAAACTAAAAACAAAGAAAAATAAAATAAAAAAACTGACTACATATCTAAAGGCTTTTTCTGGACTAAAATGATTGCAAATTAATGTATAAATTATAAAAAACATTATACCAAGTGGAATTTCTGCATATAATTTTATATAACTAATAACTTCAGGAGAGATATACGTAACAATAAGGCTATCTTTCATATTTCTAACTAAATTTTGCATTAAAAGCATAGTAAAAAATAGAGCTATAATTAACGATGTTTTTTTTATTTGTGAAATTACCAATTCAATGTTACTAATTCTATATTCTAATACCTTTGATACTTATCAAAAGATTCTAATAAGTTAGAAGTTAAATTTTTCATGTGGTTTATTGATGGTTGATTAAAAGGATTAACATTTATCAATTTACTAAATATGATTGTTTCAATCATGAAATACATCATTAAAGAACCTATTGATTTAATACTTAATTTTTCTAATGTTATTGTCCTAATAGGGAGTTTATATTGTTTTAGCATTTGAAATGCTGCTTGATATACTACTTTTAAAGTACAATCTAAGCTTTTATAATTTAAAACATAGTCAATATTATTTTGCATTTCTTTATCATTTTTATTTAAATTCTGATCATAAATTAAAGTAAAAAACTTATCTTTAGGCCCATCAAGATAAAGTTGTAATTGACTATGATGATCTATAGGGGCCATTGCAATAATAGGAGTTATTCCCTTACCTTTTTTACCTGAACTTTCTGCTAGAATTTGTGCTTGCCATTGCAATAAAGATAGCATCCTATATATATAGGAAACTATCACTGAGATATTTTTTTTTTTGGAATGCATATTTGCTAAAAACTTTCCTCCAATAGCAGCAGAACTATGAATACCATCTGATAAAAAAGTATGTAATGTATATCTTGCACCATCACAAAAATCTTTAACATTTATTCCTGCTATTAGTGCTGGCAACAAGCCAACATTAGAAAATGTTGAATATCTACCATTAATATCATCATGATTAAAAATAACGCAATTTAATTCTTTAGCTGCTTTTCTTAAAGTGTTATTATTCTTTCCTGTAATAAAATAAAAATGATCTTTCAGATTTTTAACATTACCATTTTTATACTTTTTTAACCAAAGTGTGAATAAAGTTAATGTTTCTATAGTTTCTCCTGACTTACTAATTACAATAAAAGCTGTTTTATTATAATCCAAATCTTTTTCCAATTCCTGAAAGTTATTAGGTTCAATAGTATATTGATATGTGATTTTTATAGAATCCTCTTTTTGTTTTTCACAAAAAGCTGTTATAGCCATAGGATTTAATATTGCACCACCCATACCAATAATTACTACGTGATTAAAAGTATTTTTAATATATTCAGCAATACTAAATAATCTATTTAAATTTTCATAGGGTGGAGCCTCTTTTAATATTTTAGATGTAGAATTGTTGTTAGATGAAGTTAACGAGTCAATTAATTTTTTAAATTCCTGATCATTACTCTGTGCTGATTTTATCGAGTCATAATTATGATACGTTATATTCAACATAACTATTTATTAATAATAAAATTTCTCTTTTTCATATATGGAAATATTTATATTAATGATAGATTCCAAGAGTTTCATGTGTCATTACAAATATGATAAAAGTGAATACCAAAGATTTTTATATATTTTTCCAGTTAAATCTCCAGCATCATGTTTAGTTGCAGCTTTATATAAAATAGATACATTTTCAAGATCTTCATTTGCTTTATTTTTGTTAATATTTGATATATGATCACTTTGTATAATATTCTTCCATTTATTAATTAACGTAACGAAGTCATCATTATCACAAATAGTGTGATTTAAATTTTTCAAACTAGACCTTAAAATATTAATTGTGATATCATGACAATTCCACATTCCGAAGTATTCAGGTTTGATTTTAGGGATATTTGGAAACCCAAAATCTAATATTTCCCATCTAGTGACATAAGCATGTCTATCTTTACCACTTAAACTTTTTAAACTACCATGCCATAATCTTGAATCAAAAATAACTGCATCCCCTTTCTTAAGCTCAATAACCTTAATAGTTGTTTTATTGCATTTTTTACTTGATATATATGAAGGAGACCAGAAATCAACAGCAGGTTGAATAGGTAGTTTATGGCTTTTTGGAATAAATTGCAAAGCACCTGTTTCATTATCAACATTATCTAGAGCAAGCCATAAGGAAAAATGATATGGAGAATTTGGCGAGTAAGAAATATCTTGATGTAGTGGCACTGCTTCTCTTATATCTTTATTCTTGCAAATTATATTTTTTTTCTGCAACTTAATCTTTTTTTTAAGAATCTTTTCAAGTTTAATTTGAATTATATTATCTAAAGAATTATCAATACATTTTATAATATTTGAAGATGGTCCCCATCTACCAGTACAATAAATATAATTTGAAGAAGATGTATTAATCTCTTCAGCATTGATATCGATTTTTTTCTTTAAATTTAAAATTATATCCACTACCCTTGATTGTGTGACAACATTATTTAAAATAAAAAACCCTTTTTTTTCTAAAATTTCTAGCATAATTATAAATTAGCTTTTATTAAAGTTAGGTATGGTGTTACTTTAACTTGGTGTTTTATGGTGTACCCATTTTTAGATAATAATCTATCCCATTCTTTAATAGTTCTTAATCTACCACCAGTTTCAATCATCATATTAATATCCAGTAATCCACCAGTAGGAGAATTTTGCTCTAAAATTGTTTCAAAAATTAATAATTCTGAAATAGCAAGATGTTTGAATTTTTTGAAGTATTTAACTACTATCTCGTCATCAAAGTAATGCAAATATCTCAATAAAAAAGCGATATTATATTTATTATTTGAAGAATCTAAGTTGGATATTATTTGTACGTCACTATTTTTTAGATAATCTTTAGGAATTTTATTTTTAAATAAAGCAGTAATATCTAAATTAGGCTGTTTTTCAAGTAAATATCGAAAAAATCCTAACGCAGATCTACCAAAACATATAATTTTCTTATTAGAAAAATCAAATTTTCCTATAAAATTACTTAAATCTTTAACTGCGTAACCTTCTAAAGCTTTGAAATAATTTTGTAAATTATAATCATTTGATTCATTATCTTTAAATGATTGATGGCTTAATATTTTAGGATTTTGAAGCAAATCTGGTAAATTTAACCACCCATTAACAGCTACTTTTGCCCACATTATTGCTGCAGAGGGGAAGAATGTTTTATTTTTTATTGATAGCAAGTTGCCCTTATTAGTGAGACTCCAATAATTTTTATTACAAATAATAAGATTTAATTCCCATAAAGCTCTTAAAATACGAATTAAGTTATCTTGAGGAATTTGTAAATTTTTTACTAACTCGGCAGTAGTTGATGGCAAATATTCAAATATATTTAATTTTATAGCAGCGTTTATAATAAATATTTTCCAGAAATCTACCATATCAGAAGATAATTGTGCTTCTGATATTCTTGTATCCTCTTTATTTAGCCTGTGTACTATTTGGTTTTTTGCATTAATTTGAAAAATACTGCCGTCAAAAGTTTCTACTCTTGCTAGGTCATTATAAAAATGTTCTACATTTTTATATCTTGATGGGTATAGTGGTTTACCGAGTTTATCAATATGTACCCACCCACTTATTTCTTCTGCTCTGGCATAACCTTTATGGTAAATATCAAGTTGATTAAACCACTGATTATGAATATATTCTCCTTTATTATTAATGTGAGTTGCAGAATTTGATATATATACAACAGCTATACCATCTTTAAAATCACCTACATAATCATATTTCTCTTCATAAATAGGGTTTCCATTAATATCTATATGATAATATTGTTCTTTTTCTCTAACAACACATAAATCTTCTTGATAATTACCAACCCATTCATAACTTGTTTGGTATATACGATTTCCATTAATATCTATATGAAAATATTTATTATCAATTGAAACTGCGGCGCGATTACAATAAAATCCATATGATGTATCAAATTTTAATTTATAAACGGGCCTTCCATTAATTTGAATATGGTATGCACCAGAATTATCTTTTACAGCAGCAAGTCCAATATTTGCAAATTTAAGAACAGAAATAAATCTATTATTATAAAGAGGATTTCCTTCATAACAATGATGAGTGCCACATGGAGAAATACAAATTTTATTAAGTTCTACAGTCATTTTTTAACCAGCAAGAGATTTCTTCATATTACAGCCTTGACAAAGCTCTTTTGATAAATAAGACGCTTGAAGTTTACGATAATCTTTACTTGTCCATATATCTTGTAGATTTTGCTCTATAACATTGCCAAATGTACCAAGAGATTTTCTTAATTCATCAGGAGCACAACAAGGATTAAATTCACCTTCTGTATTAACCCATGCTTCTTTCCCTAAAAATGGACATATCCCTCCAGGTGCTATATCTTTTATTGCCTCTTCATTTAATATATCTATATTCTCAAGAACTAACTTTTCACCATTAGGAAGAAGATTTTTATTAACTATTTGGTATACTTTTTCAACAGTCTTATTCCATTTTTTAATTGATTCCTTGCTTCTTCTCATGGATTGATCTTTAATTTCATCAAAATGTGTCCAAAGATGGTGTCCTTTCACTCTATCAACCCCAAGCTTTATAGCAAATTTTATTAATTCAGGTATTTCGTCAACATTTCTTTCTAAAAAAGTTAACTGCAATGTAACTCTACATCTATTACTATTATTTAATGCATAATTATTTCTTACTTTAATAAAAGTTTTTAAATTAGACGTTACCATTTCCCAATTAGAACCTATCATTATCTCTTCATGAGTTTCTTTACTTGCTCCATTCCAAGAAATTTTTACATCTGATAATACTGGTACTAATAAATCAGCCCATTTTTGCACTCCTTTTATTGGAAAAGACCCATTAGTTGTTAGATTTAATTTCAGGTTATATTTATGACAAAGTTCTATAATTTTTTCAAAATCTTTATAAAGCAATGGCTCTCCCATTGTAGAAGGAATAATTTCCTTTAGTGGCGTACCTACAGATTCAGCTAAAACTTTTTCTATAGTTTCTATTGGCATAACGCGTTTTTTTATTCTATTTGCGACTCTATCCTTTTTTACTGTACTATATGGAGAAAAACATTCACACATAACACATTGAAAATTACAATGATCTGGGTTAGTATCAAAAGTAATGCGCCATGGACCTAGCTTTGAAGGAGTTTGTTTATTATTATGTTGCATAAGATTACCGTATATTGTTTCAATTTCTGCTGTATGTGACTTAATATCTGGAATTTGCTTATTAGTAGTATATAAATACCCTTTTTCTCCTAATTTTTTAGCAAGATCTGGTTTATCAATAAATAGTTGCATTTTTTCAGCCAAATCTGCATCATCTCTATGTTGGAACAAAAGTCCATTTTTAAGATGCTGGACATATTCACTCATTCCGCCAAAATTTGCAGTAACAACAGGAATATGTACTTGTTGTGCTTCATGTATAACCAATGGGGAATTCTCTCCCCAAATTGAAGGAACAACTATAGAATCAACTTCATTAAACACAGTTTCTACAATTTTATCATTGTTATATCCTCCCATCCATTTAATATTTTTACTAGCTTTTGGTAGTAACGAACTTTCTATAAATTTTAAAGCATCCGTATCATCTCTTGAAGCTCCCCAAATTTTTAATCTCACATTACCTTTTAACCTTGAAAAAGCTTTTAATAAAATATGGATGCCTTTTTGAGGGGTATGTGTGCCAATATATCCAAAAACAAATGATTTTTCTTTTATTCTCTTCCTCTTTTTTAGTTTTTCTAAATTGAATCCATAATCTAAATAGGTAATTTTTTCTTTTGGTACAGAAAATTCATCAACAAATTTTCCTAATAAATATCTAGATGGTGCAATAAAATAATCTATATAATTTATAATTAATTTAGTTTGCTTCATTCTGTTATGAACCCAATTTTTCCAATATAAAAAATCTCCCTCAAAATTTTCTTTCTCCCCAGTAAAACTTCCTTTATAACATTGCTTTACACATTTAGAATCTTCTTGACCATCACATAACTCCCAAGGTTCTTTCGAATTTCTCTGAATAAATTGTCCTCTTGGACACATTAACCAGAAGTCATGTAAAGTAAAAATAGATGGTATATTATTATTTTTCGTAATTTTAGGTAAATTTAGCGAAAGATAATTAAGATGACCAAAATGTACAATATCTGGCTTAAAAGAGTTTAATATATTTTGAAAAATTTCATCAGTTTGTATATGTATGAATTGATCGCGATATTTTAGACGTGGCATATTAATGATATGTAACAGTATCCTTGGGTCAGTTGGATCAAGTTCAGTCTTATAATAATAATCAGAAATAAAACTATTTTCCTGACGTGTAAAAACTTGTACTTCATGCCTATTAGACAACTCCTGCGCTAATGTTCTACTATAAACTTCAGAACCTGCGCTATATCTAGGCGGATAACCGTGTATTACTTTCAATATTTTCATTTATATCTACTATATCTAAATGGTATATTTTTGCTGTTTGAGCATTGAGCTTTTCTATGTATTTTATTAAGCCACTTTTTATATCATTAGTTGGTTGCCACTTTAATAATGATTTTGCTCTGGTATAATCTCCATAAAACTTTGATGGATAAATTGAGTCTTTTGGTCTTAATTGAATATTTGATGAGCTATTAGTTAATTTTAAAATTAAATTAGCTAACTCAAATAAAGATGTACCTTTTCCTGTAGTAAAATGCATAGCCGGTAGTGATTCATTACTTGAAGATAACACTTCGACAGTTTGCATAATGCCTTTTGCCACATCTTCTACAAATGTAAAATCCAACAGTGAATCCTTTCCATTCACTTCTAATGCTTGGTTATTAAGAGCATTCCAACAAAATGCAGGAATAACTCTTTCGGAATAATCATGTGTTCCACCATAAACATTAGAAAATCTCAATATTGAAGTTTTTAAACCAGCTTTTTTTGCCTCAACTACAATGCCTTCTGCATCTATCTTGCTTTTTGCATATTGATTATGTGGTTGAAATATGCAATCTTCATGAACTGGAAAAATATCTTGTTGTCCGTATACTTCTCTACTACTAGCATAAATAAGCCATGGGTTTTTAGCTGATTCGATACATGCATTAACAACATTCCTTGTACCTTCAACATTAACTTTCTTACATAATTGTGGGTTTTTCTCTCCCCAAATTACTCTTGATATAGCGGCAAGATGGATAACCCCTGTACAATTACTAATCAGCTTTTGAAGGACATTATAATTTAATATATTACTATCTATGGTATTATCTCTAATATCAATGGTAATAATATTAACATTTAAATCCTTTAACATTTTTACTAAAGTGGATCCTATTAAACCAAGTGATCCTGTAACGAGTATTGTTTGCACTATAATTCCTCCTTAATTTCGTCTACCTGGGTAAAGTAATGGTGTAAATATTCTACTCCATCTTGAAACATTTCAATACTACAATTGTGAAATTGCTGATACTTATCATATACATATTCAACAGGAGTATTGATATATTGTTCTCTTATTTCTTCTGAAAATAGTGTTAAAGTTACTTTAGTTAAGTAATCAGTTAGTACTAAACCACTTAATAACATAATTCCTTTTTTAACTGAAAAAAACCCTTCATAAAAACTATTAAATGACATAGAAGCACTTTGCTTCATATTAAAATAAATATATATTGCATCCATTAAATAGGGAATGGTTATTTCAGCAAAATTTTTCGGATTTTCTTTCGTCAAATCTTTATGATAAGCATAACATTGTAACCCGCTTATAGCTGCATTATTAAAAGCATCAAAAAATAATAAGGAGTTATTTAAGTTTGGAATTAAAAGTTTATTAGTTATAGAATTGAATAAACCTAAAAAGTTATATGCAATAATTTCCTTACTACAATGGCTTAAGAAGTCAGATGAATTATTTATTGATAACTCATCTATGTTATGATGAGTTTTAGCTGCATGTAATTGATTCAAATAATCAAATACTTTAACCTTTACAAAATATATAGCAGAACTAGATAATGCTGCTCCAAATTTTACTGCCAGTGTTATATCTTTGTTTGGAAAAAAGAAAGCAGCTGTTAAGCTAGTTGATAAATGCGCTCCAACCCATAAATAATTAGCTTGAAAAAATCCAAACATTGAAATGATATTTTCAAAATCTTGAGGAATAACAGGGTGTACTAATGGATTGATAATTTCTGCTGAAAAATATTTGACTGTAGGAGCATTTTCTATAAGCTCTTTAATAGCAAAAAATATAAAAGCAACATCACTCTGTGATCTTGAATGCAATTGGATTATTTTAGTTGCTATATTAAAAACATTATCATGCCTATAAAGAATTATATCTCCGGTTTTTTCTTGTTGTAAACATATGCCGTCTAAAAAGTTGAACTGTAATGCATCATTGCTATACATATGCCCTTCAGCAAGTGTACCAAAAAAGGTGCCCAATACAGCATCATGTGTTACATATAGAGTCACTACATCTGATTGTAATGAAGGTAAAATGGCAGATAATAGTAATTTTGTCCCTTCATCTTTACTTCTCATACCAATTAAAGAATGATCTAGGAGTTGTTTCCGAATTATTTCTGGGACTGTATTTAATTGAAAGTTTTTAACTGCTTTTTGTCCATTATATACATATGCTTCAGCTAAATATTGAGAATGCTGTACGTTTATAGCATTCTGTTCTCCAATTAATATATTTCTACCAGTTTCAACACACCTATCAGCAGGACTGCTAAATACTTGAGAAAATTTTTCAACTCGTTGTAAAAAAACTTTGCCTAATTTTTTAGCATCTATTTTACCTTGAGCAGTTAATTCACAAGCATGATCTTGATTTGGATCATCTGCATAAAAACGTTCTGCATGTCTAATAACAAAGGTTGTTGGCAACCCCTCCTTTAGATTACTAAAAATACCATTAATATATTTTTCTGGATTATGACTATGTACGTCATCCAATAATTTTGGTATACTCTCACCATAAGTCAAGGCTCCGTCTAAACCTTGTAAGCCAAGAGAAATTAGCTTTTCAGAAATATGATAAACTTCATTTCCCCTATATAATCTCATTATATTATCTTTCCCTAGTTGCAAGCCTATCCCATCTAAATAAGTAAACCATAACTCTTCATGATCATATATGGGCACTCCAGTTAATGTAGCAAAAAACATAGCAAGCACAGAATCATGACTTACATATAAAGAGGTTTTTTTTCCTCCTGTGAGATCCATTAAAATATTTTTTAATAATAATATGGTTCCTTCATCTGTACTCCGTATTCCCTCTAAAGACTCTCCTAAAAAAAGTTTCTTTATCACAGTACGAACTGGAAATTGTTTAAAATGCTCTATGGCAACTGTTGGTTCAAATGCATAGGCTCTTTCTAGATCTTGCCACTGCTCAACTTCAATATGACTTGCACTTTCCTTGGCGATATTGCTTGCTGTTTCTATGCACCTACCTACTGGGCTACTAACAATTTTATTAATTTGTCCAACAGTATTGGCAAAAATTTCTCCTAATTGTTTAGCATCTTCCTTACCTTCAGGAGTGAGTGTGCACTTAAAATCTTCCTCTATATTGGCGGTTGAAAAACGTTTTGCATGTCTTATTATAAAAACTGTAGGTAGATCCTTGGAAATACTTTCTAAGACTTGTTTGATATGCATAAGCTTTTAAATATTTTACAATTCCCACTTACTAAAGCATATTCTTTTTTTAAAGAAAAGAACTTTTAAATCATGATTAACTACTATAAATCGGTAGATATACTATCACATTCTAATTCTTTTGCAGTAATAGTACCATTTTCAATGGTATAAAACATTATCAAAAAAATCACTAGTAGTGCAGTTATCTCGTTTCTCTATATATTCATCTCCATGATGAATTATAACAATCAATGAGTTTTGTAGACAAGAATCATTTTTTATTTTATGAGTAATAATTTTTTGAGATTGCATATCTAAAGGAGCAAAAGCTTCATCCAAAAATAAAATGCCCGGACACTCAATAAAAGCTTTTATTAAAAATAATTTTTTAAGCTGCCCTCCACTAAGCTCTTGACACCAATTATGAG
The DNA here is from genome assembly GCF_029981845.1 of Candidatus Bandiella numerosa. Classification (GTDB taxonomy): domain Bacteria; phylum Pseudomonadota; class Alphaproteobacteria; order Rickettsiales; family Midichloriaceae; genus Aquirickettsia; species Aquirickettsia numerosa. The sequence continues at coordinate 944,195 of NZ_CP104164.1, read as the reverse complement.
ATTTATGTAATAATTTTTCACTTAGCAAATTATCATCTCGTTCTATTTTTAATTCTTTAAATAACTCTAAAATCTTATTTTGCTTATATAGATTTCCTTTGTCTAATTTTTTAGGATATGTAATGAGCTCAAGTAAAGTAATATCTAAAGGACAAAAATCTTTTTGAGGAACTATTAAAATTTGTTCATCGGAAGGATGTGATATTATCCCTTTAACGTACTTAAAACTATCATCAAATATATTTTTAGAAAGGAAATATATTAAAGATAAAAAAGAAGATTTGCCACTCCCATTCTCCCCAGTTAGCCAGTATATATTACCTTTTACAAGTTTTAAATCTTTTATTATTAAACTTATATTTTTTATTTTTTCTCCCCGGGTAAAATGTAGATCTTCTATAATAAATTCCGTACTATTCGTACTATTGCTTTTTAACTCAACTTTATACCTATCTATATCATTTTGATTTAGTAATAAATTTAATTCTTCTAGTCTTTCCAGAGAAGAATTTATAGATTCAATATCTGCTTGATGTTTAGAACTAAAACAAATTACATCTGTTACTGCTTTTAATACAACTGTAAATAAAAATAAATCCTCACTACCAATTGCTTTATAATATATGAGCGTTGCTACTCCATAACGTAATACATTATATAAAATTTCAATATTATAAAGCCATTCAGTATGTGATAATACATTTTTTAAATAGTCATATTTTGATATATTATCTAATAAACTATTTTGTTCATTTAACCAGGTTTCTTTAGTATTTTCTAATCCTCCTTTTTGTAATAAAGTAACTAAATTTTCTCTAGTATTTTGTTCATTTTGATCAAACTTGGTTTCCATTAATTTATTTATATCCAAATATTCTTGTTTTAATTTTGTAATGTGTTGAGAAAACTGTTTATAAATAGCATCTATTGATATAGCTAGTGGAAAGATTACAAAAATTTCCTTACGTAATATAGTAATAAGTGCTAATTTCGGCAATAAGTAAATTATATCATTAATGATTCCATAATCGTTACCATTAACATTTTCAACAAATAATCTATTTATTAAATTTGAAATATCATCTAAATAATCTTTTATTGCATATTTTGCAGTTCTTGAGACAGGTATCAAAGATGATTCATTTAATATATTTTCTAATAATTCAGACCTTAAACTTACTTTTAATTGGTGAGTATAGTATGTATTACTAACATCACAAAATATTCTAGATAAAAGATATGGCACTGCAGTTGCTAAAATATAACTAATAATTTTCGCTTTATATTGCTGCATATCAGCTGGATTTAAATTATTTTGGTTTAAAGCTAGAGCAAAATATTTATTAATTAACGATTGCTCTTGACGCATATAATAATTACCTAACAAGCCTGCTCCAACATATAAATTACTACTAGTAATTAAAAGTTTTTCTGTTTCGATTGATAACTTTTTTTCATTAAAAAGAGAATGTGTAGTTTTATATACTGCCTCTATTGTATCGTAAGGAAATACTTGTTTAATAATTTCTTTTTGATATCTAGAAAGCAACAATCCAGTTACACAACCTATGTGCCATGCAATTTGAGGAGATAAATAGGGAGATAATATATTTTTAGCAAAATTAGCTCCAAGTAATGATAAAGTTATGGGATTATTACCTGCTTCAAATACTACAGTTTCTCCATATGAAATTACCCCAATTCCCATAGAAAAACATTGTGATATACCATTTTTTACTGACACCAAATAACTAATGACTGGTATTACAAATTGATCCCATGTTGTTGTGTCATAAAAAATTTTTAATACAATACTTGTGCTGCTTGATGCTAAAAAATTATATAGCTTATTGTGTGAAAACATCGGTCTACTATATAAAAATGAGGTAACTATTGGAATATAACTATAAGAAAGGCTATCTACTATTTTTAGATCTATAAAAAATTCATTTGTAGCAGCTATTATACCAAATAATACACCTTCACTCACCTTAGCACTTAAGCGCTCATTAACTGAATAGGTGGTAACAATCCTATTAAAAAGAAAAGTAGTGGCTGTCAAAAGGTATTTATTATAGTTATCATAAATAATTTCTTGCATATTGAAACTAAAAACCTCTATATTTTTTGTTATTAAACCTTATTCTCAAGTAAAATTAAATAATTATTTTATAGATTTTCAGAATTAACTAATACTATGTTTAACATAAAAAAAACAAATTATATCATAGAAATTTTAAAACCATTCTTTCTTCAATTATTTATAATTTTATTATTAATTTTAATCTGGACTTGTTCAGAAACATTCTTACTTTATATATTAAAATGGACTATTGATGATCTACATCAAACCACTTTTACTAATGAAAAATATTGGTTATATATAGGTCTATTTATTCTAATAATATTTTTTATTGAAATGCCAATGCGCATTGCTAATTTTTTGCATGCTAAGTTATCACCAAAAATATCACATATATTACGAGATAAACTTACTGCAAAATTATTAAAAAAAGATTTAATGTTTTTTAATCATAATAAAATTGGAGACCTTTCTTCTAAAATTGCTCAACTTCCCAATGCAATTGAAAATACAATTAAAACTTCATTATACGGAGTTATCGCAGGTAGTTTTAGCTTCTTAGTAATGATTGCATTAATTGCTTTAGATTTATGGACTATAGGAATTTATTTTGTCATATGGTATGTTTTGATGATAACAATAGGAATTTATTTTATTAAAAATACTATAAAATTATCACAAAGCTATGCTCATGATATAAATCTTGCAAATGCTGAGCTTACAGAATTATTACAAAATATTTTAAATATAAAAGTTGCAGCAAAAGAAAGTTATGAAAGCTTCAGAATAAAAAAATTCTATAATAATATAGCACATAATCAGACGTTACTAGAAATACTGCTATTTAAAGCTGATACATTAAGAAGTATAATTTCAGCATTTTTGCTTATAGGATTATTTAGTTTTTCACTACTACAAGTATTAAAAGGATTAGCTACAGTTGGAGATTTAACTTTTATTACAAGCGCAGCATTTATCGCACGACGTGATATCTGGAGAGTTTCCTTGCAATTAACAGAGATTTATAAAGATTTTGGCTTTATAAAAAAAATACAAGCTATTGCTAGTTCAAGTTCTCAGCAATCAAGTAAAAAAACTCTCACAAATATAAAATCAATGAAATTAGATCATGCTTATTTTAGCTTTAATAAAAATCAATGTATACTTAAAGATATTAACCTTGAAATTAAAGAAGGACAAAAAATTGCATTAGTAGGTACATCTGGCGCAGGAAAAACTACTCTTGCAAAAATTTTACAAGGGGTTTATAGATTACAGCAAGGAAATTTTTTAATCAATGGTACCGATAACTATTATGATTTTTCTTCAAATAACATAATAAGCCATTTAACTTATATCCCTCAAGAGCCAATTTTATTTAACCGCTCTATAAGAGACAATATTACTTATTTAGATAATCAAGCAGATGATGAAAAAGTGAAGAAAATTGCAAAGATAACACTTTGTGAAGATTTTATTAACCAACTACCCTTAAAATACGAAACTATATTAAGTAACTTAGGTAACAATCTTTCTGCTGGACAAAAACAAAGATTGGCATTAGCCAGGGCACTATGTTCTAAAACAAAGTGGCTTGTACTTGATGAACCATCTTCAGCCCTGGATTCTATCACAGAAATAAGTTTAATAAAAAATTTATTATCTCATTGCCAGGACTACACTTTGATATTTATAACGCATAATACTAAAATCATGGAGTTAATGGACGAAATCGTTTTTTTACAGCATGGTAGCATAGTAGCAAAAAACAATTATACTAACCTAAATAAAAAATTTACTACTTACAACAATTTAATTAATCAAATAAGTTATGACAAGTAAAATCATTGATTTAAGAAGTGATACAACAACACTACCTACAAGCAGGTTAATAAAAGACATGATAAATGCTGAAGTAGGTGATTATGCTTATGGAGAAGATAAAGCTTACAATGAATTGGTCGAATATTGTAAAAATTTATTTAAGGTAGAAGATGCGATATTTGTAACCAGTGGTATGCTTGCTAATAGATTAGCTATCATGTCTCAATCTGAACCTGGTGATGAAATTATAACTGAATATGGATATCATATTAATTTTTTTGATAGTGGTGCAACAGCTAAAGTTTGTGGTGTAGTTCTGAATTGTATACATTCTAATAAAGGTATTATCACTGTAAATAATATTCAAAAGGCGATTAATTCAAAACCAAGATATAAAACATTTGCTCAGGTTAAACTCGTTATAATTGAAAATACGATTAATAGTAGACAAGGTAAAGTATTCCCTTTTACTATACAGAAAAAAATCTATAAGTACCTTCAAGACCATAATATTAATTTGCACCTTGATGGAGCAAGGATCTTTAATGCACATATAAAAACTCAAGTTCCATTAAGTGAATATGCAAAATACTGTGATACAATAAGTTTTTGCTTTTCTAAAAGTTTAGGAGCTCCTTTCGGTTCAATGCTTTTAGGTAAAAAAGATATTATAGAGAAAGCAAAGAGATATCAAACTTGGCTTGGAAGCGGGTTTCACCAAATCGGATTTCAAGCTAAAGCTGCACAATATGCAATAAAAAACCATATTTCTAAAATTAAGATAGATCATTATAATGCAGAGTTACTTGCTAGTATGTTATCTAATATTAAAGAAATAAAACTATTAGGCTCTACTGAAACTAATATGGTTTCTTTTGATATTTCTAACCTAAAAGTAACGAATGATATTTTCCTAGATTATTGTGCAATGAATGGATTGTTACTATTTCCTTGGTTAGAAGGGCAGATTAGAGCGGTGCTACACATGGGTGTTACTAAAACTGATATAGAAAAAGCATATCAAATTATCAAAAATTGTATTCAAAAAATAAAAAAGGCAAAAAATGAAAATAAAAATTGATTACTTCAGCGATACAAATGTCACACCTTCCAAAGAAATGTTAAATTACATGATTAAAGCAAAAGTCGGTAATGAAGCTGCATGTGAAGACCCTACTACAAATGATCTAATTGAAAAAATTTGCCAATTACTCGGTAAAGAAGCAGCAGTATTTTTACCTACTGGCACTATGGCTAATAGTATAGCTTATAGAGTGCATTGTGATAGACCAGGAGATATAATAGTACTAGATGAAACGTCACATCCTTTAAAAGTTCAATCAGGTTCTATTGGTGGCTTGGTTCATGCAAATTCATACACTATTTCTGGTGATAGAGGTATCTTCACAAAAGAACAGATTTTACCCATAGTGAAAAAAGGAGTAGGACGTAATTTACCAAGAGTAAGATTAGTATCTATAGAGCAAACTACTAATTTTGGCGGTGGAGCTATATGGCCTATACAATCATTAAAAGATATTAGTAGTTATTGTAATAAACATGGCATATTAGCACATCTTGATGGAGCAAGAATTTTTAATGCTTGTGCTGCTACTGGAATATCAGTAAAAGATTACTGCCAATATTTTGACTCTGTTTATGTTGATTTTGCTAAAGGTCTAGGGGCACCTATAGGAGCTATTCTTGCTGGAAACAAAAACTTTATTGAAAAAGCTTGGTATTATAAATTCCAACAAGGAGGCTCTTTACATCAATCAGGAATTCTTGCAGCCGCATGTATTTTTGCACTTGATAATAATATACAAAACCTTATTCTTGATCATGAAAAAATAAAAATACTTGCAGAAGGATTAGAGAGCATTCCATGGATTAAAATTGATAAAGAACTTTATAAAACTAATATTCTTTATTTTCAGCTACAAAATACAAAACATACAACTAAAAGTCTTATTGATGTTTTATTAAAACATAAAATTAGAATGTTAGCCATAGACGATAAAATTAGAGCCATTACTCATATGGATATTTCTTTCCATGATATTCATGAAACAATAAAAATAATGCGTACTATCTTTAATTAATCAAAGCATTACAAATTAAATACCAATATGAAATTTTAGCAGAAGATTATAAAATAGTTAGGCAAAGTGAAATCGATTAAAGTGCAAAAATTATAAAAAAGAAACGGCCGTTTTGTAAAGAGATTATTTACCAATGAATATTTGCTTTTTCTTGTCTATTATTATAAAGTATAAATAGCTTTTTACCTTTTCTTGAATAAAGTTCTTTTTTACTCTAATTTTTGTTCTTATTTTACCCTTAATTAAGATATATCATTACATTTTATTCTTTTATGGTGCATTTACTTAATAACTACTTGCTATTATATTTCTATTGCTATAAATATATACTATATGTTAATTTATACATTATTCTTATGGAAAAGTCTTTATACTCTACTATGAATGAAAAAGGACAGATAACTATACCTGCACTTATTAGAAATAAACTACGACTAAAAGCTAGTAATAAATTTGAATTCATTAATAAGGGTGATTCTATTATTATGCTCCCTGTTAATAGATCCCTCAAAGATTTAAAAGGATTTCTTCCTAAGCCTGATAAAACATTATCTTGCGATGAAATGAATGAAATTATTAAAAATAAGTAAATGATCGCAATTGATACTAATATTCTTGTCAGGTATATAACTCAAGACGATCTGCAACAAGCCGAAGCTGCTGAAAACTTATTGGCAATTTATAACAATAAACCCCAATCTATTTTTATAAATAATATTGTTTTATGTGAATTTATCTGGGTTTTAGAAAAAGGTTATAAATACACTCAACAACAAATCTCATCAACTATTAGAATTATACTTTCTACTGAAGAATTTGCTTTTGAATATCACAACGTGCTTTGGCTCGCTCTTGAAGAATATGAACTTAAAAATACAGATTTTTCTGATTCTCTTATTTCTAAACTTAATTATAATTTGGGATATAAGCAGACTTTTTCTTTTGATAAATCTGCCATTAATAACAATCTCTTTACTCCTTGTGATTAATGATCTTAGGATATATTAGAATCTCTACTTCTTTGCAAGATTTAAAAAATCAAAAAAATTCTATTAATGAATTTGCTAGAAAAAATAGTTTTATTGTTGATAAATTTATAGAAGTTGAAATTTCTTCAAGAAAAAATCAAAATGAGCGTAAAATTAATGAAGTTTTTGCTACTCTTCAAGAAAATGATATTTTAATCATTACTGAATTATCAAGACTGGGTAGAAGTCTTTCAGAAATTTTAAAAATTGTTAATTGCTTAATTGAAAAAAAAGTAAAGCTTATTACTATCAAAGAAGGTATCAATTTGCAAAATAAGCACTCTATCCAATCTAAGGTCTCAATTACAATGTTTGGGTTATTTGCAGAACTTGAAAGAGATTTAATTAGTGACAGAACAAAAGTAGCACTTGCTGCAAAAAAAGCCCAAGGAGTTAAGCTTGGTAGACCTAAAGGAGCTGGCAAATCTAAATTAGAACCTCATAAAGAACAAATTCAAGAGTTACTAGATAAAAAGGTATCAATGCTTTCTATCTCTAAAATTCTAGGTGTCACCTACCCTACTCTCTTTTCTTTTATTAAAGTTCGCAATATGAAAAATAAAAAGAAAAATAATGTCGATCTAGAAAATAATAAAAAATTCATGAGAGTTCAACTTTCTTTAAATATAGAAAACAATACAAAATATGTAAGAGGGAAAAAGAAAGTTATTGAGGAAATTGAAAATTGGATTCTCCCTGATTACGATTCTGCTTATAAAAAACTTGGGGATAGAGAATATATTTTAAAGGTAGAATATAAAAACAAAAAGGATTTAGATGATTCAATGTATGAGTTACTTCATAAAATTGCTACTGCAGCTGATGATAGACATTGCTTTTCTGATGATACTACAATTCAATCTCTAGATGAAGAAAATAGATATTGGGGTTAGTTGCAGGTTAATTGGAAAAACACCCTTATTTTTTATGATTTTCCTGATTTGACGATTAGCAGCTTCTATAATATTGGTTGTATAAATAGCTTTTCTAATTTCCTCAGGAAAGACAAAAAAAGGGCTAATTCCAGCCCAATTGCGCTTCCAGATATCAGAAATAACCGGATATTTACAATCCCATTTTTTGTAAATTCCTCTAGCTCTCTAGCACCTTCTTCCTCGCTTGTAGAGCCGTAAATCTTCTTTAAATCTGTTGTCACTTCTTTTAAATCTTTATGTGATACATATTTTACTGGATTACGCACCATATGCACAATACACAGTTGTACTGTTGTGTCTGGAAAGACACTATTTATAGCCTCTGTAAAACCCTTGAGGCCATCTACGCACGCTACATATATTTTTTCTACACCTCTATTTTTTAGCTCTGTCACTACTTGCATCCAAAATTTAGCTCCTTCATTTTTGCTTATCCATATACCTAATAACTCCTTTTTGCCTTCCATATTAACTCCTATAGCCAAGTACACTGCTTTATTTATTACAGTATGATTATCTCTTACTTTTACATGTATGCAATCCAAATATAATATGAGAATGTTGAGATCTAAGGATTTGAGAAAATTAAAAGAGAAAAATAGTTGATATGATGTTATTATTGAACAAGAGAGGGAAAATCAGGTCAATTCTCTGCTGATTATATTGAAAATTAGCTAGCAGATTGGGCTATTTCATATTCTTGATTAATGAAACCGAATTGATTCACTGGTTTAAGCACTCAGAACCACAAGCCGTTTCAAATTAAAACATATGGCGTTCATAAATTCTGCAAATTGATTCTTTGCAATACTAAGATAACGCAGTAGCTTGTTATCTTGCGCGAAAACACGCTCAAATGGCGACCTAATTTTCGTATAATATTTATCTAAATCAAAATTCTTACCCTTCATATTATTCTTTTTAACAGCGCAAAGATGCACTCCCCTTCTTGCTGCTGCAATTTTTGCAGTAGCAGTGCAATATCCTTTATCTGCATAAGTTGCGCCACTTTTTGGCAATACATGAGCAAAACCCTGAGCATCAGTTAAATTAGCAGGGGTAATTGCAACTTTGTTAATCATACCAGACTGGATGTCCACACTAACATGCTTCTTGTATCCATACCAAAATTTGCTACCTCCCTTGCAACCTATCTTAGCCTGCTTATCCCTCGCAACTTTAGGCAAAACCTCATTATTGAGCTTGTCATATTTCTTCTTTCTAGCTTCATCACGTTCCTCCCAAAGGCTAGCCTTTGATATTAAATAGCTTGCATCTACAAAAGTAAAAACTTCACTCATATACCCAGCTGCTCTCAATTGATCTCTGAATATTGCAAATATCTTCGACAAAAGATTAGTGCCTAATTTCTTGCGTATCTTGCTAAAAACACTGTAGTCCGGTGTGCGCTCCGTTAGATCAAAATCGCAAAACCACTTTGCGGCATTGCTATCCCCCAAATACCTCTCTAATTCTCTGTCAGAAATATCTTCCATAAACTGCAGAAGAAGACACTTAAACAGCCGAAATACACCGTATCCCTTGTAGTTATTTCTACTCTCTATTTTGCCTAACTCCTCTTCTACCATTTCAAAATCAAAAATAGCTTTAAATTTTCTGTAATCGTGATTTTTGCTCACCAACTGATCCAAACTCACCATATTAATTTGTTTTGACATCTCTTTGTACCGCTTTTTGTTCTCAACTTATTTTACCAAATCCTCTTCTGGATTTCAACACTCTCAATATTGGGTATACCACTATCCAATAACCTTGTTTGCCAGCTGTTTACTTCTTCTATTACACCATCCGTTACTGTTTATATTAGGTCTTTTGATACCTCTGTTTGATATATTTTTTATTTAGCTTTTAGCGCTGTATAAGACCTCTATAATTTAAATTTTGAACTTTCACATAATTCTTTAGCTTTTTTAATGATTTCCTGAGGCATATTAGGTTTTATTAATATTAAATCAAATACTTTATATTTTTCATCTTTGCAGCTCATATAGCTATGTTGTGTATACAGTATTATAGGAACATACTTGTATTTTGCTATTTCTTTAAATGTGTTCGCAAATTCAAGACCATTTATAACAGGCATTTCGTAATCTGTTATTACAACGTTTATATCTGGTGTATTTTCTGCTATTAATAATTCTATTGCATACTTAGCGTTATAGGCACTTATTACTTCAAAACCTTCATTTGTAAAGCATTTGCTCAAAAAATTTATAACATATGGGTTGTCATCTACCAATAATACTGTGGGCATTAGCTTAAATTTCTTTACAAATTGATAGTAACGTGGATGGTATCATAACTTATTTAAAGCACATAATATTTTTATATCTAAGATCAGAACTTTCTTTCAATTAGTGTCTACTAGTGATTGTATATATAGTTATATCTAACACTTATTTAATAAAAATAAAATGTTTCTGTGAAAATAATTTTATAGTATAAATAATCATTGTATTTCACTAAATACTATTTACCTTATCCTGATAATATTAAAAATAACTATCCTTATGAATGAAATTGATAAGAAAAGAGTATTAATAGTAGATGACAATCCTTATATATTAAAGATATTAGCAACGATGCTGAAATTAGAGAATTTAGAAATTACCACTGCTAAAAATGGAGAAGATGCTTTACATCTAATAATTAACGAAACCGAAGGAAAGTTTGATATAATAGTAACGGATTATCAGATGCCTATAATAAATGGACAAGAATTAGCAGATACACTAAGGTCATATGATGAGTACTGCCATACACCAATAATTTTAGTGACGCAAGCAACTCATATAAGATATGAAAATGACGATAAATATAAAGTATTCAATAAAATTTTATACAAGCCTATAACTGATAAATTTATAGCAGAAATTAAAAATTCACTTTTAGGAAGAAGTAAAGGTAAGTAGGTGCAATAATCAGTTTACTAATTTTATAATATCATATACATGCAAACATATTTAAACAATCTTACTGTACTTGATATAGCAATAGTTGCAGCGCATTTATTAATTTGTATATGTATAGGATTTTATCATTTAAAAACTATAAAAACAGATAAGGACTTCTGTACATTGAGAAAAAATAAAAATTTACCTTCAATTTTAGTATGTACAATTTTTGCAACCGCAATAGGTGGTGGTACTATTGTAGGTTATATTGATGAAATTTATAAAAACCCAATAGTTTTGATTTATGTATTAATGCAACCTTTCCTTTGGATTATTACAGGTAAAATAGTAACGTCAGGAATTTATAAATTTCAAAATTGTACAACACTCACCCAAATAATGTACAACCTTTTCGGAAGATATGGTAAGATCATAGCTTTTTGGACAGTACTAATAGATTGTATAGGAGCTACTACAATACAAATTTTAGCATTTTGGGGCTATATGCAATTATTTTTTTAAGATAGATTTATGGCATGGTATTATTATAGGGATAGCAGTGATTAATATCTATTCTATTTTAGGTGGGTTACGAGGTATCATAGCTATAGACGTATTCCAATTTTTAATTTTTTTCTTAGTCATACCAGCTTCTTATGTTGTAACAATTAAAAATGCAAGTTTTACTGGGAATTTTATAAATTCTATTTCACTATCAAATTACGATGTAGAATTCAATTTACCTATAGCTATAGGACTTTTAATAGCATCATTAATACCTGAATTAAGTGCTCCTTTTATGCAAAGATATTTACTATTAGCTAGTAATGTAAAAGTTCTTAAATCAGTTTTTAAAAAGTTATTTATGATAACTATACCATTTATGCTTTCTATTTGCCTAATAGCATATTTAGTTATCATTAAATCAATAAATGAACCTTTTTCTTCTAATATTATTTTTCATTATATTGAATGGTTACCTTTGGGTATTAAGGGTTTGATGATATCAGGACTTTTTGCTATTCTAATGTCAACAGCAGATTCTCATATGAATGCTACTAGTACCATTATTACAAATGATTTTATAAAACATTACTTTCCAACATTAGGAAGTAAAGGGCTATTAGTTGTTATGAAGGTTATTATATTGGTGCTATCACTCTCCCCATTTATTCTTATAATTTATAAAGAGCACTTATTTCAGTTAATGTTAGTATTAAGAAGTTTTGGTACTAATATGCTAATTATACCATTAGCAGCTTCTTTATTAGGGTTTAAAATTAATAAAAAACAGTTTATATCTAGTTGTTTTTTCAGTACGCTGTTTACAACTCTAACTGTTTTATTATTTAATCAATATCCTTTATTATTAACTTTTATAGGTATTTTAGGAAGTTTTACAGGATTAATTTGGAATAAAAATTTATATAAAATTTTTGTTGAAAGAGTAAATGGATTATATCATTTACTTTATAATATTGTTATAAGCCTGTTCTTTAAGATTAAGAAATTTAAATGTATATACCTTACAAGCAAAATTAATAAAGATATTGAAACTAAATCAACAATGTTAAATAACTTTAGTTTATTTATTTTTTCTTATTATTTTATTTTTTCTTTATATCTTGATAATACTAAAAATCTTTTACCTTATTTAATAATAATAGGATATGGATTGGTTCTTATATTCATGGTAAGAGATATACTATTCCCAGAAAAGTTGGTGAAAAAGTATTATAATATGTGTTATTATATATGCGTCATCTTTTGCCTACCATTAGTATCAAGTTATTTGCTGTTCTATTACACATCTCATAGTAATGACAGTCATATTTGGGTTATTAACTCATTATTAACTACTTTTTTATTATATCAATTTCTTAATTCCATCACATTTCTAATAAGTATGACTATAGGATTTATATTAGGGTGTATCTTATATATGGTAGAAGCAAGTACAATTAATATAGGTTATTCTTTTCATTTAGTTTTTTATATTTATCTATCATTAATTTTTGTATCACAAATTATTATGAGGGAAAAAGAGAAAAAATCTGTTCAAAAAGATAAACTTCAAAAGGAAAAGTTAAGTATGATGCAAGTGTTTGGTGAGATGATAGCGCATGAAATAAAAACACCTATATCTATCACAAGTATGCAATCTTACCTATTTAAAGATGTTCTTGATAATATGGAAAAAGATACAGCAAATGTAGAAATACATTATACAAAAGAAGATTTTATAATGAAAAGAGAGAATTATGAGGTGCTTAAGGATGCAACTAATATGCTAATAGATATAAGTCAACATGGATTAAATACAGTTGATAACCTTTTAACATCGTTAAGGGGTTCAGTACAAAATGAAGAAAAGGGAGTTATATTAATTGGAGATGTAATACAAGCGGCAATTAAAGAATATACATTATATATTCCTGAGCTCAAAAACATAAAATTGTACATAATAGACAACTTTAAGGTTGAATGTTCTTTTAATAGCTTAAAATATGTAGTAATAAACCTTATAAAGAATTCTTGTGCACATAGTGGATATAATATAAAAATAGAGGTGAGAGCAGAAAATAATGAATTGTATTTTAAAGATTATGGTAGAGGAATAAAAGAGGAAATTATAGGGAAGATATTTGATAAGTTTTTTACCCAAAGCAAAAGTGGTATAGGTATTGGTCTTTCTTTCTGTAAAGTAATCATGGAGGATATTGGCGGATCAATCAAATGTGAGTCAATAGAGGGAAAATATACTACTTTTATACTAAAATTTCCTAAAAAAGATTAAAAAAACCTTGACACTATATATAGGTGGGTGATAATTAGAGCTAAAGTTGCTTTTGACGTTAGCAACATAAACAAATATAAAGGGGTTATTATGATCAAAATCAAAAATAAATTATTTGCAGTTGTTGTTGTAGCTGTTTTAGTTTTAGCTTCGAGTTCTGCATTTGCTAATACTGGTTGGTAACCGACGGTAGAGGTGGGGGAGATATAGATTTTTGTAGGGAGAGTCTCTCAGCGCAGCTATCTTAACACTGGTCTCCCCTAGCGAGAGTACTAAATTTATCCCAATCACACATAGCTCTAAATCCTTGTTTTGGTAAACTTGACTTCAAGGCAAGAGTGGTCTTCTTTTATGTGTTTTACTTGGTTATAGTCTTCCAAGTAGTGATTTAGCCATTTATTTGTTTCAACCAAGTCTTTAGGTTGATGAAAGTTATACATAAATTCCAAAGAATCTTTGACTGAGCGAAACAATCTTTCTACTTTTTCTTTAGCGCGAGCATCCTTTCTTTTGCCATCACTACCATCTGGCATATGAGTAATAATTTCTACATAGTGTTTCCAGGAAGAAGGTACGAAAATTTTCACTAGTTAGCTAAAGATGTGATATAGGCCTTAAATGCAGTTCGGGTTAAAATAGGGCGCATATCAGATAATTACTTTCGAGTTCAGGTTAAACTAAAAAACTGAGTATTACAGAACAAATATTGAGTAAAAAACTTTGATCTACCCAATTTTTTTGAGATATGAATATTTTTATTATACTTATGCAAAGATAAAATAAAGGAATGCTATAAATTGTGATGAATAATTTAAAAGAGTAGCTATTAATTATCAATGATAAAATCTGTTCTTTTGGCAATACTCCAAATATAGTCATAAATGTAATCACTGTAGAGGTGTCAATTAACAATGATATTGCTGTGCTACCATTATTTCTGATCCATAAATATCTGCCTTTAGTAATTTTACGTATCCACAGATATAATGAAATATCAACTGCTTGTGAAATATAACATGCTATAATAGACCCCATAAACGATACAGCATATAATCCAAAAACTTTATGAAACGTAGCTTGATCAATTTTAGACCAGGAACTTGCTGGTAGCAAATCCATACCAGCTATTATTATAGCTACTAATATATTCATTATTATTGCAAGCCTTACGCAAAAACGTGCTTTTTCTTTACCATAAAATTCAGCTAGTAAATCAGTTACTAAGAAAGTTAATGGATATAAAATTGCACCTACAGATAGCTCGAAAGCATGAAATGGTAAAATAACCCGAGCTGGAGATAAGAAATAGGATATACAAGAGAGCAAAAGCCTACTATAAAATAATTAAGACAAGTATATGGTAAGGAAATACTCTCAGAAATAGATTATATCAGAATATTTTGTGAAGTGGATGATTTTTGCAAAGGATTTGAAAGATGGTATGTAAAACAATTGATAAGTGATGGAATGGTAAAGAGAAAAAGGGGTTTACAAATGAAGTTATCAGAAATAATAACGATAATGATAAGCTATCACGCGTCAGGAATGGCGTGTTTCAAGCATTATTATTACTATTTAAAAACAGAACGTAAGAATTTATTCTTAAATATGGTTCATTATGATAGTTTTATCAGATATGTTAAAAATGCATTTTCATGCTTATTATGTATGTTTAAAGCTATTGAAGGAGGCATAACAGAGTATATGTTTATAGATGCAACACCAATGGCAGTATGCCATAATCTGAGGGAAAAAAGACATAAAGTTTTTAAAGGTATGGCAAAAAAAGGCAAGACATCTACAGGTTGGTTCTTTGGTTTAAAACTACATATACTGTTTAATACACATGGAGAAGTGGTTAGACTCGCGATTACTCCAGGAAATACCGATGATAGAGCGCCTGTTCCTGACATGCTAAAAGATATTTCTTGTAAACTCATTGGTGACAAGGGGTACCTTTCCAAAAAACTGTTCAATACTTTGTTTGAGCAGGGAACAACGCTGATTACAAAGATTAAGAAAAACATGAAAAACTGTCTGATGCATGTTAAGGATAAATTAATGCTTCAAAAGCGTTCGCTGGTTGAAACAATCTTCTCTTCTATGAAATCCCTAAGAACCCTTATCCACTCTAGACACAGATCTCCCATTAATGCTTTTTCCCATCTTTTAGCTGGATTAATAAATTATCAATTAAGACCAGATAAACCTGTTATTGATAAAAACTTATTCATTATTCCTTAAATGCAGTTGGGGTTATTTTAGCTGAAAGTATAGCAAAAACTGTTTTTTCCCTCTATTCATAAGTGGGATAAAATATTTAGCAATTAATGAAGGAAATATTGTATTAATCAAAAATAATCTTTGAAAATTTTGTAAGGTTATATCGTTTAATGAATTCTCAGGTATGATATTATCTTAGTGCAATATTCCTGAAGCTATTATAACTATATCTAAAGTTGAATTTTTTATAAGATTAGCAGCTTCAATGATAGTATTTTCGTCATTATAACTAATATAGTTTTGTATAACTTTATGATTATTGAAATTTGTTTCTGATCAAGAAAATAAAAATATTTGATTGATATTCTTGGTGCTTAAAAAATAGTTAATGAATTCTTTACCAACAGAACTGCTAGAGCTAAAAACTGCAACATTTACTAATTTATCAAACATGATTTAATTCAGTTCAGTTAAATCGGTAAAGCTATAGTGATTTTACGACATTAACAAGCATATATGTTGGTAGGCATTTTATACCTCTCACTACGATAACGTTACTATAGTTAAATTATCATTAATTAATCTCCATCATAATTTCATTGCGTCTCATAAATGATAGGATCCAAGGTGGATTATAAAATGCATATATTGGAGTTGATAAGCTCTGTATTTCATTTTCAAATATATACTTCTTGAGCTTCTCTAGTTTTATAATTCTCTCTATATTATAATCTTCTAAAATATCTGCATTTTCTTTTTTTATATCTAATTCTCTACAATGGTTCCTCTTGGTAGTTGCTTATCATGTAAATTAAGAGAATATTTACCTAAGCCATCAGATCCCCATACAAAAGTTTTTTTACTCCCTGCTTTAGTAGAATATACGGTAACTAAATCTGACACCATAAATACGGAATAAAAGCCAACACCAAATTGACCAATTAAATCTTTAATTCCATTTTTTTCATCTTTAAGGTTTTCTAAAAACTTTTGGGTTCCTGAATTTGCAATAGTACCAAGATTAGCAATCAAATCTTTATCATCCATTCCAATACCATTATCAGATACTATAATTGTATTTTTTTTCTTATCTATTTTGACTGTTATTTTTAAATCTATATCTTCTGCTAATAAACCTGGATCTTTTATCGCATCGTATTTAAGTTTATTGCAAGCATCGGAAGCATTGGAGATAAGTTCTCTTAAGAAAATATCTTTATTGGTATAAAGGCTTTTGGCCATTAACTGCAGAACTTTGCTAACATCTGCATTAAAATCAAAAACTTTTATATTTTCTATATTATCAGTCATCGTTTATATTATTACTTTATTCATAAAAATAATATAGCGGCTATTTTTTTGATTTCAATATTTTAAAACTGTGAGTACAAGATTGCTTTATGATTACTATCATTTGTTGTTAGTGGGGATATATGATATTAAACCATGCTCGTAGGCATCAACTTGCAAATCATGAGCTGCATTTCTGATATCAATTGTAAAGCCGTTGATAGTAATTAACCACATCATACGATCATTAATATCATAACCATCACCTACTTTAGATTTTGTATTTTGATCTTGATCTATGAACTGCAGATTCAATATTTTGCAGATGGAATTTGTTTTTTTATCTATATCAGTTTGCGTAGTTTGAAACCATGAAGCTAAGTTTTTGGAAGAAACTTGAAGCATCTCAGATTCGTGAGTTTTAGTAATAGTGTTAATTATTGCAGCAGCTAAAGTTTTTATATCACAATCTATTAAATTAGAAGGATTTTCCTTTGCTAATTTTGTTGTTAATTTTAGAGCCAAATTATAATACTTGTCATTCAGAGTCCTGTTACAAAATGAATTAATCATTTCAGTAACATTTAGAAAATTATTTTTAATTTGAGCTGGGATTTCTGATATTATATTTTTAAGCATGACTAGACTCCAAAGTATTAATACTAGAATTAATGCTAGCATTATATTTTAGTGAATTACAATTAATATAAACAATAATTTATAATTAAGTAATAAAAATATATAAAGAAAACTCTTATTTTTATCGTCATTAATGATTATATATTGCTTTGCTACTTTAAAGTCTCAGAGAATATATAAAGAATATAATATTGAATCTAGTTATTCATTTTATTATGACAAAAAATGGTATAATTTTGAGGTAAATAAAAAAAGTAAAAAATAAGTGTTATCTGATAATACAATAAATATATGGGAAGTAGATATAAATACCCAAAATTTTGATATAGCAAAACAACATATAGAAATACTATCTGATTTAGAATTAGAAAAAATGTATAAATTTAAATTTGCAAAGGATTATTCTGTATATTTAACATCACATGTAGCAATGAGATTATTAATATCAAAGTATAGTAATATAAAAGCAAAAGAAATAATTTATCAATATGGTGAGAATGGAAAACCATGGGTTTCTGAAGATGTGCAGTTTAACTTATCGCATGCACATAAAAAAGCACTTATAGGGTTTTATAGAAAAGATATAGGTGTGGACATAGAATATAAAAAAGAAATAGAAGACTATTGCGGTATAGGAGATTTAGTTTTTACAGAAAAAGAAAATGAATATATGAATGCTGGAAATAAAAAAGATAGGTTTTATGAATTATGGACAAGAAAAGAGGCAATAATAAAAGTAATAGGGGTAGGATTAACTGACGAAGTAAAGGATTTATCAGTAGGAACAAGGGAGCAGTTTTATAAAGGTAATCAAATATGGCAAATAAAGAAAATTAAATCAGATTTTGACTATATAGCACATGTTGCATATAAAAATGACAATGTTATTAATAATATTAAATTGTATAATTTTAGTTTTAGATGAATTAGAAAATTAAACAGCTAGTATGTAATAAATTATAATAATTTATCTGAAGTGGCTGAAGTGGGTATTTGCTTTGGGTAGTAGGGTGGTATAATAGAATTACAATGTTATTGTATATAAGTTATATTGAATTAAAGATAGATTTAAGATTAAAATGAAGAGTAAATTACTATCCTAATTAAATTTTGGGGAGTAGTGATGAATATGTGGGATATGTAAAGAAAACTAGGATAGTAACTTATGAGGTGGGATTGTATATGTATTATTTATATTGGTCAAATAATATTTAATAAATATTAGTAGTTATTTATAGATTTGTAGCTATTTATAGTTTTAATACATGGGTATTTATTTAATCTAGGCAATTTCTAAAAGTTTTATTATAAGTTTTTCTATACAGAGAGATATTTGATAGGTTAGGGATAACTTATTGGCCACAGGTTAATAAGTTAAGTTGAAAATTAGGTATAAATTATTTGGTATTTAAAAATTAAATATAGTTTTTTTTATATGCTTTATTATTAAAAAGTTACATGATATTAATCTAGAATAAACAAAAGAATGTATAGAAATAATAGTTTTAATTAAATGCAATACATCAATGGAACGTAAGTATATGAATTCTTTTTATAAACTGATAAGTTCATCAACTTCTTATTTTGACAATCAAAATAACGTTCTCAAAGCTTATTATATTGATACTTATTTAGGTTTAATGGTAGCTGTTGCTGATGAAAAGGTTCTATACATATTGGAGTTTTTTGATAAAAAATGTTTAGAATATGAGATAAAAAAACTATGTGTAAAAATAAAATCAGGCATTACTGTAGGGAAGACAGTACCAATTATTTCTATTGAGAAAGAGTTAGAATTATATTTTAAAGGTCGGTTGAGAGTGTTTAAAACCTCAGTATATCTTTTAGGTACCTCTTTCCAAAAAATAGTTTGGAATAATTTAAAAGATATTCCTTATGGAGAAACTATAAGTTACTTAGATCAAGCAAAAGTGATGAATAAGACATCAGCATGTCGAGCTGTTGCAAATGCTAATGGTGCAAACCAATTAGCGATTGTAATTCCATGCCATCGTGTCATTCGTAGAGATGGAAACTTAGGTGGTTATAGTGCTGGGATTCAACGTAAGCAATGGCTAATTGAGCATGAAAATAGCCAAAGAATAAGTTCTAATTAATAATTATTAATTATTTTTGATTATAGTTATGACGTCAGGTAATGATATTATTGGAGATATATAGATAGTTTTAACTATTTAGAAGATAACATATGATAAATTAAAATATAATTGAATTTCGATCACATAGGGACTAATCATTCAATAAGTGGTAATATAGACGTGCTCCACAGAGAGGGAGAAAAAGTATCTGATGTTTTATAATACTATTCAAAGTGAGTTTGTGTTGGATAAAAATAGTTATAGACTGGGGTGCAAAAACAATGGGAAAGACAGCTAAAAATATTGAAAGGAGCATGATCTTCTTGTTGTTGATGTGCATCTGCTAACCTAGATTCTGGATATGAACTGGCATACTCAGAAATGATATTGCAAATTTCATAAGGAAGAGCCGGTAGATTTTCTTCTGAAGTAGATATTTGTAAAAGAGTATTAGCTCTTACTTCAATATTGTGTTGTTGTAAACCTGATATTAATGAGTCAAATCTTAATTGCAAACCATGGTCTGGTAGTAAATCTCTAGAAGTTCTGTCATTTAAATCAGTAATACTTGCATCTATTCCTGAGTTAATTAGTAAATTAATAATTCTCAGATTATTATATTCTGCTGCATAGTGTAAGGCAGTACGTCCATTATAAGTTATATCATTAACATTTGTCCCGCTATCAAGTAGGTTATGAATAATATCTAAATTACCGTCTCTTGCAGCTCTATGTAGAGCAGGTAGTGCGGGAGAGTTTTCGTAACTATTACCACTACTCCCTCCATAAATATAGTCAGATCTGTAATCTTCGCGTATCATCATATATCTGTGCCCACCATATTGTGAAAAGGGGTGCGAATAATCATCATTATAACGTGGCATAATTTCGATCAAAGATAAAAAACTTTCATGAATGGTATTATAACATATTTTAAATGTTTAGGAAGAAATTATACAATATTATATATAACAAATTGTAGTGAAAAAAAATTAAACTAAGTTTGCTATAAAGATAATTTAATTAGGTATTATATAATTTGGTGGTTTAAAATTTGTATTTGAATATTTTAAGAACTTCAATAATAGGGGATTTTATTGTATATTTTTAAATAAAAAAGATGAATTAAATTATCAATGGGTATGGCTTAATAAAGATGTTAAAGGAAATCCTGAATATAGAACTAACACTATGAAGTAAATTGTATATTTAACTACTTAAAGCACTTAAGTTATATTGTTGCTCACTTGACAGAATTAGATTTATCAACTAGTTTTTTTAGAAAGATAACCATTTAATTTATAGCATTATGATCAATGAGTTAGTAAAAAGACTTAGTACTGGCAAGCATGAAGTGACAATAGGTAACAGAGAAGAGCCTTATAGCGAGATTAAGGAAAGGCTTGTTGATATGAAGTATATTCATATTACATTTCCAAATACAAAGGGAGGTACTGAACTAGGGATAAATGTTGATACAGATAGTTGCGATTTAAAAGATGCAGACTTTGAAAAAGGAGTTGGTAGTGTACACATAGAAGGCACTACTAATTTAAATTATTGTGATGTTAGATGTGTAGCGGATATTGATTTGAAAACTAAAAAAGGTCAAGGAGCCTTAGTAATAGTAAATAATTAAATAGTTATTCTCAAATCAAAAAATTAAAAAACAAAAGGAGGTAGTTAGTATTATGACTGAAGAACAAGAAGAGCATATATGCTTAATAAATGAAGAAGAGCAATATTCTTTATGGTTCGCATGGAAAAAAATTCCATTAGGCTGGAAGCAGGTGGGACCCAAAGGTAGTAAAGAAGAATGTTTGGCGTATATAGAAAAAGTATGGACTGATATGAGGCCTAAGAGTTTAAGAGAACAAATGGAAAAGGATGTTACAAATGATGAAACTAAACTGATAAATTAATTAGAGGTTTAGTCTTTTATAAGAATAGATATTATACCATTGTTAAATTTAGGTTCAAAATATGTAGAATGAGGAGGAAATAGTATGTGTTTATTTATCAATTTTTTTCCTATTATTCCTGGTATGTATAATATTAGATTTAAATCCTGAAAATTCAAATAAAAACTATTACAATTATTACTACTATAAGCTTTATATAGAGTCTCAGCTGGAGTACTATAATTTAATGATTGATGCGGTCTATTATAATTATACCAATATACCCACTTAGGAATATTGGACTTTAGATCTTCTACAGTATTCCACTGATACAAATAAGAACCTTCATATTTAAAGCTCTCCATAATCTTTCAATGTAAGCATTATCAGTGCACCTACCAATACCCGTCATGCTAATCTTAATTTTATAATGCGCTAAAGTTTTAACCCAAGATTCACTAGTAAATTGGCTGCCTTGATCGCTATTTAATATTAGAGGTGCGCCATACTTTAGTATGGCATCTTCTAATGCTGATTTGCAGCTTTCAGTGCATAAACTATTACTAAGCCTATAGCCTACAATCATCCTACTATACATATCTATTATTACTACTAAATACATAAAACCTTTTGTAGTCCTTAGATATGTTATATCAACCTGCCAAACTTGATGAGGCTTTATTAGTACTAAGCCCTTTAATAACCTCAGCATCCGTAAAGAAAGTCAAATAAAAAATTTAGGCAATAGTAAAATTATCATCCCAAAAAGAGTTATTTTTAATAACAGCGTGCATAAAAGCAAGAAGCTTACGCATAACAGCAACAAAAGCTACTTTAGGTGGTTTGTGGTTAACAATTAAATGATCGTAAAAAGATTTAAGTTTAGGATTGTGCCTAAGAGAAGCTACGGCAGCCATATAAAGAACTTTACGTAGATGGCCTCTACCTGCGAATATAGATCTCCTTCCCATAAATTTTCCACTATCTCTAGTGAAAGGAGTAAGCCCTATTAAGGAAGTAAGTTTAGTAAATGCTATGTTTCCTAACTCTGGAGCTTGGCATATAACAGAAGTAGCAAGCACAGTGCCCACTGCAGGTATAGATATAAGCCTATCCATTTTATCTTTAATTTCTTTGTCATCTTTGCATAAAACTTTTATATGCGCATTAACTGATTTAATCTTTTCTTCTAAGTAGGAAATATGTTGGTTTATAGATTTTTTAGTGTAATTATCCTGCTCTGTTTCTAATCTGCAAATTTCCTGATTTTTCATCAATATTAACTGCTCCCTTCTTTTTGTTAAGCTAACTAATTTTTCTTCTGCAGTAGATTTATAATTTTGTTTTGGTTGCAAGGAAAAATTATTTGCAAATTCAGAAATTAACTTACAATCTAGTTTATCTGTTTTAGCTAGTAGACTAGTAGCTTTTGCATAATTCCTAACCTTGTTTGGGTGAACTATAATAAACTTGATTCCTTTTTTAAAACAACATTTTTCTAATTCTTTTTCGTAACCACCAGTTGGTTCAAAAACCATTACAAAATCTTTATAATTTTTATAATGATTTTTTAAGTACTTGAGCAAAAGTAGAAATCCTTTATTATCGTTTGGTACTTTATATACGTTATTTGTAGTAGGAATATAGCACTCTAAAGATGCTTTACCTACATCAACTCCAATATAATTTGGCATAATGTTCCTCCTAATATATAGTTAAATAAGGTATGCTACATACTACTCATACACAGGATTTATTCCTATGACATCCGTTCGTAGTCATATCTATTAAAGGATGGATATATGCTGAGGTTCAATGTCTTATCTATATAAGCATTTGTTCGAGTTACATTTTATCCATCCCTTATTTACTATTAGTCTTAAATTACTTTTTTAATAGCTTTTTTATTGTATGAGTAACTTTAGAGCAGATATTTTGAGAGGTTCAATGGTGTAAGCAGCAAGAGCGGCAAGCAAGTGAGATAGAGCGTTAATAATTGAGCGATGTCTAGTATGCCATATTTGATAATGATGTTTTAGGTGATCAAATACGGTTTCAATAATACAGCGTTGATTTAGTAGCTGCTTTTCCAATGCAGTTATGGGATCTTTATCTTTCATATTCTTGCGTTTTCTAGTAATAAGTTTTAGCGCTCCTTCCATTAGTTCTTCTGATAATTTTTTACCGATATAGCCCTTATCTCCAAAATCCACCCCCTTTAATTTTGAAAGAAGTGGATAGGCAGCTTTCACATCGCTGACATTTCCCTTTGTAATTTTGAAGGCAATTAATTGCCCTTCATTGTTTATAACTAAATGTAATTTTAAGCCAAAAAACCATCCTACGGATGTTTTTCCATACTCAGATGTTCCATTAAATACTTTATGTCTTTTACTCCTCTTTAAATGGCATACTGGTAAGCAAGTTCCATCAATATAATAAATCCCACTTTTCTTACCATTTTTAATAGCACTGTACATTGTAAGCGCCATAATACTATACTTTACAAGCTCAATAAATCTATTGTAACTTGGCAATTTAGGGAAATGGTGCTTCCAATACGTTGCTAAAAATGTAGTGTAAAATGCTTTAAAATTCCTAAACTTACTCAGCTGAAACAATATCATTATCGTAACTACTTCACTCTCTGAAAGTATTGGCTTTGGACCCCGTTTTGCTGTTTTGTTTTTATCTTCAATCAGCCCATTCTCAACATATCCATCTAGTTCCTTGCAAAAGTTATCAATATCACAATATATTGATATTATTTGGGTTTCTGGTATCATATCTATTCATTATAAGTTTTCTACTTGCCATGATATCATTTATTGTGGCAATTATGAAACTCCGAACTCATACAATAAAAAAGCTATTAAAAAAGTAATTTAAGACTAATAGTAAATAAGGGATGGATAAAATGTAACTCGAACAAATGCTTATATAGATAAGACATTGAACCTCAGCATATATCCATCCTTTAATAGATATGACTACAAACGGATGTCATAGGAATAAATCCTGTGTATGAGTATGTAGCATACCTTATTTAACTATATATTAGGAGGAACATTATGCCAAATTATATTGGAGTTGATGTAGGTAAAGCATCTTTAGAGTGCTATATTCCTACTACAAATAACGTATATAAAGTACCAAACGATAATAAAGGATTTCTACTTTTGCTCAAGTACTTAAAAAATCATTATAAAAATTATAAAGATTTTGTAATGGTTTTTGAACCAACTGGTGGTTACGAAAAAGAATTAGAAAAATGTTGTTTTAAAAAAGGAATCAAGTTTATTATAGTTCACCCAAACAAGGTTAGGAATTATGCAAAAGCTACTAGTCTACTAGCTAAAACAGATAAACTAGATTGTAAGTTAATTTCTGAATTTGCAAATAATTTTTCCTTGCAACCAAAACAAAATTATAAATCTACTGCAGAAGAAAAATTAGTTAGCTTAACAAAAAGAAGGGAGCAGTTAATATTGATGAAAAATCAGGAAATTTGCAGATTAGAAACAGAGCAGGATAATTACACTAAAAAATCTATAAACCAACATATTTCCTACTTAGAAGAAAAGATTAAATCAGTTAATGCGCATATAAAAGTTTTATGCAAAGATGACAAAGAAATTAAAGATAAAATGGATAGGCTTATATCTATACCTGCAGTGGGCACTGTGCTTGCTACTTCTGTTATATGCCAAGCTCCAGAGTTAGGAAACATAGCATTTACTAAACTTACTTCCTTAATAGGGCTTGCTCCTTTCACTAGAGATAGTGGAAAATTTATGGGAAGGAGATCTATATTCGCAGGTAGAGGCCATCTACGTAAAGTTCTTTATATGGCTGCCGTAGCTTCTCTTAGGCACAATCCTAAACTTAAATCTTTTTACGATCATTTAATTGTTAACCACAAACCACCTAAAGTAGCTTTTGTTGCTGTTATGCGTAAGCTTCTTGCTTTTATGCACGCTGTTATTAAAAATAACTCTTTTTGGGATGATAATTTTACTATTGCCTAAATTTTTTATTTGACTTTCTTTACGGATGCTGAGGTTTTAATAAATATGGAAATACTGTATGTTCCTTATTTTTAATGCTAGTATTAGGTCTTGGATATATGGCATATAAATCCATTTCTCTCATTAATCTTTGCACTCTCTTATGATTTTACTTCTATATTCTCTCTTGCCAACATTGCTGTTATCCTACGATACCCATATATGGGATATGATGAGTATATTTCAGCTATCTTATTGCTCAATACAAAGTTTTCACTTTTATCTGATTCCTCATAGTATATCATCGACCTATTTATTTTTAAAAGCTCACTTTGCCTCCTCACGCTCAGTTGTTGATGTTCTGTATTTATCATTTTACGCCTCTTTATAACATCAACTTTGATGAGGCTTGTTGCAAAAAATCATTTTCTACTTTTAACCTTCCTATCGTTGCATGTAATTTCTCCATATTACCATTATTATACGCCTGCACTGGCTGATTGCCTTTTTTATATACTTCAGGACCATTGTCTATTAGCTGCTTTTTCCATTTACTCAAAACTGATCTTGGTACTTGATATTTTGAAATTATTTCGGCAATTGTTAAATCTCCTTTTATCATTTAGCTTCGCTGTTTTCAACGGCTATTGCAACTCTGAATTTAAACTCTTTTGTGCAACTTTTTTGTTTACTCATAATCTTTACCAATATTTTATTACATTATTTATATATTTTTATATTAAAAATGTCTCTCTTATATTGGTCTGATTTTTTTTGGTCACTTCAATTATCAGTCAATCTTAATGATCTTAAACCAAATCTTGCAAGACAAGGCTATGATTTCTCTGTGCTTTGTAATCGGCTGAGCGCTGGACGCAAAGAAATTAGATTATATTTAAATGGAAAATTGGCAAAAGTAGGTCAGAAGAAATAAGTAAAGATATTTACAAATTAGGCATAGTAATTTAATGCAACTTTATAAGCTTTATTCGCATTTAATTCGGTCTCAAAAAATTCTTGTTTGCAGTTCCATGTGTTTATGATTGTAGGTCGATACACCCAGTTATAACGGCCTACTACCAAATTTCTGTTCGTCTCAGCCTTACTTTGCCGTCGGCTTCCTTTCAGCCAACAACTCCTCACGAAGTTAACCTTGCCTCAGCTAATGGACCGCTCTATATCAGCCCATGAGAGACTTGAATCCTCTACTCTTACCTCATGCCCGGCGCACATAATTCCCCGTATTTCTGTCTTCATCTATAGAATGTTGCAAGTCTTATCCCTAATTTCCTACATGCTTCTTCTATTGATAATCCACTGTCTACCTTGTGTAGTGTCAGTGCTAATGCTATTTATTCTTCTTTAAATTTTATCTTTTTCAGAAAAACCTCTTTTTTGTTATTTATACTTTTTATGAGATTTTTATCATTATTTTCTATCTCTTTTTCCGGTAGTAGAGCAATATCAGAATTTATCCTGTATCACCTGCCAAGCTTTTTTTGGAGCACCTATGACAGTAGGAAGAAGATCGTTTTTATATACTTATTAAATTTAAGTATTTATATTAATTTATTTAATTGACATAATATTTAAAATATTTTACTTTTTGTAAAATAATAAAAAAAAGTGGGGGTACAAAAATTTATAAGGGCTAAATTGCATGGTATACGAGTAACAGATGCAAATTTAAATTATCATGGATCTATTACTTTAGATCCAGAGCAGTGTAAATTAGTTGGCATAATGCCTTTAGAATTTGTTGATGTGTGGAATAAAAATGGTGGTGCTAGGATATCGACTTATGTTATTTTTGGTCCAGCTGGATCAAAGTGTTGTGTATTAAATGGTGCAGCGGCAAGAACATGTCAAGTTGGTGATGAGGTGATTTTGGTTGCAAGTGAATATAGTGATTCGTCTAATCTTCTAAAACTGAAGCCAAAAATTATAACCTATAAAGATAATAATGAAGTGGATGAAGTTTTATATTATGATGTAGATCAGGACAGTAAAGGTGATATGAAATTTG
This sequence comes from Candidatus Bandiella numerosa, assembly GCF_029981845.1. Classification (GTDB taxonomy): domain Bacteria; phylum Pseudomonadota; class Alphaproteobacteria; order Rickettsiales; family Midichloriaceae; genus Aquirickettsia; species Aquirickettsia numerosa. Next base: position 916,326 of record NZ_CP104164.1, on the reverse strand, counting down.
AAATAAAAAAATGTCTCTCTTTTTGATTCATTGTTGGTCTGACTCATTGGGGTCACTTCAGGAAGATGCAGAATAAAATTCATTATGGATGGAAATTTCTTTAAATATATTTAGTGTTAGATTTATAAATAGGACTTTATAACCAAAAAATAGTATATTTTATGTAGTGTGGAAACCTGATTAGCTATTCTTTCTGAATTACTAAACCCTTTAAGAAGTCATTAAGTAAATCTAAGCTTTTATAAATTCTCCCGAGATTTTTTCCTATTAAGGAGTTGACTTGTATTGCGAAAGAGGTAAATTATTGGGTAAATTGTGATAAATACCTACTATAAATGAATTATTTACAATCAAAAATTCGTCTAATAAGCCAATACTTGTATTATAGAGATAAAAACTTTAATTTTCTGATTTCGTTGAATATTTTTATTTAAATTAATAATAGTTTAATTGCAAATAGAATGGCAAACTATTTTTTTATAGCAACAATATAAAATTTAGCATTAAAATGTTTGTCCAATACTTAAATATAATCGATATTTTGTATTTAAATTAGCATTTTTACTTAATGGGAATGCTATGTCTAATCTTAAAAAACCAAAATTAATATAATAATGCAAACCTATTCCAGACCTTAAATTTAGGCTTTTGTTAAAATTTGGAAAAGTTGTAAGCTCATATTTTTTATTAATATCCATATGTGGCTCTGTAGAAAATTTAATAAATGAGCGCCCTACTTGAGGTTTATTTTTTTGATTTATTAGTCCTACTGATTGATAACTGTATCCTTGTATAGAGCTTTTTCCGCCTGTAAAAAATTTTTCTGTTATTGGTATAGATTTTATGTTGGTATCAATAATAAAACCTGTGGCTATTCGATAAGCAAGAGTAGGTTTTTTTGTTATGTTAAAAAATTGATAAAAAGTGCCATTAAAACAATTTTTTATATGACTACTTTTTTTGTTAATAGTATTAATAGTTGGTTTGGTTTCGAGATGAAAAGTTTTGCTTTTTTTAGGATTTAAAATATTGTCTCGGTTATAGTATGAAATAAAAATAGGAAATGAAAATTGTGCAGATCTTTGAGTTAAATTTTGATTTTTCATTTTTTCATAATTAGATTTGATTCCCAAGTTTATAGTAATTTTATTACTTGGTTCTTGTTCAATATTTGCTTTAATATTGAATTCTTTTGTATAATATGCCTTGCTTTCCCTTTTTTTATATTAGAGTCTGTCCTTGGTCGGTTGTTTTTTTTACTCAAGAAGGGTTTAGCTAATTTAATATTAAGCTTTTTTTCTTTTTTTGATGAAGTCAATAAATCAGATGATTTTTCTCCACAAGATAAAAAATTACTATGGTTACAGTGTGGAGTTATTCCCAATCCAAAGTCAGAATTATAATTAATACCAAACTTTCTTGAAAGATGTGGATATTCTTTAACATGGAAAATAATGGATACCTGATTATTTCTTGGGATCTTAGATGGTAAAATAACATTAACTTCTGAAAATAAGCCGCTTTTTTGTAGTCTTGTTTTAGCTTGATGAATTTTTGAACGTTTAAAACAATCTCCTTTTTTATGTTTATGAGCTTATATAAATAGAGTTCTATAATAGTTATATGTCCTATAAAAGTAATATCTCCAAAATTTACTTTTGTTTGAACGTTAATATAATATATAATATTGATTTGCTTTTTAAAATTATCTAATATGGCTTTGTGTTGAATGCTGTAATTATAAAAATAATTATATTGTTCTATCCATTTATGTAGTATCTTTTCATCTTCAATGACTACTAAAGTTAAGGTTGGGTTCATTTTTTTTACTGTATAATAATTTGATCGGTAGAGTATTAGCATTTTTATCATTAGAAATTAGTTTTATTTTTCCAAAGCGATATTGTTTTTTTGGTGAACTTTAAAAACTAATATTTTTTTGTCTTGTATTATATCAGCTTTAATTTCTACTTGATAATATCCCAGTGATTTTAATATCTTCTCAATATAAAGTTGATCATACTCTAAATGATGATTAATGTTATGAATATATTGTGTTGAAATAGGTTGTAATTTATCTGATGTGTAACTAATTGGATGATCATGAGGGCATCTTTGAATAATAATTTTGTAGTAATTATCATCTAATGATTCTTAGTTTATGTATAATGAAATGTCAACAAATAGTAACAAAGTAATTATAATCACCTTACATAACAAAAAAGCAATTTTGCTGATGGTGCTATTCACTCTTATAAATTGGTGTTTAGTGAGTTTAAGTAAATCTACCCTAACTGTATTAATTACATGTAAAGATAAAAAATTCAAGTATTATACAGTAAATAAGTAAATATTTTTAATTCATTAATTAGATTTGATTACTAAGTTGAACTTAAATTAAGTAATAAAAAAAGAAAATTTTTATTATAAATATTTATAATTGAAGTTAATAATTTATTAATTTAGACGTCAGAGGCGAAGAAATATTTATCAGAAATACATATTGCATAAGTGTAAGTCAAGAGCTTAGTTTAAGTAAGTATTTTAGATTAAGGTATATAATCAATTTATTTTGATTGTTCTATTTTTTATCCCATAAAAAATATTGTAGTAAAGCTTTATATCTTTTGTTTTTTTCTACTATTTAATTTTAAAAATTATAGAAGCTAATAAAATCTTTGTTAGTTTTATCTCTTTTATATGTAGCAACAAGGTAAATAATTTTGAATTTTTGGAAAAAATGCAATGTTAGTTTATTATTAATTAACAAGTTTTTAAGGGTTTGAAGAGTAATAACATAACAAACAAAATTTATTTTATAATTATAAAATGATGTATAACAAGAAGAAAATGATAGTTAATAAATTTTAGTAGCTAGTCACTTTAGATGATTAGGTTTGTTTGAAAGTTGATGAAATATTGCTAACTATTCAAAATAAAACTCATTATTTAGAACATCATAAGAAATATATAACTTATGATACATGATTACAGTCAAGTAAATATCCTTGATTGAATAAAGTTTTTATGATTTTTATATTTATAAATATCTCTTGTAACATATGTGCGTTTCAACCATCTATCATGGCCATCAAAATTAGCTTTAAAAGCCTCTCTTCCATGTATACATTGAAGATTATCAAGTATAAGCAACTCTCCTTTTTTCAGAACTAATTTTTTTAATGAATTGTTAATCTTTTTAATCAATGCTTTAAGAGCTATAGTTTTTTTAGAAGCATCATTATCAGAAAATTTTTCCATAAAATATGGGTCAATCCTAATAAAAGGTTTTTTTCGATCACCAGAAAGCACAGGGTATTTGTAATATGGTGTAGAATTGTTAGGATTATGAGAATCAACCATTTTAAAAGTGTACTTATATTTGAATAAAATATCAAAAATTTCATCAGTTAAGTCGATTGAGTTAATAGATAAGTAATGAGTGTGAATTAGCTGATTATTTCTTAAACAGAAGAGTGTAATATAATCGGGAGGTAATGGATGGAAAGCTTCTTCAGTATGCCAATGGATTGTCTGAAGTGAAGATGTAGATGCTTGCTTATTTTTATCATTATATAGAGGTACTATATCATGAATAAGGCGGCCCATTTGTTCATTTTCCCAGCCAAATATTTCTCCTAATAATGATCCCAGTAGTAATAATAAAATATCTTCTGCTTCCGTACTTTGTAAATGTTGCGTATGAGAAATAGATGAAGGCGTTAATCCTATGTTACTAATAGGTAAATTAGATATAATGCATCCTCTTTCTTTTTGATTTAATGATACTTTATATTTATAAATGAATTCTAGTAACCTCTTAGGCAACTCATGTGCAATTGATAATACGTTATTTAAAAAATTACCAGTAAAATCAAGATATTCTAGGCTAATTTTATTAATGAAAACTTTTAAGTATTTAGATTCACTAGGGCTTAAAGTAAATTTTTCAACACACATTATTATAACCTACCACTTATTATTTAAGCACTAGCACGTTATCCTAGGATAGTCAATTGAAATTAATAAGCAAAAAAAAGAAAAATCTTATACAAGGCACTGTAGTGCATCTAAATTATTTTTTCCCATAAAAGAGGTGGTCCTAAAAAACTGGACAGGAAGTAAAGGATAAATTCTGATATAAAAAGTAATAAATATCAGAGGAACAAATGGGAACAAAGAAAAAATACAGCCCAGTATTCAAAACGAAAGTAGCGCTATCAGTAATTAGAGAAGAAGGGACATTGAGCGAGCTATTAGGGAGGTATGGAGTCAATGCTAATATGATCAGTAAGTGGAAGAAGCAAGCGTTAGATAATATGAACAGTGCATTTACTGGTAAACATGAAAGGGGTGAAGTACCAAATTAACATCAAATAAAACAACTGCATGCAAAAATAGGGGAATTAACAGTAGAAAAGGATTTTTTGCAAGATGTATACGAAAAACTAGGAAGAAATGGAGGCTTGAGATTATTAAGAGCAACCAAGATAAATTGAGTATATCAAAACAATGCCAGTTACTCTCAATAGCAAGATCAAGCTGTTATTACAATCCTAAAGGTGAAGGTTCAGAAAATCTAGAGCTCATGAAAAAATAGATGAGATATATAAAACATTCATTTTATGGCTCTAGACAAATGAGTTTGCATTTAAAAAATGAGGGTAGTTTTGCTTCTAGACATAAGATAAGAAGGTTGATGAGAATAATGGTAATAAGAGCTATATATCAAAAACCCAATACTAGTAAAAAATAGTTAGCACAAAATATATCCATATTTATTAAGTAATAAAGTCATCAGTAAAGCGAATAAAGTCTGGTGCACTGATATCACTTATATACCGATGAACAGAGGCTTTATGTAATTAGTGGCTATAATGGATTGGGCTTTTAGAAAAGTGTTGTCATGGGGATTATCAAATACCCTAGATACTTCTTTTTGCTTAGATGCATTAGAAGAAGCGATATATCTATATGGCAAACCAGATATCTTTAACACAGATCAAGGCAGTCAATTTACCAGTAATGACTTTACTGACATCTTAAAAAGCCATATTATAAAAATATTTATGGATGGCAAAGGATGCTGGATGGATAACGTTTTTATTGAAAGATTATGGAGATCTATTAAATATGAATGCATATATTATCTATATTAACAGCCTTTTTAGCTGCTTTTGTTGTAACTTTAAATTTAATCCTTCTTTTAGAAAAAATATTATTTTTCCTCATCAGCCTGGCTACTTTTTTATGATTTATATCCTCCATGTTTTCTTTGAGTTCCACATGCACCCTATGATACCCATATGTCATTCTTGATGATTTATGAATATTTTTTATTTTTTCTACTATTTTCATATCTCTTTTTTTATTTGTTTTTCTTTTGCACCAATCGTAATAGCAATTTTCTTTTACTTCTAACGCTCTACATAAATCGTTAATTTTGTAATTACCACTGTGGCTATCTATAAATGCATACTTTACCTTTGTGGATTTGCAAAATATGCCAGCGCCTTTTTTAATATATCTCGTTCTATTTGTAGTTTTTTTATCTCCTTCTCTAAAATCCTTTTTTACTTATCTATAGCATTCATATTGCCATTCCCTGGGAACGCTATACTTGCAGATAATGTTTCTTCTAACCTCTTTTTCCATTTACTAATTGAATCTACACTTACACCAAGACTTTTAGCTGCCTGAGTCAAGCTATATGCTCTTTCAGTTACCAACTTTACTGCCTCTACTTTAAATTCTTCGTTATATCTTTTTCTTGTATTGTTACTCATTTTTACAACTCCTTTTTTAGTTATTTTACTTTATTAGAGTTGCTTAACTTTTACTCTTGTTTTTGGGGTTCACTTCATCTCTTTGCAATAACCCTCAAAATCCTTCATGAATTCATAACCCCCCATCGACTTGTATAGACATAATTTTAAATGGACGTTTCCTAGCTGTAGTACTTTTGGCATTAAAATAAAGATTGCCATATACCACCAAATTTTCTCGTTTAATTTTCAATACTAGATGTTTGTTAATTCTCCACTCCTTATATCCTACTATATATATTCTTCAGTATCGAATAAGTAATGTTAATGGTTCACTATATCCAAGAATTTACTTTGTAGACATTTATAAATTCTTTCATGATGAAAAAATTTAATCACACTTTTTTATAGCATTTATATAATAATTCAGTATATATTCTGAGTTTAATTGTGGTCTATCTGGATAAAATAAGAAGCTCGAACCAAGTATAAAAAAAGATCTCAACTTTACAAAAAAGTTTATAGTTTCAATATCATTTTTAGCAATTGTATTTATTGCAGAATATCCTTCCAGAAATTCCTTCATACATCTTTCAACAAAATCTGCTTTATGCGAATGAAGTAAATCCCATTTTAAAACCGCCAATTCATAAGCATAATATCCATATCCACATAATTCAAAATCTATCAATGTAATTTTTTAGAAGTTTTAGAAGAAGTATTATATAAATGATTACCCGCATGTACATCGCCATGAATTAAATTTAATTGCCCATCATTTAATTCATAATTCTCCACTCGTGTTTTAAGAGATAAATATACGTTATATAAATCATTCTTTATCTTTGCAGTTGGAAGTTCAACATGTTGATCTATATCGTACCAAGCTTTCTCTAAAAATAATTTCGCATCTAATTTTCTTAAACAATCAGAATTTAATTTAAATTTCGACGCTAATCTATGGAATTCTGCAATAGTAGATCCTATGATATGGCCAACATTGCCTTTTAAAAAAATCTTGATAATGTATTTGCTTTTTGCTGTTGATAATGAAAATATATCGTTACTACCACCAAATTTCAAAGGCACACAAGAAGTAATATCTTGGAAAGCGTACCTGTTCTTTATCTCTTGAGATATATATTTTGAATCTATAAAGGATCTTAGTATCATCGCGTTATTTTTCATAAAATCAACAATGTTATTAATTATTCCATATTGCCAAACAATACATATAGTGTTAGGGTAGTTGGTATGTGGTACGTGTGTCAATTTATAATTTCAATTTTATATACCCACCACAAGTTATAATAAAGTAGTGAATATTTTATAAATTCTGGAAAAATGGTATTAGTTTGTGCTACTACTTCATCTGACAAATCCAATATTGAAAAATTAGTATGTGATTCAGAATTAAATTTTGTCAAATTAAACACCAAAAAAGATGTCAGATATTATTAATACCCAGTTTAGAATAGAATACTTCCAAGAAGGACTGCAAAAAATGAATAATATACTAAATGAACCTATCAAGATAATTCGAGATGTTTTGTTTAAAGCAAAAATTTCTGAAAATTCAAACTATTTTATAAATATCAAAAACTATGATAATAATCTAACTTTTATCGCTAAGTTTTATGCATCCATAGCGAATCTTAGTAAAGCTAATATACAATTAAAAATCTCAAAATCCAGCAATCTCAATATTTTTGAATAACATTTATTAGACATACCATGAGCATTATTAAAGATTACAACTATATTTACCAATTTATCGATGAAAATTCTCATATAATTACACCTACTATATTTGCTCTGGCTGGAGGAGTAACCTTTGGTATACCTGGAGCTGCTATGGGATTTAGTTCTAATATTATAGATTACCAACTATCTTCAAGAAACATTACACAAGAAAATTATTTTAGTAGATTTTTCATTGGATTTACTTGGAGTTATACAATCAGTCCATCACTCTCTATTGCACATCATATATGTGCAATAGAGAATGCAGAAACACTAAATGCTGGTATCAAATATGCTATAGCAAGTATTGCTACTATAGGAGGAGTTTTAGCAACAACTGAAGAAGCAAGGCAGTTGGCTGATCAGCACAATATAAGCTACCAGCATTTTATTAGGTTTTCCAAAGGATTGGTATATGGTGCCTTTATTGGAAAAACAATCGGAGTTTTTGAACAAATTATTTTAAAATCTGCACCGCATTTGTTCTCAAACTCTGGGATGATCAGCGCAATATTGAGTAATACACTGATTACCTATGCTATAGGCATAACTATAGGTATGTTATTAGTAAATAATGAAGATAATATGAATTTAAATTTTAAACCATTAAATTTAGCTCAAGATCTATATTCATCATATAATTTAATAATAGATCCGATACAACTAAAAAGTAGTATTTACGAACATGTAGAAGCAATATTAACATCTCAAATATTAATACAGTATTCTATGATACAAATCCAAAATTTTAAAAAAGACATATTATATAATTATGAGCATTTACCTGAAAGTCCAGATTATTTTCCAAAGCTACAATCAACTTGTATTCAATTATTTTTTTTATCGATACCATTTACTTTATTCGAATTAAGCTCAAAAATTCTTAAAAGTTACTACTCAACTAAGTTATATTGCAAAATTGATGACAGCTTAAGAAATACTTTATTTACAAATGATACAGCTTGGCGATTAGCCTCAGACGAAAATTCTACAGTATTAATAGATAATCTGAGTAAAGATTCAAGAACTATTTCATATGATGGAGCTATATTGATTGCTGATTTGGTATCAAAAACTACTAAAGGTGTTTATGGCTTTAGCTTATTAATAGAGAATTCTTCTGATATCTTAATGTGCTCAATTTTGTGGAATCAATTAACTAAGTACATAACTCAACTTATTTCTGATAAACAATTAGAATTAAGCTCAAAGATAAAACAACAGGAATCATTGATATCAACAACTATAAAATACGATTTACAAAATATACAAATTATCAATGAAAGAGATGGTATTCATTATACTAAAGGTAGATTAGGTGAATTATATGATACATTGAGAGTATATGAGTTGGAAAAAGACCAAATTTCAATAACTCTTGATATGTGGGAATATTTTACTTCAATCTCAAATTTTGTTTATAATGATTATATTATAGCTTTTAAAATAAATGCGGGGCAAATTGATTTTGATAGTAGAGCTAATATGCATTATGCTAGTTGGCAAGCCTTAGGTATATTATCTTGGGGAGAGAAAAAAATTCGAGAAATTGAAAAAATATATGGTTCTCTTGAAAGAATAAACCTATTTTTAGAAAAAAGTTCAGATACTTCTGAACAATATTGTAAAAATACTATTCAAAGAATAACATTAGAAAATGGAGACACCAGTTTTGTCTTATCTAAAATTAGCATCTCTATCAAAAATAAATTATTACTTACAATTGACCATCTTACTTTAAATCCTGGAACAACATATGCATTAAGTGGCTCTACTGGTTCTGGAAAATCTAGCTTACTCAAAAAGCTAGCAGGAAAAGAACAAGATTCTATATGTGGTGAAGGAACTATATATTACCCTATTAATTCAAAAATAGTGATGGTAAGTCAAAAAGATTATTTTCCATTAAATGTTACTTTGCTAGAAGCAATATTTTATCCTGATAGTGTTGATTATTCAAGAACAGAAGAAATACAAAAATTATTAAAAAAAGTAAAGTTAACTCATTATGATCTAGAGAAAGTCGAAAATTGGTTTGAAGTACTCAGCGGAGGACAGATAAAAATACTACTTATATTATCTGCAATAATCAAATATCCTGATTTACTTATATTAGATGAGGCATTCAATGGCTTAGATAAAGAAGATTCTATCAGAAATATCCAAAATCTAATACAAACTTACTTGCCTAACAATGCTGTAGTTATTTCTATAGATCATGCTATCCAAAAAAATAATGAAACGGGATTTTATAAATCATTACTAAAAATATCAAATGGTCAAATATATAGTGACGAAATATCATCATCTCTTGATTTCTCAAATATCATTGCAGAACAATTTTGTCCTTTAAATCACACAGACATAGATCAAGCAATTTTTTTACCTCAAGATATTTGTTTTAACTAAATTATGGGTGTAATTACAAATATAGGTGAATGCGGCATTAGGAATTCTAGACGCTTCATGTAAAGGGAGGTATAAGAAATATTTTTTAAAGTGCATTACCTCAATTTATAGCAAAATTAATTATTTTATACTGTTAATTCATAATAACCTATGTTTTTATATCCTCTAAATAACCGATAATTAGGGTATTTATAAAAATACATTATTTTTAATAACTGCCGTACTTATCGTATAATAACTTATTTAACGATAACATATTTTATTTATGCAGCTTTGTTGTATAATAAAATCTCCTTTGCATCATCTAATGTAATATCTGCTTTTTTTAGATTATTAAAATCATATATACCTAGTAAATTAATATGTCTCCAAGTAATGATAGGGCCGTGCTTTATAATATCTATTATCTCCTTTCTTTGTCAATTCTCGTGTAAACTGGACCACTAATTCTCATCAAAAAGGGACCACCTAAAAAGAAGTAAAAGAAAGAAATAATTAGATTAAAATGGTTATAAATTTTAATCAAAATAACATGATAGAAATAGGATATTATATGACAATTATTACTTTATACAAACAAGGTGAGAGCCAAAGAAAAATAGCAAAGCTAGTGGGACATGATAGAAAAACAGTTAGAAAAATAATAAAACGATACAAAGAGGAGGGGATAACTGAAGTGACCCCAATGAGTCAGACCAAAAATAACTCAAAAAGAGAGACATTTTTTGTTAATTACTATTACTCATTGTATTACATTTTAACCTCCTGAACAATATTTAAATCCTGAAAATTCAAATAAAAACTATTACAATTATTACTACTATAAGTTTTATATAGAGTCTCAGCTGGAGTACTATAATTTAATGATTGATGCGGTCTATTATAATTATACCAATATACCCACTTAGGAATATTGGACTTTAGATCTTCTACAGTGTTCCACTGATACAAATAAGAACCTTCATATTTAAAAGCCCTCCATAATCTTTCAATGTAAGCATTATCAGTGCACCTACCTTTACCAGTCATGCTAATCTTAATTTTATAATGCGCTAAAGTTTTAACCCAAGATTAACTAGTAAATTGGCTGCCTTGATCGCTATTTAATATTACAGGTGCACCATACTTTAGTATGGCATCTTCTAATGCTGATTTGCAGCTTTCAGTGCATAAACTATTACTAAGCCTATAGCCTACAATCATCCTACTATACATATCTATTATTGCTACTAAATACATAAAACCTTTTGTAGTCCTTAGATATGTTATATCAACCTGCCAAACTTGATGAGGCTTTATTAGTACTAAGCCCTTTAATAAATATGGAAATACTGCATGTTCCTTATTTTTAATGCTAGTATTAGGTCTTGGATATATGGCATATAAATCCATTTCTCTCATTAATCTTTGCACTCTCTTATGATTTACTTCTATATTCTCTCTTGCCAACATTGCTGTTATCCTACGATACCCATATATGGGATATGATGAGTATATTTCAGCTATCTTATTGCTCAATACAAAGTTTTCACTTTTATCTGATTCCTCATAGTATATCATCGACCTATTTATTTTTAAAAGCTCACTTTGCCTCCTCACGCTCAGTTGTTGATGTTCTGTATTTATCATTTTACGCCTCTTTATAACATCAACTTTGATGAGGCTTGTTGCAAAAAATCATTTTCTACTTTTAACCTTCCTATCGTTGCATGTAATTTCTCCATATTACCATTATTATACGCCTGCACTGGCTGATTGCCTTTTTTATATACTTCAGGACCATTGTCTATTAGCTGCTTTTTCCATTTACTCAAAACTGATCTTGGTACTTGATATTTTGAAATTATTTCGGCAATTGTTAAATCTCCTTTTATCATTTAGCTTCGCTGTTTTCAACGGCTATTGCAACTCTGAATTTAAACTCTTTTGTGCAACTTTTTTGTTTACTCATAATCTTTACCAATATTTTATTACATTATTTATATATTTTTATATTAAAAATGTCTCTCTTATATTGGTCTGATTTTTTTTGGTCACTTCAAACTGAATCTGCAAAAAACAGCAGGGTATCAGCATTAGAAGAATATAAAGATTTAATAATAGGATTACTGGAAAAAGAGATGAGTGGAGTAAGAATCCATGAGGAATTAAGGAAAGAGGGGCTCAAAATAAGTTACGCAAGTGTAGCTCGGTATGTAGAGAGCATCAAAAGAAAAAGCAATGTTTGCGTAAGATTTCATACAGAGGCAGGAGAGGAGGCGCAAGTAGATTTTGGGTATGTGGGATTGCTGCCGAAGAAAGGTGGTAAAAAGGGGAAAGCGTGGATATTCAACATGAGGCTTAGTTACTCAAGATTAGATTATTATGAGATAGTGAATGATCAAAGAGTAGAGACATTTTTAATGTGTCATATTAATGCATTTAGAAATTTTGGAGGGGTTCCAAAATTAGTAAAAATAGATAATTTAAAAGCAGCAGTGCTGGAGGCAAATTTTTATGAGCCAGTATATCAAAGGGCGTATAAAGCACTTAGTGGGCATTATGGATATGAAATTATGCCATGTAGAGTAAGGAAACCTCAAGAAAAAGGTAAAGTAGAAGCAGGAATCAAATATGTGAAAAGCAACTTTTTTAAAGGAAGAGAATTTAAAAGCAGAGAAGATGTTGAAGAGCAATTAGGAGATTGGGTTAAATATACATGCAACTCTAGGATTCATGGAACCACCAAAAAAATACCACAAGAAGTGTTTGTAAATGAAGAGAGAAAGTTTCTCAAAGAATTACCTCTTGAAGCATATACTATAGGGATATTAGCAAAAAGAAAGGTTTGTAAAGATTGTCATATCACAGTCGAAGGCAGTTATTATTCAGCTCCATACAAGTATGTTGGTAAATTAGTAGAGGTGCATATAAAAGAAAAGCTCGTATCAATATTGCATGATGGGAAAGAAATAACGAAGCACATAAAGAGTAGTGAAAAAGGAACGTTTGTAACAAATTAGAGTCATTATAATAAATATAAACTATTTACTCCAGAATCTTCTGAATATAGGTTAAACTATCAAGAGAAAATGAAGAAGATTGGTGATAATGCAGGTGAATTGTTCATAGTGATATTAGCAAAAAAGCCAAATAGCTGGTATAGAGCGACAAAAGGTATATTAAGCCTAAAAATTCTTTATGATGATAATGTTATAGATCTGGCATGCAAAAGAGCGCTTGCATTTGAAATAACTGAATACAGTACGGTTAAAAACATATGTAAAACTGGTAGTTACAATCTTCCAATTGATAGTGAGGTTGAGCATGCAAAAGCTTATAACTAAACTTAAAAATTTTAAACTTGCAGGCATGGTTAATTCTTTAGAGGCTAGAGTAGCATATGCAAATAACAACTCCTTATCTCACTCTGAATTTTTAGAACTTCTTTGTGAGGATGAGTCAAATAACAGAAGCGATAATAGCTATAATAAGAGAATTTCCAAAGCCAAATTACCAGCATTAAAGACAATAGAAGATTTTGATTTTAACTTCCAAACTTCTATTGATAAAAAGCAAATTAGTGATGCAATAACTTGCCACTATATTAAAGAAAAAAGAAATATTATTTTTATAGGTAACCCAGGCACTGGGAAAACTCACCTATCTATAGCATTAGGTTTAAAAGCTTTGCTTAAAGAGCGTAAAGTGCTTTTTACTACGGTATCAGACATGCTCTATAAACTTCATATATCAAAAGCAGATAACTCCTATTATAAAAAATTAGATGAATATTTATCACCTGATTTACTAATAATGGATGAGCTTGGTTTTAAAAAAATTCCAGATTATTCAGGTTCTGATTTTTTTGATGTGATATCAAAACGATATGAAAGAGGCTCATCTATTATCACAACAAATAAATCTTTTGAGCAATGGAATGATATTTTTGCAGATAATATTTTATCATCTGCAATTTTAGATAGGGTGGTCCATCATTCGAGAATTTTTAGAATTAATGGTCCGAGTTATAGAGCTAAAAATATTAAAAATTATGATGGGGGAAATGATGTAAAAAGTTAGTAAAAAAATTTACATTAGGTGGACCCTTTTTAATGAGAGTTGACATTTCTTTTTTCTGGATCACAGTGCATAATTAGTTTTGTAAGCATCAAATAATTCCATAAGATAATTAAATTTTGTATTATCATTTTACATTGCACTACTATTTCTTGATCCTCTGTTATACTCTGTGTAAATTCTTGGTTATTAGCAAAAAATATTATTGAAGAAAACCTATTAGATAACTCTCCTTTATTTAATTATTTCTCTATTTGTTGCCTTAACTCTACATTATCAATGTACTTTAAGATAAATATGGATTTTATTATTCTACCAAATTCTTTAAGTGCTTCATGTAATTGATGTTATAATGGTCCCCATAAACTAGACAGCAAAATTAACAAAATGAGATATAATTTTAAAACAAAATAAAGGAGATTATATGTCTAAAAAAGCAAAGCAATATAGTGCAACAGAAAAAAGTAAAATAGTAATAGAAGCGATAAAAGGAGAGCTGACAATAGCTCAAATTACCAATAAATATGGGGTGCATTCGACTCAAATACAACAATGGAAGAAAAAAGGATTAGAGTATTTAATGAATGGTTTTCAAAATAAAGTTAAATCCAAACATTTAGATAATGAGGAGTTAATAAAGCAGCTATATGATCAAATAAGGCAGCTTAATATGGAATGTAATTGTCTGAAAAAAATCTACATTGTTTGGACTTTAAATATAGGAGAGATATGATAAATTCTACAGATAAGGAAATAAGCATAGTAGAGCAATGCAAACTTCTTTCAATTAGCAGATCGAGCTATTATTATAAACCCAAGGGGGTGAGCGCAGAAGATTTAGAGCTAATGAAAATCATTGATGAGATTTACACTCAGAATCCGTATTATGGTACACGAAGGATGTCTAAATGCCTTCAATCAAAAGGATACGCTACTGGTCGCAAGGTAGTAAGGCGATATTACCGAATAATGGAAATTGAAGCTGTATATCCAAAGATAAATTTAAGTAAAAGAAATCAAGCCCATAAAATATATCCGTATCTACTCAGAGATACAAAGATAGAGCGTGTTAATCAAGTCTGGAGTGCTGATATAACTTATATTAGATTAGAGCAAAGTTTTGTGTATTTAGTGGCGATTATAGATTGGTATAGTCGCTATATATTGAGCTGGAAGCTCTCAATCACCTTAGATTCTGAATTCTGCGTATCTACTCTGGAGGAAGCCATTAAAAAATATGGGAAACCAGAAATATTTAACACTGATCAAGGAGTGCAATTTACTTCCAATAACTTTATCTCTATCCTAATTCAACATGCAATAATGATTAGTATGGATGGTAAAGGAAGAGCTTTAGACAATGTCTATATTGAAAGATTATGGAGATCGTTGAAACAAGAAAAAATATATTTAATAATTTTAACTACTGTTATGGAGGCAAAAGATGCTATAAATGAATATGTGAAGTTTTATAATAATGAAAGAATGCACCAATCTTTGGAATATTTTACTCCAGCAAAGGTGTATTATAATAATAGTAATTTAATGGCTGTAAATTGTATCTCATAATGTTTGATTTTGTGTCTTGACAAATGGGCCCACTATAAAAACTAGCTTGACTTCAGTATGAAATTCAATAACTCTTGTTATTGTAGTGTGTTTTAATTTGTATTGGGTATGTATCTTTTCTCAAGTTAATTCAAAAAATAGTAAAACTTCATATATAGTATTAAAAAATGTCTAAACTTGAAATTAAAAACAAGAGCAACATCATTAAAGAATCTTTAGAAACAAGTTTATTTGAGTGGACAACTCAATCTGACACAGATCTAAAAGTAATTAATAAAGCTGAGAACATTTATTTTTGGGATGAGAATGATAACAAGATTATGGATTTTAATTCTCAGGCAATGTGCGTTAATTTAGGACATCAAGAGACCCGTATATTAAATGCAATAATTAATCAATTTCATTTGAATTCTTTTGCATGGGGAAAGAAATTTACTACAAAAATAAGAAGAGATCTTGCTAAGGCGCTTATTTCCTTATTACCTGATAATATAAGTAAGCTTTCTTTTCTATCAACTGGTTCTGAAGCTAATGAACATGCTATAAGAATAGCTAGAGATTTTATAAAAAAGAAGAAAATTCTTGCTAGGCATAGATCATATCATGGCGCTACACTCGGTTCAATGAGTTTAAGTAGTGATACAAGAAGGTCTACTTTAACCCATGATATGCCTGGTGTAGTCCATGTACCATCTACATATGTAAAGGATTGTAGATGGTGTAAAAAGGAAGGACGTTGCAATACTGAATGTTTGAATTTTACTAATGATATTATTAGATATGAAGATAAAAACACAATAGCTGCTTTCATAATAGAGCCTGTTACAGGCGCAAATGGAATAATTATCCCCACAAAAGAATATATGGAAGGTTTGCATTATTTATGTAAAAAAAATGATATATTGCTTATTGCAGATGAGGTTATGTCTGGTTTTGGAAGAACAGGTAAATATTTTGCTATAGATCATTGGAATATAAAACCTGATATAATCACTATGGCAAAGGGTTTAACTTCAGGGTATTTTCCACTCTCTGCTTTAGCAGTTTCTGGTGAAATTTCGGATTATTTTGAAAATAACACCTATAATTTAGGTAGTACATATAATGCACATCCTTTGGGTTGCGCTGTTGCATTAGAGTGTATAAATATCTACAGAGAGGATAAGATCATCGAAAATTCTTATAATTTAGGAAAAGTTCTAACGGAAGAGCTTAGTGTTTTTGAAAATCATAGTTATTTACAAGTACGTAATATTGGTCTATTTGGTGTATTAGATTTTGATAAAAATTATTTTAAATCAATAAAACAAACATTAGCTAAACTTCAAGAAGATCTTTATCAAAAGGGAGTTTTTGTCGCAATTAATGATAATTTTTTATTTTTAATCCCCCCTTTGATAATTACAGAAAAACAACTAAAAAAAGGCACTAATATAATTAAAGAAACTATACTTAAATTAAAACCTTAACACTTTTATCTTTATGCCTCACATATTATTTTATTATGAAGAAAAATTCGCTTCACAAATTGATCTTGAGATTTTATTTAAAAAACTTCATAAAAAACTATCAGATATTTTAGAAACTGATATAGAGCTTTTTCAATCTAGATTAATACCTTCAAACAAAGTTTTTGTTGGATCAGGGAGTCTATACACTTCAATTTTAGTAGAAATTTTACTCCTAGAGGGTAGAGCTAAAACTAAAAAACAAAATGCTATAAATGCTACAGAAGAAATAATAAAAATAGCAATTAAAAACATTGATGCCAATGTTTTGATAAGTATTAATATTACTGATTTAAAAAAAGACTTTTATATTAGGAAAAAACTATGAGCATAAAATTATCAAAAAAAGTTTTCTATGCAGCTATTATAGGAAATATACTTGAGTGGTATGAATTTGCATTATTTGGATATTTTGCAACAACTTTTTCTAAACTTTTCTTTCCTTCTGAGAGTGCATATAAATCCATAATCATAACTTATATCGTATTTGCCATGGGTCTTTTAATGCGTCCAATTGGTGCAATAATTTTCGGATACATAGGTGATCGCTTTGGGAGTAGAAAAGCCCTATTATACTCAGTTTCATTAATGACAATCCCTACATTTATTATTGGAATACTTCCTACTTATCAAGATATTGGGATAGCTGCAAGCATATCTATGGTATGCTGTAGATTTTTTCAAGGTATTGCTGTAGGGGGTGAATTTTCATCTTCAATGGTATATATAACTGATAATTCTCAGGATAGAAGAAGAGGGTTTTTTGGAAGCATTGTAATGCAAAGTGCTTTTATTGGTTTATTTATGGGCTCTATATTCGGCGCCATAACAAACTATTTTGCTGAAATTTATGATGCAGAAACTTGGGCTTGGAGAATACCATTTTTATCTGGAGTAGTCCTTTTAATAGTTGCTTTGTTCTTAAGAAAGAATATGCCAATTATTGAAGTAGATAAAAAAAAAGTCATTGTATCTATTCGTAATTATCTTTTTAGCTTTTCATATATAAAAAAAATTCTGCAAATGATTATGTTGGTATCATTACCATCCATGGCGTTTTATCTGATATTTGTTTACTTTGCTAACTTTGCTCAACAACATTTAAATATATCTTCATTTGAGGCTCTTTCATCTAATTCAATAGGGATAATATGCTTAATTATCGCTATTCCTTTTTTTGGTCATTTGTCAGACTCTATAGGAAAAGGTAAACTTTATATTATTGGATTATTTTGTTTTATAATTTTTTCTTGCCCTCTATTTTATTTGTTAACTTATTCTAATTTTTATTCAATAGCTATTTTGCAATGTGTTTTTGCTGTATTAATTGCTATTGTATACGCGCCCGTCCCAGCAATCTTATATAGTAATGCAGATGAAGAAATACGTTGTTTTACTGTTTCTATGACATACAATGTAGCTAATTCGATTTTTGGAGCTTCTGCGCCTGCTATAGCAGAATTTCTTATACACAATTATACTTCCTACATGTTACTAGCATGGTATTTGATTATTTTATCATTATTAGGACTTGTGTTTGGACTTAATTTACTTTTTAAAAAAAAATATTTGGATATATGAAATGAAAAAAAATATTGGATTTATAGGTATTGGTAATATGGGACAAAGAATGTGTGAAAATTTATCTAAGTATTTTAGTATCAAAGTATATGATAAAAATAAAAAAGCATTAAATTCTATAAAATACAAAAACATTGAAATAACTGAAAATCTAAAAAATTTATGCGTAAATACAAATATAGTTATTACAATGTTGAGAGATTCTAAGCAGGTTAAGGAAATTTGCAGATCAAAAAGAGGATTATTTAATAACCTACTTCCAGGATCAATTATAATAAATTGTTCAACGATCGATATAGAGACTTCAATTGAGTTATATCAAGAAGGTAAATCTCGAAACATAGCTATTGTTGATTGTCCAGTTTCAGGAGGAGTTAATTCAGCAAAAGTTTCAGAATTAACATTTATGGTAGGTGGAGAAAAAACTATTGCTGAAAAAATTGAGCCTATTTTGAAAAAAATGGGAACAAGAGTTATATACACTGGTAAGGCAGGAAGTGGACAAGCTGCAAAAATTTGCAATAATATGTTACTTGGAATTACTATGATTGGTGCATGTGAAGCATTTTTACTTGCAGAAAAATTAGGGTTAAGCTATCAAAAATTATATGAGGTTTTGACTAATTCTTCAAGTGATTGCTGGAGTGTTCGAAAATACCCTCCTGTTCCTGGTATTATTGATAATGTGCCAGCAAATAATGATTACAATGGAGGATTTTCGGCAGAACTAATGCTTAAAGATTTATTTATTAGCCAGAAAGCTTTAAAAAATGTAAATATGAAAGGCTATCTTAGTAAAGAAAGTACTAAATTGTATAGAAAATTTAATAAGACAAAGTATAAATCACTGGATTTTTCAGCAATAATAAAGTTTCTCTCTAACTTTAACTGATAATTTTAATAGAAACTTAAATCAAAATTACTTAATAGATAAAAATAAACGGTTAGAATGTGGGGTCTGGGTTAACAAGTGACAAAAAGGTCGATTTTAAGGCCGAGTAGCCTGAGGGACTACCCTCGGGCTACTCGGCCTATAATTATGACCAAAGAAATGATTTTAAATTTCATAATTCTCTAATATTTTTACTTTATTTATTCATTTTGAAAAAATTGCCATAGATCTTCTAAGTAAATTCTTGGAATTGACGGTTTATTAACAGTACTTAAATCTTTATTTATGTATATATTCAAAAGAATTTCAGAATCTAATTTAAGATTGGGGAAATTTTTAAATATTGTTCTCTTAATTTCTTTAAGGTCAATTTCACGCCCTTTAGCAAAAGACAAATACTCAAGAAGTGTTTTGCAAGTTGATTTATTTCTAAAATTATAGTGGCCATTTGACATAAATCTATAAACTATACTTTCTTTAGCAATTTTATCTTGATTAATATAAGCTGAAGTATGTAAATAATGCGGGCTAAAGACTAAGAAATCACCGCAACTAAGCTCTTTGAAAAACATACTAAAAGGCTTTTTAAGTGTTTTTAATTGAAAAAGCCTATAAGAAAACCCCGGAATAAGACCAAGCAAATTAGCCTTTATTTCTTTTCCTGGTGTGTAGAAGTTTTCAGTAAGATAAATAGCCTTTAAAAACAGCTCTTCATCAAATTCAATATTATTCTCATCAAAATACTTAAGAGCCGCTCTGGCAAATACTAGCTCTTCAGTACCTCTAAGAAAGCATAATGGAGATGAGTTTTTTGTAACATTAGTTAAAGTAATAAGACAGTTTAGAAGAAGAGTTTGTTCTTTGTTATTTGGTATAATTTTATTTCTTAAAACAGTATAATCATCATGCCAATATGGGCTATGCTGATTTGGAGGAGTTTTAAAATAGGCAAATTCAAAAGAAATATCATCATGCTTTCCTAATAAACTGTTAACTGTACCTATAATATGTTTTTTATTTTTATATGAAAAATTTATAAATAGAGGGCTTAGTAAAAACATAAACCTACGTTCTACTAAAGGATTATCAGATTCGAATAGTCTAGCTATTTCATTCTTTAAAAGAGGTATATCCTCTGAATTATCTAAAGATTTCTTTAATACATCTCCAGATAAGAAAGTCGTTATTTCTTCGTTAGATAAGTATGTATTATTCGAAGAAGATAACAAATCATATTTTTGAACGGCTTTTTTGTAATCATTCATTATAGGTTTTTCTATTAAGGTAACATCGCTATAAAAGTTAGTTTTATCTTCTTTATATTTTTTCTTAAAATCATTAAATGTATTAATATGACTATTTGGTATCTTATAGTTACGTGTTCTATCTGAATATAGATTAAGAAGGTATTCAAGCTGCTCTTGTATCATGATATCAGTCATTTTATTTCCTACAATCAGGTTAAAAAAGCTTAAAATGTGAAAATGGATAATATTATGCTAATTTACAAGCGATCAGATATTTTTATATCGTCCAAACCAAACCTAAAGCACATGAAAAAGCGTAATTCATTTAGCTATAGGTGTCAATATAATAATATGGAAAGTGATTTTTTTGAATATTTCAACAAATCCTTCAATATTATGAAAAAATATTCTACCATATTTTCTATAGAGAGAGAGCTGAAGTACTTTGTTTGATATTTTAATTTAATGTTAATTTCCTTATTGCGCAACACTTTAATCATCAAGGGAAAGCCATTCATATCTATATTTTTTATTAATTGCATATTCGAATCACAAAGTTCAAAATTGCTGTGAAATAGGTAGACTACGTCAAAATTTATATCTTTAGGAATATCACACCACAGCTTTATATATTCTAAAGGTATATATGAATATTTATTAATCTTATGAGAATCTTTATATAAATTTTTAAGAAAATTTTCTATAGATACTTTTTCATCTATCTCTACCTTTGAAGGTAAAATACTGCTAAAATTTCCTATCATATTATCTATATTTGTTAAGCCTGCCCCCCTTCCCTTTTTAACTATTCCATATATCAATTTCTTTTCTTTTGTAATATTGCTCAATAAGACAGAAAAAACTCCTTGCATTAATGTGTTCACTGTTACATTGAATTTATTCACTGCTTTTTTAATCTCTTTAGCTTGTTTTTGATTAATTGTAAAATTATACTCTTCATACTCTTTTTCGGTTTTATTTGTTTTGCTTTTTAATTGGGTAAAGTTTTTTTCTTGCTTTAAATAATGTTTCCAAAATTTTTCAGCTTCATTTTTGCCTTGATTTTGCAGCCATATTAAATACTCTTTATAGTGAGTATATTGCTTTATATATGAATTTTTTATAATATCTGATTCGCAAAGTTGTAATAATTCATATGCTATTTTTTGCACGGAGAATATATCTAGTATTATAGGATGATAACTAAATATCATATAATCAACATTATCCAATAATCCTATAAAATAAACTCTAAATAGCGGAGCTTTATTTAAATTAAAACTTTTACTCTCATCGTTCTTTAATAAATCATTGATTTCTTTTTCTATATTATCCAGATTGGTTAAATTTTTTTTAATAAAAGGATAAGGTATTTTATTATTAAAACATTGAGTAGTTTTTTTTCTATCTCCATATTCAAAACTAGTTCTTAGCACCTCATATTTTCTTATTATTCTTTCCCATGCTTTGCATATTATCTCTACATCTAACTTCATGTTTATTTTATACACAGCCTGTGTTAAGTGGTTATTACTATAGGCTATATAATCATCTAATAATACTTTTTGAACATGGGATAATGGATATTCTTCATATGAACAAAATCTTTCTTTAGAAATCATTTTTGTACCTCTCAAATATAAATGTTATAGGAGCAAAATAGTTTTTTGATTTTATTTTTCATCATTTATCACACTAAAATTATTCATTTCTCTTGTTATATTAATAATATCTTCTTCAAGAAAAGTGGAATGCGTACCTTTCATTACAAACTCACGGCAATTACTAGTTAAATTTGCTAAAGTGCCCTTATTATTTTTATTCTTAAAAAATATAATCTGACTATCAATAGGCTCAAAAATATATTTGGTTGATATGTAACTTAAATGCTTATTATTTTCGTTCAACTTTTCATTTAATAATTTATCATTACTATGTTTTGCTTCATTAGGGGTACCTTTAAGCTGAGCAATATTAACAGCAGTATCTAATAATATCAGCTTGCATTTCAAATTTTTTCTTTTTTGCATAATTGTAGCGATGGCATAAGCTAAAAGTCCTCCAAAAGAATAGCCAGCTAAATAATATATTCCCTCACTTTGAACTTTTAATATTTCTGCAAGATAGTATTGAGCCATTTCTTCAACATTATTAAATCTCTTTGGGTTGAAAAAATATGGATTATTAAGGCCATAAACGTAATAAGATAAGTATTTTTCAATATCTATGTATGAAAAAGATAATCCACTACCAGGGTGAATTAAAAATAATTTTGGTAATTTTTTCTTTTCTTCTGCAGTGGTAATAGGAAAAAGTGTATCTATTTTGTTTTTATTATTATTTTGGCTACAGCTATCAAGGAGATTATATAGACCCAATTGATTGAAAGTTTCATTAGAATTTTGTTTTTTTAAATTATTATTAATGAGGTATAAAGCAACTTTTCTTATATTTGGATTCGTATATAGATACTTTATCGGAACATAAATGCCTTGAGCATGCATCATAGAAAGTACCTGCATCAATTTAATCGAATGACCCCCCAATTTAAAGAAGTCATCCTTTATTCCCACCTTATCTATTCCTAACACCTCCTCCCATATCTTGCATAACTTCTCTTCTATATCATTCCTCGGAGCCACATACCCTTCCTCATTACTAAATTCTATTTCTGGCAACCCTTTCTTATCTATCTTCCCATTTATTGTAAGTACTATCTCTCCTATCTTCATCAACTTACTCGGCATCATATATTCTGGTAACTTATTCCCCAAATAATTCTCCATTTCTTTTTCATCTAACTCTTCCTCACTTACATAATATCCTACTATATACTTATCTCCTCCTCCTTCTCTTTCCTTTGCTACCACTACACTCTGCCTAACTCCTTCATAGCTCTGCATCACATTCTCTATCTCCCCAAGCTCTATTCTATATCCTCTGATCTTCACTTGCTCATCATTCCTTCCTATATATTCTATATTTCCATCACTTAAATATCTGCCTAAATCTCCTGTCCTATATAACCTACTATATCCTCTCTTTATGTCTTCTTCTGTTGCAAATGGGTTTGCTATAAATTTTTCTGCTGTTAACCCTGGCCTATTTAGATATCCTCTTGCTAATCCTTCTCCTCCTATACATATCTCTCCTATCGCTCCGATTGGTAATACTTCTCCTTCTTTTGATAATATATATATCTTTAAATCTCCTAATCTTCTCCCTATAGAATTGTTATTGTTATTTTCATCTTCTTCTTTTATCGCCTTATATGTTGCGTGTACTGTTGTTTCTGTTATGCCGTACATATTTACCAGTCTTGGCTTATTATATCCATACTTATTCAACCATTCTCTTAATTTTCCTTGATTTAATGCATCTCCTCCAAATATTACATATCTTAATTTAGATAACTTTTCTCTACTTCTTGATTCATTTATAAAATTATAAAATGCTCCTGGTGTTTGATTTAATACCGTTATCCCTTCTGTTTTACATAAATTAAAAAATAACTTTGTATCTATGATTTTTTCTTGAGATGCTATTACTAATTTCCCTCCATACAACAAAGAACCCCATATCTCCCATACTGTGAAGTCAAATATATATGAATGAAATAGTACCCATATATCTTTATGGTCAAATTTATATTTTTTTTGAGTTATACTAAATAATCTTGCTACATTGTTGTGAATCTGCATCACTCCCTTCGGCTTCCCGGTTGTTCCAGATGTATATATTATATATGCTAGATCCTTTACTCCTCTTTCTACCTTTATATCTTCTCCTTTATATTTTTCTACCTCTCTTCTAAACTCTTCACTGTCTATTCCTATTACTTCTATCTTATTTCCTACTATCTTCCTTATCTTCTCTACATTCTTCTCATTACTTAATATTACCTTACACTCTGCATCTTCTACTATGTACCTTATCCTTTCTTCTGGATAACTTGCCTCCATTGGTATATAACATCCTCCTGCTTTCAATACTCCTAATATCCCCAATACAATATGTTCACTCCTTTCTATACATAACCCTACACTCACTTCTCTTATTACACCGTGTTTTTCTCTTAAATACCTACCTATTTTATTACTTCTCTTGTTTAATTCATCATAGCTTATTTGTACTCCTTCTATTATTACTGCTACTCTGTCCCTACACTCCCTCACCTTTTCCTCAAATAATCCTTCTATTCTTTCTTCTCTTATGACTTTTATATCTTCATTGGTTTCAAATAACTTGACAGGTATTTTTTTGCTAAACAGATATAACAATTGTGCTAATGTTACGTTTTTGATCTGATCTTCGTGTATTCTCGATATAACTTCAAGAAGGTTTATGAAATTATCTTTAAAAATTTCTAAAAATTCACTGGTAAAATGCTTATCGCTATAAATTATTCTTATATAAAATTGTTCTCCTGGATATACAACCAAAGTAAATGGATATTCCGTTTCACTAAAGTTATGGTATTTTTTTAATTTAAGGATATTTAAATTAGAATTTATTTCATCTCTGGGATAATTTTCATATACTAATATACTATTAAATAAACTGTGAACATCTTTAACAAATAGCTTTTGTATTTCAGCTAATGAGAGAAAACTTGTTTGATTAATAAATGTAGTCGATGCATGTAATTTTTGCAAAAAGTGCTTAAAATTTTCTTTGTTATTTAGTTTGATTCGCAATGGCAATGTATTTATTGTTAATCCGATTAACTCATCAATATTTTGTAAATCTATAGTTCTCCCTGAAACAGTAATGCCTAAAGTAAAATCTGTTAATTGGGTATATTTACTTATAATAATACCTAATGTTGCTTGAAAAACTGTGTTTGTAGTCACATCATTTTTCTTTGCAACTTGTTTTAAAGTATTACTAGTTTTTCTATTTATGTGGAAGAAATAATCCTTATGACTACTACTACTTTTTTCTATAACAGTTTTAGCAGAGAATTCCAAACAATTGTCCTCTGTAATATTATTTAAATAATTTTTCCAATCATAAATTGCTAATTCTTTATTTTGTTTTTGTATCCATCTAATATAATCCACATACTCTATACGTCTTTCACAATTAAACTCAGTTTTTTTGATCAAGCTATGATATATGTTTTTTAGTTCTTTTAGTAGTAAGCCTGTAGACCATCCATCACTTATTATATGATGAGTTGTCCATATCATATATTTTGATGTGTCATCACTTAATAACAAAACCTTACTTATTGGTGGATAATTAAACTCAAATTTTTTTGATCTTTCTATTGCCGCTATTTCTAAAATTTTTTCCCTTTTTAATATTTTATATTTCTTAAATTTAAAATTATGAGAACAATCAGATAGTACAAATTGTATAGATTCTGGTAAAGACTCCCATATAAAGCCAGTTCTTAACACGGAATTATTTTTAATAACTACATCCCAAGCTTTTTTTAATATATTAGGGTCAACATTATATTCTAACTTATATGTAGATTGTACGTTGTATCCTATAGATTGTTCTTCAGAAAGCATTTCTTCATTAAATAAGAAGCCTTCTTGCAAAGGAGATAATCTATAAACATCTGTAATATTCTTAATTTTTCCTAAATTATTATCAATATTTTGTTGCGTCAGAAAATCTATATTTTTAAAATCAGATAATGTATAACCAAAATTATTTTCTTTACAACAATAATTGATTAATATTTTTAGAGATTTAATATAGCTATTTGCTAAGGACTCTATTTCAAGATATGAAAAATATTTTGTATCAAAAGTGAATCTTATCGAAAAAATATCGTTATATATAGCGCAGTTAATTATAATTTTGTGACTTAGTTGATTTTCTTGAGCTATATTTAAACTTCTTATTTCAAAAGACAAATCAAACACTCTATTTTCTTTATTATATGCTGACTGCACCGATTTTTTTTGACCAAGAAAATTAAATAATATATTAGGTTTGTATGTATGGTTATTAGCTTTTATAAACTTTCCATGCGTCTTTAAATTACTATATCCCATACCTTTATTAGGTATGTTGCGTATTCTTTCTTTAATTTCCTTAATCAAATCTCCGATGTTATTATGTTCTTCAATACTTAAATCCACTGGATAAATAGATGTAAACCATCCTATTGTTCTTGATAAATCAACTTCTTCATTAGTTAAATTCACTTCTCTACCATGTCCCTCAAGGTCAATAATAAATTCTCGAGGAATGATTTTTTGTTGAGCATTACTTAGTAAATTATGCCAATCTGTATAAGCTAAAGAAATTGCTGCTAATAATATATCACGAACTTCAGTTTTATATGCTTGATTTGTCCTCCTAAGCAAATTTTTAGTATATTCTTTATCTAATTTTTTAATAACTTCTTTAGGTAAACCTTTTAATTGATATTTATAACAACCTTTATTTAAAGCAATCTCCAATTTTTACCAGAAAGATTTTTCTTCAAGCTTAATGTTTGCAGCATAATTTTTCGTAAGATAGCTCCATTTTTGAAAAGAAGTTGTTTTAGAAGGTAGGCAAACTTTCTCTTTATTGATGAGCTGCATATAGGCTTTTTCCAAATCTTCTACAATAATACGCCACGAAACCTCATCAACAACTAAATGGTGTATTGTAATAAATATTCTATAACCTTCACTTTTACCAATAAAGTAAATGCCCATGCCTATTAATTGTGGTATAAAAATGTTTATCTCTTTATGTGTCGCATTACATTCTTTGCGTAGAGCGCCAATAGGATCATTTTCTTGGGATAAATCTTTATATTTATAGATAAAATTGATTTCTTCTTGAATTATTTGCTTAACTTCATCTCCTAAAATACTGTACTTTACTCTAAGCATATCATGATGACTTATAAGTGCTGCCACTGATTTTTTTATATAATTAAGATTTATGTCTTCTGGGCAAATCAGGACTGCAGACTGATTAAAATGGTGATAATTTTCTACTTGACTAAAGAAGTCAGATTGAATAGGTGTTAATGGCACTATGCCTGTTATCTTTTTATTAGAAATAGCTATATTCTCAATACTTTTAATAAAAGTACAAAATTTACTTAAAGTACAAATCTGAGGGTAATTAAAAAGATCTTCTAGTTTAAAATGAACACTATTTTGCCTAGCTTTTGAGAGTATCTGTAGAGTTGTTATAGAATCTCCTCCTAATCTAAAAAAGTTATCTTGAACACCTACTTTATCAATCCCTAAAACCTCTTGCCATATTTTACATAAAATTCTTTCTATTTTGTTTTTTGGCGCTTGATAATCTTTACTATTGTGTAACTCATACTTAGGTAACGTTTGTTTATCCACTTTACCATTAATATTAATTGGCATATCAACCAAATAAATAAATGCACTAGGAATCATATAATCAGGCAAATATTGTTCCAAGTAGCTAATTATTTGCTTATCGTCTATTTCCTTAATAGCCGTATAATAACACAACAAATAATTGTTATTTGTGTTATTATCTGTTTGATAGGTTACAGCTATTTTCTTAATATTTGTATACTTTTCTAATACTTTTTCAATTTCTTCTATTTCAACCCTGTAACCTCTAATTTTAAGTTGGAAATCTTTTCTGCCAACAAAATCAAGCTTTCCGTTTGGTAGAAGCCTTACTAAATCGCCAGATTTATACAACCTACTTCCTGTATTTTCAAATTTATTAGCAATAAATTTCTCAGCAGTTAGTGCTGGCAGCCCTTTGTACCCTATTGCCATAGCATCTGTAGCAAAATATAATTCACCAGGATAATTTTTTGGAACTATATTAAGATCATGATCCAAAATATACGCATATGTATATTTTAAAGGAACTCCTAATCTAGGTAAATTATCGTCGCATATCCAATAAGTGGCATCCATACAAACTTCTGTTGGTCCACACATATTTATTAAAGTGGCATCTAATTTATCATTGAAAACTTTGATCAGCGAACTTGTTAATGGCTCTCCGCCCACTACAATTTTATTTAAGCGAATTTTTTTGCTTATAGTATAAGATGTTAATAAGTTTTTTAAAAAAGAAGGAATAAATTCAATAAAAGTAATTTGATGACATTCAATCAATTTTATTAGGTCATCAGGCTGCCTGACGACATCATGAGGGATGAAATGTATTGTTGAGCATGATACTAAAGGGCACAGTATTTCTTGTAATGAAACGTCAAATGATAATGAAGCTTGCTGAGCAACTTTATCAGATAATTGTAAATTAAATAATTCAGCAAAAGAACCTAATCTAATAGACATAGCATAATGGCTCATCATCACTCCCTTAGGTTTGCCCGTTGTTCCTGATGTATAAATTAAATAAGCTATATCATGGCCCTGAACTTGTTCTAATTTTTTACTCTGAATTTGCTCTTTTCTTATATTTTTATAGTCCTCCATTAATATTATTATACCTGAAAACAGGTTTTTAAACTTATCTCTGTGCGAAGAATCTGCAACAATGCACTTTGCTGTTGAGTCTGATAAAATAAAATTTATTCTTTCCCCAGGGGTGTTAGGGTCAACTGGCACATATGTCGCCCCAAGTTTAAATATTGCCAACATAGCAATAACTGCCTCTAAACCTCTGGAACCTCCATAAACAATAAAGTCACCACGTCTTAATCCGGCCTTGTAAAAACAATTCGATAGATAATCACTTCTCTGATCTAATTCTTCAAAAGTTATGAAAATTCCTTGATCGCAAATTGCTATTCTATCTGGGTTGGCTCTAATATTCCTAGTAAATAGCTGATTAAATAGTAATGGCCTTATATTCTCGTTTAAGCTATTATTTTTATTGAGAAGCTTAATTTGGCCACTCTGCTCCTTTTTTGATATGATATTTATATCACTAATTGGTAACTTAATATCTTCAACAGCTTCTTTTATAATATTTTTAAAAAAATCTGCAAATCTTTCTATTGTTTCATGACTGTATATATCTACCAGATAATTAATTCTGACTCCTAAAGTTGAGTCTTTTAGTTTATGAGCTATAAATTCTAAATCAAACTTAACCTTGTCATAATTAGCTGATATATCTTTTATGTGAATTCCATCTAAATCAAGTGAAAGATTGCTATTAAAATCTTTATAATCTATTAAGATTTGAAATAATGGGTTTTGATACGAATTTCTTTCTATCTTTAACATATTTATCAATTTCTCAAAAGGCACCTCTTGAAATTGATATGATTCCAGTAAATTTTTTTTTACTCCTAATAGTAAATTTTCAAAGGATTCTGGTGGCTTTATTTTTGTTCTAAGAACTGAAGTATTAACAAATAAACCAATTACATTTTCAATTTCCTGATGCTGTCGCCCATTAACTAACCTTCCTATTATTAAATCCTTGTTTCCTGTAACTTTATATACCAATACGTTTAAAACAGTTAGAAAGAAAATATATGGAGAAATATTATTATTAAAACATATGTTTTCTATTTTATTGCTTAATTGCAAATCAAATTTCAATACTGTGTTACCACCTTGAAAAGTTAATTTATTTGGATGAATTTTATCTGTAGGCAAGCAAGTATTTACTGGTGCATCTTCTAGTGTATTTCTCCAATAATCAAGTTGCTTAAGTAATTGTTTGCCTTCAAAGCATTTTTTTTGCCATATGCTGTAATCTATGTAACGCACTGGCAATTTAGGTGAAATGCTTTTTTTATTTAATTTATAAAAATTATAAAACTCTGATAATTCTTTATATAGAATATTAAAAGACCATCCATCACTAATTATATGGTGCTTTGTTAAAATTAAAATATGCTTATTTGAACTTATAGTTAGTAATTTTATTCTGCATAGAGGACCTTTTTCTAAATCAAACTTATTATTACTTTCTTTCTCTTTTAATTTTATAATAGCATCTCGAATGTTAGATTCGTTTGCTATTTTAATTTCTTCATATATTGATACATCTTTTAAGATAATTTGCCTTAGATTGCCTAGTTTATCTTTTTTAAAAACAGTTTTTAAGGATTCATGCCTCATCACTAGGTCAGATATTGCACTAGCTAATGCTTTTCTATCAAGATTGCCAACAAGTTCAAATGCAACATGCATATTGTAGACAGCATCAGTGATAAGATTTTCTAAAAAGAACAAACGGTGTTGAGCAAAAGATAATGCTGCTGAATTAGCTCTACTACTTAAGATAGGAATTCTTATATTATTTGAAGCTATAATATCATCAGCAGAAACGATTAGTTTTTTTAGACCAATTATTGTTGGATTATCAAACAAATCTATAAGTCTAATCTCCTTATTAAACTTTCTATTTATTGAAGAAATTAACTTAATTGCTAGTAATGAATGTCCCCCTAATTTAAAAAAATTATCGTATCTCCCAACTTTCTCAACTTTCAATATTTCCTTCCATATTTCGGAAAGCTCTATCTCTATTGAATCTGTTGGCTTCACATATGATTCTAATTTTTGTGGGACTAATTTATTAAATGGAGGCAATCCTTTTTTATTTCTTTTTCCAGTGTTATTTAAAGGAATTTTATCAATATTAATATAATATTGTGGTAACATATAGTTTGGAATAATTTCTTGTAGATACAAATCTAATTCTTCTGCATCAACTTTAAATTCGCCTTGAATTATATAAGCAATTAATAATCCTTCTTTAGTAACAACCATACAATCTTTTATATCTTTATGGCTGTTTATTGCTGCTTCTATTTCTTTTAACTCTATTCTATATCCGTTTATTTTTACTTGTTCATCTTTTCTTCCTAAAAATTCTATATTACCATCAGGAAGATATTTAGCAAAATCTCCAGTTTTATATATGCGAGTATTTAGACCCATTAATTTTTCTTCCTTTGTACAAAAAGGATTTGCGAGAAAATTTTGTGCAGTTAAGGAAGGATTATTTAAATAGCCAAAGGCAACGCCTAGTCCACCAATATATATCTCACCTTGTATTCCTTCTGGTACTATTGACATTGTATCATTTAGTATGTAGACCCTAGTATTTTTTAAGGACTTCCCGATTGGTATATTGCCTTGCTTCAAGGTATTTGTTTCAATGTTATATGTAGTTGTACCTATAGTTGTTTCAGTGGGGCCATAATGATTTGTTAATTTTGTTTTTAAAGTAAGATAATGAGATAATAAAGACTCTCCTCCAACAAAAAAATGTACTTTTTTGATATATCTAAGAATTTTTTCTTTTTTAGGTTCCTTAAGTGCATTTATTTCACTAGATAATAATTGATAGTAAGAGGGTGTTGTCTTTATTATGCTAATTTTTTCTAAAAATAAATAATCTATTAAATTAATCAAAGAAAATTCTTGCTCTTCAGGAAGTACACATAGTGTAAAACCGTTTAATAAAGCAGTGTATAGAGAAGTATATCCAAGATCTGTATAAGGAGAATTTATATATCCAATACGATTTTCGTCTTTGTTGAAGATATTAGCAATCTGCTTCACGTAATTTCTTATTCCTAAACTTCCTAGCAATACTCCCTTTGGCTCCCCTGTTGTTCCTGATGTGTATATTACATATGCTACTGGATTAATAGGATAACTAATTTTTAGATTTTCTGAAGAAAATTTAGAATAATTTATCTCCTCTATAAACAAAGAGATTGAAATATCGAATAAATTGTTTATCAAAGATTTTGAAGTAATTACATGAAAAATTTGAGCATCTTCTATTATATATTTGATTCTTTTAGATGGTGTTTTTGGGTCTATAGCTATATATGTTGCTCCTATTTTTAAAACAGCTAACATTGCTAAAATAAAATCTGTAGACCTAGGTAGTGAAATTCCTATTACATCACCTGGTTTAACGGAATGAGATACTCTTAAATAATTAGCTAATTTATTCGCTAACTCATTTAAAAATCCATATGTTAAATGACGATTTTTAAAAATTATTGCTACTTTATCTTGGCTTTTACACGCCTGTTCTTCGAAAGCTTTGCCAACTCCGTACGACATTTCCCGCTATACTACCCAAAGGTCAACTATAAGATATATGAAAAACATTTACAAGTATAATTTGTGCGAATTTAATTTGAGAATTATTTTTTACTCAATTCTTTTAACAATATATTATTTATTAATTGCATTACTCTATTGTATTCAATATTTATAAAAAAGTGATCTCCTGTAAAATATTTATAGTCAAAATTATGAGTCTCATCAGACCATTTTAAAATATTATTTATGTCAAATGTATTATCTGCTTTACCACAAATAGCTATTACCTTAGGCTTAATTTTAGCTCTTTTTTTATATTCATAACTATCAGATATAGTAAAATCAGATCTTAAAATAGGTAATATTACTTCATATAATAACTCTGGTTCCTGAAGAATTTCTTTAGGTATGCCGTTATACTTTTTTACTTCAGATATAAAATCATTATCAGATAAATTATATAAAGTTTTTTTGAGATGGGATAATTGGGGAGCTTGGCAAGCTGAAACAATCAAATGAGTAAGATTTATATTGGTATTTGCGTCTATCATTCTAGCTAATTCAAAGGAAATCAAACCACCTAGACTATGACCAAAAAAAATCGAGGGTATATGTAATTTTTTAGGGAATTCCTTATATACTTTTTCAATTAAATCATCCATACTTAGAATAAATTTTTCATTAAATCTATTTTCTCTACCAGGTAATTGCAATGCAAATATATTTACTTTTTCCACTATATCTTTCTCCCATTTTTTAAAAAACGAAGCACTACCTCCAGCATAGTGAAACAAAAAAAGATTTAATTTATTTTCATTTGAGAAACGTATTGGAACAAACCAAAGGCCATCAATATCAGTAAAATTTTTGTTCATAAATCTTTACATACACACCTTTCCAGTATTGTATCATATTATGTTGTATTTTGACATATACAAATGTGTGAAATTTTAGAAAATAGCTTGAATAATAAATTTTTATCTAGAAAAGCATGATCAATAAAGTAGATATTATTTTAATCACAGGTCCTTCTTCTTCTGGGAAATCTACATTAGCAAACATAATATGTAATCATATTAATACTTCCAAATTAAATACAAAACAGCTCAATAATATTATATGGTCAAGAATATAGTAAAAAATATTTTGGAGAAGAACTAAAACTGGCAAATAAAATAATAAAGAAGAATTTGAAAAGCATATATGAGATATCAATAGAATTAAAGAAAATTGACAGCAAAGAATTATCAAAAATATACTTTAGAATAAATGAAAAACGAAAAGAACGAAAAGTTGATGATTTTCTTGATATATAATACAAGAATTATGCTCTAGAAGTAAATAAAATAATTAGTCATCACGGTAACAGAGTTGGTCCTAAAAAACTGGACAGGTGCTAAAGGATAAATTCTGATATAAAACAAATAAAAATATCGGAGTAACAAATGACAAAAAAGAAAAAATACAGTCCAGTATTTAAAACAAAAGTAGCATTATCAGCAATCAGGGAAGAAGGTATATTGAACGAATTATCAGCAAGATACGGAATCAATGCAAATATGATCAGCAAGTGGAAGAAACAGGCCTTAGAAAACATGAGTAGTGCATTTTCTAGCAAATGGGGAAAATCAGAAATATCAAATGAACATCAAGTAAAACAACTACATGCAAAAATAGGAGAATTAACAGTAGAAAAGGATTTTTTGCAAGATGTATACGAAAAACTAGGAAAAAGTGGAGGCTTGAGATTATTAAGAGCAACCAAGATAAATTGAGTATATCAAAACAATGCCAGTTACTCTCAATAGCAAGATCAAGCTGTTATTATAATCCTAAAGGCGAAGGTTTAGAAAATCTAGAGCTCATGAAAAAATAGATGAGGTTTATTTAAAACATCCATTTTATGGTTCTAGACAAATGAGTTTGCATTTAAAAAATTAGGGTGGTTTTGCTTCTAGACATAAGATAAGAAGGTTGACGAGAATAATGGGAATAAGAGCTATATATCAAAAACCTAATACTAGTAAAAAAAATAGTCAGTACACAATATATCCATATTTATTAAGAGATAAAGTTATTAGTATAGCAAATGAAGTCTGGTGTGCTGACATCACTTATATACCGATGCACAGAGGCTTTATGTATTTAATAGCTATAATGGATTGGGCTTCTAGAAAAGTGTTGTCATGGAGATTGTCAAATACTCTGGATACTTCTTTTTGCTTAAATGCATTAGAAGAGGCGATATATTTATATGGCAAACCAGATATTTTTAATACAGATCAAGGAAGTCAATTTACCAGCATTGATTTTACTGATATCTTAAAAAGCTATGATATAAAAATATCCATGGATGGCAAGGGATGCTGGATGGATAACGTTTTTATAGAAAGACTATGGAGATCTATTAAATATGAATGCATATATCTTCGGGAATTTGATAATGTTGGCCAATTAAGAGAAGCTATTGCTAGCTGGCTAGAATTTTATAATAACAAAAGGCCACATTCAACATTTGCTGGACTTACTCCAGAAGAGGTTTATTACAGAGATAATTCTAACGGTCTAATGCCAAAGAATAACAAGTATACAGCTTAATTTTAACCATGGGATTTATCCTTAACTTTGCTGCAAAACTGTCCAACCAATTATGACCACCTCTTTACTTCCAATAACTTTATCTCTATCCTAATTCAACATGCAATAATGATTAGTATGGATGGTAAAGGAAGAGCTTTAGACAATGTCTATATTGAAAGATTATGGAGATCGTTGAAACAAGAAAAAATATATTTAATAATTTTAACTACTGTTATGGAGGCAAAAGATGCTATAAATGAATATGTGAAGTTTTATAATAATGAAAGAATGCACCAATCTTTGGAATATTTTACTCCAGCAAAGGTGTATTATAATAATGGTAATTTAATGGCTGTAAATTGTATCTCATAATGTTTAATTTTGTGTCTTGATAAATGGGCCCACTATACCAAATGCAGTGCCTCCTGCACCTGCTATTAAACACGGTTTATAATATGCATGTAGGAATTTGTTAAGCCATGTATGTAGTTAGGAGTATTTATATGGGGCATTTGTTTTACCTCAACTAGTGCAAATATTTATTAACATTCATTTCAATAAATTATTCCATTTTTAATATATAGTTTAGAGATATTGAAACTATAGATTGACACACCTTGCAACGTTGAATTATTCTAACATTATGGATGTTGTACTACAACAACAAATATAAGTTATTAAGGTGATTTTTATGAGCAATATACGTGTGTGCAGATCATTTTTGGATCCAGAGTATTTATCTAAGAAATTAAGTAATAAATACAAATTTCAAGATATAGCGATGTGTAAGCCTATAAAATTTGGTGGAAGTAATGATATTTTTTTATTAAAAACATCAAATAGAAGCTATGTAATAAAAATTTTTTTCGAGAGACAGTGCTGGGAATATAACAAGGAGCATTATTTATTTGAGTTAGAATTGCAAGAATATTTAGAAAAAAATAATTTTTCAGTTCCAAGACCAATTAAAAACAAACAAGGAAACATAATAGATACTATTATTTTGCCAGAAGGAAGTAAATATTTAGCGGTTTATGAATATGTTTCAGGTTTTAAATGGGATCATACTTTAACTAAAGATAAAAGGCTTAAAATTTTAGGTGAGACAGTTGCAAAATTTCATAATATAGCATCTAAATTTCGATCTGGTTTAAACTGTTCTAGAGAATTAAACTTGAAATTGCTTTTAGATAAAGCATGGAATGATATAGAAAAATATGTTGAGCTTCCAAATAAAAAAATCAAAAAAGAATTACATAATGTATATTCATTACTTAGTTCGCATTCAGCTGGCTATAAACTAGATGAAAATTTGAAGTTAATTCATGGAGATATACATGCTGGGAATCATTTGTATAATCCTGATTCAGGCAAAATAACTTTAATAGATTTTGAGTTATGTGGATATGGTTATTACATGTATGAATTTGCAGTATTAAAATGGGACTTACTTAACTCTCACAAGAAAGATTTTGTTGATAGATGTATGAATGAATTTTTTGAAGGTTATTCTAAAATTAACAGTATCAATAAAGAAGATTTTGATGTAATGGATTTTTTCATAAAGGTTAGATACTTTTTTATGTTAGGTTCAAGTTTTCTCTTTTATAAGGATAAACCGCAAATGAATTCTGAATATATTTTGAATTATTATATTAAATGTATGAAAGAGTAGTATGAAATATACATTTTGTTTATTGCTATTCTATTGGATAATAGAAAGAGCTATATTTAGTTGATTTATCAATTCAAGGTATTTCTTTTCTTCTGGATTTAAGTTTATTATGTCTATAAATATATGAGAATTTAATTTTTTGGCTATTTCGATATATATATAATTTACCATAATTAAATGAAGTTCATCTTTCTCAACATTAATATTGGAGTTATTATAAAATAATATTTGAAATGTGTTATTTTCTAATAATTTAATAGTATAGTAGGACCATTTTTTTTCTCCCACTCTGAGGAAAAAATCTGCACTTTTATTCTTAAAAAATAAAGTTATAACTTCTTTTAAAATATTGTTTTGAGTATTCTCTGTAAAGATAGTGTCTATAAAAAAAACAGATGGGTTATTTAATACCTTGCTGACCTCTTCTTTTTTACTAAAGGGTAGTTTTGTTTTGAATAAAAATTCTACTGAAGATAATTCTATTAGGCTAGATTTTGTTTTTGAATAGCTGTCTAAATAAGGAATATATTTATCATCAAAGATCCAAGATTTTATATTTCGTATCAGATTAGTATAATTTTTATCCAGTGATTCCTTAGTACTATAATTTGATTCAATGATATTATAATTATAGCTTGTTCTTTTATTAATAATATATAAATTCGAATTATCTTTAAAGTCCTTGAGATATAAAAAACTTTTTCCAATTTCGTTTAATATAGATTGTTTGTGATAAAAATATGGAATTTGTTTGGAAACAAAAAAGCCGAGGAGCTTTTTTGCTTGATATATAGATTCTAAGTAAGCATTTTTTAGACTTTTACCAGTAATTTGTTCAAAGATATTTTTATCTGGTTTTTCAGTTATTTCATATAGTAGGGGAAATAATTCTAGAGTGAATAACGGGTGTTCAAAGTTGTCTCCAGATTTTTTTATACTTTTTTTCGATAAGAAAGAGTTAATTATATTATTGTTATTGTTTATGGAATTTCTTATGGTTGTTGAAATATCAGTATATATATGTAAATTTTTAAAATTATCCCCAAGTATATTAAAAAATTTAAAAAAAACCTCATTTCTATCCGGATACGGGTCATTATAAATATTTTCAATAAATATACAATTTTTGCCTTTATTTATTAATTTATTAATTTCTAGATATAGATCTTCGTAGTAACGATATAAGATTATATTATTTACATATTGTGCTTTTTTATAAAAATCTTTATACAACAATTGTATTTCAGAATGTTGCAATTTTTGAATAAAGTATAGTAAGTCTAAGTAGTCTACAAATTTCTTGTTAGTAAATTTTTGAAAAAAAGATAATTCATTATAAAAATAAT
The DNA here is from genome assembly GCF_029981845.1 of Candidatus Bandiella numerosa. Taxonomy (GTDB): domain Bacteria; phylum Pseudomonadota; class Alphaproteobacteria; order Rickettsiales; family Midichloriaceae; genus Aquirickettsia; species Aquirickettsia numerosa. The sequence goes on along the minus strand of NZ_CP104164.1, from coordinate 877,995 downwards.
CAGAAGATATAGATTTACAAGTTTTTTCAAATACTTTTTTTGTATCTACATATACTAAATTAGGAATATTAGAGCATATTTTTTTTACAAAGTATATTTGGCTTTTTAAGGTTGTTCCTATTACAAGTAATGCTTTTCCAGATTTATTCATAAGAGTAATGATAAAAAAAATTTGTTAATGCTATTAATCGATTAAAAAAAATTGCAGCTGGTCAACTTATAACACTACTGCTATAAAATCAAAAAATTATAATTTTGTAAATAGAAATAAGCACTTGATAAAAATAAATAATATAGATACTATCTCTAATTACTATTTAGCGAGGTGGGATACAATGTTAGATTCAATGAATCATACTTTTGTAAAAGCAAAAAGTGGATTAGGAAAAATACCGTGCTATAACGTTGATCCAGACGATGATGTGATAGTATTAGTTGATAAGTCTAAGGATGTTGTGGAAGAAAAATTGTTGAAGTATGGTGGTTTATTGATTAGAGGTGCAGGTATGAGATCATTATCTGAATTCAGCAAACTGTCTAATATTATATCTCCAAACCTATTTGATTATGTTAACAGGTCTACACCTAGAACAAAATTAGGAGGTAAAATATACACCTCGACTGAGTATCCTGCTGAAAAAGCTATTACATTTCATAATGAAAATGCATATACGAATAAATGGCCTAATAAAGTAATGTTTTTTTGCATTATACCTTCAGAGACAGGGGGTGAAACTGCTATAGCTGATAGTAGATACGTACTGCAAAATATAGATAAAGAAATTATCGATATTTTTGAAAAGAAAAAAATTTTATACAAAAGAAACTATAGTAGATATATAGATTTAAGCTGGAGAGAAGTATTTCAAACAGAAGATAAAAGCGAAGTGGAAGAGTATTGCAAAAATAATGGAATAAATTTTCAATGGAGAGAAGATGATACAGTAGACTTAACTACTAAACAAGTGTGCCAAGCAACTTTAGAGCATCCAAAAACAAAAGAAAAGGTATGGTTTAATCAAGCTCACTTGTTTAATGTATGTACTATAAAAGCGGAAGACATAGAGAGTATAGTGAAATTAGTAGGGAAGGAAAATCTGCCTAGAAATTCATATTTTGGGGATGGTACGGAGATCCCAAGAGATTATATCAAGCATATATTGGATGCATATGAAAAAGAAAGAATAGAGTTTCCGTGGAGGAAGGGTGATATAATGATCTTAGATAATGTACTAATGACACATTCTAGGAATCCTTACACTGGCAAAAGAAAAGTCGTAGTGTCGATGGGTGAATAAGCAAGTATGTGTGTAATAAATGAAAACTATAATAACTTAACAAATCTATATTATTTGGTAATAGTGAAAGGCCTTCTTAATAATACATGTATATCTTGATCATTGAGCTACTTTTATAGTGCTTTAACTATAAATCAAAAAATAAGCATAGTCATATTATGTCAAGGATACTACTTGATTTATAAAATTTGTTTTGATAGGATTACGTAGTGGTATGGCTGGTGCCTATTCAGAAGAAGTCATAGTATTTGTGAGATGGTGATTATGTTATTACGTGAACCTAGAGTTTCTTCTTATTTTCACATTTGTATATAGAAAATTAGCAGACAACATTTCCGTATACTTATTTGTCTACTTCAGGGTGTATTACTTATGCGTAATGTAATTTCATAAAGGATGAATAAAAAAATAATTGACTTAAGAAGTGATACAGTTACAAAGCCATGTAAGCATATGTATGCTGCAATAAATAAGGCTAGTAGTGATGATGTATTTTTAGATGATGATACTAGTACGAAAACACTGGAAGAAAAATGTGCTGAGTTGTTTGGTTTTGAGGATTGTATGTTTGTCGTTTCAGGTACTATGGCTAATCAGATAGCAGTTAAAGTCCATACTAAGCCAGGAGAATGCGTTGTTACAGATTATAGCTATCATGTGAATTATTATGAAGCGGCTGGCATAGCATCGATTACTGCTACACAACTTCATACTATTAAAACATCAGATGGTTTGATATCAGTACAAGATTTAAGTAGTTTATTGAGTGACAGAAATAATTCAAAATACAACAATAATTTAAAATTATTATGTTTGGAAAATACTATTAATTACCATGGAGGTAAAATTTTTCCAATAAAGAAATTACACGAGGTTTCAAAATTTGCACATAAATCAGGATTCGCTGTACATTTAGATGGAGCAAGGATTTTTAATTCCATAGTAGAAGAAGGTATAAAAGCAGATTCTTATGCAGCAGTTGTTGACAGCATGATGTTAACCTTTACTAAGGGTTTGGGAGCGCCATTTGGTGCTATATTGCTAGGGAAGAATAATTTTATTAATGAAGCAAGAAAATATAATAAATGGTATGGGGGTGGTATGCATCAATCTGGTCTGATGGCAGAATGTGCGTTATATGCTATAGAAAATAATATTGGCACGATTAAAGAAGACAACAGTAAAGCCAAAATGTTAGCAAATTTGCTACATAAAACAGAAATACATGGGATAACGTTATCGAAAGTAGAAACAAATATTATTATGATAGATTTTTCGAAGATTAAGCTGCCAGCAGAAATATTTATTAATAACCTCCTGTCTAAAAATATAAAACTCTACTTATGGTCTAAATACGTTGCAAGGGTGGTAATGCATAAGGATGTAGATTTACAAGACATAGATTTTATAGCAGAAGAAATATCTTATGAAATGAAATACGTATTGAAACTTAGCCAAAAGCATATGTGAAAATACTTGTAAAATTTTTAATCATGTATTAGCTTTGAAGAGAGGGTGGTTATATCCTTTAGATTGTGCGTATAAGATGCCGTTTCAATGATGGTTGGTTGTGATACAGCTGCAGAACTCATTTTGATATGTATATTATATGTAGATATATAATATTTGTGGATCTGAAGTTTAATACAACAATAACTTAGTGCATATTGGGAATGGTAAATAAAAGTAAAATTATAAAGGAAATTTTTAATAGTTTATTTGATTGTGCGCCTAAGATTAGAAAAAAAATCTTTTTTAGTATTTTTTTATTTTTTTTAATTGCTTTATTAAATCTATCAATGCCTTGGGTATTCAGATATATTGTAGAAATTTTAGCTGATAATAAATTTCAACCATATATAATCATAATACTAATAGGATATGGTTTAATTTGGCTTTTAAGTAATATTTTATTTAAAATTCGTGAATTTGTAAGTTGTGAACCTTTCGAAAAAGCAATAAGTAATTTTGATTTAAAGGTATTTAGATCTTTAATTCATTTGCCATTAGATGTTTATCATGAGCATCATACTGGTGGTGTTATGAATGCTATTGAAATGTCTCAGCGTTCAATTGCTTATATATTGTATGGAATGTTTTTTTCAATAATACCAGTAGCGTTTGAGCTACTCGTAACTATAATAATTATTGGGTGCTCTTATGGTTTCAGTTATACATTTTTATTGATGACTTTCCCTTGGTTATATATTGCGTATAGTTGGTCAACAATGAAATATATATTAAAGAAGCAAAAAGACAGTTCCACATCTGCACGCAAATTTGCTTCATATGTCAATGATATGTTATCAAATATTGATGGTATTCATTATCAATTTGCACAAAGTTTAGCCGTTGCTAAATTTAAGAAAATATCCTTTTTTAGAGAATATTCAGCAACCCAAAAATTTGAATTATCTGCTTTGCTAGGAATAGGGCAAAACTTAATTGCAGGGATTTGTTTATTGGTAATGATGTTAGTCATAGGAATCAATGTTCAAAAGGGTGTCATGGATATTGGAGATTTCGTGCTTTTTACAACATTCTTAATACAATTGATTACACCACTAAATTTGCTATGTAATATGGGTAGAGAGGTCCTTGATGGATTAACTAAGATGGAAAATATTATGGATATTGTAGAACCAAATTTGCAAATTTTAAATGAGATAGATGGAAATATAGAGGAGATAGATGATTTTGATTTAAGTTTTAAAAATGTCAGTTTTAATTTTAATGATCAATCTAAAAAGGTCTTAAATAATGTTAATTTTAGGATACTTTTTAACAAGACTACGGCTATTGTAGGAGAAAATGGTGCGGGAAAATCTACTATCGCTAAATTAATATTTAGGATTTTAGAGCCATCAAAAGGCAGTGTTTTTATTGGTAATTACAATATTAAGGATTTAAAATACACTTTCCTTAGAGATATTATTGTTATAGTTCCACAAAATATTTTTATTTTAGATGATAGCGTTTCTGAGAATTTATTATTTGGTAATGATTTTAAGACATCAGATAGTGAATTTATCAAAATTATGTCATCTATTGGGGTGGAGGGTTTTGTTAATTTACTGCCTAAAGGTTATGAAACTAAATTAGGAGAAAATGGTGTGAAAATTTCTGGAGGACAAAAGCAATTAATTGGTATTGCTAGAGTCTTATTAAAAAAACCAAAAATAATAATATTTGATGAAGCAACATCTGCTTTAGATAAAAATATAGAAAAAAAAGTTTTTGCCTATTTAAATAGTCTAAGCAATATTACTAAAATCATAATAACTCATGATTATAATAATTTGGAAATGATGGATGAAATTTTATACCTTTCAAATGGTAATTTAATTAGACAAGGTAAGCATTTCGATCTTTTATCATCTTGCAAAGGATACAGAAAATTATTTGAAAGAGGGAGCTAAAATTGTACAGTTATAATATATTAAATATGCTCTGTAGTTCTAAAATTGCTAACATGGGAGGTTTTGAAAAAGAAATTAATATACTAAATCATACTTTGGTAACATCTTTAGCAAAAGAAATTGTTTTAATAAGTAAGGGGGAGTGGTGAAAAAAATTTTTATTGGCAAAGATTATGATAAAAATTAAAAACAAATATTATATTATAGGTTCTACGGGTCTTGTTAAAACCTGTTTTAAATTATTAAAACAAAAAGGATTTGAGGCCTTAGGCATAATATCATATGATTTAAAATTGCAAAAGTGGGCTAAACAACAAAATGTTAAGTATATCAAATCTATTGAAGAGCTTAATGATGTAGCAGATTTTGATTATTTATTCAGTGTGGCAAACCCCTATATTTTACCAGGTTGGTTGCTTAAGAAGGTGAATAAATACGCAATAAATTATCATGACGGGCCACTTCCTAAATATGCTGGGACCTATGCAACCTCATGGGCTATACTAAATAATGAAAAAGAACATGGAGTGACATGGCATATAATTAATGAAAAGGTAGATTTAGGTGAAATCCTAGAACAGGTTACTTTCGGAATTGATAACAACGAAACTACACTAACTTTAAATTTAAAATGTTTTCAAGCAGCTATCGTTTCTTTTAAAAAATTATTAATAGCTCTTATCAGAGGAAATATTAGTAGAAAAAAGCAAAATATCACAGAGCGTACTTTTTATTATAAAAATCAAAAGCCAAAAGGAGCAGGTGTTATTAATTGGAAGATGCCAATTTTAGATATAGATAGACTTGCCAGATCTTTGTATTTTGGTAAATATGAAAATAATTTTACTTATTTAAAGATCATACTTGCGAGAAAAATTTATTATCCTGAAAAAATAAGTATAAAAAGAGGAACTTATTCAAAGTATGAGGCGGGTCAAATTTTGGATTATAGTGATAAAAAAATAGAAATAGCTGCTATAGAAGGATCTGTTATCATAGAAAAATTATATGACATAAGTGGTAAAGTGGTTTCAATTATTGATGTAATTGAAAAAAACTCATTGCGTATAGGTAGTCAATTAAATTCATTATCTTTAAAGCACTCAGAAGATTTATCGAATTATCTAAAAAAATCATCTAAAGAAATGTTGTATTGGGATTTTGATATATCTAATATAAAAAAAATTAATTTGCCATGGAAGCTGGGTAAATATAATTCGGAGATTTTAGAGATTCCAAGTGAATTGTTGAAGTCTAAAAAGCTTAAAATAGATGTGGAGGACTATTTATTAGCCTTAGTGATTCTATATTTTTCAAAATATTTACAACAAAAAGAGTTATCAGTTAATCTGATTAATAACAATTATAGTTCTGTACTTCTTTGTAATAGTTATCCTCTGAACTTTAATTTTAAAGGCATTAATTCTTTCGAGAAAGCTACCTCTTATATTATAGAAAAAATTAATTTAACTCAAAAAAGAATACCATATTCGACAGATATAGCTTTTAAAAATAACTTCGATGCTAAAAGTATGCCTATTTCTATATCTAAAGAAAAAGTCTTACCTTTTAATGATATTGAGCATCATGCGTTTCATATAACTACAAATAAAAATAAAATAACTTTTCAATGCAATTTAGAAGTAGCAAACCTTTTTTCTTTATATAATTTCCTAAAAAACATTGAATCCTTCATAATTAATACCATAAAAAGAGAATCTGCAAATATTAGAGAAATCCCTTTGATTAGCAGTATTGAACGGGAAAAAATAACAAAAATTAATAGGGCAGATAAAGATTACACTAGATCTAGCAGCATAGAAGAGTTGTTTAAAGAGCAGGTATTAAAATCACCAGATAGTTTAGGGGTAGTAAGCGAGGCAGTTCAAATAAGTTATGAGGAATTAAATAGAAGGAGCAATAAAATAGGAAAATATTTAAGGGAAGAGTTTGGAGTGAGGAGAGAAGTGAGTGTAGGGTTATGTATAGAAAGGAGTGAACATATTGTATTGGGGATATTAGGAGTATTGAAAGCAGGAGGATGTTATGTACCAATGGAGGCAAGTTATCCAGAAGAAAGAATAAGGTACATAGTAGAAGATGCAGAATGTAAGGTGATATTAAGTAATGAGAAGAATGTAGAGAAAATAAGTAAGATGGTAGGGAATAAGATAGAGGTAATAGGAATAGACAGTGAAGAGTTTAGAGGAGAGATAGAAAAATATGAAGGAGAAGATATTAAAGTAGAAAGAGGAAGAGAGGATCTAGTATATATAATATATACATCAGGAACGACTGGGAAGCCAAAGGGAGTGGGAGTAAGTCAAGGTGGAGTGGTAAATTATTTAAATAATGTGATTGAATACGGTGGATGGAGTGGAAATGGAAGAATAGATTTGTCAACAACTCTAGCATTTGATTTAACTGTAACAACAAGCCTAGCAGCTTTAATTGGAGGAATGAACGTAGTAGTTTATCAAGGTAGAGTTGACGATCTAGAGAAATATAAAAATCATTTAAAGAGAGAAAGAATAGAAATAGCAAAGTTAGTACCAAGTTACGCAAGTTTAATAGCAGAAGGAGAATTATACTTAAAAGAAATAATATTAGGTGGTGAAAAATTACCAATAGAATTGATAAATGCTCTGAAATCAGTAGGTGTAAAGCGAGTGATAGATGAATACGGTCCTACAGAAGCAGTAGTAGGAGTATATAGTAAGGAAGTTGGAGAAAGGCTGTATATATACAAGAACAAGCAAATATATATATTAAATGAAGATATAAACGTATTACCGATAGGAGCGATAGGAGAGATATGTATAGGAGGGGAAGGATTAGCGAGAGGATATCTAAATAGACCAGGGTTAACAGCAGAGAAGTTTATAGCAAATCCATTTGTAACAGAAGAAGATATAAAGAGAGGATATAGTAGGCTATATAAGACAGGAGATTTAGGAAGATATTTAAGTGATGGAAATATAGAATATATAGGAAGGAATGATGAGCAGGTGAAGATCAGGGGATATAGGATAGAGCTTGGAGAGATAGAAAGTGTATTGCAGAGTTATGAAGGGATTAGGCAGAGTGTAGTGGTAGCAAAGGAAAGAGAAGGAGGAGATAAGTATATAGCAGGATATTATGTAAGTGAGAAAGAGTTAGATGAAGAAAAAATAGAGAGATATTTAAGGGATAAGTTACCAGAATATATGATACCAAGTAAGTTAAAGAGGATAGAAGAGATACCAGTTACAGTCAATGGAAAGATAGATAAGAAAGGATTGCCAGAAGTAGATTTTATAGATGAGGTGAATTATGTAGAACCAAGGAATGAGATAGAGAGGAGGATGTGTGAGATATGGGGTGAGGTATTAGGGATAGATAAGGTAGGAATAAAAGACGACTTCTTTAAATTAGGTGGTGATAGTATAATTAGTATTCAGTTAGTGAATAGGTTAAGACAGAGATTTGCTTTAAATATTACTGTTAATGATATATTTGAATTTAGGGATATAGAAAGAATTTGGAAAGAAGTAAGACAAAGAAATAAAGCTACAGATATAAAAGCAGAATCAGGAAGGCTGAGAGGAAATGTAACTCTTTCGCCAATACAAGAATGGTTTTTTAAAGGCAACTATAAAAATATAGGGCATTGGAATCAGTCCTTTATGTTAAGAGTTCCAGAACTAGATATAAAGATATTAGAAAAATCTATATATAAACTAGTATGTTATCACGATAGCTTTAGATTAAGATATAGAAGGAATGCAAAAGGTATGTATCAACAATACTATAGTGTTGAAAAGGAGAAAATAAAGAAAGTAGAAAAATTAAACATCAAAAGTATAGCAGGTAAAGAGGAAGAAAAAATTTGGCTTCAGGAATTAGACTTAATATTAACAAGGTGGCAAAGTGATTTTAATATAGAAATAGGCCCATTGTATAAAGTAGGTTATATATATGGTTATGAAGATGGAAGCGCTAGACTATTTTTTGCTATGCATCATTTGATAGTAGACACTGTAAGCTGGCGAATAATATCAGAAGACCTTCAAAATTTATATGAAGGAAGGGATTTAGGAAAAAAAGGTACTAGCTATAGACAATGGACTGAGCAGTTAACTTTATATAAACAAAAAAACGAACATGAATATAGGTATTGGGAAAAAGCTCTGTTTGATTATCAAAGTGCTAGGCTACTTAAATTGCAGTATGAAAATAGTCGAGTAGAACATGATATAATAGAGATAACTAAAGAAGATACAAAAAAGTTAATAAGAGAGAGTAATAAAGCCTATAACACAGAAATAAATGATTTGTTGTTAACGAGCCTTGCTATTGCATTAGAAGAAATAACTGGAGAAAATATAAATCATATAGTACTAGAAGGGCATGGGAGAGAAGAGATATTTGAGAAAATAGATATAAGAAGATGTATAGGCTGGTTTACGGTATTATATCCAGTAAAGCTCATGCTATCTGATGACCTAGAAAAGACAATTGTAGATATGAAGGAAAATATAAGGCAGATACCAAATAGAGGCTTAGGTTACGGTATAATAAAAGGTTACGACAGAGATAAGTTACCCAAAATATGGTTTAATTATTTAGGGCAGTTTAATAAAAAAACTATTGAATGGTCTGTAGTAAATGAAAACGCAGGGCAGGCAATAGGAAAAGGAAATATAGAAGATAACATAATAAATGTTACTGGATTAGTAATAGGAGGTAAATTAAGATTAGAAATAATCAGTAAGTTAGGAAAAGAAAAAACTCAGAAGTTATCTAAAGCATTGCATAAAAATCTATTAAAAGTGATAGATTATACCACAAAAAAAACTAGGTGTTATTTGACAGTAAGTGATGTGAGCAATATCACATCTGCTGAAGAATTAGGCAGGTTGCAGCATCTTAGTGAGATTGTAGGGGTTTATAAAGCCAACAGTTTGCAACAAGGTTTCATACATCATGCTGTAATGCAGGGAGATTCAGATGAAGCATATAAAATGCATATAATATGGGATTATAAAAATAATATAGAAATAGAAAAACTAAAAGAAGCCTGGGAATGCGCACAAAAAAAATACGCATCATTAAGATTGAGATTTGATTGGAAAGAAGACTTGTTACAGGTAATAGAAAAGGATGCAAAGTTAGATTGGAGCTATATTGATTTGAGCCAAAAAGTTAACAAAGAATTAATAGTGCAAAAAATAGAAGAAGATGAGACGAAAAAAGGTTATAGTTTAGACGAAGCGAAATTATTTAGAATACATATTATTAAGCTAGAAAAGGAATTATACAGATGTATATTTTCCAATCATCATGCTATTTTAGATGGTTGGAGTGGAGTAATTTTAAAAGAATATGTTCATGAAACTTATCTAAAAAAGATAAAGGGTGAGAAAATACAGGTGATAGAAGATAGAAATTACGAAGAGGTCCAAAAATATATACAAAAAAATTTAAAGAAGGACGAGGAATTTTGGCATCAATATATATCAAGAATAGAGCAGAGAACTAACATATTAGCTTTGTTTAAAAATGATTATGGAGAAGAAAATTATCACTATATAAAAAAATATAAAGAAAAAAATCTAATAATATCAGGAGATTTATACAATAATATAAAAAAGTATAATCAAGAAAAAGGAGTCACGATTAATGCCATGCTTCAATATGTTTGGCATAAGATTTTAAGTGTATACGGAGCAAGTAAGCAAACTGTAGTTGGGACTGTTATATCAGGGAGAGAAAAGCATATCATAGGTATAGAAAAGGGAGTAGGTTTATATATTAATACATTGCCATTATTAGTTGAGCATAGATCTGAAAGCACTGAAAAAGCAATAAAGACTATTCAGCGAGATATAAATTTAATCACTACTAAAAGTGGAGTGAATTTAGCTAAAATACAAAAAAGAGGAGAAAGATTATTTGAAACAGTATTTGCATATGAGAATTATCCTAAATCAAAGGAGAAAGACGGAAGTTTAATCATAGAGATCAAAAAGGTAATAGAGAAATTAGATTATCCTTTAGGAATACTTGTGTATGAGGAAGAAGGTGCGATACTTGTTAAAATAAAATATGCAGGAGAGTTAATAGAAAATAAGTTAGTTAGAAACATTATGAATATGATAGAATCTTTTTTAATACAAATTTCAGGAAGGGTAGATCATACAACTGAACTAAAATTCTTGCATTACACAGAAGAAGAAGAAATAAAAAGTCTAAATGTTACAAATACTGGCTATTATCGTGGCTTAACAGTAGATCGTTTATTTGAAGAGCAGATTTTACGTACACCTGACAGAATAGCGGTATCATACATTGATCAAAATATTTCATATCGTGAGCTTAATAGTATATCTAATAGGCTAGCAAGATATCTTAAATCAATAGTAGAGCAAAACAAAGAACAAACGGTAGTTGCTATTTTAGTTGAAAGATCTATAGATATGGTTATTTCGATGATTGCATGTATAAAGGCTGCCATGGCTTATTTGCCAATAGATGTTGATTATCCAATAGAAAGAATTCATCATATGCTACGTGATTCTAAGGCATCGATCACAATTACAAAATCAAAACATAAAGCTAATATACCAAATATAGGTAAAATAGTATTTATTGAAGAGGCTGTTTTGCCAGATAATGATAGCAATTTAACTCTTTCAAAGTTAGGTGATCTAATATATCTCTTATATACTTCAGGCAGTACAGGGTTACCTAAGGGATCTGATTTAATGCATGCTGGGGTATCAAATCTATTGAGCTGGTATAAAAAACAATTTGAAATTGATAAAAAAGATAAGATTATCATTTTTACAGCATTTGGGTTTGATTTAACTCAGAAAAATATTTTAGGTGGACTAATATCAGGATCCCAAATTAATTTATTTGATGATATAAAATTTGATTCTAAAGCAATAGTTTATTTTTTAAAAAAGAATAATATAACTTTTTTTAATTGTCCTCCTAGTGCCTTTTATTCAGTAATTGAAAATTTAGATAAAAGAGAGAAAGAGCTACCTACTCTTAGGATGGTATTGTTAGGTGGGGAGGGCATAAAAGTACAACTGTTAAAAGATTTTGTATTTAATAATAAAAATTGTAAAATTGTAAATACTTATGGGCCAACAGAATGCTCAGATTTATCTTTAACTCATATATTAGATAGTAAGGAGATTGCAAATAATAGCATCATTCCTTTGGGAAGAAACGTTGGTAATGTGAAGATATATATATTGGATGAACACTTAAATCAGGTCCCTATTGGTGTTATGGGAGAGGTTTATATAGGAGGAATAGGTTTAGCAAGAGGTTATTGGAACAAACCATCTTTAACAGCCGAGAAATTTATAGCAAATCCTTTTTATAATGGTAATAAGAATGAGTTTTTTAGTTGTGATTCAAGAATATATAGGATTGGTGATATAGCTAAGTATTTAGCAGATGGTAATATTGAATATATTGGAAGAGTGGATCATCAAGTCAAATTAAGAGGGTATCGTATAGAGCTAGGAGAAATCGAAGCTGTAATAACAAGTATAGATAATATAGATCAGTGTATAGTTGTTTTAAGAGAGGATGAGCTAAATTTAAAAAAGTTAGTTGCTTATGTGTTATTAAGCAAAGAAATCAGTAATTTCAAAGTGGATAAAAGCGACATTATTAATTCTATACGTAAAAATTGTGAGAAAAATTTGCCCGAATACATGCGACCTAAACAAATCATGATAATAGATTATTTACCTTTGACATCAAATGGTAAAATAGATAGGTCAAATTTACCTAAACCAGAGGGTAGGGAAGGTATTGAAGAATATGAAGAGCCCATAACCAAAATGGAAAAATTGCAAGCAGAAATATGGTCTAGCATATTGGGGATAAAAAAAATTGGTAGATCAGATAATTTCTTTAACTTAGGGGGAGACTCTATCATTTCTTTAAGAGTTGTTGGTGCATTAAAACAAAAGGGTTATAAACTAAAAATACATAGTATTTTTGCCTATAAAACTATTAAAGATATTGCGCAACATATAATAGATGAAGCAGATGTAAATTCAAAATACAAACATTTTTCATTGATTTCAGATGAAAATAAGAGAAGCTTTGAGCTTGAAGAAAATAGTATCTCAGATATCTATCCAGCAAGCTCATTGCAAAAAGGAATGCTGATAGAGTCAATATTTGATAAATACTCATATCATGATGTTGTATCATATCTTATAAAGATACCTTTTGACTATAAAAAGTTCATCGGTTGTTGGGAGAGGATTGTTACAAAGCACTCAATGCTTAGGAGTAATTTTGTTGAAGATATTGAGAATGGTTATTTATTGATAGAGAACAAGTCAATTAGTTTGAAGTCTAAAATAAAAATAGTCGAAGGATGCAGTACTAAATCAATTATAGATAAAGAGCTTGATAAAGGCATTGATTATAAAATGCCTGGTGTATTTAGATTGGTTATAAATACGGTAGCAAGGAATGATGGTTTTTCTTTAGTGATATCATTTCATCATGCAATAATGGATGGCTGGAGTTTGGCATCATTAATTTTAGAATTTGTTGATATGTATGGCGATTCTGAAATATCTATAAATTATAATAGTTCTATTTCGTACGCTGAATTTGTTCAAGAAGAGCTTTTAAATATGAATAAGAAAAGTCTTTATAATTTATGGTTTAAGTTATTAGAAGGATATAAAAATAACATAAATCGAGTTGTGAAACATATTCAACATAGCACGAAATTAATTGAAAAGGTTGGTGCTAAATTAAGTAAAAATAATTCTACTAAGATTATTTCTTATGCAAAAACTTCAGGTTTTTCAGTAGATACAGTTTTTTTATCTGCTTATTTTTATGCTTTGTTTCGAGTTTTTGGATTTAATGACATACTAATAGGTACGGTAGTTAATAATAGACTTGAAGTGCCAGGTGGAGATGAACAAATAGGGCTTTTTCTCAATACTATACCATTCAGATACAAGTTTAAAAAGGGAGGAGATATTACGAGTGATTATTTAAATAATCAAATAAATAATATCAAAACAGAGCTTTTGAAAATAAAGCAATATCCTTTTATGAAGCTGAAAAGCGATTTTAAAATGATAGAAAATTTAATTTTTAGCTTTAATTATGTGCACTTTCACATCTTAGATAGAAATGAAAAATTCCATATAGAGGAATTTTATGAAAAAACAAATATTCCGTGCGTTTTTACAGTATCAAGAAAATGCGATAAGTTTTCTTTTTCTTTAGATATGCATGATGGTTATTTTTCAAAAATCATAATTCAGAGCATATTAAACTATATTCAATTATATCTTGGTAATTTAATAGGCAAAGATATTTTCTTGCCTATTAAATTACATAAGGATGATGCAAAAATTAACATATGGAACAAGACAGAGTGGAGGGAAGGGAGAGAAGGAAGTATATTAGAGAGATTTGAGGAGGAAGTGAAGAAGTCAGGGGATAGAATAGCATTAGTAAGAGAAGGAGTACAGATAAGTTATGAGGAGTTAAATAGAAGGAGCAATAAAATAGGAAAATATTTAAGGGAAGAGTTTGGAGTTAGGAGAGAAGTAAAGGTAGGGTTATGTATAGAAAGGAGTGAATATACGGTATTGTCGATATTAGGAGTATTAAAGGCAGGAGGATGTTATGTACCAATGGAGGCAAGTTATCCAGAAGAAAGGATAAGGTATATAGTAGAAGATGCAGAATGTAAGGTAATATTAAGTAATGAGAAGAATGTAGAGAAGATAAGGAAAATGGTAGAGAATAAGGTAGAGGTAATAGAAATAGACAGTGAAGAGTTTAAAAGAGAGATAGAAAAATATGAAGGAGAAGATATAAAGCTAGAAAGAGGAGGAAAGGATCTAGCATATATAATATATACATCAGGAACTACAGGAAAACCGAAGGGAGTGGGAGTAAGTCAAGGTGGAGTGGTAAATCGTATAAAATGGATGAACAAGGAATATCCATTAAGAAAGAAAGATAAAATAATGCAAAAAACATCATATACATTTGATGTATCAGTATGGGAATTATTATGGGCACATTGGTATGGCGGGAGTATAGTGATTGCTAAGGAAGGAGAGCAAAGAGATGTAGATTATATAAAAGAATTAAGTAGAAAAGAGCAAATAACAATAATGCATTTTGTGCCAACAATGTTAAATAGCTATTTAGAAGGTGTAGATAAAGGATATAGGGATAATGTGAAATATATATTTAGTAGTGGAGAAGAGCTGAAGATTTCAACAGTAAAAGAGATTCATGAAAAGTTAAAAAGAGTGGAGGTACATAATTTATATGGACCAACAGAAGCAACAATAGATGTGCTGCATTATAGTTATATAGATAAAAATATAGAAAAAGTGTTAATAGGCAAGCCGATATCAAATACAAAAGTGTATATATTATCAAAAGAAGAAGAGTTATCACCGATAGGAGCGATAGGAGAGATATGTATAGGAGGGGAAGGATTAGCGAGAGGATATCTAAATAGACCAGGGTTAACAGCAGAGAAGTTTATAGCAAATCCATTTGCAACAGAGGAAGATATAAAGAGAGGATATAGTAGGCTATATAAGACAGGAGATTTAGGAAGATATTTAAGTGATGGAAATATAGAGTATATAGGAAGGAATGATGAGCAGGTGAAGATCAGGGGGTATAGGATAGAGCTTGTAGAGATAGAGAGTGTCTTGCAGAGTTATGAAGGAGTTAGGCAGAGTGTAGTGGTAGCAAAGGAAAGAGAAGGAGGAGATAAGTATATAGTAGGATATTATGTAAGTGAGAAAGAGTTAGATGAAGAAGAAATAGAGAGATATTTAGGAGATAAGTTACCAGAATATATGATACCAAGTAAGTTAAAGAGGATAGAAGAGATACCAGTTACAGTCAATGGAAAGATAGATAAGAAAGGATTGCCAGAAGTAGATTTTATAGATGAGGTGAATTATGTAGAACCAAGGAATGAGATAGAGAGAAAGATGTGTGAAATATGGAGTGAGGTATTAGGGATAGATAGGGTAGGAATAAAAGACGACTTCTTTAGATTGGGAGGACATTCTCTACTAGCAACAAGGTTGATTAATAGAATAAATACCGAATACTCAAAAAAAATTCATGTAGGGAAGATTTTCGAATATAAAAACATAGAAAAATTTTCAATATTATTATCAAAGTTATTTGATAATAATATAAAAGGTCAAACATTTAAATTTAGAAAATAGAAAAATGGTGTGTGTATGTCTTCTGTTTCAATAATAAAATTTATATATAAGCTTTATTTTCAAGGAATTAAAATATGGGCAGATAGCAATGAAATATCTGTTTTTGTACCTGATAGAATAACATTAAGTGATAAGGATAAAAAATTTTTTAATAATCATATTGATGAAATTTTAAAATGCTTGAAGGAAAATAATATATCCAGTAAAGAAGACCAAATTACAATATTAAAGACAAATAAAGAAAAAGCTGTTCTATCTTTTTCACAAGAAAGAATGAAGTTTATTAATGAATATGAAAAAAATATTGCAGCGTATAATATACCGATCATCTATAGGCTTGGAGAGAATATTGATTTATCAATATTAGAGAAAAGTATTCAAACTATTGTAGAGAGACATTCAATTTTACGTACTGTTATAAGGGAAAATGATAAAGAAGGATATTTTCAAGAAGAGTTAAATTGTCAAAAATTCAATCCTATTATTATTCAATATAATTGTGATGATATTGATTATTTTAAAGAGATTTTAAAAAAAGAAATAGATTATGTTTTTGATATCAGTGAAGAATATGTATTTAAAATATCCTTTTACAATTTGAGCAATAGGTCAGAATACTACATGTTAGTTGTAGTACATCACATTGCTTTTGATTTATGGTCAGCTGATATTTTGAAAGAGGAGCTCGAGGAACTGTATAGATACAATATAGAATTGAAACAAGGGTTAAATCCAGTATTAAAGCTTGTTAGTTTAAATAATTCATATAAAGATTTCGCAATTTGGCAAAGAGCTTATTTATCAGGAGAGAGGCTTGAAAAAAGGCTGAATTTTTGGCAAAAAAGGCTTTCAGGATATGAAAATCTAAATTTATTTACCGATAATGCTAGAAGCAATATTATAGATTATCGAGGAGATCAACTATATTTTAAAATAGATCAAGATTTAGCAGATTCTTTGAGAAAGTTATCTAAGGAATTAGAAATAAGCTTGTTTAGCATATTTTTAACAGCTTTTTATTTATTGCTTAGAACTTTTTCTAATCAAGATGATTTTGTCATAGGTACACCAATTGCTAATAGAGATACTAAGGAATTGGAAGGTATTATTGGATTATTGATAAATACAGTAGTATTGAGATGTATTATTAAAAAAGATGAGAAAATCGAGGACCTTTTAAAAAGAGTAGCAAATGAAATTATTGAAGTGCAGTTATATCAGGATCTTCAATTTGAAAAATTAGTTAGTGAGCTTGAAATAGAAAAAGATTCAAGCAGACATCCTATTTTTCAAGTATTATTCAGTTTTGATAGTTCTTCAAAAGTAAAAAATAAACAAGAAAGTAAAAACTTCTTTCAAGATTGTTCATCAGATTTTTTATTATTTAAATATGCAAAATTTGATTTAACAACTACTGTTATTGATAAAGGTGAGTATATTGAGGGTATTTTTAATTATGCAACCTCTCTTTATAAAAAAAACACCATAAAAAACTTTCTCAACATATATAAGTATATTTTGGGATTATTAGTCAAATTTGTATGTAACCGCAAAAATGCACTGGTAAGAGACATCAATTTTTCTTTCAATCCGTATTTTAGACAATCATTAGGATTCAATAATGAAGTAGAATATAATCATAGTATTCAAAAAACAATAACAGAGAGATTTGAGGAGGAAGTGAAGAAGTCAGGGGATAGAATAGCATTAGTAAGAGAAGGAGTACAGATAAGCTATGAGGAGTTAAATAGAAGGAGCAATAAAATAGGAAAATATTTAAGGGAAGAGTTTGGAGTTAGGAGAGAAGTAAAGGTAGGGTTATGTATAGAAAGGAGTGAATATACGGTATTGTCGATATTAGGAGTATTAAAGGCAGGAGGATGTTATGTACCAATGGAGGCAAGTTATCCAGAAGAAAGGATAAGGTATATAGTAGAAGATGCAGAATGTAAGGTAATATTAAGTAATGAGAAGAATGTAGAGAAGATAAGGAAGATAGTAGGAAATAAGATAGAAGTAATAGAAATAGACAGTGAAGAGTTTAAAAGAGAGATAGAACAATATGAAGGAGAAGATATAAAAGTAGAAAGAGGAAGAGAGGATCTAGCATACATAATATATACATCAGGAACAACGGGGAAGCCAAAGGGAGTAATGCAGATTCACAACAATATAGCAAGATTGTTTAGTATAACTCAAAAAAAATATAAATTTGACCATAAAGATATATGGGTACTATTCCATTCATATATATTTGACTTCACAGTATGGGAGATATGGGGTTCTTTGTTGTATGGAGGGAAATTAGTAATAGTATCTCAAGAAAAAATCATAGATACAAAGTTATTTTTTAATTTATGTAAAACAGAAGGGGTAACGGTATTAAATCAAACACCAGGAGCATTTTATAATTTTATAAATGAATCAAGAAGTAGGGAAAAGTTATCTAAATTGAGATATGTAATATTTGGAGGAGATGCATTAAATGAGGGGAAATTAAGAGAATGGTTGAATAAGTATCGATATAATAAGCCAAGACTGGTAAATATGTACGGCATAACAGAAACAACAGTGCACGCAACATATAAGGCTATAAAAGAAGAAGATGAAAATAACAATTCTATAGGAAGAAGATTAGGAGATTTAAAGATATATATATTATCAAAAGAAGGAGAGTTATTACCGATAGAAGCGATAGGAGAGATATGTATAGGAGGGGAAGGATTAGCGAGAGGATATCTAAATAGACCAGGGTTAACAGCAGAGAAGTTTATAGCAAATCCATTTGCAACAGAAGAAGATATAAAGAGAGGATATAGTAGGCTATATAAGACAGGAGATTTAGGAAGATATTTAAGTGATGGAAATATAGAATATATAGGAAGGAATGATGAGCAGGTGAAGATCAGGGGATATAGGATAGAGCTTGGAGAGATAGAAAATGTGTTGCAGAGTTATGAAGGAGTTAGGCAGAGTGTAGTAGTAGCAAAGGAAAGAGAAGGAGGAGGAGGAGATAAGTATATAGTAGGATATTATGTAAGTGAGAAAGAGTTAGATGAAGAAGAAATGGAGAATTATTTGGGGAATAAGTTACCAGAATATATGATGCCGAGTAAGTTGATGAAGATAGGAGAGATAGCACTTACAATAAATGGAAAGATAGATAAGAAAGGATTACCAGAAGTAGATTTTATAGATGAGGTGAATTATGTAGAACCAAGAAATGAGATAGAGAAGAAGATGTGTGAGATATGGGAAGAGGTATTAGGGATAGATAGGGTAGGAATAAAAGATGACTTCTTTAAATTAGGTGGTGATAGTATATTGGTTATCAGATTAGTAGGTTTAACTAATAAGAAGTTAAAGCTAGGTATTAATGTTAAAGATATTTTTATCTCTAAATCTATATATAACCTAAAAAAAACTCTGCAATATGAAAATAATAATACTGTAATCTATCAAAGATTTAGCTTGTTTGATAAAGGCCGTATGAGCAATTTTATCAATAATATTGAGCTTATTGAAGATATTTATCCAACCGGTTCTTTACAAACTGGCATGTTAATTGAATCTAATTTAAATGATAAAGGTGTATACCATGATGTTTTTGGCTATAAGTTAAATTTAAAATTTTCAGAAAAAAAATTCTTAAGTATTTGGAATAAATTAGTTTTAAAGCATGAAATGCTTCGTGCTGCTTTTGTTTTAGTAGATGATAAATTATTAACCCTTATATACAAAAAGATTAAAATTGAGTATTTCAAACAAGAAAAGAAGAATATCGATATAATAATCAAATCTGAAAGTAAAGTTTCATTTAATATTAACAATCCAGGCTTGTTTAGGATAATAGTGAATGATTTAAGTAATCAATTTTACATAATTTTTTCATTTCATCATGCTATTGCTGATGGTTGGAGTATAGCTTCATTGATTAACGAATTTATACAATCGTATAGTTTAGAAATTGATATCAAAGACAACATAAAATTAAGCTATGGAGAATTCATAAAAAATGAGATAGCTTCGATTAATAGTAGGCAAAATCAGCAATTTTGGAAAAAATATTTAGATGGGTTTAATTGTACAAAACTGGAATATAATGGTAAAAAGAGTAAAGGAGATGTTATTATTTATTCAGAGCTTAATTTCGGAAAGGAAATATCTAGATTAATAAATAATATTGTTAAAAAACTTGGAATCACACCAGATCATGTATTTTTATTTACTTACTTAAAAGTATTATCCTATTTCACTAATAACGATGACATAACAATTGGTTTAATAGTTAACAATAGACTAGAAAAAGAAGAGGGAGATAGGTTATTTGGTTTATTTTTAAATACTATCCCTTTTAGATTTAAGATAAGAGATAATGAAAAGCAGAATCAATTTTTTAGGATATTTAATGAAAAAATTAAACTACATCAATATAAATCTTTTCCTTATAGCAAGATAAAATCTTTATTGAAAAAAGATGTTTATCATTTTGCGTTTAATTATATGCATTTTCATGTTTTTGATAATAGTAAAAATGTAATTGAGGAAACAATTGATTTTGAAAGGACGGAAATACCTTTTGTATTAAATATTGCTAGACTTAATGAGGAAACATATGGCGGTAAAATAACTGTAGTAAATAATTATGTTAATAGATCTTTATTAGAGTATTTTTCTTCAATTTATAAAGATTCTTTAAAGCTTTTATTGAGAGATTCAAATTATGAAAATTTATCTGAAGCTCTTTTCAAGATCCAATTAGAAAACTTTAACAAGAGGGAGGGGAGAGAAGGGAAAGAAGGAAGTATATTAGAGAGATTTGAGGAGGGAGTGAAGAAGTCAGGGGATAGAATAGCATTAGTAAGAGAAGGAGTACAAATAAGCTATGATGAATTAAACAAGAGAAGTAATAAAATAGGTAGGTATTTAAGAGAAAAACACGGTGTAATAAGAGAAGTGAGTGTAGGGTTATGTATAGAAAGGAGTGAACATATTGTATTGGGGATATTAGGAGTATTGAAAGCAGGAGGATGTTATATACCAATGGAGGCAAGTTATCCAGAAGAAAGGATAAGGTACATAGTAGAAGATGCAGAGTGTAAGGTAATATTAAGTAATGAGAAGAATGTAGAGAAGATAAGGAAGATAGTAGGAAATAAGATAGAAGTAATAGGAATAGACAGTGAAGAGTTTAGAAGAGAGGTAGAAAAATATAAAGGAGAAGATATAAAGGTAGAAAGAGGAGTAAAGGATCTAGCATATATAATATATACATCTGGAACAACCGGGAAGCCGAAGGGAGTGATGCAGATTCACAACAATGTAGCAAGATTATTTAGTATAACTCAAAAAAAATATAAATTTGACCATAAAGATATATGGGTACTATTTCATTCATATATATTTGACTTCACAGTATGGGAGATATGGGGTTCTTTGTTGTATGGAGGGAAATTAGTAATAGCATCTCAAGAAAAAATCATAGATACAAAGTTATTTTTTAATTTATGTAAAACAGAAGGGATAACGGTATTAAATCAAACACCAGGAGCATTTTATAATTTTATAAATGAATCAAGAAGTAGAGAAAAGTTATCTAAATTAAGATATGTAATATTTGGAGGAGATGCATTAAATCAAGGAAAATTAAGAGAATGGTTGAATAAGTATGGATATAATAAGCCAAGACTGGTAAATATGTACGGCATAACAGAAACAACAGTACACGCAACATATAAGGCGATAAAAGAAGAAGATGAAAATAACAATAACAATTCTATAGGGAGAAGATTAGGAGATTTAAAGATATATATATTATCAAAAGAAGGAGAAGTATTACCAATCGGAGCGATAGGAGAGATATGTATAGGAGGAGAAGGATTAGCAAGAGGATATCTAAATAGGCCAGGGTTAACAGCAGAAAAATTTATAGCAAACCCATTTGCAACAGAAGAAGACATAAAGAGAGGATATAGTAGGTTATATAGGACAGGAGATTTAGGCAGATATTTAAGTGATGGAAATATAGAATATATAGGAAGGAATGATGAGCAAGTGAAGATCAGAGGATATAGAATAGAGCTTGGGGAGATAGAGAATGTGATGCAGAGCTATGAAGGAGTTAGGCAGAGTGTAGTGGTAGCAAAGGAAAGAGAAGGAGGAGGAGATAAGTATATAGTAGGATATTATGTAAGTGAGGAAGAGTTAGATGAAAAAGAAATGGAGAATTATTTGGGGAATAAGTTACCAGAATATATGATGCCGAGTAAGTTGATGAAGATAGGAGAGATAGCACTTACAATAAATGGAAAGATAGATAAGAAAGGATTACCAGAAGTAGATTTTATAGATGAGGTGAATTATGTAGAACCAAGAAATGAGATAGAGAAGAAGATGTGTGAGATATGGGAAGAGGTATTAGGGATAGATAGGGTAGGAATAAAAGATGACTTCTTTAAATTAGGTGGTGATTCATTATTAGCAATTAAAATAATTTCTAAAGTTAAAGATAATTTTGAAACAGAAATAAACTTTAAGGATGTATTTGAATCAAGTCTTTTATCTGATTTGTCAGCAAAAATATCTCTAAGTTATTATAAGAAAGATACATTGCTATCAATATCGCGGATTGATAAAAATCAAGATATATTATTGTCGTATGCCCAACAAAGGTTGTGGTTTTTAGATAAATTAATTGGGGATAATACTTTATATCATGTCCCAATTGCTATTTTATTAAAAGGAAGTATAAACATTATTGCCCTAGAGAAATCATTAAATTTTCTTGTTAGCAGGCATGAATCCTTAAGAACTACTATAGTCAATAAAGAAGGAATAGCATATCAAAATATATTATCGATAAATACTCCGTTCCCTTTGAAGACTATCTTATTAAATGCTAATCAACCAATCAATAAATTGATAAGAGAAGAGCTAGAAAAACCATTTTTATTTTCCCGAGAAATTTTGTGTAGAGGCCTTTTAATAAAACAGGAAAACCTCAAGCATGTATTAATTATTAATTTTCATCATATTATCATTGATGATTGGTCACTTAATATTTTTAAAAAAGAGTTATTTCAATGTTATGCATCTTTTTTAAAAAATGAAGAGCCAAAGTTACCCTTAATAAATGTTCAATATGCAGATTTTTCGGTTTGGCAGCATAAATTTTTAACAGGTGAAGTTATAAAAAAGCAGCTTAAGTACTGGAAAGATAATCTTCACGCCTTGAAGAATTTAGAAATACCAACGGATAAACCTAGACCATTAGAGCAGAGTTTTAAGGGGGCTAGCTATAATCACAAGCTTGAAGATAGTATTTTAAAGAGACTTAAGAAAATAGCAATTACTGAAAACGTTACAGTCTTCACATTCTTAATGACCACATTAAGTACATTTTTAAGTTTAGCATTTAATCAGAAAGATATAATTATTGGTACCCCAATTGCTAATAGAAGGAAGCATGATTTTTCAAATATTATAGGTCTATTTTTAAACACTTTGCCTGTACGAATTTCAATTAATGGTAACCCAAGTTTTAGAGATTTATTATATAAAGTTAAAAATCAGTTATATGATGCTTATGATAATCAAGATATACCATTTGAAAATATAGTAGACCATTTAAATATAAATAGAGATTTAGGACGACATCCTGTCTTTCAGATTATGTTTGTATATCAAAAAAAAGGGAAAGAGAAATTTAATCTAGGCAATCTTGAAGTTTCAGATTATGAATTTTCCTATTATTATAAAGCAAAATTTGAAATTACTTTTACTATTATTGAGACTGCTAACTCTCTAGAAATTGAATTAAATTATTCCACAAGTATTTATAATAGAGATACTATCAAGAAAATAGTCACTGATTATGAGTTAATGTTGAAAGATTTGCTAGAAGATATAAATCAAAGGTTGTCTGATATAGGTATTTATGACAGAGAAAAACAAATTAATATTCAAAAATGGAATGGTAATCAACAAAAATTTAAAAGTGAGAATATTCTCCACAAATTATTTGAGAAACAAGCATTAATAAATTATGACAGAGTTGCGGTAGAATGTAATGGTAGTCAGCTAACTTATGGGATAATATACAATAAATCAAATCAATTAAAGAATATAATTTTATCTAAAGAAATAAATAAAAATAAATTAATAGGCATTTGCTTATTGAAGAATGAAAGAATTTTAATTCCTTTGCTTGCTACTCTAAAAGCAGGTTTTGCTTATGTACCAATAGAGCCTGAATATCCTGATGAAAGAATACAGAGTATTATAGAAGATTCAGGTATAGGATTAGTAATTACTAATAGTAAATATATTAAAAGATTTTCTTTTTTTACTGAAGGGATAATTTGCTTTGAAGATAAAGAGAACATTACTAAATTTTCTGAAGATAATCGCTATCCTATGATATCAGAAGATTCTATATCTTATGTTATTTATACTTCAGGCAGCACAGGAAGGCCAAAAGGTGTAAGTATTAAACATAACAGTGTGGTAAACACTATCAATAGTATCAACACTGAATTTAATTTTTCCAAATCGGATAAAGTATTGTCATTGTCAGGCATAGGTTTTGATTTATCAGTATACGATTATTTTGGAGTTACTGCTGTAGGTGGCACAGTAATATTACCAGATATAGCAAATAACAAAGATCCTTTGTATTGGTTAAATTTGTTGAAAAAACATAATATTACTATATGGAATTCTGTTCCTCAGCTGGCACAGCTGTTGGTTAGTCATTATGAAGATCTTGGATGCACGAGTATTACTAATATGACATACCTCTTGAGTGGAGATAGAATACCTCCTCAATTGCCTGAGCAAATTAAAAATAAATTTCCTAATTCGAATGTTATAAGCTTAGGTGGAGCCACGGAAGGTAGTATTTGGTCGATTTGGTATAATACAAATCATCTACCTCAGAATAATGTGAATATACCTTACGGCGAATCAATGCCTAATCAAAAAATGTATGTTTTAGATAGGTTCGGAAAACATTGCGGAATAGGCGTGATAGGTGAAATATATATTGGAGGAAAGGGAGTAGCATTACACTATTATAATATGCCTAGGAAAACTGCGGAGATGTTTATAGCAAACCCTTTTTATATAAAAAACGATGATAAAAGTAGCAATGAAGGTTCTGGTAGTAGAATATATAAAACAGGAGATTTAGGAAGATATTTAAGTGATGGGAATATTGAGTACATAGGACGAAATGATTTCCAAGTAAAAATAAGGGGCTATAGGGTTGAACTAGGAGAAATAGAAAAAATTATTTCCGATGTAATAGGAGTAAAATATTGCATAGTAATTCTATGGGAAGCTGAATTAAAAAATAAGAAACTAATAGCATATCTACTGCTTGATAATGATGTGAAAAAATTTTCTGAAGAGCGTGTAATAAATGAGGTAAAATATGCTTGCCAAAAATTTTTACCAGAATACATGCAGCCAAATAAATTTACAGTTTTAGAAAAAATTCCTTTAACAGTGAATGGAAAAGTTAATAGAGATATGTTGCCAAAAGCAGAAATAGAAGAAGAATCAGAGGGATATCAAGAGCCTATAGGTGAAATTGAGAAAATTTTAGCAGAAATATGGTCTAGCATATTAGGGGTAAAAAAAATTGGTAGATTAGATAATTTCTTTAATTTGGGGGGAGACTCTATCATAAGTATACAAATGGTCTCAAGAGCTAAAAAAGCTGGTATTTATTTTGACATTAAACAAGTTTTTCATACACCTACTATTGAAGGATTAGCAAGAAATAGTAAAGCGCATGATGTCCAGCAGAGTTTTCAAAAATTTGCTGCTACAGGTAAAGTGAAGTTATTGCCAATACAGAAATGGTTTTTTAAGAATTTCAAAAATTACAATCATTTTAACCAGGCTTTTTGGTTTAAGAGCAAGAGAAAAATAGAGATGGATAAGATGAAAAGTATAATTCAGCAGATCAGAGCAACTCACGAAGCTTTTAGATTAAGATATGAATTTAAATCAGGAGAATGGATGGGATATTACAAAATAAAAGAAAGTGATATCCTTTTTGAAGTAGTTGATGAACATTTATCAGATTATGCATTAAATTCCATTATCACGGAAAGGCAAAAAAGTTTGGATGTGAAAAAAGGCCCAATAGATAGCTTGATATGGGTAGAAGGAAAAGGGTTGCTATGGATAATACATCATTTGATAATAGATGTCGTATCATGGAGAATTTTATTACAAGATGTTAATGATCTTTTTTTAGATAAGGCATTAGAAGAAAAAACTGACCATTATAAATCTTGGAGTGAATATTTAAGTAAATATAATGATTTAGATAGTGTGACTAAATATTATAATAACCTAGGATATCATAATTTGACTTACGATTATAACTCAAATTATGTAGGTGTTAAGCATCAGGAAATTTTATTTTCTAAAGAAATAACTAGGTTATTTTTAGTCGAAGCACACAAAAGCTATAATACGCAGGCTAATGATCTTTTTCTCTTAGCTTTATTATTGAGCATAGGGGATATACAAAAAAAATACAAAATAACAATTATGCTTGAAGGACATGGACGCGATGGTTTGAATAGCAACTTAGATCTTACAAGAACTATTGGTTGGTTTACAACTTTGTTCCCTGTTGAGCTAAAAACAAAAGATGCAAATAATTTATCTGTAGCAATTAAAGATATCAAAGAAATATTAAGACAAATACCTGATCAAGGAATTAGTTATGGCATAGCTAATATGCAAGGAAAGATTAAAGAAAGAAAAGTAGATATACTGTTTAATTATTTGGGGCAATTAGATAACGTTGATGATGAAACAACTTTATTTGCATTTGGCAATTTTCCTGTTGGCGAAACTATTGGTGATAAAGATATAAAGCATGCATTGGAAATTAATGGTCATATTATCTCAAAACAACTTAGATTTACTTGGAATTATACAGGTGGTTTAAGCTCAGAGACTATTAAAAAGATTGCAACTCAATTTGAGAAAAGATTTATTCAAATTATTGAGCATTGCTTAGATCAGAAAGATGTTAACTATACACCGAGTGATTTTAATTCTTCAGATTTGGATCAAGAAGAATTGGATGAAATTTTAGATAATATATAGAGGTGATGAACTATGAGTAAAAATAAAAATATATCTGATATATATGGTTTATCTCCATTACAATCCGGATTGCTTTTTGAAAGTGTTTATAAACAAAATAAAGATATATATTTTGTTCAAAATATATATGAGCTAAAAGGAGAGTTAAATGTTGAAGCATGGCAGAATGCATGGCAATTTACTATCAATTCACATGAGAGCTTAAGGGCAAGCTTTTATTGGGAAAAAATAAATGAGCCAGTACAAATTATTCATAAATATGTAAAAGCTACATGGAAAATATGCTCATGGAATAAAGAATGGGACCATATAAAAAAATTAACTAAGCTCTCAAAAGAAGAGTTAACAAAGGGCTTTGATTTAACAAAAGCACCTCTGATGAGATTCAATTTAATTAAAGTAGCAAACAATAAATATTATTTCATTTGGAACAAACATCATATTATATTGGATGGTTGGTGTTTGCCTATCATTTTTCAAGAAGTTGTTGAAAATTATGAGAAAATTATTTCTTCTCAAACTTTAAAGCCTAGTATTAAGCGTCCATATAAAAATTATATTATATGGTTAAAAACACAAGATACTGAATATGCAACAAGATATTGGGGGGAGCTTCTACAAGGATGCAAGAGTACTAAACTTGGTAATAATGTAAATGAGTCTGATGGTAATTATCAATTTAGTTTTAATACTAAAGATATACAATCCTTATCCCAGTTTGCCAAAAAAAATAATGTAACTCTAAATACTATAGTTCAGGTTATTTGGGGCATGGTTTTAGCAAAATTGACTAGGCAAAATGATATAGTGTTTGGAGTAACCATCTCTGGTAGGCATATCGATCTTGACGGAATAGAGGGAATGATAGGTATGTTTATTAATACCATTCCATTGCGCATAAAATTTAAGGCTGATGAGAAAATTTCTAATTTAGCACTTAATGTACAAAGCACTATGAGTGAATCTCTTGCACATAGTTATCTTTCTCTTTCTAGTATTCAAGCAATTTTGCAATACGGAGGAGATGCATTATTTGACAATATATTGGCATTTGAGAATTTTCCATTAAATGCTATGGAAGAAAATAAAAACTCTATTTCAATAAGGAGCTTAGACTTTACAGAAAAAACTAGTTACCCACTCACAGTATCAGTAATACCTGGGAGAGAGCTACATTTTAGATTTAGTTACAAAGGTAGTAAATTTAGTAAGAATAGAATAGAATTAATAGCTAATTGTCTGCAGAATTTAACTCAGCAAATTATCAATTTTCCAGATGAATATCTATGCAATTTCTCAATTTCTAGCCAAGAAGAGAGAATAAAATTATCCAAGGTTGATTATACCTCAAACCCAGATGAAGATATACTAAGTCAATACTATAAGCGTTTAAAAAAGGATTCGGAAAAAATAGCATTGGTAGATGCTGGAAAGCATATAAGTTATGCAGAATTAAATAAAAGAGCAGATTGTTTGGTAAATTACTTAATAGAAGAGGGTATAAAATATGATGATATAGTATGTATAGTAATTCCTCGAGGTATAGAATATATTGCTACAATGCTTGCAGTATTAAAAGTGCGTGGAGTAGTAATGGGAATAGATTATAGTACATCAGCTGCAAGGATAGAATATGCTTTGGAAAACAGTAAATGTAAAATTATTATAGGATTAAAAGAACAAGAAAAAAAATTAAGCCAATTAAAGGCAAAAGTTTTGTTATATGAGGAAGGTATAGAAAGGCAGGAGAGGATTGTTAAGAGCGCTAAAAGAGCAAAAGAAGATCTTTGTTATGTATTATATACTTCTGGAAGTAGTGGTAAACCAAAGGGTGTAGGTTTAACATACAAAGGGGTAGAAAATAGATTATTGTGGCAAAGGTATTTAAAAGGAGATGTATCTTGCCATAAAACATCAGTAAATTTTGGTGACTATGTATGTGAAATCTGGGGCCCATTATTACACGGTGTGAAAAATGTAATAATAAAGTCAGAAGATTTATTAGATATAAAAAAATTAGAAATAGTGTGTCAGAAGGAAAAAATAAGTAACTTCATAGGAGTGCCGTCATTATACAAAACGTTGATAGAAGAGGAGTTTCATTGGAAATTCAGAAAGGCAGTAACAAGCGGAGAAAAAATAGAAATAAAGGCATTAAATGAAATAAAAGAAAAAATAGCAGAAAATGTTCATAATATATATGGTTCTACTGAGATAACAGCTGATGCTACATGCTTGGATTTAATAGATAAAAAAGAAAAAGATATAAATATAGTTGATATAGGAAAAGGGATTAGGAATGTACAGATATATATACTAGATAAATGGCAGAATATGCTGCCAATTGGAGCGGTAGGAGAGATATGCATAGGGGGAGAAGGATTAGCGAGAGGATATCTGAATAGACCTGGATTAACAGCAGAGAGGTTTATAGCGAATCCATTTGTAACAGAAGAAGATATAAAGAGAGGATATAGTAGGTTATATAAGACAGGAGATCTAGGAAGATATTTAAGTGATGGTAATATCGAGTACATAGGAAGGAATGATGAGCAGGTGAAGATCAGAGGATACAGAATAGAGCTTGGGGAGATAGAGAGTGCACTGCAGAGTTATGAAGGAATTAGGCAGAGTGTAGTGGTAGCAAAGGAAAGAGAAGTGGGGGATAAGTATATAGTTGGATATTATGTGAGTGAAGGGGAGATAGATGAAGAAGGGTTAGAGAGATATTTGGGGAATAAGCTACCGGGATATATGGTGCCAAGTAAGCTGAAGAGGATAGAGAGGATGCCAGTTACAATAAGTGGAAAAATAGATAAGAAAGGGTTGCCAGAAGTAGACTTCAGCATTGAGGAGAATTATGTAGCACCAAGGAATGAGGTGGAGAGGAAGCTGTGTGAGATATGGGGAGAGGTATTAGGGATGGAGAAAGTAGGAATAAAGGATGATTTCTTTAAAATAGGAGGGCACTCTTTGTTAGCAACAAGGTTGATCAGCAGATTAAGGAAAGAATATAAAATAGAGATCAAGCTGATGAGTTTGTTTGATAAAAAGACAATAGAGGGATTAAGTAAGATAATGGAGGAGGAGCTAAAGAAAGGAGAGAAGAGAGATATAGAGATAAAAGTAAAAGAAGGAAGGGGTAATAGAGGAGAATTATCGTATGCGCAGCAAAGATTATGGTTTTTGGATAAGTTATTGCCAGATGTAACAATATATAATATGCCAATAGCATTATCATTAGAAGGAGAGTTGGATAGAGAGGCATTAAAGAAAACAATTAATAAAATCAAAGAAAGACATGAGATATTAAGAACAGTGATAAGAGAGGACGAAAAAGGAGAAGTGTATCAGGAAGTTTTGAAAGATATAGAAGTATATAGTGAGGTAGATATATCGGAAGAAGAGGATAAGACTAGTAAGATAGAAAAACATAAGAAAATAGAAGGAAGCTGGAAATTCAATATGGAAAGAGGACCATTATGGAGAGTAAAACTAGTTAAGGAAGGAGAAAGAAAGCATGTACTATTAATAACGTTACACCATATAGTAAGTGATGGCTGGTCAATAGAGGTATTAAGTGAGGAAATAAGTGAGATATATAAAAGTTATATAAAAGGTGAGGAAATAAAATTGGAGGAAATGGCGATACAATATATGGATTATAGTATATGGCAAAGAGAATGGTTAGCAGGAGAGGAGTTAGAAAAACAATTAAAATATTGGAAAGATAAATTATCAGGAATACCAGCAGAATTAGGATTACCAACGGATAAAAAGAGACCAAAGGAATTGAGTTATGAGGGAGGACATTATAATTTTGAAATAGAAGCTGAAACTAGTAAGAGATTAGTAGAGATAGGTAAGGAAGAGGGAGCATCACTATATATGGTTCTACTAAGTGCGCTTAAGGTATTGTTACATAAATTAAGTGGGAATGAAGACATAGTCATAGGTAGTCCGATCGCAAATAGGAATTATAAAGAGACAGAGAAGATGATCGGCTTTTTTGTTAATACCATGATAAGTAGAAGAGAGGTAAAAGGAGGTAAGAAATTTAATGAGCTACTGAAGGAAGTGAGGGAGGATGTACTAAAATCATATGAGCATCAGGATGTGCCATTTGAGCAGATAGTAGATAGTTTAGAGGTAGAAAGAGCTACCAACAGAAATCCTGTGTTCCAGGTTAGATTAGTAGTACATGAGGATATGGAGAAAAGTATTGAGATGGAAGGAATAAAGATAGGATATTTAGAAGGAGCAGTTATACAATCAAAGTTTGATCTATTATTTAGGGTATATGGCGTAGAAGATGGGAAAAAAGAAGTAAGGATTGAATATCTAAAAGACTTATATACTAGAGAAACAATAGTAAGATTTGGAGAATATTTTAAGAATATATTAGAAGGGATAACAAATTATAAAAAGGTAAGAGTAAGGGATATAGAAATACTTTCAAATGCGGAAAAAAATATTCAATCAAGCCTAAATAATAACACCTCCATTATCTCAGATAGAGTCGAAAAATTATTTGAAAGAGGTGTAGAAGGATATGAAGATAAAATAATGTTAGTAGGTGAAAGTAAACATATAACATATGGTGAAGTAAATGAAAAGGCGAATCAAATAGGCAGTTATCTGAAGAAAGAGCAAGGCCTTATTAATAGTAATATGGTAGGAGTAGTCATTAACAGAAGTATTGATTATGTAATATGGATTATTAGTATAATGAAAGCTGGTTGTGGATACGTACCTATAGACCCAGAAAGTAACGAACATAGAATAAAATATATACTGCATGATAGCGGAGTTCAATTAGTACTATGTGAATCTACTACTCATGATAAAATTAAGAGTATTTATGCTCAAGTAATAAATATTACGAAGGCCAACTATAAAAACTATAGCAAAAAAAATATCAGTCAAAAATTAAGTCAAAAAGATCTTGCGTACATAGTATATACATCAGGGAGCACAGGAGAGCCTAAGGGGGTATGTATAGAACATAAAAGTTTGGTTAATTATGTAAGACACATAATAGATGCAGGAATAATAGAGGGTGAGAATGTAATGTACATGAATGGTATTGCTACAGATTTAGGTAATACTAGTTTATATGGGAGCATAATAAGTGGAAAAAAATTATACATAGCAAAAGCAGGAGAGGAGCTAGATACAAGTGAAATAGTTGAAATAATAAGGAGAGAAAGGATAGAGTTAATAAAATTAACACCAACATATTATAGTATATTAAGAGAAGAATCAGGATGGGAAGAGAATAAAAAGAGAATGGAAGAAGTAAAATTTATAATAGGTGGTGAAAAATTAAATAAAGAGGAAATAGAAGGGAATATAAAAATAATAAATCATTATGGGCCAACAGAAGGAACGATAGGAGCAATAGTAAATCAGGAAATAGATTATAATAACTATAATGATATCGCAATAGGGAAGGGGATATCAAATGTACAGGTGTATATATTAGATAAATGGCAAAATATGTTGCCCATTGGAGCGATAGGAGAGATATGTATAGGAGGGGAAGGATTAGCGAGAGGATATCTAAATAGGCCAGGGTTAACAGCAGAGAAGTTTATAGCAAATCCATTTACAACAGAAGAAGATATAAAGAGAGGATATAGTAGGGTATATAAGACGGGAGATTTAGGAAGGTATTTAAGTAATGGAAATATAGAATATATAGGAAGGAATGATGAGCAGGTGAAGATCAGAGGATATAGAATAGAGCTTGGAGAGATAGAGAATGTGTTATTAGGTCATGGAGATGTCAAAAATTGTAAGGTGGTAGTAGATGAGGTATCAAATGAAAAGAAAATAGTTAGCTATATAGTTGCTGGAGAATTTGAACCAACAGATGAAGATTTAAATGAATATGTAAACGAATATTTGCCTGAATACATGCAGCCAAATAAGTATGTGATATTGGAAAGATTGCCGTTCACATCGACAGGAAAAATAGATAAGAAAAGACTGCCAAGTGTAGATTGGGATATTAGAGGAGATGAAGAAAGCTATGTGGCACCAAGGAATGAGATAGAGAGAAAGATGAGTGAGATATGGGAAGAGGTATTAGGGATAGATAAGGTAGGAATAAAAGACAACTTCTTTAAAATGGGAGGTCATTCTTTGTTGGCAACAAGGTTGATCAGCAGATTAAGGAAAGAATATAAAATAGAGATCAAGCTGATGAGTTTGTTTGATAAAAAGACAATAGAAGGATTAAGCAAGATAATAGCAGAGGGTTTAAAGAAAGGGGTAAGAAGAGATATAGAGATAAAAGTAAAAGAGGGAAGGGGAAATAAGGGTAAATTATCTTATGCACAGCAAAGATTATGGTTTTTGGATAAGTTATTGCCGGATGTAACAATATATAATATGCCAATAGCATTATCGTTAGAAGGTAAGTTGGATAGAGAGGCATTAAAGAAAACAATTAATAAAATCAAAGAAAGACATGAGATATTAAGAACGGTGATAAGAGAGGACGAAGAAGGAGAAGTATATCAGGAAGTTTTGAAAGATATAGAAGTATATAGTGAGGTAGATATATCGGAAGAAGAGGATAAGAGTAGTAAGATAGAAAAACATAAGAAAATAGAAGGAAGCTGGAAATTCAATATGGAAAGAGGACCATTATGGAGAGTAAAACTAGTTAAGGAAGGAGAAAGAAAGCATGTACTATTAATAACGTTACACCATATAGTAAGTGATGGCTGGTCAATAGAGGTATTAAGTGAGGAAATAAGTGAGATATATAAAAGTTATATAAAAGGTGAGGAAATAAAATTAGAGAAACTGGCGATACAATATATGGATTATAGCATATGGCAGAGAGAATGGTTAGCAGGAGAGGAGTTAGAAAAACAATTAAAATATTGGAAAGATAAATTATCAGGAATACCAGCAGAATTAGGATTACCAACGGATAAAAAGAGACCAAAGGAATTGAGTTATGAGGGAGGACATTATAATTTTGAAATAGAAGTTGAAACGAGTAAGAGATTAGTAGAGATAGGTAAGGAAGAGGGAGCATCATTATATATGGTTCTACTAAGTGCGCTTAAGGTATTGTTACATAAATTAAGTGGGAATGAAGACATAGTCATAGGTAGTCCGATCGCAAATAG
Organism: Candidatus Bandiella numerosa; assembly: GCF_029981845.1. Taxonomy (GTDB): domain Bacteria; phylum Pseudomonadota; class Alphaproteobacteria; order Rickettsiales; family Midichloriaceae; genus Aquirickettsia; species Aquirickettsia numerosa. The sequence continues at coordinate 843,739 of NZ_CP104164.1, read as the reverse complement.
GAATTATAAAGAGACAGAGAAGATGATCGGCTTTTTTGTTAATACCATGATAAGTAGAGGAGAGGTAAAAGGGAATAAGAAATTTAATGAGTTACTGAGTGAAGTAAGGAATGATATATTAACCTCATATGAGCATCAAGATATACCATTTGAACAGATAGTTGATAGTTTAGAGGTAGAAAGAACTACCAATAAAAATCCTGTATTCCAGGTTATGTTTAATATGCGAAACATAGTAAATAGTAATAAAGGATTATTATTGAATGTGAGCACAGAAAATATAGCAAATCCATATAAAATTGCTAAATTCGATATTGATTTAGATTGTTCATATTATGCGAATGGCACTATCAATTTTGATATTAGGTATATTAAAGATTTATTTTATCCAAAAACTATAGAAGCTTTTGCAGGTTATTTTTCTAATATACTTGATAATATTTTAACTAATAAAGAAATTAAGCTAAGAAATATAAAAATTATTCCAGATAAGCGAGAGAAGAATAGAGGGATAGAGAAAGAATATATAGGAGGAGAGGGAATAATAGAGTTATTTGAAAAGCAAGTAAAAGAAGTCCCGGATAGAATAGCAGTGGTATGTGGTTTTAAACAAATGACGTATAAAGAAATAAATGAGAAAAGTAATCAGTTAGCAAGATACCTAATAAGTAAGGGGATTAGAAAAGATAGTTTAGTGATGCTATTTATAGAAAGAAGTGAGTATTTATTGATAACAATATTAGGTATATTAAAGGCAGGGGGAGGATATATACCAGTAGATAGTAGTTATCCAGATAAAAGGGTAAAATATATTTTATCAGATACTAATGCAAAGATGTTGATAGGTAGTGGGGAATATGGTGATAGGATGGAAAAAATATCGAAGGAGGTAAAAATAGATAGAGAAGATGAGTTATTAACAGAGTTAATAGATAGTAAAGAGATGGAAGAGAATATATCTAAAGAGGGAAGAGGTAATTTATATATAAAAGTAAGTAGTTATAATATAGCCTATGTAATCTACACATCAGGAACAACAGGGAGGCCAAAAGGAGTGATGGTTAATCATGGTGGAATGCTGAATCATCTAATGGAAAAGGTAAGAGGGTTAAAATATACGAAAAAAGATATAATTGCGCAAACTGCAACACAGGTATTTGATATTTCGGTATGGCAATTATTTATTGCAATCATAAAAGGAAGTAAAGAAGTTATAATAAAACAAGAATCAGTGCTGGATAGTAATGAGTTGATGGAGATGTTGAGAAAAGAAAATATAAGCGTATTAGAGTTAGTTCCGACACAAATAGAGTATTTATTGGAAAAATATAGATCGTCAAAAATAAGGATGTTATTGGTTACAGGAGAAGCGTTTAAGAAGGTGCTAAGAGAGGAGATATTATCAAAGATGAAGGGTGTAGAGATTATCAATGCATATGGTCCCACAGAATGTTCAGATGATGTTACCCATTATATATTTGATGGAAGAAGTAAAAGTATAGAGAATAATATAACACCAATAGGAAAGCTGATAGCAAACACACAAATATATATAGTAGATCAGTATATGAGTTTATTGCCAACTGGAGCGATAGGAGAGTTATATGTAGGAGGGGCTGGACTTGCAAGGGGTTATTTAAATAGGTCAGGGTTAACAGCAGAGAAATTTATAGCGAATCCATTTGCAACAGAGGGAGATATAAAGAGAGGATATAGCAGGCTTTATAGGACAGGAGATCTAGGACGTTATTTATCAGATGGAAATATAGAATATATAGGAAGGAATGATGAGCAAGTGAAGATTAGAGGATATAGAATAGAGTTAGGAGAGATAGAGAATGTGATACAAGCATATACAGGTATTAAACAGGGTGTAGTAGTAGCAAAAGTAAGAGAAGGAGGGAATAAATATTTGGTAGGATATTATGTAAGTGAGGAAGAGTTAAATGAAGAAGATATGGAGAATTATTTAGGGAAGAAGTTACCAGAATATATGATACCAAGTAAATTAATGAAGATAGAAAAGATACCAGTTACGATAAATGGGAAGATAGATAAGAAAGGATTGCCAGAACCAGAATTTAGTAATGAAGAAGGATATGTGGCCCCGAGGAATGAGATAGAAGAGAAATCATGTAAGATATGGGAAGAGGTATTAGGAATAGATAAGGTAGGAATAAAAGACGACTTCTTTAAAATGGGAGGTCATTCTTTGTTGGCAACAAGGTTGATTAGCAGATTAAGAAAAGAGTATAAAATAGAGATCAAGCTGATGAGTTTGTTTGATAAAAAGACAATAGAAGGATTAAGCAAGATAATAGCAGAGGGTTTAAAGAAAGGGGTAAGAAGAGATATAGAGATAAAAGTAAAAGAGGGAAGGGGAAATAAGGGTAAATTATCTTATGCACAGCAAAGATTATGGTTTTTGGATAAGTTATTGCCGGATGTAACAATATATAATATGCCAATAGCATTATCGTTAGAAGGTAAGTTGGATAGAGAGGCATTAAAGAAAACAATTAATAAAATCAAAGAAAGACATGAGATATTAAGAACGGTGATAAGAGAGGACGAAGAAGGAGAAGTATATCAGGAAGTTTTGAAAGATATAGAAGTATATAGTGAGGTAGATATATCGGAAGAAGAGGATAAGAGTAGTAAGATAGAAAAACATAAGAAAATAGAAGGAAGCTGGAAATTCAATATGGAAAGAGGACCATTATGGAGAGTAAAACTAGTTAAGGAAGGAGAAAGAAAGCATGTACTATTAATAACGTTACACCATATAGTAAGTGATGGCTGGTCAATAGAGGTATTAAGTGAGGAAATAAGTGAGATATATAAAAGTTATATAAAAGGTGAGGAAATAAAATTGGAGGAAATGGCGATACAATATATAGATTATAGTATATGGCAAAGAGAATGGTTAGCAGGAGAGGAGTTAGAAAAACAATTAAAATATTGGAAAGAGAAATTATCAGGAATACCAGCAGAATTAGGATTACCAACGGATAAAAAGAGACCAAAGGAATTGAGTTATGAGGGAGGACATTATAATTTTGAAATAGAAGTTGAAACGAGTAAGAGATTAGTAGAGATAGGTAAGGAAGAGGGAGCATCATTATATATGGTTCTACTAAGTGCGCTTAAGGTATTGTTACATAAATTAAGTGGGAATGAAGACATAGTCATAGGTAGTCCGATCGCAAATAGGAATTATAAAGAGACAGAGAAGATGATCGGCTTTTTTGTTAATACCATGATAAGTAGAGGAGAGGTAAAAGGGAGTAAGAAATTTAATGAGTTACTGAGTGAAGTAAGGAATGATATATTAACCTCATATGAGCATCAAGATGTACCATTTGAACAGATAGTTGATAGTTTAGAGGTAGAAAGAGCTACCAATAAAAATCCTGTATTCCAGGTTAGATTAGTAGTACATGAGGCAATGGAGAAGGGCATTGAAATGGAAGGAATAAAAATAAGTTACTTAGAAGGAGCAGTAATACAATCAAAGTTTGATCTATTATTTAGGATATATAGCATAGAAGATGGAAAAAAAGGAGTAAGAATTGAGTATCTAAAAGATTTATATACCAGAGAAACAATAGTAAGATTTGGAGAATATTTTAAGAATATATTAGAAGCAATAGCAAATTATAAAAATGTACGTGTAAGAGATATAGAAATACTCTCCGATATAGAAAGAAATTTACATGTCAATTTAGTTACTAAAAACCCTATTGATTTAGATTTTTAAATCATCTACAAAATAGTAATTAAAATATAAATTTTCTAATTGCCCTTTTATTTTTAATTGTGCATATAGCATAGCTAAAAAAATGAGATTGTTGTCAAATAGATGGAATTTTTTTCGAGATTTGATCTCCATTTTCATTGTTAAAGAGCTATTAGTCATATTTGTAAATAAAATTTTTGTGTGTTGATTCTCACAAATAGGATATATAGCTAAGACAGGAGTTTTTTTATCCATCAGATCATCTACTAATAGGTCTATTTCTTTCGTCATACTAATTTTTACATAATGAAATAGATGCAATTTCTCGATATTTTTATAATCGCCTATGTTATGACATAGTTTGAATTTCTGCTGTTTTTTTGTATTAGCGAAAAGCCTATTGATAGTATTTTTGTTTAATTGATTTTTGTAGTTATCTAAAATATTTACTTGAGGAGTTACTTGAGGAGATTTATTAATTAGATCATAAACAGCTTCTCCAGAAAAATTATGGTTTGTTTTGATTTGCATGTTGCAAAAAGTTCTGCCAAATTTAATGTATATATTACTTTTTGATAAGGACATTTCCTCTAAAAATTTAAAACTAGAATGCAATTGGAGAAGTTCGTTGTCTATTATATGAGTGAAAGGAAATTTTTTAAAAACAAGAAATCCTATTAATCTAACTTGCTCAAAAAAAATAAGCTTAATTATTTTTTTAAACTCTTTTGTAGGTATAAATTCTAGTGCATTACTAGATTTTTCCTGGTCAAATTTATAAAGAGAAGCAACGTTTTCTAGAGTTCTTAACGGTTGTCTAAAAATGTTAAAGGAACTACCTTTTTTAGTATCTTCTTTCAATATTTTTTCTTCAATGTTAGTAGATAATGGGTGTTGAGAATTTATAAAATTATAAAATCTTTGATTTCTTTCTAAAGTATTAATAACTATATTTGATAGATTAGAATATAAGTTTATAACAATAAAATTTGATTGAGGCCACGCAAAATATTTAAGAAAAATGTTTTTTCTCTCTGGAAATGGATCTAGAAATATATTATGGTCTATTACGCATCTACCTCCACTATTAATTATTTGATTTACTTCTAGATCATAATTCTTGTATAGAATATCTAGAAAATCAGTAAGTTTACATTTTTTACGCTTTTCATTTATTTCAAGCCATATTTTTGATAGTATTTTACTGTCAATTTTCTTTAATTCTATTGATATATCATTTATACTTTTTAAATTTTTATTTATTAGTTCACTTGCTTGTTTTAGTTCTTCTGCAAAATATTTTTTACTAAATTCTTGACCAGATTTAATATTGAGCTGTTTTGTATTTAACTTTGAAGCATTAGTATGATTGCATATTATATTTGCTAATGTAGATTTTCCCGAAGAAGAAGGTCCAGTAATTAAAATGATATCTGCTCTGTTGATCATGTTTTTGTAGATAATTAATTTATTATGCAAGCTATTTTCTAAAAATCTCACACATATATATGTCATAACATGACATGACATGATACAATACTAGAAATTGATGTATGTAAAGATTTATATGAATAAAAATTTTACTTATGCTAATGAAAATTGGTTTGTTGGGGTTTGTAGCAACAAGTGACAAAAAGGTCGATTCTAGTTTTGAGAAGTGCTGTTTTCCTTGCCTATAGGGACATTTCTATATTTTAAATAAGAATAGAGAGTAGCTCTTGATATACCTAAATGAGCAGCAAGTTTTCTAGTAGAAAATTTCTTTTCCCTATATGGCCCCAGGTTAATAAACGTTCGGAAATGGCAACGAGGACTTGGTAATGGTGGTAATAAGGTTGGTTGATGATGTGAGAAGAAAGATATAATTAATATTCAAAATGCAAGAAAGTAGTGATATTTTAAAAAATCTAGTGCCGCATTAAAAAGTAGAGTTGACAATCGATAAAAAAAGAGGTTATTTATTGATGTATTCTATGCTTTAAAAAAGTTATTACGCAAGATGAGTGCCGCAACCGTATATTCTGGGAACTAGATAATGGAATCAAAAATGAATGTCATGAAAGAAGGAAATCAAGAATCTGAATTTTTAATAAATGAGATAAGTCATTTAATAGAAAAAGCAAAAGTTCATGTTGCAAGGGAGTATAACGTTACACAGCTAATTTTAAACTGGATGATAGGTAATAGAATAAATGATGAAATATTAAAGTCGCAAAGGGCAGAATATGGAGAGCAAATAGTTACTGAGATTGCCAAAATATTAACTTTAAAGTATGGAGCTGGATATAGTAGGCCAAATTTATTTAGAATGATAAGGTTTGCTAAGTTATTTCCCAAAAAAGAAATAATCTCAACAATGTCGAGACAATTATCATGGTCGCATTTTGTGCTAATAGGTGGTATGGATGACCAAATAAAGAGGGATTTTTATATACAGATGTGCAAAGCGCAGAAGTGGAGCGTAATGGACCTTCAAAAACAAATAAAAGGGATGCTTTATGAAAGAACCGCAATTAGCAAAGAGCCAGAGAAGATAGTTGAAGCAACTATAAAAAAGCTGGAAGATTTAAATGAAATGTCGGCTAGTTTAATATTTAAAGATCCATATTTTATAGATTTTGTAGGAGGTTATAACTATTCAAATGAAGAAGAGCTTGAGGGGTTAATACTAGATAATATTACTAAATTTTTATTACTAAATTTTTACAAGAGCTAGGAAATGAATTTTGCTTTGTAGCTAGGCAAAAGAGGATGAGTATTAGTAATAAGGATAGGTATTTGGACTTATTATTTTATAATCGTAGATTGAGATGTTTAGTGGCGTTGGATTTAAAAATAGGAGAGTTTGAACCAGCTCACAAAGGTCAGATGGAGTGGTATTTAAATTGGCTAGATACCAATGAAACATTAGAACATGAAAACAAACCATTGGGAATTATTTTATGTGCTGGGAAAGATCAGGAAGATATTGAGTACATGAAAATGGACCAAACAGGCATACATGTAGCGCAGTATATTACGGATTTACCACCAAAAGATGAACTAGAAAAGAAATTACATATGGCGATAAGAGTTGGACGCGAGGCGTTTGAGAGAAAGGCGTTGCAATTAAATAATCAATTAGGCAATGAATAATAGTATGAAACAAGATTGGAGCGAAGAGGAGCTTTTAGATTTATGGTATTTAAATTCAGATGAAAAAAGCTTCATATTAGATAAGAAAATAGATAATGCATTGGGTTTTGCAATAAAATTAAAATATTATCAGATTTATGGATGGTTAATCAATAATTGGAATGATATTGCAGACTGTATAGTGGATTATGTGGACAAGCAGCTTCATACTAGGGAAAAATATGATATTGCTTATAAATTGGATAGTAGAACTTCAAGGCAGCATAATAATGAGATCAGAGAATATTTAGGTTTTAAAAAAGTAACCAATTATGATTTAGAAAATATTAAAAATAAGTTGTTTGATAAAAAATTAACATATGATCCAAGTTATGATGAACTAAATGAAGAAGTTTATGCTGATTTATATCAAAGGAGAATAGAGAGATTTAGTGAAAAAGAATTAAATAAATATTTAAGCACGTGGAAACATCAATATGAAGAAGAATTTTTCCAAAAGGCCTATACTGCACTGAGTAAAGAATCCAGAGAAAATATCAAACAACTAATAAAAGAGAATTGTGAATTTTCTCTAAACTATCTGCAAAAAGAACCAAAAGGTTTGTCGTTAAAGGAAATTTTGGAAGAAGGTAAAAAGATTAGAAGAATACAAAGTTATAATTTGGGTGAATATAGTAGTCTATCAGAGACCTTAATTAACAAACATTATAATCATGTTTTAATAGCAGCTCCTAGTCAAATAAGGAAATATAGTGAGGTAAAGAAAGTGGCTGTACTTGGATGTTTTTGTTTTGTACGAAGTATGCAATCAGCTGATTACCTTATTGATATGTTTGTACAATTAGCACACAAAATAACAAAAAGAGCAAAACAAAAATTACTACAAGAATTTTGGAATAATCGAAAAATTATATACAATAAGGGTGAGTTATTAAAAAGTATGGCAAATGTCAGTATAAAAAATCCAAAAGGTATTATAGAAGAAAAGATATATCCTGTAGTCAGTAAAGAGGAATTGGAGAAAATACTTACAGGATCACAAAGTTATGAAGAATTTAGTAGGGAGCGCAAATATCACTATATGCGCTCTTCGTACATTCATCATTATAAAGCGATGTTAGTTGAAATTTTAAATATATTTGAATTTTATTCTGATAGCAAAAGCAGTGAAAGCATCTTGGGTGCAATAAAGCTAGTAAAAAAATATATAGGTCAAGGATTAACTTATTATCCTGAAGATGAATATATACCTCAAGAGGGTATTATACCTAAAAGTTTAAAGAGTATTATTTTAAATAATGGAAGAATAAATAAAAGTAACTATGAGTTAACGATCATGATGGTCCTTAGAGCAAGATTAAGATGTAAAGATATATGGATAAAAGAAGGTAGAAAATATAGTAGTCCAAGCACATATGAACCGCAAGATTTCGAAAAGAAAAAATCAGAATATTGTAAAGAATTAGGTTGTACAGAAGATGCGGAAGAGCTAATTAAGGTTCTGCAAAAAGATTTAGAATATTGGCTCAAGAAATTTAATAATAATATTACAGGTAATAAAAAAGTAGAGATAATCAAAAGGAATAAAAAAAGCTGGGTAAAAGTTTCTCCTATTAAAAAAAGAGAAGAGCCAGAAAATATAGAGCAACTGAAGCAAGAGATACAAAAAAGATGGCCAATTGCTTTACTTGATGTGTTGAAAGAAACAGAAATCAGAACTAATCTTACAGAAGTATTTAGGAGCGCTGCAAGTAAAGAGTCAATAGAGCCAAGAGATTTAAAAAGAAGAATATTATTGTGCATATTTGCACTTGCTACTAACACCGGATTAAAAAGAATTTCTAGGGATAAAAAGGAACTAGAACAGTTAAGATATGTTCAAAGACGTTATATAAATAAGGGTAATATAAGAAATGCAATTGTAAAAATAATCAATGAGAATTTAAAGATAAGAGACCCAAAGCTATTTGGCTCTAGTGAAATCAGTTGCGCTTCAGATTCAAAAAAATTTAGTGCGTGGGATCAGAATTTAATGACTGAGTGGCATATACGTTATGGTGGAAGAGGAGTGATGATCTATTGGCATGTTGATAAAAAGGCACTTTGTGTGTATTCACAATTAAAAACATGTTCGTCATCAGAAGTTGCCTCAATGATAGAGGGTATCTTGTATCACGCAACTACAGCAGAAGTGGCTAAAAATTATGTCGATACTCATGGACAAAGCCTAATCGCCTTTGCTTTTTCTTATATGTTAAAATTTGATTTATTACCGAGGTTCAAATCAATAGGTAGTCAAAAATTATTTGCAGTAAACACTAAAGATATTGGTAATTATCCAAATATAAAAGAGGTAATAGAAAGAGGAATAAAGTGGGATAGAATAAAGCAAGGTTATGATGAAATAATAAAAAATACAATTGCGCTAAAATCTAAGAAAGCAACGCCTGATATTATATTAAAAAAATATACAGCAAATAACTTAAAACATCCTGTATATTTAGCATTACAAGAATTAGGTAGAGTGATAAAAACTATTTTTCTTTGTAGATATTTATGCTCACAAGAGTTACGGGAGGAAATACATGAAGGCTTAAATGTGGTAGAAAGATGGAATGGAGTAAATGACTTTATCTACTATGGTAAAAAAAGCACGATATCAAAAAATGACGTATTTAGCCAAGAAGAGGCTATCTTAGCTTTACATTTGCTACAAGCATCACTTGTGTACATCAATACACTAATGATTCAAAGCGTTTTAAAAACTAAGGAATGGTTAAATAAACTAACTATAGTGGATAAGAGAGCTTTATCTCCGTTGATTCACCTCCACATCAATCCATATGGCACATTTGATCTCAACATGGAAACAAGGTTGGTAATATGAGTATCACTCGAACTTCAGCTCCATTAAAAGCGAAACAACTAGCTAAGCAATTAAGAAAGGAAAGGCCTGATTATTTTTATCTAAAAGAAATATTTAAGTATCTAAGAAAAGAATTAGATGTAAAGGTGCAGAAGGAAGCTAAGAGGTTACCATATGTGCCTACAGAAAAAGAGATCAAAAGATACTATCAAGAGGTGTGGAATTCAAAAAACATACAAAATATGGTAATTATTAAAGTATTATTATATACAGGGATGCGAGTGGGAGAATTGGTAAAAGTTAAAATAGAAGATGTTGATTTAGATAGTGGGACTATAAAGGTTATGAATGGAAAAGGTAATAAAGATAGAGTCGTGCCATTCCCGCAAACTTTTAAAGAGGTACTAGCAATGCATATAAGTGCTGCAGAAAAAAAAGAATGGAAATATTTATTCGAATCTGTAAGAAGAGAGCATTATTCAGAAAGAGGAATCAGAAAAATATTGATGAATTACACAAAATCAGCTGGAATGGACAGGTCTATATCTCCACATAAATTACGACACTTTTTGTTTACATGGATGAAAAAGCAAGGGGTTGATGATGCTTTAATACAACCTTATTCTGGACATGATTCAAGGAAATCATTAGAAATATATTCTAAATTATCAATAACAGATGCGCAAAATGAATATAACAAAATTATTAACAATTTTCCAGTATGAGTGCCGCATCTTTTTATACTAAATGGAACCTCATTGCCATTTCCGAACGTTTATTAACCTGGGGCCAATAACAATGACAAAGGGTTTAAAAGCCTTAATAAATGCCTTAAACAAAAGAAAGTTTCTACCTTAAAAGCTTGTATGGAAGCAACAGGAAATTATAGTAATAAATATAGCTGAATTTTTATACAATAATGGGCACGAGGTACATATAATAAACCCAGTTTGTATTAAAGCTTTCGCTAAAAGCAAGTTAATTCGTGCTAAAACTGATGCAGTTGACGCTTTGGTTATAGCCCAATACGCTAATATTACTGAATTAATTCCATATAAACCTCAAACTTCTGCTGTTAAAGAATTAAAGGCTTTGCATCGTTGCTTAGATGATTTAAAGGGACAGTGCGTTCAAATCTCCAATCATCTGGAGCATAAGGAACATGCAGTATTTCCATATTTATTAAAGGGCTTAGTACTAATAAAGCCTCATCAAGTTTGGCAGGTTGATATAACATATCTAAGGACTACAAAAGGTTTTTTATATACATAGATATATTTTTATTTTACTATCTATACTTATCATTACTCCTCCAATATTTGCATTATTGGTGCTATTTTGGTACTACATTTTTCTTCTTCATAATTTCACTCTAAATTTACTTTATTAATTCTAAAAAACATCTGTTGTAGGTGGTTTTCAACTTGCATTTATATCTGGAAATAATCTTTCCACTAAATTGTTGAGAATGTCACTTTTAGTATAATTTTCTATATCAATAATACTTGCTGTATTGAGTAGGTAGTCATTTTTAACCCACTTTTTTTTCACAACAAAAATTTCTTTTTCATTATTGATATCCAAATATCTGCTAATCTTCGGGGGTTTCAATTCCTTGTTAATCGAAAAACTTACAGGTATCTTTTTTGTAATTAAGTAATCTAGCAACTTCTTATGATCACTAATAATTGAGTTAATAATCTTTTTAAGCTCATTGCCTTTTAGTTTCTGCAATACCAGACTAGTATCTTTAGGAGTCTTTTTGGTAAAAGCAAAATGTTCATTCCATATCTCTAACGACCTTAATGGACGTCTAAATGATAAATCTGCTCTGCCAACAGATTGATCATGCTTTTTAATAGCTTTGATTAATTCACTACCATCAGTATGTGTATCAGCAAATTCATAGAACCTATTATTTCTTTTAACTAAATTACTATAATATTTCTGGAGTGGAGCGAATATTTCTATTATTTTGATGCGTTTTTTTAAATTTTTGAAAATTTTAAAAAATCTTTGTCTACCAACGGAGGATAAAAATATATTATGATCTATAATACAATTATTACCTTGACTCAAAATATTAATAGTTTCATTAAAATAATCATTGTAAAGTATATCATAGTAAAACTCTGAGCAATCTGAAACATTGTCCAGATCACTAGTTAACTCTATGAATTTTTTATCCTTAATCACATTATATCGCAAATATAATAATTCCCTTACATTTTCCACTTTTTTATCAAGGTAATCACTGGCTTTTCTAAGTGTTTCATGAAAAAATAAATTACCAAATGCCGCCTTTGCTCGCGCTTCTATAACTTTTGTATTAATTGGTTTAAAATTATATTTACTTGCAGCTATTGATGATGTAATAGCAGATTTACCGCTAGAATTAGGTCCAACAATGATTATGATGTTCCCAAGTTTATGCATGATTATCACTACATTTATGAAACTCTTCTAGAAGTCTATAATTATAAAAATAGTTTGTAAAGTTGAAATTTATCATGTGTGCAAGTTCATAACATATTGGGCTAATGAGCAGCAAAATCATTATGGTTTGAAGTGTGAAGTGAACCCCAAAAACAAGAGTAAAAGTTAAGCAACTCTGATAAAGTAAAATAACTAAAAAAGGAGTTGTAAAAATGAGTAACAATACAAGAAAAAGATATAACGAAGAATTTAAAGTAGAGGCAGTAAAGTTGGTAACTGAAAGAGCATATAGCTTGACTCAGGCAGCTAAAAGTCTTGGTGTAAGTGTAGATTCAATTAGTAAATGGAAAAAGAGGTTAGAAGAAACATCATCTGCAAGTATAGCGTTCCCAGGGAATGGCAATATGAATGCTATAGATAAGGAAAAAAGGATTTTAGAGAAGGAGATAAAGAAACTACAAATAGAACGAGATATATTAAAAAAGTGAAAATTCAAATAAAAACTATTACAATTATTACTACTATAAGTTTTATATAGAGTCTCAGCTGGAGTACTATAATTTAATGATTGATGCGGTCTATTATAATTATACCAATATACCCACTTAGGAATATTGGACTTTAGATCTTCTACAGTGTTCCACTGATACAAATAAGAACCTTCATATTTAAAAGCCCTCCATAATCTTTCAATGTAAGCATTATCAGTGCACCTACCTTTACCAGTCATGCTAATCTTAATTTTATAATGCGCTAAAGTTTTAACCCAAGATTAACTAGTAAATTGGCTGCCTTGATCGCTATTTAATATTACAGGTGCACCATACTTTAGTATGGCATCTTCTAATGCTGATTTGCAGCTTTCAGTGCATAAACTATTACTAAGCCTATAGCCTACAATCATCCTACTATACATATCTATTATTGCTACTAAATACATAAAACCTTTTGTAGTCCTTAGATATGTTATATCAACCTGCCAAACTTGATGAGGCTTTATTAGTACTAAGCCCTTTAATAAATATGGAAATACTGCATGTTCCTTATTTTTAATGCTAGTATTAGGTCTTGGATATATGGCATATAAATCCATTTCTCTCATTAATCTTTGCACTCTCTTATGATTTACTTCTATATTCTCTCTTGCCAACATTGCTGTTATCCTACGATACCCATATATGGGATATGATGAGTATATTTCAGCTATCTTATTGCTCAATACAAAGTTTTCACTTTTATCTGATTCCTCATAGTATATCATCGACCTATTTATTTTTAAAAGCTCACTTTGCCTCCTCACGCTCAGTTGTTGATGTTCTGTATTTATCATTTTACGCCTCTTTATAACATCAACTTTGATGAGGCTTGTTGCAAAAAATCATTTTCTACTTTTAACCTTCCTATCGTTGCATGTAATTTCTCCATATTACCATTATTATACGCCTGCACTGGCTGATTGCCTTTTTTATATACTTCAGGACCATTGTCTATTAGCTGCTTTTTCCATTTACTCAAAACTGATCTTGGTACTTGATATTTTGAAATTATTTCGGCAATTGTTAAATCTCCTTTTATCATTTAGCTTCGCTGTTTTCAACGGCTATTGCAACTCTGAATTTAAACTCTTTTGTGCAACTTTTTTGTTTGCTCATAATTTTTACCAATATTTTATTACATTATTTATATATTTTTATATTGAAAATGTCTCTCTTATAGGGGTATGACGATCAACGGAACGAAAAGTTACGCTAAGGAAATATCTTTGTCAGGTATTGCAATATATCTGTAAAAAGTAGCTCTGGAAATTTTTAGAATATTACATATATTATTGATGCTCATTTTATGATTTTGATATATTTTCTTTGCAGTTAAAACTTTTAGATCTGAAGCAAGCGTTTTTTTTCTTCCACCTTTTTTCCCTCTTTCTCTAGCAGCTTTAAGACCAGCTTTTGTTCTTTCTTGTATTAGTTTTCTTTCAAATTGAGCAAGTGACGAAAATATATTAAATATAAGCTTGCCAGAAGCGGTAGTTGTGTGTCATGCGCCAAGCAAAACAACCCACAAAAGTTAATTTAGCGCCAAACTAAATGACCCACCCCAGCGCCAAGTAAGACCTCCACTTTAGAAGTGATTAAAAACGCTTAGTTAATAATAAATATTAACTAAAAAAGATTAATTTTAATGAGGATATACAATATGGCAACAATACGAGAAATATTATATCAGAGTACAAAAGGATTTAGTAACAGACAGATTTCTAAATCATGTATGATATGTAGGAAAACTGTTGGTAAATATGTAACATTGGCTAAAGAAAAAGGATTAAATAATAATATTGATGAAAATTTATTAAATGAGATAGCCATAAAGGTTCAAGAAATTGTCAATGGGACAAGCAAGAATAAGGACCTAATAATGATAGATCTTAATGTATATAAAGATAAAATAGCCGTCTGGCTTAATGAACGTAATATAACACATACTCAAATTCAGAGATTATTAGCTGGAGAAGGGTTGAATGTAAGTGAAAGAAGTGTAAACAGATTCATAAAGAATAATTTTGCAAATTCTAAAAAATATACTGTGCATTTAACAAGCAATCCCGGTCAAGAAGGACAAGTAGATTTTGGATATGTGGGGATGATGAGGAATAATGAGGGTAATTTGCGCAAAACTTACGCGTTTGTTATGACTTTATCTCATAGTCGTCATCGCTACGTTGAGTTTGTTTTTTCACAGAATCAGGTAACGTGGTCACAGCTTCATATTAATGCATACAACCAGATATTTATGATCCAACAATAAATGAGACTTATGCAGAATTATCAAGATTTTACGGATTTGCAATTGATCCTGCGAAGGCATATAAACCAGAGCATAAAGGAAAGGTAGAGCGCTCAATTAGAATTGTCAAAGAGCAGTTAATTGCTGGCAGAAGCTATATAGATATTAATGCTGCAAATATTGAAGCATTAAAATGGTGTAGTACTGAAATTTCACATCGTATATGTAGCAGTACTGGAAAAAAGCCTATAGAGCTTTTTGAGCAGGAGGAAAAAGTAAAATTACTTGCTCTACCATCAGGATTTTTTGATATAGCATAATGGAGTATTGCTAAAGTGCATAGAGACCATCATTTTGTTATTAAAGGTAACTTTTATTCTGTTCCGACACGGTATATAGGTGAAGAGATTAGTGTTCGTATTGGCCTTAAAACAGTATCTGCTTATTATAGGCACAAAATCATAAAAACTCATCCAAGAAACTTTGGTAAAGGACAGTGGATTACAGATTTACAAGATTACCCGAAAGCAGTATTGGAATATCTAGAAAAAACCCCAGGTATTTGCCTAGAAATAGCGTCAACTATAGGAAACGCAGCGCATCAAACAATTAAGTATACTCTCAATCATGGTACAAAAGTGGGTTTGCGCAAAGCACAAGCCATTTTGAGGTTGGCCGATAAATATGGTAAAGAAAGATTAGAAGCTGCATGTGTGCGTGCTAATCAATATAATAATTATAGCTATGAATCATTACGCAAAATTTTATCTAATAAGCTAGATAAAATTGGTAGCGTTAATCCTTTAGTTGGTAAATCTGCAAACTTAGAGGAAATTGCATATGTAAGGTCGGCAGATGAATATACTTCTGATATGGAGGTAAATTATGTCTAATGAGCTACAGCTTAGGGAATTAGCTAAATCTCTAAAGTTATACGGAATGCTGGATACATTAGAAAGTCGTTTACAACAAGCAAAAGAGAGCTCTATGTCATATGAAGAGTTATTGGCAAGGTTATTTCAAGATGAGCTGGAAACTCTTGAACAACATGCATTACAAAGACGTATTGATATTGCTAAATTTGAAGAAGTAAAAACATTTATAAACTTTGATATGAATCGATATTCTCTGCAGATTAGGCATGCTATAAATGATCTAATGACTGGTAAATTTATCAAAGAAAGAAACCACATCATTATCATGGGCCCTGTAGGTACTGGGAAGACTCACTTATCTCAAGCTCTTGGTATGCTTGCATGTCAAAAGAATAAAAAAGTGAAATTTGTAGCTACTAATGAGCTTCTTAATGAATTTTATCGAGCCAGAGCAGATGAAATGCATGATAAATTATTCAAGCGGTATGCAAAATTCGATCTGTTAATTTTAGATGATTTTGGCCTCAAACCACTATCTGCAGAGCAATCCTCTGATTTATATGATTTAATAGCGTCAACTCATATAAAATCAAGCTTGATAATCACAACAAACAGGAAGATTGAGAAATGGATGGAGTTATTTTTTGATCCAGTTATGGGCTAATGCCGCACTTGATAGGGTTATTAATAAAGCATATCGTATAGTGTTAGATGGTGAATCTTACCGTAAAAACTTTACACCAAAATTTAAAATGGAGGGTGACAAGAAAATGGAAAAATGATACCGTCTTAAAAGTCAAACAAAAATATCATCATTTTGAGGGAATAAAATTAGGATCAAAAGCAGAATTGTTTTTAATAACAGCAAAGCAGATATGTAGAAGTTTTCGCATAATTGCAGCTATGATAACCATATTATGTTTGCCTTTTGATTTTAATTTATCAGAAAAAGCTTTTAAAATAGGATTGTGATTTTTAGCAACAACAGCCGGCAAATAAAGAGCTTTGCGTAATTTAGAAGAGCCTAGTTTGGATAATCTAGCTTTACCTCTCACAGAAGAGCCTGATATTCTGTGTTTAGGAACAAGACCAGCATAAGCCGCATATTGTCTTGGGCTTTTAAAAGACGATAGGTCAGGAGATTCAGCTAAAATAGAGGTAGCTGTCGTTTTGCCAATACCAGGAATTGTTTGTAAATTATCTCTACGTTGCTTAAGTTCTATATTATTTTCAAATAGCTCATCTAATGATTTTTCAATACTCTTCATCTCATTTTTAAAGTCTTTAAGTAATCTTTTCCATGTAGAAGTTACAGACTTTGGTACATGTTCCTTATACTCCAGATGATTGGAGATTTGAACGCACTGTCCCTTTAAATCATCTAAGCAACGATGCAAAGCCTTTAATTCCTTAACAGCAGAAGTTTGTGATTTATATGGAATTAATTCAGTAATATTAGCGTATTGGGCTATAACCAAAGCGTCAACTGCATCAGTTTTAGTACGAATTAACTTGCTTTTAGCGAAAGCTTTTATACAAACTGGGTTTACTACATATACCTCGTGTCCATTATTGTATAAAAATTCAGCTATATTATTACTATAATTTCCTGTTGCTTCCATACAAGCTTTTAAGGTAGAAACTTTCTTTTGTTTAAGCCATTTATTAAGGCTTTTAAACCCTTTATCATTGTTATTAAAGATTTCTTTCTTAGTAGCGTTGTTATTTATAAGTAAAGCTACTGCAATTTCAGCTTTACCTACATCTATTCCTAATATTGCGTTTGACATATTATATCTCCTAAATTAATGTTTAATATTAAAAGTTTAAAGCTAACCATGTGAATACAGAATAAACCTATTATTTAGGTTTTTCTAAGATACCATCCAACTTTAGACTTTTTTGGAAGGAGGTTATTATCATTTTTTCAGGGTTTCCCTGTTGTTACTCCTTTCGCCTTAGCTTCATAACCTAGTTGCTATGGCGCAAGTAGTGTCTGCGTCGCATGGAACCACAGCAATTATTTTATCCACTTCTAAAATAAACGACTCTGTATTATCACTATTAATATCTAGATCAGAATTTGAAAGCTCTTTAATATAATCTTTTATCTTATTAATGATTGGTGCTTTTAATGGCTCTAATGCTGATTTACCACCCATCATTGCAATTATACTTCCTGCAGGTGAAGAGATAATCGCTCCCACCAATTGCTTATATAAAGATCCAAAATCTATTGTTGATTCTAAATTTGAGATAACTAATTTATTAATTCTGCTAAGCAATTTATTAGATTCATCTTCATTAAAAAACTGGCACATTACTAAATCCTTAATCCCACTCTTAAAATCTTTAAATCTTAATTCAATAATGCCCGATCCATATAAAAATGGAATCTTTTCAAATAGCATATGGATTGCTAGCCAATTTGTTATACTTCCAGATAATGCAAATAATCCTGTGTTTTGTAATTCTCTAGAGAAAAACGGACTAACATAACCTAATAGAAGTACGTACAATGCTATTAAATTTGTTAAAAAGGACATATTACTGAATAAGCTTTTAATATCATTCAAAGTTTCCTTTATTTTATATTTATCCATCATATTAATAAATTTGAAACAGATTTAAATATTATATTTTGTCTGTAGAATATCTTTAACATTATTACAAGCTATTGATAATTTATTCATTAAACTTGGCTCTTTTTTGTATTCAATCTGATAAATATTATTACCAGATTCATGAAGATTCATCAAATACTCATCACTAGTCATTAAATCATCTACTAATTTTAATTCCTTGGCCTTTTCAGCTAACCAATATTCTCCAGTAGAAATCTTTTCTATATCTACACTTGGACGTTGTTTTTTTATTAATGATTTAAATTGATTATGTATTTCTTCTAGCTCTAATTGCAGTTTCCTACGATCCTCATCTGTATTTTTACCAAACATTGTTACAGTTCTTTTATATTTGCCAGAAGTGATTTGTTCATATTCTATACCCTTATCTTTAAGTAATTGATTAAAGTTAGGTAGTTGATACACAACTCCTATGGAGCCAATTATTGCAAATGGCGCTGCAATAATTTGATTACCCATACACGCCACCATATAACCTCCGCTTGCAGCTACTTTATCCACAATGACGATTAATTGGATCCCTTTGTTTTTTATTCTACTTAATTCAGATGCAGCAAGTCCATATCCACTTACTGTGCCACCAGGTGATTCTAATACTAGAACAACTTTATCACTTTTATGCGCAATAGAAAGTATTGCTGTAATCTCCTCTTTTAATGATTCCACAGCCGTGGCTTTAATATTGCCATTGAATTTAAGCACATACGTATTTTGTTTATCCTCTTTTCCCTTCTTCTCTTTTAAGATTTTTTTAAATTCTCTAATTGATTCTTTAATTTTATGTTTGGAAGAAAGAGTTTTTAGCATCTGTAACTTCAACTCATAATAATGACGAGATAAATCTTTTATAATCAAGACCCCATCATCTTTGCTTTTCTTAAGTTTTGATTTTATATAAAAATATGTAATTATTATTAAAGCTATACTTATTACAATCGTTAATGTTTTA
The DNA here is from genome assembly GCF_029981845.1 of Candidatus Bandiella numerosa. Lineage (GTDB taxonomy): Bacteria > Pseudomonadota > Alphaproteobacteria > Rickettsiales > Midichloriaceae > Aquirickettsia > Aquirickettsia numerosa. The sequence goes on along the minus strand of NZ_CP104164.1, from coordinate 824,310 downwards.
AATAAAAACATCAAATATTCTGATAAAAACATTACTTATACCTCACTGTTTTTGTTATACATTTTACTCTATTTTTTTATGAGTGCCATCGCAAATAGGTGGTAACTGCGTTTCTTTACAGGTGCAAAATAATATGAATTTATCAGCCAAAGCTGTATATGTAATTGGCTTCCTTCCTTGCTTATCTTCCTTATGCGACCCATCACAAAAAGGTTGTTTCTTGCTTAATCCACACCCACACCAATAGTATGTTTTACCTTTATTCACACCAACTCTTATCGAAGGACTTTTTATGCTACTCATTTTTATTTTCTACTTTAAAATTTATGCCTAGCCTTGGTTTATCGTTATTGGTATTCACTGCATTTGCATCCACCAATTCTAACTTATTATCCTTATTATTAGGTTTACTTTCCTTATTGGGTTTGTAATGTTTCTTTTGTTCCAGCTTCTTACTTTTTCTGAGTGCAATCTGGTTTTTTATCTCTTCTTGTGTTTTTGCAAGTGATTCAACATCTTCTTTTGTAACAATTCCAGCTTCATTACCTTCTAAATCATACCTTGCTGCACTTTCAATATGCAATTTTATATATTCCTTTTGTTCAGCATATAATCTTAGAAACTTTCTGATTATTGTTTTGCTGAATTTTAATTCTTCATCATTAAAAATATCTCTATGTATTCCTTTTTTAAATATAAAAACCTTACCTCTCATAAAAAACTTTGGATATCTTTGAGATAATACATCAAACACCTTGTTGTAATTCTCGGGAGACAGTAGATGCCATTTATTTCTTCCCATTTTTATTCTTTCCTATTATTTTTATTAAAAAACTCTGAAAGTGACTTATTCTCAGCCAATCTTTTTGCTTTTGCTTCGCATCTCTTTTCATCCTCCTTTAGGCTTTTTTTTAATACTTCTATTTCTTCATCTGTTAGCTCTACTTCCCAAGGCCTTGCGTAACTTTTCTTAACAAATTTACCATCCCTTTTGTCCGCTGGCCTTTCTTGATTATTATCTGATTGTGACATATCTGCTAAACACTGGTTATATTGTTTATTAATAACTTACTCTACTTTCTGCCAACGTAATAACCAAAAGCAAAACATATCAAAGCTATCATTGCGCCATATACTACAGCTGCTAACATATATTAATTACCATTTATTGACATTTATCATTGATATTATTAACTCTTAGCATCTTTTCCACTTCCCCAATATGGATTTCCTCTTCAACTATCAGCTTTCTTGAATACTCCTCAAGCAAAACTGATTTTGATGAAACTATTTCTAAAAGATCATAATATGATTTTAGCGAAGCTTTTTCATGCTCTAAACTTTCTTCTAAAATCTGGTTTATATTATGACAATAAGATTCTTTTAAATTTGATATCCTAAGTGAAGGATGCTCTTCAAAATGAGTAATCATTTCTCCTGCTTCAATAGCATGTCTTAAGCCTTCTTGTGCTTGACTCTTCATCCATGCGGTGATTGGAATCCTATTATGACCTATTATCATTAGAGAATAGTGCGTATACCTTACCACACCTGACATTTCCAATTCTAATATCTCATTTAGTTTTTGTATTGCTTTATCTTTGATGGTATCTGATAATTTCATAGTTAATAATTACTTCTCGTTTATAATAGCTTTAAAATCAGAGCCCACTGAAAAACTTATTCTTCTTTGTGCAGGGACTTTAGCTATTGTGCCTTTTGGTGTTTTCACTTCCTTTGCTTCTGTTTGCTTTGCTTTAAAACTTCCAAATCCTGTGAATCTTAATTCATCAGTATCTTTCATTGCTTGTGCTATACATTTAATAACAGCATCAAAGCTCTTACTTGCTGCTGTTTTTGTTGTATCAAGCTCTTTTGATAATTTTTCTATAAATTCTGCTTTATTCATATGACACCTCCCTTAAGTTATTTATAATTAAATTAATTCAATATTTTCTGCTGATTCCTTGCCTTTACTTGAAATAATCTCAAATTTAATCTTTTGATTATCATTTAAACCATCAAGCCCAGCTTCTTCCACCGCAGACCTGTGTATAAACACATCCTTTGATCCATTATCTGGAGCTACAAACCCATATCCTTTGGTAGAATTAAACCATTTTACTGTTCCTGTTATTTTCATACTTATGTTTTAATTTTATTAAATAATTCAAATGATACCTGCTTAAGCAATGATATACAATATAATGCAGAAATTCCAATTAATATGTAAATAGCTTTTTCTAAAATTGGTACACCAGAAAATAAGTAGTTCACTAAGTTAAATTCAAAAAGTCCTACCAAAAGCCAATTAACTCCACCAATTATTATAAGTAAAAGTGTAACTGAGTTTAAATATTTAGTCATAATGTTATCTCCTGTTTAAATTAAAGTATTTGATATTTTTAATATTAAAAAATCACAACTACTTGCTATAGTATCTTAAAATTAATTATTTTCTATACCTTAGCACATATTTATGAGCTTTCCTTGTTTTTTTTAATTTCTTCTATTTCATTTATAGCATCCTCATACGAATTACAAGACTCAATAATCAAGTTGCCCAATTTATTCTCCTTACCACCATAACATTTCATTATGCTCCACTCATGGAACAGATCTTGTTGCAGAATAACAATGTAATATCGATCTTTGGATTCAAAATAATATCTGCGCCATTTCTCAGGCTGTATTTCAGGTAGAGACAAAGTCACTTTTAAAAAAAATTGCAAACCTCTAAAAGATAACAAAATAATACAAGTAATTAAATCTGTCTACTCAAACAAGAAAAAAACGGCATATCATTGCGCTATAATACTCAATTTATCATTTACTGATGGTAAGTAACTTAGGGCTTCGCCCTCGACGCCTTACAAGGGTGCTTCGCTACGCTCACAAACTATAAAATATTTTAATTTTTTTCCTCTCGGAGCAAAGCTCCGATTCACCGCCAACAAATAAATTAAAATTTTTCACAGTTTGCTCTTTTCAGTTGTACACCCATGCGTCGCCCGCATGACAGGAAGTATGACGGGGTCATACTTCTTAATTAAATTAAGGAGCTAAATATAACCTCTAGTTTTGATTAACAATTTTTTAAGGAGACATTATGCAAAGATTATTAAAACAACCAACATTTAAAATTATTAAACTAATTCAAGCAGAAATTTACACTCTTGAATTTAGAGTCCAGCATGAATCAAAAAGCATCAGTGATAAGGAAGCTCTAAAATTAAGACGCAAACTTATATCTGAGTTTAAATGCAAAATAAATCATTTATCTCAGCATTACTTAGAACAAAAGGCTAATTTAAATGCATATGATTAATGACGCAAGAGGAAGGAGTAAGTAATTTTTCAACAAAATTACAGGATCTAGATGGTTTAAATTTACAACTAACCTTTTGAATTTAGGTAGCTAATAAGAGGTCAATGCTATCAATCAAACCTCTTATTAGCACAATGAACTTATGCTTTACTAAAACTACAAACAAATAATAGGATACGTTATGAGAACAGGGCAAAATTTACAAGTAATAAATACAACCACACAAAAAAACTTTAACCCAGACCTTTTAGACAGACACTCTAGTTTGATGTACATTGGTAGGGAGCCATCCCATAATGATTATTGTAAAAAGCTAAACAATGCTTTACCACTTCACCCCAAAGTTAGTACGACTAATATAAACCCAAACCATAGTTTAGATTTTGATACTAGAGTAAATAATTATGTTAATGCATTATTATCAAAGCATTGGGAAAAGTTATTAAAATTAATTAACCTAAAGCGTAATTCCTTTTTATCTGACAAGATTTATCTAAAACTTCAAAAACCAAGTGTTACTATAGAGTATATTAAATTAAGTCACTCTATAAATTTAGATAAAGTTTTAAACAGTAATAATAAAACTAATCCTACTGATATTTTGATTAAAATACCCCTTGATAAAAATGATTACTATTTTGAAGTAAATTTATTATTTAATGACAAAATACTTTATTGCGATACTTGTAATGTAGAAATAATCATTGATAACTTTTTGCAAAATTCCATAGATAAAAAATTTCAATACAAAATTTTCTATCACTACAAATATTAAAATTGAATTTATCAAATCAACATTCACAAATTTCCTAAATTAACATATAGAGTAGGTTAAAATTAAATCTACTCTTTTTTCATAAACAGTTATTAAAACAAAACAATTTTATTTTTAATTATTTATCCTAAACTAACTCAACTGAAGTTTTATCAAGAGCTAATTTTAATTCATTTTGTTTTGCCAAAATTTTATCTTTAATTTTCAACTTTTCTTTCTTTAGTTTTTCAATTTCTATATCATCAACTGTTAAATCTTTTTCTAATTTTTCTAAAGATTTTCTTAAATCAAAATCTTTGTTCATTAAAGATTTAATTTCTTTATTTAAACTTTTTATAAGTTTTTTACTCATATCCATAAGCATTATTGATAATAATTGAATTATATACTTCAATACTAATTTAAAAAATAATATATGTAACCAAAAAAATAAGAAAATATTATGTACAATTTCAAATAACTAATACCAAAAATGTACCATGTTATAAATTAAAAATCAAAATAGTTTCTACGCTCAATCGTCACTAAGGCTCTTAGAGAAATTGATATTAATAGAAAAAGATAAAAGAATAGTAGGATCATTAAAAAAGCAACGGCAGAGCCAAGGAAAGAGTATCACACCAATCGCACCCTTGGTGCATTTCTTTCTATGGCCCAGTTTATCTAAGATGCAGAGCTGGTACCAGACGGTACCAAGAATTATTAAATTTGGTACCACTTGGTACCACAATTGCTAGATGCGGCTTTTTACCTATCACATAGCTGGTACCAGCTGGTACCAAAAAGTTAAAATTTATTATTTTGCAAATAATTAATACTTATTAAAACCTCGCAATCTCTCGTTTTGTGTGGCTGCACCACCTGGTACCAAGTAATAATACAATAACTCCATAGCTGGTTTTATGCGATTTTATATTGATATTTGGAAATCATTAGATTTATGTATTTGCTGCATCTTTTGAATTTGTTGCGCTTGCTTTTGTTGCTTATTACTTAATTCTATTGCACTCATTTCCCTTCCATTATTTGATATTAAATACCCCTGTAATTTTTCTCTCTCTTGCACTACTGCTATAAAACTTTCCCTATGCCTTGATAATATTACTGTCCATAATTTTTGATTGGATAACATTTTATTATCTTCAATTGCCGCTATTGATTTTTGATATGTTTTTCCTTGTGCTGAATGTATTGTTAAACAATATCCATAATCTATATGCTTTAATTCTTCTTTATTTACTGTTTTTATTTCTCCATCTTCTGTTTTAAATTTGATAGATTCTTTATTTATATTTTCTATTATTGCCGTTTCAGAATTAACTAATTTTTCCTTGTTATTATTTTTTGTAAATCTTATTTTTAAGCCTTCTTGCAATTTTAAATCCATCTTTTCATATACTTCTAATTTGTCATTATATTTTGTATCAGTCCTGAATTTAAAAACGTGTTTTTTGTTATCTTTTTCTACTGTAATATTATTGCTTAATTTATTAATTCCTATAATTTTATAGTACTTATTTTGTTTAATGCCATTTGAATAATTTTTAAAGAATTTTACAACATCATCTTTTTTATACATCATTGCAAAATTATAATCTGCCAAACTCATATCTTTCTGTCTTAACCCAGCAAAGTTTTCAATACTACCTTTTAGTATTTTTTCCTTCTTTAGTTCAACTCTTATTTGATCATTTATTTCGTCTCTTATTTTTTTAGTTGGCGACATTAACAATGTATTATCTCTATCCTTTAAATTTAACTCCATATATTTTGCTACAGCTGCAGAAACTATTCCCTTAGAATGCTGCTCTATATTTTTATCATGAATATCAAATGTTTTCTTAATATTGCCTTTTGATGATTCAACCACAGCCTCCCTATGAGATTCATTTTGCTGTCTAATAACATTATCTAGTTTTACATATGGTATAACTTTGATTAATTGTTCAAAATCCTTACCTGCCTCAACTGCTCCTAGCTGCTTTTGATCTCCTACCAAAACTAATTTAAAACCTAGCTTCTCTCTTAATTGAAATAACTCATGCATCTTCTCTGTTGATATTAATGATGCTTCATCTACAAATATCACTGATTTGCTGTAACTCTTTTTTATTGTCTGAAGTGTTTGAGCTTTTCCCCTTCCTTCTATATATCCTTTATATTTATATATAAATGAATGCAGAGTAGATGATTCTACTTTTGCTGATTCCTGCAGTGTTTTTGCAGCAGATGCTGTAGGCGCAGCTCCACCAAATTTATCTCCCAGTCCAATCAAATTAATTATTTTCCTTCCACTAATATCACGTACCGCATTTAATATCGTTGACTTCCCTACACCAGCAAGTCCATCTACTGCAATTATATTATCTTTTGATGTCAAAATATATTTGAGTCCATTTTTCTGGCTATCATTAAGACCCATGAATTTATTATTACTCGCTTTCTCCCTTGCTTCAAAAGCTTTTATCTGATTCTTTACATTACTTTCCTTTATAATAGACTTTGTACTATTCAGTGATTGCTTAGCAATTTTTAAAATCTCCTTTTCTTTTTGAAGTAAAGATAGGGTTGTATATTTATCACTATGCTTTATTAACTCACCCTCATTTACAAGCTTTGTTACAGCATCCTCAAGTTTACTGATAGTTGCCTCTCCCATAGTATACTTTATCATTGATCTCACTAAATCGTTATGACCAAATACTGCTTTTTTAGATGAGGCGTCCAATGCGCAGAGCTTCGCTATTTCTTCAACTGTTAATTCCGCTTTCTCACCAACTTCTTCTGATTGTATTTCCTTATTTAAATTCAACACTTCTTTTTTTAATACCTCATTTTGAACTTTTTCCCATGTATTAATTAATTCTTCTTTATCTACTTTTCTCTTTGCCTCTCTCGAGTTAATAACAATTTTATCCCGTCCTTGCTTTGTTGTAATACCGTATTTCTCACATAGCTCCTCAATCTCCTGCCTTCTAGTGGAAAATGCTCTAATTAAATTATCAGATATATGCGAAAACTCAAATGAACTACTCCCACCTGATAAAATTGTAGTTCTAAGTTTTTCACCTGATTTTTTTAGGTCATAAGCTAGTTCATTCCTAAATACCTGTCCTAAAAACTTAATAGTACCATTCCTATTAATTATTTTATCCATATTTATACTTCTCATCTTACCATCCTGGCATATCGCCATATTTGCTAAAAATGAATGTATATGCTCTTGTGGCTCAAGTTTCCTGTTAGTACTATGTGCAAATAACGCATATGCAAGTTTATCTACGTTTTCTTTCTCTATCCCAGCCTTACCTTTCCTCACTTGTAATAATCCACGCTCTGAAGCATAATCAAGCGTTCTCTTAACTGCATTCTGCATAACATTTCTTAGCTCTGCCTGTCTTTTTGGATCAGAACGTAAATTGACCTCTATAGAAAAGCTCTTTGGAGCTGAAAAAGTCAGATCATATCCAGGTCTATGCTCCCATTTGCCATTATGTATACGACCTAAGGGATTATCCTCATTCACCCTACCTTCAAGCACAGCTTTAAATCTAGGATCATTGCTTGCGTTAAATCCTCCTATAAGTCCTATTTGTTCAGCACCTTTCCCGTACCACACTCCTGTTCCTTCACTACCGTAATAATCACCATGACTATAGTACTTTCCGGCCGCACCTGATGATTCAAATCCTTTTACTGTGAGCATTTTATAACCTAGATTTCTTTTTTAATATCATTGTGGTGACTTGTGGCGTAACTTGGTTACACAAGTATTCTACTTGGGGTTTCCAGTCAGAAGGTACGAAAATTTTTACTTTATTTCTGATACTATCTAGAAAAATTCTTTCTGCATTATTTCTAGCATCTATACAAAAATTATGATTTCTAGGTGTGTCAGCTTGAGATTCCACCTCAAACCCCAATCTTACTAGCTCAGTCATTAAAAAAGTATAGTTCTGATTGTAACTACTTAAAAATAAATTATTAACTGTAAGATGTGTGTAATTTACATAAATGATTCCTTGATCGGCTATATTATCTTTGATTAACTCTAAGCTCTTTGTGATTGCGTCATGATTCATAAATTGGAATACATTAAATGCTATTATAAAATGCCATGGAGCACGCGGTAAATTGCTTGGAGTTGGTTCAAGAAAATCCCATTCTATAAATTTTTGTTTTGATTTTATTTGCTTACAATCGTTCTCTAAATTTAAAAAATTATACCCATCTAGATTTAACAAATCATGCATAAACGATATGGGTTTTATAGAACAAAAATTCTTTTCTTGTATTTCTATATGTTCTGGACACATATCTATTGAAGTCACATTATATCCTAAAAATGCCATAGTTTTACTAAAACCTCCGAGACCAGAGCCTATATCTATAACAGTAGGGTAATTTATAGGTAAATATCTATCATGTAGTCTAATAATTTCACTTCTATCCAATATTGGATCCTCTTTGGATGTTGCTCCTGTATCATTCAATGTAAGATCCTTTTTTAGGGTATTATTGTATAACAGCCAATTGTAGTGCTCCCTTTTTTTTATAAAAGTATGTTTTTTATATTTCTCTAAAAACCCCACTTCTGCATTGCATAACATATATCTTGTTACAAACAAAAAAATGAGTATAAAAAGGAAAATATGCGATTTATAACGTTTGCTACTGCGATATATATTATAATCCATCATCCGCAAAACCTATCTTTCTTTCTTTTCTTTAGTGCCTTTGCTTTTTTTTATTTTTTTGTCTTTTGGCGATTTCTCTAAGTCCTTCAGTAGATTTTTAATATACTTTAAGCCCTTTAGACCCTCATCTAATAATAGTGCATAATTACTTTTTATTTTCATATTACCTCAAAAATATTTTTATTCTTTTTTATTATTATTCTTACCAATCATTACCAATATCATTTGTTGCCACTGATTTTGCACTATTTTCTTTTTTACTAGTTTTTTCACCTTCTTTTGGTTTCTTTATAGTAACATTACTACTTATTTGATCATCTTCACTAGCGCCACCTTCTTTTACAAGAGCCAATATATTTGTGTCTTTATTAAACCTTTTTTCCACTTTTATGCGATATTTCTCCTGCTCCTCCCTCTCTTCTACTAACAACCCATACAGTTTTTCGTTTTCTATATATGGTTTTGCAATATCCCCTAATCTTGGCTTCCTTGCTGTAAATTTAACTGGATTGTAACCTGATAGCTTAATATATCCTTCTCCCGTTTTTAGTATCTGGAACTCACCATCAAGTACTGCTGCTTTCATTCTTTTTATCTTTGTTGCACTTTGTCCATCCCTCATCTCATGCGCTCCATAAGAAAAACTTTCACTCCATTCTTCCACTTCTCCTACTCCTGAATTATTAGAGCACCATCTCGCAGTTTCAGCTCCCTCTACATTCATGAAAATCTTCGTGCGACAGTTATTGGTTATTGTTTCTGCTCTTTCTCTTGAATATATTTTAGAAACTGTTGTTATATCCTGCGTCCCTAATACAAAACATCCTCCATATGATCTAGCGGTTGTTAAGCCATCTATTAAATTTGGTATTGCTGTGTCAAAATACCCTAGCTCATCTAATATAAACCATATCTTTGGCCTGCTACTGCTATTTCCCATTGATCTCATCGCATTGATTGCTATATCAACCTGTGCCGTTATTATTGGGTTTAAATCCCTCTTTGCTTCTGCTCTTGATGATAAAAATAAAAATCCATGTTGCCTGTGCTCTTTATTCCATGTATCTCCCAATATCCAATCTCTAATTGAAAAACAGTTTTCATTACTTCTATATAGCTTAAGAGGCCTTAAATATGAGCTCATTACCATCATCACTGATAACGCAGCCTTTTCTATCTCTGTATTGATTATTTTCCCTGCATAAGTTTTTTTTAATATCTCTTCCAATACCTTTATATCTGTTTTTAAGATTTTATCTGTAAACTCCGCAAGAGATAAATTTGCACCTGCATAACTATTTGCCATTTCTGTAAATACTGCTCTTGCTGCCTCTGTCCATGTAGGGTCTTTTGAATCTACTGGTATCAACGCCTTTGCTATTGTGGCAAATCCTGTAAGTGCTGTTGTCTCCTTAAATATTGACCAGTTCCTGCTTCTCTTATCCAGTGGATTTAATATTATATCTGTACGCATATCTTCTCTATAAGCTTTTTCTATATAGTCACCCTTTACATCCACTATGATAGCTTTCTCTCCTCTGCAGTGTATGCTATACAATAATTCTCTAATTATTGTGGTTTTACCACTACCCGTTGATCCTATTATCATTGTATGTGATTGCTCTCCTGATGTGAATGAACGAGGCTCCCCTGTTATTGGATATGGCATCTCTGCTATTGTGTGAGGTATATATGGAAATGCTTTGTTATGCTTTTCTACCTTCTTTTTGATTACATCAAATTGTTCAAGAAATATACCCCTTATTGCCATACTTACAGTGCGATTTTTCCCAGTCCTATAAAAATAAAATACCGTTCCCATAAGTAATATCGCTGATAACACTCCTCCTGTTATCAAGCCCTTATACAATGCCCTTTCTACTTTTTGCTCTAGTCTTTTAAATACTGGGTTGTTTTTTGCAAACTTCTTCGTTTGCTCATGTTTATACCCATACTCTGTATAATATGTAACTACTGCCTCATCAAAAAATGCCACCTCTTTTTTTATATATCCTGGCACATTCTTCCAATCATATGTGCCTATGTCATTATAAAATGTATAAAAAACTCCACATAACATTATCGCTAAAACACATCGCATCAGTATTTTCCATACCTGATAATTCATTCTAAATGAATGCGTTATTAACTGTCCGCCTCTTACAAAATTACCCATTTATACCACTCTATTTTTCTACTTTTATTTTGCGGTACGAGCCTCTACTAAGTTTACCCTGTGATTCCCTAATCATTTTTGCTTTTAATTCATCCCAAATATCTGCATACTCCATCATCATTAAATTTTCCATCATCATTCTTAATTCTACAAGAGCTACAACTTGAAAATATTCATGCTGTTCTTTTGTTGGAAATTCATAACAATACTCATTATCAATGTTATCTGGATTTTGCGGATTTATTGTCAACGTTCGATAGATTATATATTCCGTCTCTGTCATATTATTTGCAGCCGCTAATTTAGCTATTACCTTTTTTTCATTCTCACTAATTCTTAGTGATAATCTTACTTCTGACATTGCTAATACCTCTGATTAATTTAATTTATTTTCCATAATTTCCATCTTCCAAATAGTATGCATATATTCCTGCATATGCATTTTAAGCCTTAGTGACACTATTTCTTTCATAAAATATTTATCTTTCCTCAGCTCTCCCCATAATTGACTTATCATAAATACACATGGACAATTGTTTACTACAGCTTGATTACTTTCAAAAAATGCAAGTATTAATTTTTCCCTATCTGTAACTAACTGCCATTTATTGATAGATTTTATTCTACCAGCCAGGGTGTCTAATTTATCTATCTCTTCTTCACTTAATCCTTTCTGTCCTTTTAGGGCTAACTCTCCTATCTGTACTTTAATTTCTTCTATCTCTTTATGATAATTTTTTGCCTTTTTAATATGAGTCCTGACTGTATTTTCTATCAAGTACTCACACTCTTCAAGTTTTGCTACCAGCTCATACTGTTTGTCACGATATTTTTTTATTACTGATTTATTATATTCTGTTTTAACTACTCCTTTTTTATAATAGCCCTCAGTATCTACATAACTACTATATTCATCTTGTAACTCTAAATATGAGTCTTTTAATTGATAAATGCTTTTCTTAGCTTTCACCTCCTCTTCTTGCATTTGTTTGATTTCTCCCTCTTTCTTCATAAGCACTGCTTCTCTTTGCTTTCTTTGATATCTTCTAGTATCTTTTTCATCAAATGCTCCAATATCTACTCCTGCATTCTCCCAAAGCTCTATCAGTGTATTAAATATGCCTTTTGCGTAATATATCCTTACAACCGTAAAGAGTCCAAATAATACAAACAATATAATTAACCACTTTCTTAAACTAAATCCTGAATTTCTAGATTTTTTATGCTTCCCAGCCCCTTTTTTATCTGGATTAGACTTTAATTTTGAAAGCATCTTAATTGCCGAATTTATTGTTTTTTCTTTATTCATTTTCAACATCCTCTACTTCTTCTATATCTTTTGACAACTCTTTCTCAAGCTCTTCTATACTTGGTAGAGTAGCTTTCAATTTCTCAATAATTTTTTCAGGTAATTTGTACTCAGATAGCCCTATAGGCTTCTCTATATCTCTAAGCGCATATTCTGCTACTACTTTATTTTTAGACTTACATAAAATTAAACCAATTGATGGGTTATCATCTTTATGCTTTAATTTATCATCTATAACTGATAAGTAAAAATTAAGCTTCCCTGAATATTCCGGTTTGAATGCTGTATTTTTGAGCTCTATCACAAAATAGCAGCGTAGCTTTAAATGATAAAAGAGCATATCCACGAAAAAGTCTTGACCACCAACTTCTAGATGATACTGACTACCTACAAACGCAAATCCCTCGCCGAGCTCAAGCAAAAACTTTTGCATATGTGATATTAAGCCTTTTTCTATTTCTCTTTCATGGGCATCCCTGCCTAAGCTTAGAAAATCAAAGCAATATGGGTCTTTCATTAATCCTACTGCTAAATCAGATTGTAGATTAGGTAATCTCTTATCAAAGTTTGTAACTGCTCCTCCTTGCCTCATGTAAAGATTGCTCTCTATTTGCATCACCATTATATTTCTAGACCATCCATATTGGATTGTTTCTTTTATATAAAATTCTCGTTCTCTTCTGTCTGATATTCGATCCAGTAAAACAACATTATGACCCCAAGGTAATTGTGCAACAAGCTGTTGCACAATTTGCTGATCTTGATATTCTTCTGCAAATTTACGCATATATTTTAAATTCCTAGAGCTAAATCCTTTCATCTCTGGGAATGCCGAATATAAATCTTTAGATAGCTGCTCTATTACTTTGGCACCCCAGCCATGAATTTTTTGAGATTTAAGTATTTGCTGACCTATATGGTGATATAGCAGAACTAACTCTCTATTCACGCTTAAAGTAGCTCTATACCTTGATTCTGCTACTCTCTTTTTTAAATCTGCTACTAATGTGCCGTAATTTTGGTCTAGTTTATAGTTTTCATTCATTTTCATTTACTCCAAAATCTTTATATGATTTTAAAAATTTTATTAATGTTTTACCACTCACGTAGTAGTCTAAGTGGCAATATTTGATAGGAATGTAGGTTGATGAATGAAGTGCTTCTATATGATGATTAACTCTTTCATCACAAAATTTATATGCCTCTTCTTCATTGTACTCTAATTCTACTTTAATATTGCCGATACACCTATCCCATACTAATTGCTTTAAAAACTTATCAGCCTCACTTTTACTTATGTTCTTTTGCGCATTCAATATTTCAAATATAAATTCCTTATAAGGAAGTAACGCATTAGCTGCATTTTCAGTGGCATATCTCGCAAGTCTTATTTCATTATCTCCTTCTATTTCTGTAAAATATATAGATGATATATTGTTATGAAGCACAGTTATTCTATTAACTCTTTCTCTTTCATCACTGATTAAAAATGCATTCCCTAGCTCTCTCTTTAGTTGGTTTATAGAGCTTAATGTTTTTACTACATCCTCATCATCAAAATATTGCTTGGATTTATGATTTCTATGATCATTGCATGGCTCATATCTACCATAAGTCTTCCCACGTCCAAAGTAATCACAGTCTGTAAAAAATTTAACATTATGTGTACTAAACATAAATCCTATTTGCTCAAATGCATATACTATAGCTCTTCTATATCTTTCATCTTTGATAAAATTAGTTTCTGCAATTCCTTCCTCTATTAATGTTTTTTTTAACTTTTTCTAATTTCTGCTCTTCTCTTGCAAATATATCTAAATATTGATTCCTTAGGTTTTTATATTCCAAATCACCTAATCTTTTTGTCTCCCAAAAATGTTTATCTTCTCTAATTTGACTATTATATTTGTACTGACTCATTCCATCATCTAACTCATCAAACATTTTTCTAGCTTCATCTATTTTTCTTGTTACATAACTTTTATGCTTCGCTCCTACAGTGTCTATCTTATCTTTATGCTCTGTAATTAACTTCATAGTATCATCAGCAAAAAATGACCTCATTGATTTAGAAAAAACCATAGTTCCGAAAAACAAAAATAGAATTACAGTTAATATTTTTTTAGCTCTATATGACATTGCTATTTATCCTCATTTTTATTATTTTTTTTGCCACTCTTATCTGCGCTCATATTTTTTTTTAGAGTGCCTTGCTGAGAAGTCGCATTATTAGAACTCTGCTTTAGCAAATTTGGCGTAGCCTTATCTTTGTTTTCTGCATTGTTCAAATTAGCAATATTCTTGTCTTCATTCTGTGTTTTGCTGCTCAGATTTTTGTTTTGCTTGAGTGCACTATTCTGGGTTGATTGAGAATTATTACTTTTATCCACTATCTCATAATCCTGCTTAATTTCGCTTGAAGAGGCTTGATTGGCTTGGATTAGATTATTACTTATTATATTTTGAGGGCTAACTTTTTGATTTTTATCATTATTGTCTTGTATTTTTAAATCCTCACCACTTATATCGATTGCAGGTTTATCTATTTTACTATATTCCTGTTTTTTCTCTGGTTGACCAGTTACAGAAAAGTACGTGTTTTTTACTGCAGTAACATTACCACTTACATTATTTTTTGCATTCTGATATATACTTCCACCTATGTTTTTTGTGATGCCCTTATTAATCTTATCCTTAGATTTTGCATCCAATTCATTTTGCTTACTGCTAACCACACCCTTCTTTCCACCTAACTGATTCTTTGTATCAAATTGATTGTCATCTACTTCATTTGCTGTGTCTAATCCTTTTTGTCCCACGGTTTTATGAATGTTACCTGCAAAAGCATTAGGAGCTTGGTAATTTGATTCGAATTCCCTAGGTCTATTATTAGTCTTTGGAGCCTCTGATTTATTTTCAACATTATTACTTTCCCCATCTATTTTACTCTCATTTGAATCAACCTGTGAATTAATAGAGCTTTGTCCTGCTGGATTTATATTATCAGGATTATTTGGCGCTTCATTATTTTGAGATGAACTATTATTAGTTACTGATTGTTGGTTGTTATTAGCATCATTTCTAGTATCTATTGGTTGTAATACAGCATCTTTTTGTTCAATTTTTGAATTTAGGTCCTTTTTATCCTCTATATTTTTCTTTACTGCCTTACCAACATTACTCTCATATTTCTTATCAAGACCATCTTCATTAATACCACCACTTAACTTCTCGTTAACTGTATCGCTCACACTTTCACCCTGAGCCTTAGAAGCTGTTCCAAATCCTGAGCTAAAAAATGATTGACCCATAAACGCGGAATCAGGATTATTGCTGTGCTCTTTTGACTTATATGTAGTTGAGTTAATAGGACTATTAAGACCATTATCCTCTATAAATCTATTTGCAAGTGATGATAACGTGCCAGCATCTCCTTTTTTAAATATTTCCTCTGCTCCCGCATTACCCTTCTTAAACTTAACCCATTCCATGAATTTAGGAGTTAGATTCTCATTAATCCTCTGTGATTGCTCAGCATATTCATTCCTTTGTTGTGAATAACTATCATACCTCTGCTGCGCTTCTTGATATGATTTACTAGCATTTTGTGATTTAACAAAATCATTCTTAAGCGAATCATAAAAATCCTGATTTTGCGTAAAATGATCTTTGCTACTATTGCTCCTTAGATATGACTGCATCTTCCCTAAACTATCACTATATTCCTTAGAATTACTTGAAGATTGCATATGTTCATATGCCTCCCTTAAATTACTTGTTTTACTAGCATCAGCGCCTACACTAAATCCTCCTTTTGCAATAAGTATGTCAAATCCTATCCCCTGACTAGCTCCTACACTTAATTTCAGTGCATCATCTGTAGATATGTTAAAGTTCTGTGAAGTCTGATCTATTAATCTACTAGCATCCTGGAATGATTGTCTTTGGTCGTTACTCAAGCTATCTTGGAAATCTTTATATTGACCACTCCCCTTAGCAAAGCTCTGATTGTATCCAAGTAACGTTGAATATGCATTAGACGCACTTTCTAAATAATCACTACTGCTCTTTGTCATATCACTTTGTGAATTACTTATACTATTATCTAATTTCTTACCCATATGCGAACCCCAATCTATAGATATTAATCCACCAGCATTATTTATTGCAGGACTCATATCCATTGAACTACTACCATCTGCATACTCACTAACTCTAGCTCCTGACATGCTGTTATATGATTTTATGCCAGTCATATATTCATAATTATCATTATGCTTATTTGCTGATAAATTATTGTAACTATGATTGTCCATATTCATATTGCCTGTACTATAATTCCCTCTAACTATGTCAGATGCAATCCGTGCTGCTTCTTGTTGTTGCGCTCCAAACATCGATGTAGATAATGATCCAAGTGATGATAATCCCATTTTAAGCACTAACCCTGCAATAAATGGCGTAAAGAATATCATATAACCCGATAATAATGCTATCTCATGGTTAATTGACCTAATTTTTGTAAAATTATTCCAGGTCACACCATTTACTTCTGCTCCCATTGATTGATATTGCGATGCAAATACTACAAATAATATCGCATATATCGGCATCCATAACTGTAAATATATGAATGAGACAAAATAATTCTTAAGTATTGGGCCCCAGGTTAATAAACGTTCGGAAATGGCAATGAGGTTCCATTTAGTATAAAAAGATGCGGCACTCATACTGGAAAATTGTTAATAATTTTGTTATATTCATTTTGCGCATCTGTTATTGATAATTTAGAATATATTTCTAATGATTTCCTTGAATCATGTCCAGAATAAGGTTGTATTAAAGCATCATCAACCCCTTGCTTTTTCATCCATGTAAACAAAAAGTGTCGTAATTTATGTGGAGATATAGACCTGTCCATTCCAGCTGATTTTGTGTAATTCATCAATATTTTTCTGATTCCTCTTTCTGAATAAAAATGCCCTAAGTGGCATGTTTTAGTTAATACTTCTGTGCGCCTCATGCCATGAGATAGATCATCTTGCAAGATAATTTCTGATTGATCTAAGCTTTTGGTAAAACTAGGCCAACCACAACCAGAATCAAATTTATCAAATGAAGAGAAAAGGGGCTCGTCAGATATTATATCTACATAAATTCCATATTCCTTATGGTTCCAATATTGATTGGCAAAAGCTTTTTCAGTGCCTTTATTTTGAGTAACTTCAAACTGTACTTTATTTAGTTTTTTGATTTTACTTAGATATTTATTCTTCATAATTTTAGTATTTTAGGTTTTCTCAAATAAAGTACCTTTTATTTTAGTAAAAAACTAACAGATAATAACTTATGCGTAAAACAATTAAATCTAAATCAATTTTAATAAAATTATTAATACTTTTAATGGCAATGTTAATGATGTCAAAAGCACACGCAACAAATAAAATAAAAGACTTTATTCAAATGGATACTACATATGGTCCAGTAATTATTGAACTATATACTGACAAAGCTCCCAAACATGTTCAAAGAATTAAAGATTTATGTGATGAAGAATTTTATGATAACCTTAAATTTCACAGAGTCATAGATAATTTTATGGTACAAACGGTAGATCCTAATGGTGATGGTACTGGTGGAAGTGCACAGGAGAATTTAAATGCTGAATTTAATGATATTGCTCATAAAAGAGGCGTAGTATCAATGGCTAGAAGTGAAGATCCAAATAGTGCTAATAGTCAATTTTTCATTATGCTAAATGATGGTATATGATTAAAAAAGGTAATCCAGAATATAACGGAAAAGTTATTAATCCTGATAAAATACTTAAAATGAGGGT
This sequence comes from Candidatus Bandiella numerosa, assembly GCF_029981845.1. Lineage (GTDB taxonomy): Bacteria > Pseudomonadota > Alphaproteobacteria > Rickettsiales > Midichloriaceae > Aquirickettsia > Aquirickettsia numerosa. The sequence continues at coordinate 806,186 of NZ_CP104164.1, read as the reverse complement.
TTTGACCGCTAATAATTTACAAGCTAATTAACCACAATTCAGTTATCATTGGACCAATTGTGATGCTGTATCATATTGGCATGATAATGTATATTATGGAAAATTAATTTCTATCTCTCATGTAAATTATCTACTTTTTATGTGGATTACGTAACAATAATATTAGTGGCGCTGACACTATAACACAAATCATCATAATTTTAAAATTATCTATATAACCTATAGTCATAGCCTGTAGATTCATGTTTTTATTTAAGATGCTATATACGATGGAATCATTTTGCTGTATGAATTGCGGCAAATAATGTTTCATCATCCAAAATTTGCTTGAGGTTATAGATTCTGATAAATATGCGTGGTTAATTTGCGTATTTCTTATTAACAATGTTGTAACTATTGAAACACCAATACTACTACCAATATTACGAACTAGGCTAAAAAATGATGTAGCTTCTACCCTATTTTTATGTGGCAAAGTTGAAAAAGCAACCGCGCTTAAAGGTACAAATATAAATCCCAGACCCAGCCCATTAATTATGCCAGTAATAATCATCATATTTTGAGGAACAAAAGTAGTGAATTCAGACATTTTATAAAGTGCAATGACAGTTAATATTAACCCTAATAATACTAATAATCTTGGATCAACTTTATTAATCAATTTACCTATAATAACCATAGCTATAAATGTTCCTACACCTCTTGGAGCAATTAAAATACCAACGTCTAAAACTGAATAACCCATTAAACTCATAAAAGCAGGTAATAATGCCAACGTAGCTAAAAAAATCACTGAAACTATAAATATTAGTAAAACGCTTATAATAAAATTTAAATCCTTAAATAAAACTATGCTTATAAAGGGGTTTTTAGAATATCTTGTGTGAATTATAAACATCCACAGTGATGAAATTGTCAGTCCAAAATAAATTACTATTTCATGCGAATTAAACCAATCTAGCTGTTGCCCTCTATCTAACATTAGTTGTAGTGATGCAATTGCTATACTTAGCAAGGAAAACCCAATAGTACTAAAGTCGTTTTTTTCTTTTTTACTATCTGGTAAAAAGAATATTATTCCCAAGCATGCAATAATTCCCAATGGAACATTGATATAAAACACCCATCTCCAATTATAATATTCTGTTAAGTACCCTCCTAATACCGGTCCTACTATTGGACCAACCATCACTCCCATACCCCAAATCGCCATAGCTGATCCACGATTTTCTTTGGAATTTATATCCAATAATGTAGATTGTGATAATGGAACCAATGCAGCGCCAAATATCCCTTGTAAAATACGATATATCACCATTTCTTCTATAGAGAAAGCCATTCCACATAACATTGATGATATGGTAAATCCTATAATTGAAACAAGAAAAATTTTTCTTCTTCCATAACGACTTACAAACCAGTTTACTGGTTGTGTCATAATTGCTGCCGCAATAATATATGAAGTTAATACCCATGATATCTGATCCTGTGTGGCTGAGATACTACCCTTCATATATGGTAGAGCAACATTTGCTATAGTCATGTCCATAACTTGCATAATTGTTGTGATCATCACAAATAAAGTAATCAGCTCTTTACTATAATTTGATTTCACCAAAGAATCCCTCACTCTATAATAACCATTATTTATTTTACATTTTCTGTATCAATTTTTACATAGGCACTCATGCCTGATAACAGACGTACATCATCAGGTATATCAGTTAATTCTAAACGCACTTCAATACGCTGAACCACCTTGACCCAATTTCCAGAACTATTCTCTGGAGGTAATAGTGAAAATTCTGAACCACTTGCTGGTGTAATGCTGATTACTTTGGCACCAAATTTCTTACCTGGATATGTATCAATTTCTACTGAAGCAATTTGATTCGGCTTTATATTTTTAATGTCAGTCTCCTTAAAATTAGCCTCCACCCATATATTTGCATAATCAACTATAAAAAATAATGGAGCACCAACATTTATATATTCTCCTGGAAGAATAGTAAAATTTGCAATTCTACCATTAAAAGGTGCTTTTACCACTGTACGCTCTAAATTAAGTTGTGCTCCGGATAACCCACTGAGTGCTTCAAGATAATAAGAATATTGATTCACCGGCAAATTTGGATTTCCATCTAACTTTGCATTAGTCTCCTTTATCTGTTTTAATACTATATCTTTCTGTTTGATAGCCTCTTCTAAGTTATGTTGAGCAAAACTCAGTGCTTTTTCGGACGTAGCATTTTTTTGTTCCAATTTCATATAGCGCTGATACTCCCCTTCGAAATACGATATATTTTCATCAATTTTTGCAAGTTCAGCTATATTTTGCTCATATAATGCTTTTAAACTATTAACGTAGTCTTTTGATTTTTCTAAATTGGCTATAGAATCTTGCAAGGCTATTTTATATGGTAAATCGTCAATTTTGAATAAAACATCGCCCTTTGCAACTTGTGCATTATCCTTTACATTTACTTGGATCACTTTACCTTGCACCTCTGCACTAATTGAAGCTTTTGCAGCTTTAATATATGAATCATCTGTAGACACATATCTATCGTTAAAATAAGAATAATACAATCCTAGTACTAATAAAATTATTGGAACAATTATTAATACTATTAACTTTTTTGAGACGTTAGATTTTTTTGATTTTATTTTTATCATCATCACTTTATTCATAAAATATTATCTAGTAAATCTAGCTAATTAAATTAGATAAATCAAAATTTTTTAAAAATACCTTTAAGATTAAATACTATTTACTTACCATTTTGTACATGTTACCAATATTATTAGTTGTATTAATTTGAATTTCGAGGTCAAAATGAATAAGAGTGAGTTTATAACTATGCTATCTAAAAAGTTAGAGTGTTCTAAAATATATACTTCTAAAGTTGTTGATGTAGTATTTGAGTGTGTTGGAGATGCCTTAAAAAAGGAAGATGTTTTAAGATTTGTGGGTTTCGGCACATTTAAAATTCAAAAGTTACCTAAAAGACAAGTTAAAACTCCAAGAAGTGGAGAGATAGTAACAGTACCTGCTAAAAAATATGTTAGGTTTTCATCAGGCCAATTATTAAAGAATAAAGTTAATAAGTAATTAAAGTTAATTAGGTTGCTTCGCAAAAAATGAGGAAAAATATTTATTGAGTACACTGAGGTAAGTTGTAGTTTTTTAGATATCATTCTGTTCTAAATGCATCTTCAAGTATTTTTTTTAATGTATGCGTAGCACCTAAATAATTTTTAATGAATATTTTGCTTTAGTTATTTTGATAAAATGGTAAGCTTAAGCAAATTATAAATAAAATAGTGTTATTATGCTTAAGAAAGATGACAAAATTTTCACCAATTTGGATGGAAAAATGTCGTTTGATATACAAGCTTCAATTAAAAGAGGGATTTGGCATAATTATAAAAACAATCTAAAAAAATCTCCTGATGATATAATAGAAGAAGTTAAAAAATCGGATTTAAGGGGACGTGGTGGTGCAGGATTTTCAACAGGTATGAAGTGGTCGTTTATGCCTAAGGAATCAAAAAGTGGTAAACCGTCTTACCTAGTAGTAAATGCTGATGAAAGTGAACCTGGAACCTGTAAAGATAGAGATATAATTCGTTATGAACCACATAGAGTAATTGAGGGAAGCATTCTTTCAGGAATAGCAATAAGAGCAAAAGCCGCATACATATATATACGTGGAGAATATTACAATGAATATATTATTCTCAAAAGGGCTATTGAGGAGGCCTATGAAAAAGGATTTTTAGGTAAAAATATCTTAGAAACTGGAATCAATTTTGATGTTTATATTCATAGAGGAGCAGGTGCATATATTTGTGGAGAGGAAACAGCTTTACTAAACAGTTTGGAGGGCAGAAAAGGCATGCCAAGACTTAAACCTCCAGCATTTCCTGCTGCAGTTGGCGTATGGGGATGCCCTACTACAGTGAATAATATTGAAACGGTAGCAGTTGTGCCAGAAATTCTAAAGCGTGGAGCTGACTGGTTTGCTTCTATTGGCAGACCTAAAAATACTGGAACAAAAGTTTTTTGCATTTCTGGGCATGTTAATAAACCTTGTAATGTTGAAGAATCTATGTCTATACCACTAAAGGAATTAATAGAAAAACATGCAGGAGGAGTTAGAGGTGGGTGGGATAATTTACTTGCAGTTATTCCAGGTGGTTCATCAGTTCCTTTAATTCCCAAAAATGTTTGTGAAGATGTATTAATGGATTTCGATAGTCTAAAAGAAGCCAATACTGCACTTGGAACCGCAGGTGTTATAGTAATGGATAAATCCACCGACATAATAGAAGCTATAGCTAATTTATCAAAATTCTATATGCATGAATCTTGTGGGCAATGCACCCCTTGCAGGGAAGGTACAGGCTGGTTATATAGAATAATGGATAGAATGGTTAGAGGCGATGCAAAAATAGAAGAAATTGATTCGATCATTGAACTAACAAAACAAATTGAAGGACATACAATATGTGCATTAGGTGATGCGGCAGCATGGCCTATTCAAGGACTGGTTAGGCATTTTAGAAGTGAAATAGAAAATAGAATTAATTCGAATATTTAAACCCCCATCCTTATTTCATATTTAAAACATTCTGAATAAAATTTGTTTTGCTCTCAGTATATGCTTCGCGATCTTCTTTATAATGCTTAGCTAATGCTTTTTTCAATTCAACGTATTTGGATGCTACTTTAGAATCTGCTCGCAGAATATCACGAAATTTTATTCTTTGTTTCCATAAGTCGCTTTCATAAGGCACTAAATAAAGGTGGTGCGTTCTAAAAATAGGAGATGGTTTGCAAAACCAATGCATTACATCTGGTTTATATGGGAAATAATTATAGCCATTTTTTACCAGCAATTCTATTACGGGTTTAGAATACTTTAAGGATTTAACACCAAACATTATGTCTATCACTGGTTTCGCAGTGAGTTCTGGCACCGCTGTGCTACCAACATGCTCTATACTGCCGATAAGATAGCGCCCAATAATTTTCATTAAAAAATCTTTTTCTTTGTTAAATAGCAAAGGCCACTCAGTATTATATTCTGATAATGTTACTGCATTTTCAGTGTCTTTTTCCTCCACTACAAATTCACACTTTTTGTGGTTCACTTCACATTAAAGGGCATAAAAGTATCTGATATGCTCTTCTTCTCTTGAAGCTTCTCAACAAAGCTTTTTCCTTCTTTATCTCTTTTTTCAAGCTCCTCTTTGATTATCTTTGGTTGCACATTGTAATGCCCCTTCTCGTTTAAAAACTGCGTTATCTCTTCTTTGTGCGAAGCTATATTATCTCTTATCTCAGATTTTATCTTGTCTATTTGCTCTGTAATCAAATATGTCTGGTTACCATCTTTATCAGTTGTTTTAATGTACCTGTGATCGGTTAGATATTTCTCAACTACTTTCTCAATCAAAGCGTCCCTTTCTTTCCAATACGTTCCAGTCTCTGAGGTATTTTTAACCCAAATACTAGGCACCAGATTGCTCCATTTTGCAGGAGTAACTAAATCCTTACACTCTTTAACAAAGTAATCGGACGAGCATAAAGTTATATTATCACTAATTCGAACTGGATTTTTTATGAACAAGCAACTGAAAGAATCACCGCAACCACCAACTACTTCTCCCAATATATCAAGCTTTTTTGCTACCTCAAAAATTTTACCAAGTGATGTATCAGTGGGAACAGTGGCAAATCTAGTAACCGCCAAACCAACCACCGTTTTTTCATCTTCATTCTTAACAATTAGCACCTCTTTCAATAACTCTTTATTATCGCCAATAGCATCTAAAATCTTGCTAACCACATCAGTATTGCCTGACTCAGCCACCAAATCCACCAAACCACCAACTACCTCTCCCAATATATTAAGGTTTTTTGCTACCTTTAAAATCTTCTCAACAATACCAGACTTGCCTGACCTAACTGCAAAATAAAGCGCTGTTTCTCCATATTTATCCTTAAGATTCAGCATCTCTTTTAATAACTCTTTATTATCGCCAATAGCAGCTAAAATCTTCTCAACCAAATCAGCATTGTCTGACCTAGCTGCTAGATGAAGCGCTGTCTTTCCATTTTTAATTTTAGCAGTCAACACCTCTTTCAATAACTCTTTATTATCACCAATAGCAGCTAAAATCTTGCTAACCACATTAGCATTGTTTGATTCAGCTGCATAATGAAGCGCTGTGCTTTCATCATTACTCTTAGCAGTCAGCATCTCTTTCAATAACTCTTTATTATCGCCAATAGCAGCTAAAATATTGTTAACCACATTAGCATTGCCTGAGTTAGCCGCTAGATGAAGCGCTGTGTATCCATTTTTATCCTTAGCAGTCAGCAAATCCTTCAATAGCTCTTTATTATCGCCAATAGCAGCTAAAATATTGTTAACCACACCAGTCTTGCCTGACTGAGCTGCTAGATGAAGCGCTGTCTTTCCATTTTTAATTTTAGCAGTCAGCATGTCCTTCAATAGCTCTTTATTATCGCCAATAGCAGCTAAAATCTTGCTAACCACATTAGCATTGTTTGATTCAGCTGCATAATGAAGTACTGTGCGATGTACATCCGTAACAGTCGTCAGTAGATCTTTTAGCACTTCAGCGTCGTTAGCAGCAGTTAAAATCTTCTCAACCAAATCAGCATTATCTGACTTAGCTGCTAGATGAAGCGCTGTTTCTCCATATCTATCCTTAACATTCAGCATCTCTTTTAATAACTCTTTATTATCGCCAATAGCAGCTAAAATATTTTCAACCACATCTGCCTTATCTGCCTTATCTGACTTAGCTGCAGAAAGAAGCACTGTGTCTCCATTTTTATCCTTAGCAGTCAGTATCTCCTTCAATAACTCTTTATTATCGCCAATAGCAGCTAAAATCTTGCTAACCACACCTGCCTTACCTGACCTAGATGCCTAGATGAAGCAATATTTTTACATCTTGATACTTAGTCAGTATCTCCTTCAATAGCTCTTTATTATCACCAATAGCAGCTAAAATCTTTTCAACCACATCTGCCCTATCTAACCAAGATACTAAATTTGATATAGCTGCAGGAAGAAGCGCTGTGTTTCCATTTTTATCCTTAGCAGTCAGCACCTCTTTCAATAACTCTTTATTATCGCCAATAGCAGCTAAAATCTTTTCAACCACATCTACTTTGCCTTCTACAGCTGCTAGATAAAGCGCTGTGTATTCATCATCAAACTTAGCAGTCAACACCTCTTTCAATAGTTCTTGCTTCTTTGCAGCAGCTAAAATCTTCTCAACAATACCAGCTCTGTCTGATTCAGCTGCTAGATGAAGCGCTGTGGCTCCATTTTTATCCTTAGCAGTCAGCAAATCCTTCAATAGCTCTTTATTATCGCCAATAGCAGCTAAAATCTTCTCAACCACATCTGCCTTATCTGACTTAGCTGCAGAAAGAAGCACTGTGTCTCCATTTTCATCCTTAGCAGTCAGCATGTCCTTCAATAGCTCTTTATTATCGCCAATAGCAGCTAAAATCTTCTCAACCACATCTGCCTTATCTGACTTAGCTGCAGAAAGAAGCACTGTGTCTCCATTTACATCCGTAGCAGTCAGTAGATCTTTTAGCACTTCAGCGTCGTTAGCAGCAGTTAAAATCTTTTCAACCAAATCAGCATTATCTGACTTAGCTGCTAGATGAAGCGCTGTTTCTCCATATCTATCCTTAACATTCAGCATCTCTTTCAATAACTCTTTATTATCGCCAATAGCAGCTAAAATATTTTCAACCACATCAGCATTGCCTGAGTCAGCCGCTAGATGAAGCGCTGTGTATCCATTTTTATCTTTAGCAGTCAGTACCTCCCTTAATATAGTGCATTCTCTAGCTTCACTTAAAATACTCATAATGCTATCTCTATCATTGGAAGTAATTGATGAGAATAACGGATTCACAAATAGTGTATCAAGTGGATGTTTTCCATCTTTATTCCTACTCAATATCACCTCTTTTTGTGCGTTATATTCCCTCAATTTCCTCAATTCCTCCCCCTTTAGCAAGTCTATTATATGTGTAGTATTTCCTTTTTCTGATTCATCAAGTGATGCATATTTAGCTACTTTTTCGTTATATTTATCAAAAAATCTCGCTATAGCAGATGCCTTATCAAACTTCCGCTGAGTTATAAAATCTGAATAAGTGTAGTATGCATTAGTAGGATTTTCTACCTGACTTGTAATCTCAGTTGCATTGCCACCATATTTATCGCAATTATTTTTAATATGATCTATTGCATATTGCCGCTTCTGTACATCGCCGCTATTTAGGTATTCACGCACTGGATCTATGGCGCTTTGCGCAGTGCCCATATTAATACATAAATCATGAGCAATGGCATATTTCAAAACCTCATCATTAATTTCTTCTTCGGTAAAAGGGCTACTTGTTTCAATCTTAACTTTTGTTATGATTTCTTTTTTCTCTGCCTCATCCAATTCTATAACTTTCTTATCATCCAGATATAGGGCAATAAAATCTTTTAATATATCTCTGTAATTATCTTTAAAACCTATGACTACTCCACTATCTGTCATCATTAATATTTTGGCAAATAGCGAGTCATTACCTAATATTCCTGACATCTCATTTTCATATTTCTCTACATTTTTTGAAAATTCTCTGAAGTACCACCCATTGGCATAATCTTCCTCATTAATCCTAAACTTATCGAATTCAAGAAGAGATTGTTCAAGCTTAGCCACTATCCCATCTGAGATATCACCTGAAGTTAATTTTTTAATTTCTTCTGTATAATAATCTTTTATTTTCTTTATAACCTCATTATCCGTGAAATTATGAACATAAGGATCTTTAATATCTTTGATGACTCCAAAATCATCAGCAATCACATTCAGAATAGATGTGACGTTGTGAACCTCCATACCATCGCTTATATCTAATGTATTTTTGAAAAACATCTCTCCCTTTTTCAAAAGCTCTTTTGCAAACTCTTCTAACATCTCTTTCCTATACCGTGATACGACTGATTGTAATGATTGCACTCCTTTGATATCAAATATAATACTTTGTAGATTTGTAAGCGTCCCAGGTCCACATTCAAAAGTCCTGTCTTGATAAAGCGAAATATCCTTGCCCTGCAATAAATACAAAATTGCTTCTACCGATTCTTTTATTTGCTTATTTTCTGCATGTTTAAATAAGTCCTTAAAATTCTTTAAGCCTAGTTCGTTAGCTTTTTCTATAAGCAGCTGCATTTGCTCATTAGCTCCATTTTCATAAACTGGATCACTACCTTTATAAATATTTTCCTTCACATACCACTTTACCTGCTCATCACTAATCTCAACCTTTGTTTCTGGAAATAATGTTTTAAACTGTTCTAAATTAATTAATGGCATCAACAACCCCCACCATTTGTTTATTCATAAAAGTAATGCACTTTTTTTAAAAAATACAAGCATTTTTTGGATGAATCAACTTTGATAGATAAATACTTACCACTACTCTTTACCAATCATATTTCACATTAATCTTTAAAAGCATTTTCAATATCTCCTGCTAGATATAATGACCCACAAATCATAACTCTTATTGCTTGACCTTGGCTCTTTATAGCACATAAATCCATTGCTTCTACAAGAGAAACACATTCAACTGATTTAATTCCGAGCCTTTCTGCAGAAATTTTAATTTTATTAGGATTTTCACTTTTTGGTTCCCATTCTACTGGAACCGCAAAAACATACTCAACTATGTTCTTAAATGGTAGCAAAAATCCCTCTATATCTCTGTCCCTAGTTCTTCCGTTAATTAAAAAAGTAGGCATTTGAGAAAATGTTGTTAATGTTGCTGCAATCATCTCAGCACCTGCGGTATTATGCGCCCCATCTAACCATACCTCACTATTCTCAGGCAATAGGGATAAAAGCGTCCCATTTTGAATTTTTTGCATTCTTGCAGGCCATGAAGCGCTGGTTATTCCTTTCCTTAAGTGCTCATTAGTTATATTGAAAAAATGATTTAATTTCTTTGCAGCACATATCGCAGTCGATGCATTAATAATTTGATGTATGCCTTTAAGATTTGGCATTGGAAATTCACTCTCCTCCCCTATTGAAAAATCAATAAATTTAAATCCATTTTTTGTTTTTTCAAATCCCCAATCATTTCGACATGCAAAATTTTTTGATTTAATTTTTCTACACTCTTTAATTAGATAATCTAATATCTCATTCTCTTGCCAACTAATAATACAAGGTGAATCTTTTTTTATTATGCCCGCTTTTTCACTTGTAATCTTTAATAGAGTTTCTCCTAGAAACTCCATGTGATCAAATGAAATTGGGGTTATGATACTCATCAATATATTTTCCATAACATTAGTTGCATCATACCTTCCGCCTAAACCAGTTTCTAATAATACTATATCCGCAGGAAATTTTGAAAATGCTAAAAATGCAGCAACTGTGGTAGCCTCAAAAAAAGTTAAATCTAACCCATCTGACTTTAATCTACATTCCTCAATAACTTCATATAACTGCTCATCGTCAATTTCATTACCAGAAATAACAATACGTTCATTGAATCTAATTAGATGTGGAGAGGTATATTGATGCACAATATATCCTGCTGCATTAAATATTGCTTTAAGAAAAGCAATAGTAGATCCTTTTCCATTAGTTCCTGCAACATGAATTACTGGAGGAATGGTTTCTTCTGGATTTCCCAATCTTTTTAATAAGGTTTTTGTTCTTGTAAGCCCTAAATCAATAAAATTTGCACTAAACTGCTTAGGCCAATGAGGCATTCTTACCATAAAATTGTAGTTTAAAATATATTGAGCTAACTGCTAATTTAGCATATAAATAGAAAAATTCTAAACTCATTTAATTACATAGGCATATGCATAATTTAAAACAGATAGCCGTTGGTAACATTAAAATCGCAAATAATCTGCCATTAGTATTGATTGCAGGGCCATGTCAGATGGAATCAAAGGAACATGCACTTTATATGGCCAAAGCTATTAAAGATATTGCTGATTCCCATTCAATGAGTTTGATATTTAAGACATCATTTGATAAAGCAAATAGAACATCAATTGGTGCAAAAAGAGGAATTGGAATAGAAGCATCAATACCAATATTTGCTCAAATAAAGGAAGAAATTGGTTGCCCAATTCTCACTGATGTTCACTCTCCAGAACAATGCAATATAATTGCAAAAGTTGTTGATATATTACAGATACCGGCATTTTTGTGCAGGCAAACCGATTTATTAATTACAGCAGCAAATACAGGTAAAATTATCAACATTAAAAAAGGGCAATTTCTTGCTCCTTGGGATGTTAAAAACATTATTAGTAAAATTGAATTATCTGGTAATGAACAGATATTGCTGACAGAGCGTGGTGTTTCTTTTGGTTATAACACATTAATTAATGATATGCGTGGTTTGGAAATAATGAAGGAAACTGGTTATCCAGTAGTTTTTGATGCAACTCACTCTGTTCAGCAACCTGGTGGCCTTGGTAACCAGAGTGGAGGACAACGTCAATTTATAAAACCCCTTGCAAGAGCAGCAACTTCAATAGGAATAGCTGCTTTATTTATCGAAACACATGATAATCCAGATATTGCTCCAAGTGATGGCTCATGCATGCTTCATATAGATGACCTAAATCAACTACTTATGGAGATCAAAGAATTCGATAATGTAGCTAAAAAATTCGCCAATTAAATGAACAATCCTCAAGATGACATTAAAATTATTGCTCAAAATAAAAAAGCTTATCACGAGTATGTAATTGAAGATAAAATAGAGACAGGAATTATTTTGGCTGGGTCTGAGGTTAAATCTTTGAGATTTTCAAAAGCTAGTATTAATGAGTCATATGCACATAGCATTGGCAATGAGATTTTTATATTAGGAGCTAATATTCCAGAGTATAATAAGGCAAAATCATTTAAGCACTCTCCAACGAGACAAAGGAAGTTACTATTACATAGAAAAGAGATTAAAAAATTAATTGGGTTAATAAAACGTAAAGGTTATACCCTGATACCACTATCGCTATATTTTAATAAAAAAAATATCGCAAAAGTTTTATTAGGTATAGCAAAAGGCAAAAAAAAGCATGACAAGAGGCAAGTTATAAAAGAAAGGGACTCGGAAAGAGACAAAGCGCGAGAGCTTAAAAATTCTTGATTGTCAATCTCAAACTATTTAAAGATCAAGGATATTATTGTGTAGTACATTGGTATGCCAAATATAATATTAAATGGAAATGTAATCGCTAATGACATAGGAATATATATTCCAGCTTTAGCCTCAGGCAAAGCCAATCTCATCGCAGCTGGTACTGCTATATAGGAGGCACTAGAACATAACACCGTAAATAATAAAGTTGTGCCCTTATCAACCCCGATGATATAACATAGCATCATTCCAATTAAAGCATTGATGATCGGCATATAAATACCAAATAAAAATAGAGAAAAATTCAATTTTTTAAAATGATGAAATTCTTTTGCAACTATCAAACCCATGTCCAGTAAAAATAGGCATAAAATTCCATTAAATGGAGTTATTAAAAAAGCCTCCACTTTTTCATAACCAGTTTTTCCAGTGATAAAGCCAATTATGAAGGAGCCAAGCAATAACAATATAGCACCATTTGTAAAAATTTCCCTGTAAAGTATCTTCTCTTCATTCTTATGATTTTTTGTTTTAGGATCTTTTTTATGTGCAATATATAAACCTGATAAGATAGCAGGAGCCTCCATAATAGCTAATATCGAAATTATGTAACTCTTATGCTCTATATTATAAAATTTGATAAACGATACGGCTGTTGCAAATGTAACTATACTTACAGATCCATAATGTGCAGCAACTGCTGCCGCTGTGGGTTTATCTAATTTAGTTAATAAATTTAACAACCAAAAACTAATAAAAGGAATAGAAAAACTTAACATTATTCCAGTAACTACTAAGGACAACATTTGTAAGTTAATTTCGTTATCTGATAAAAGACTGCAACCACCCTTAAATCCTATAGACATCATTAAATAGATAGTTAAGTATTTACTTATACTTGTAGGCACGCTTAAGTCTGATTTAATCACACCAGCTATAATACCTAAAAGAAAAAATAAAATAGCAGGTGATAGAAGATTATTTGATATGATGTTGAGCAATTCCATGTGTTTTAATTATATATTTTCAATCCAATACTATAACTGAGAGCATTTTCTCATGGTTATAGAATTTCTACAAATTGAATTGGCCAGGTAATAATTTAAAGGTTCATTATTAAATATATCTTTGGTGAAATTTTTTTGTTTTAGTGGATTTTTGATTAAGTCATTACGAATTAAATTACCAGTATTTTTAAAAACAGAATTGGTCTTACGCATAATATCTCTAATTTCATTAAGATTAGAATATGGTAGCTCAATATCTGTTAACTTTGCTAATTCCAAAATAATTTCCCAATCAATCTTTGCCTCACCAAGTGGATCAATTGTAGCGTATGTATTTTGCACCCTACCCTCTAGATTTACATAAGTAGAATTTTTTTCAGTAAACGCTGGCGCTGGAAGAATTATATCAGCAATTTCAGCTACCTTATCTCCATGATGACCAATATATACAATATAGGCTTTCGGATTAATCTTTTTTAAATCTATTTCATCGGCTCCTAGTAAAATGATTATTTCACATTTTTGCAAAATTTGCTCTGTATCCATTCCAGCATTATTTGCGATAAATCCTATGTCTAACCCCCCCACTCTGGAAGCAGCTGTATGAAGAATGTTGTACCCATTCCAATTTTTATCTAGATAATCATACTGGTTGAGTAATTTAGTAATAAAATATTCATAGGCTTCAAAATCATTTTGAGTAGTTAAGTGTTCTCCAAAAATAATCATTGGCTTTTTAGCCTTTTTCAAATCCTCACACAGCGGATGATCACTATCAGTAATTTGCTTTAATGCCCATGGATTATTACCAAGGAATTTATAAGGATAAGTTAAGTCAACTTTATTACCTATTAAAGCCACAGGAAGCTTATTATTCAAATAGGCTTTTCTAATTCTAGCATTGACCATTGTAGCTTCATACCTTGGATTGCAACCGATTAATAGACAATGATCAGCTTCCTCAATGCCACTAATTGATGTGTTAAAAACATATTTAGCCCTATTTTCGTTTGATAGCTTACTTCCATTTTGCCTACAATCGAAATTTCCGCTACCAATTGCTTCAAGATAGTTTTTGACTACCAACATTGTTTCTACATCAGTCAAGTCACCTGCTATAGCGCCAATTTTATTTGCATTTGTAGAACTTATTTTTTGTGCAAGTGTGCTAAGTGCTACATCCCAATTGCATTCTACCAGTCTATCTTTGCTTTTAACCATTGGTCTATCAAGTCTCTGATATTTTAGACCATCATAAAAAAACCTTGTTTTATCTGATATCCACTCCTCATTAATATTATCATTATTAAACGGAAGTATCCTCATAACCTCATTTCCTCTAGTATTTACGATAATATTAGAACCAACTGCATCCATAACATCGATTGAACGAGTCTTATGCAATTCCCAACTTCTTGCTTTAAATTCATATGGTTTTGAAGTTAGTGCCCCAACTGGGCATAAGTCTATTATATTACCTGATAACTCAGATTTCACGCCACCTTCGATATAATTTGTGATTTCTATATCCTCTCCTCTTCCAATACCACCCAACTCATATGTTCCTGCGATGTCCTCAATAAACCTAACGCACCGTGTACAATGAATGCATCTTGTCATATGCGTTTGAATCAAAGGACCAAAATCCTTATCTTTAACAGCACGTTTTTCCTCTTTATATCTGCTTTCAGCTCTTCCATATTTCATCGCCTGTTCTTGCAGATCGCACTCTCCTCCTTGGTCGCATATTGGGCAATCTAGTGGATGATTGGCAAGTAAAAATTCCATCACCCCTTCTCTAGCTTTTTTTACAAGAGGGGTATTAGTGTGAATCACCATTCCTTCCATCACCACTTGTGCACAGCTTGCAACCGGTTTCGGTGCTCTTTCCATTTCAACTAAACACATCCTACAATTCCCAGCGATTTTTAATTTATCGTGATAGCAAAATCTGGGAATTTCAACTCCAGCTTTTTCACATGCTTGAATAACTGAAAAACCTTCAGGAACTTCAATTTCTATATTATTAATCTTTAACTTCGGCATAATTACGTAAGTATGTGTTAAACTAATATTTATTGAAAGTTATACCATAAGAATATCGTGTCTTCTATTAATAAATAATGTCTTAATGCTATTTTAGATAATGGCTATTTAGAATTAGAAACTGGTTTACAGAACTCCATATTTAAAACACCCTTTGTACAAACTTTTTGTATTAAAAAATTTTTTTCATTTTTTTCTTTGTCATTTAATATATATTTGTCATCTTTAAATATAACAGTGCTACCGGGCATAATAAATTTACCTTTTTTAAGCTTTTGGATCAATTCTGGATGGTGGCTTTTCTCTAAGTCATGCTTAATTTTTTCAAAATTATCAATCAATCTATATTCACCCTGTTTACTATCTATTTTAGTATATTTAAAAAAGGTTCCTCAGATTTTATAGGAACGATAGTTTTAACTAGTAGAAATCAAAATTTAGGTGAAATGTTACTAGGATATTTAATAAATAAAGAATATTGGGGAAATAATTATGTAAAAGAGGGCTCTATACAGCTTGTTATTTTGCCTTTTTCCTTTAACATCAGGACATATCTTTAATTACCGCCACCACAAGAGATGATAATCCCGCTTCTATAAATATTTTAGAAAAACATCATGCTCTATATGCTCTAATCTAGGGCAAAACTCGACTTGCTGTGCTAAATTTAATATCTCATAACAATAAGACATTATTAAATAATCTTTTTCCTCATACGGATTGCAAATCCTGCTATGATATATTTCTGGTACTGAAGATAGTGCATTACAATCAGTTAAGTGTTGTGCAAATACATCTTTAGCTATATTTTTAATATCTCTTATGCCAGTACTATCAAAGTAATTCTCATAGCTACAAGCATATATTTCTAAAGCTATTCTTTTATAAGCCCCATAAACACTATTACTTTCTTCATCTTTGAGATACTGCTCCATCTCTTCTTCTTCCTCAGTTCGACAATTATTTGCTAATTCATATCCATTGCAAAAAGAATTATATTATATTGATCGATTTTCTATATAAATAATCTTAATAAATTTTATGTATTAGTACAAGGTTGTTAGTTATTTTATTCTTAGAACTTTTACTATCACTTTTCTTATTACTAGCCCTTCATCCTTACATCATTTTTAAAAATGGGGAAACTCAAGTAAAATATGATATTGGCCAATTAAAAAAATTAGAAGTAAAAGCTTTATAATAGTACCGCACTAATCAAAAAGCTTTTTCCTTAATTTTTTAATTCCATCATTTGATAAATGTTTTTTCTTAATTTCTTCGTATTTTTTTTTCAGTTTTTGCTTCTAAATTTTCTTTGAAATTATCAAACTCCTTTTGTACAGCAGAGTGTAATAAAAGTTTTATTATAACCAAACATACTACCACTGAAACAAAAATATTCCACAGAGTCAAAAATAAAAACTTAAACATTTAAGCCCATTATAATAACAAAGCTAAATATTTATTATTTATTGTCTCTCTCCTGTTTTTCAATTGCCGCACCTAATATATCTCCAAGGCTAGCACCACTATCAACAGATCCATATTCAGCAATTGCTTTCTTTTCTTCCGCAATTTCTAAAATTTTAACTGAGAAATTCAACATTCTTTTACTTTTATCATATGAGATAATTTTTGCATCTATTCTATCACCAACAGTAAATCTTTCAGGCTTTTGTTGATCTTTATGTTTAGATAAATCATATTTTTTCACAAAACCTTTTACACCTTCTGGAGCCTCGACGTATAGACCATCCTTAGTTACCTCTAAAACTTTACATGTTACTACTTCAGCCTTAACTAGTTTATCAGTAATTTCTTTGTAATTATTTTCTTCAAGCTGTTTTATACTTATAGTAACTCTCTCTCTCTCCAAATCAGAACTTAAAACCACCCCTTCAATATCATCTCCAATTTTATAATTTTTCAAAGCATTTTTCGGATTATCATCCAAATTAATCTCAACTGCCGGAACTAATACATCCAAATCATTTTCCTTACCCTCTTCCATGACATTAACAAATAATCCAAAATCAACTATTTTCTTGATTTTTGCCTTAACTTTTGTTCCAACTGGATATTTATCAACAAATTTTTTCCATGGATTCTCTGTACATTGTTTGATACTCAAGCTTATTCTATGCTTATCAATGTCTAGATCCAATACCACAGTTTCTACTTCATCTCCAACATTAACAAGTTTAGTTGGGTGAGTATTTTTAGTATTCCAATCAATTTCATTTAGATAAACCAATCCTTCTATTGATTTTTCAAGTTCAACAAATACGCCATAATCGGAAATGCTTATAACCTTCCCCTTATGCTTTGTACCCATACTATACTTCTTCTCTAAACCCTTCCATGGATTGTCACTAAGTTGTTTAAGTCCTAAAGAAACTCTTTGAACTTCAGGATTATATTTTGTAACAATAACTTTAATTTCTTGCCCTAAGGTAATTTTTTCTGAAGGGTGTGATATTTTATCCCATGAAATGTCTGTAATATGCAACAATCCGTCAATATCGCCTAAATCTATAAATGCACCATAGTTAGTAATATTTTTTACTACCCCATCAAAAATCATGCCTTCCTTAATACCAGCTAAAAGTTCATTTTTAGCCTCTTTTCTTGAATCTTCAAGTATTGCTCTCCTAGATACAACAACGTTGCCTTGCTCTCTATCTATTTTTAAAATTTTAAATGGTTGCTCAATATTCATTAATACTGATGGATCCTTTATAGGTCTAATATCTAATTGACTACCTGGTAAAAAGGCTAATATACCCTCAATATCCACAGCAAAACCACCTTTATTGACCTTACCTATTATTTTTCCACTAATGCTACCATCATTTTCACTCAGCTCTTCAAATTTATTCCAAGCCATCTCTTTTGCTACTTTATCTCTACTTAACTGAGTGCACCCATTTCTTCCTTCTAACCTATCAATATATACTTCGACCTTATCACCTACTTTAAGCTCATCTTTATTTGAAAATTCGTTAATTGATACCCTTCCCTCACTTTTTAGACCTACATCAATGAAAATTGTATCACCTGAAATATTTACTACTTCGCCTGTGACGATAGAACCCTCTTTCGGTTGATTTTTTAAACTTTCCTCCAATAATTGAGAAAATTTTTCTTGTGAGAAATTTGGTACGTTTTCTATATTCATGTCCTTTTTTTCGTTAATAATTAATTATTTTTAATCTTTTTTAATACTATTTTTAGCACTTCATCAATACTGATCTTACTCGTATCAATCAAAAAAGAACCCTCAGCTCTAACTAAAGGTGCGATATTACGACTTGTGTCCCTTTCGTCTCTGATTTTAAGATACTCAAGCACTGATGATAGTTTAATACTTTTTCCGTCTTTTTGCAACTGTTTATACCTTCTATTTGCTCTTTCCTCAATCGATGCATCAAAAAAAAATTTATAATCTGCATTTGGAAAAACAACTGTGCCTATATCTCGCCCATCTATTACGACACCTTGCTTGTTTTTTGCAAATTTTCTTTGAATGTCAAGCAGTGCATTTCTTACACTTTTCAAAGTAGCTATTTTAGATGAAATATCACTTATATTATCAGAATAAAGTTCTCTTAAATCTATTTGTTTATCAAAGTCAATTTTTTTTATTAATTCTGTTACAACATGATTGTCATCCAATGTTGAATTTTGGATATCGCAATAATATGCCACTTTTCTAAACATTAAGCCCGTATCTAAGTAGTCATACCCAAGTTTTTCGGCTAATAATTTTGCAACAGCACCTTTTCCAGATGCAGCAGTACCGTCAAATGCAATTATAATAGTATTAGAGGTATCGTTCATTTTGCATTACTTGATATACTGAACTAGTTTTTCGACACTAGAAATCTTCATACCGTGTTTCTTAGAAAACTTAATCAAATCATTTCTTCTTGCCATGGTACCATCATCATTAATAATTTCGCAAATAACCATCGCTGGCTTTAATTTTGCAAGTTTTGCTATGTCAACTGCAGCTTCGGTATGCCCCCTTCTTTCAAGGACGCCCCTTTCTCTGGCAACCACAGGAAAAATATGTCCAGGAACTTTAAAATCTGCTATTGTTGAATTTTCATTAACCAATTTTTGAATAGTATGCACTTTGTCTATAGCAGACATTCCAGTAGACACTCCCTGCCTAGAATCTATAGAATAAGTAAAAGCTGTTTCAAATTCATCTATATTTCTTCTTGGATGTAGCTTTAAATCAAATTTATTAGCAATTTTTTGGTCAATAGCAACGCATATTAGCCCTCTTGCAAACATAATCATTAAATTGATAACCTCAGTTGTGATATACTGAGCAGGAATAATTATATCTCCTTCATTTTCTCTATCTTCATCGTCAGTAATAATAAAAGGTCTGCCTAATTTAGCTTCTTCAATTATATCTTCAATTGGATCGAACATTTTTAAACTCCGTATATAAAAATTTTATTTTCATTAGCTAGCTCTATAGTATCTTTACTTGCAAGAATAATTGATTTTTTTGCTTCAACAACTATACCTTTATAAGTGTATTTTGCAATATTTTTTATTGTATCTGGCCCTATACAAGGTAAATCCACTCTTTTATCTTGATGAGGTTTACACATTTTGATTAGTACCCCACCGCTACTTCTATTTCTATATTTAGCACACCTGCTGATTAATTCGTTAGTTCCTTCCACCGCCTCCACTCCAAGCACTAAACTTTGGTCAATAATAAGGGCCTGACCCACATCATAAAGTATAATCCCTTTTAGAATGTCTATTCCTCTCTTTATATCAATATTCATTTGCTCATCAATTGGAACGTTCGTCATATTTCCTTTTTGCGTTAAAATATCTTCAATTATTTCATTTGGAGAGATAATTTTAAATCCATATTCCTCTATAAATTTTATTATCGTTAAATAAATGTTATTATCATTGAATCCTGTTTTAATTATCTCTGCGAATATTTTCATCCCAATTTTATCAAAAATTAACTTTGATAAATTAGCTCTATTAACCCTACCTGCAATAACAATTTTGGTTAAGTTATTTTTGTTTAGATAATCAAAAATTTGGCTTATATCGTATGGTTTAAATGAATCATATACAATATCCTGAAAAATTTTTTGATTTATCTCACCTCTTAACCCAATTAATTTTGACCTAATGCCTTTTTTAATGCATTCATCATATACCATTTTAGGTAACAATCCTTGGCCTGCAATTATACCAATACCATCAAAATCTCTATTAATCATTTAATTCCCATTTATGGCTTGGCATACAAAAACCTCTTTTACCATCTTCTTCTAAAAATTTAACTATTTCTCTAGATTCGTCGTTGTCGTAATTGTTTTTAATTATCTTAATCCTTTCGTCAAATCCTTTATTTATATCTTTACCAAAAATTACCTTAAAAATGTTCTTAATACTATTTATAGCATCCTTGGAATAGTTATGTCTTTTCATTCCAACTATGTTTATTCCAACAATTTTAGCTCTATCACCTGCGACACTTGCAAATGGTGCAACATTTTCAACAACAGCACTTACCCCACCAACAATTGCAAATTTCCCAATTCTAACAAATTGATGAACTGCTGCAAGTCCACCAATTATAACGTTGTTACCCAAAATCACATGCCCTCCAAGAGTTGCATTATTGGCAAGAATAACATTGTCCCCCACAACACAATCATGCGCAATATGAGAGCTGATCATTAATAAACAGTTATCACCTATAACTGTTTCCATATTTCCATGTTTTGTACCTGTATTTATGGTGCTATATTCTCTAATAATATTATTTTTTCCTATTATTACCCTTGATTCTTCACCATTATATTTTAAGTCTTGTGGAGGGTAGCCAATGGAAGCAAATGGAAATATCTCCGTATTTTCTCCAATATAGGAAAATCCATCAATACAAACATGAGAATGTAACTTAACACCCTTAGCTAATTCAACATTTCTTCCAATTGTGCAATACGGACCTATAATCGCTTCAGAATGAATTTGAGCACCTTTTTGAATAATTGCAGTTTTATGAATCATATCTATCTATTTTACTCTTTTACCAACATCGCAGAAAAAATAGCATCTGCCACCTTAACATTATCAACTTTAGCCTCACCACTCATTTTCCAAACATTTCTTCGTGCTTGAACCTGCTCAACACAAATATACAAGCTATCACCAGGTACCACCGGTTTTCTAAAGTGAGCCTTTTCTATAGACATAAAATATATTATTTGATTTTCAGTCTTAAAATCTTTATCGTTCACACTTTTTGATGCAAAAACTGCCGCTGCCTGCGCCATAGCTTCAATAATTAATACTCCAGGCATAACAGGTTTTTGAGGAAAATGTCCATTAAAAAAATCTTCGTTAATAGTCACATTCTTTAATGCAATAATGTTTTTATTTAGATTCAATTCTAACACTTTATCTAATAACAAGAATGGATATCTATGTGGTAGTATTTTTTTTATTTCAGAAATGTCCAATACGCTTTTCATATTCTTATTTCATTATTTGTTTTTTTAAAAAGATATTCTGCCTATGCCAGTTATTTATTTTAATTGCCGGATAACCTCCTATCACTTCTCCTTCTTTGATATTATTTACTACTCCAGACTTACCTGCAATCATAACTTTATCAGCTATATTTAAGTGGCCAGCCACACCCACCTGCCCTCCAATCAAAACACTTTTACCAATTTTAGTACTACCTGATATCCCAGTTTGCGCTGCGATTATAGTACCCTCATCAATAACAACATTATGACCAATCTGAACAAGATTATCAATTTTGCAATTATTTTTAATTATAGTATTTTCTAAGGTCCCTCTATCTATGCAACTATTTGCTCCTATTTCAACGTTATCACCTATTTCAACTATACCAACTTGTCTTATTTTTGGGCCACCAGGAATAAAGCCAAATCCATCCTGCCCAATTCTAACCCCACTATATATAGAGCAATTCTTCCCAATTATTGCAAAAATTATTGTTACATTAGATTCAATACTAGTATTTTCTCCGATGATAACATTATCACCTATTATGGTGTTGTGGCCAATATATGAATTTTCACCAATCTTAGCATTTTCGCCAATTACCACTCCTTCACTAATGCAGCAATTTTTGCCAATTGTTGCAGATGGCTTAATGAAAGCTGATTTTGAAATGGCGTGAGACCTTACATTTTTAGGGTAAAATTTATCAATTAGTTTTGCAAAAACAAATTGCGGATTTTTTGTTATAATCGATGCAGTTCCATTCGGAGCATAGGTTTTATCTTCTTGTTTTAAAATGCAAGCCCCAGCTTTGGTATTTTTCAGACTTTCTATGTATTTCGGATTGTGAAAAAATGTAATATCTTGTTTAGAAGCATTATCAAGCGTTGAAATATTGAAAATTAATATTTCACTATCACCTATTACCTCTTGAATGCCCTCTATATCGCTTATCAAATCCTTTAATAAAAAAGGGCCAGTTTTTTTGTGAAAAACTATTGCTCTCATTATATAAAATGCTTAAAAAATGTTTAAATTATAATTTAAACTCATTTTCTATATTTAGAAACCATTTTTGTCTATAAAAAGCTTGTATTTTTTTTAAAAAAGTACTATTTATGTATCTTCAATTGAAGAACTAACAAATAAAATGAAAGTATTATCATCATTAAAGTCTGCTAAGAAAAGAGATTTAAATTGCAAACTAATAAAAAGAAAAGGCAAATTATATGTCATCAATAAGAAAAATCCTAAATTTAAAGCAAAGCAAGGCTAACAATGCAATATGATTATAAATATCATATTGATGATATTCCAGGTAACTTAAACCTAAAAGGTGATTTAGCGATTGATACTGAGGCTATGGGCTTAAACAATCATAGAGATAGATTGTGTTTATTACAAATAGCTGACGAATTAAACGATATTCATTTAGTGCACTTTAAGAGCAGAAATTACAGTGCCCCAAATTTAAAGAAGCTTCTTACTGATAACTCAAGAGTCAAAATTTTTCATTTTGCCAGATTCGATGTCGCAATTATTCAAAAATACCTGGAGATTGATATAGACAATATTTTTTGTACAAAAATTGCATCAAAGCTATGCAGAACTTATACTTGTCATCATAGCTTATTAGAGCTTTGTAGTGAGTTACTTGACGTAAAAATTTCTAAGCAACAACAATCATCAGATTGGGGAGCTTTATCACTTAACAAGAAGCAATTGAACTATGCAGCTCAAGATGTAAAATATTTACATCAATTATATGATAAAATGTGCCTTTTGTTATTAAGAGAAAATAAAATGGAGATTGCGGAAGCATGTTTTAAATTTTTGCCAACAAAAACAAAACTTGATTTATTGGGTTGGCTGGAGCACGACATATTCTCTCATCAATCGTAAAAAAATACTAAAATCAAAGCTAAATTATAGTGTGTAAAATAAACACAAGGTAAATTTGGTGTTAGCTTAAAGACCATTTAACTAACACCAATTAGATAGGTAATAAAACTATATTACTATTTGTTCAGCAGTAAACACCAAATCATAAGCATTAGTAACCTTACCGTCATTCCATTCAATTGTAGCAACATTTAATATCCCTTGCTCTTGTTGCTCATCACTAGCAATTTTAGAGTCATTAAAATTAAAAGCTTTGATTCCAAGGTCTTTCAATGATCTTAGTTCCCCATCTTCCACGTTACCATTACTATTTTTATCTTGCCATATATAAAAATCATTAAATTTATCATCCTTATCATCGAAAATTTGATCCTTGTTAGTATCAAATACTTCAAGCACTACTTCAAAATCTGTTTTTGCATCTTCACTCCACTCTGTCATAACTATATTTTTATGATCAGCATACTTTATATTATCGTTGTAGTTATAAAATAATATCCCATCGTTTTTACCTACCCATGAAGTCTTCGAAATTACTCCATCATATCTAAAATAAGTATTTGAATCTTTCAGGCCTATTAATTCTATTTCCCCTCCATTCTGAAAGGTGATCCCAATAGGCACATGGTCACTATAGTATGACTTATTCAAATTACTAAGTTGTGTTGCAATACTTCTATCTGAATTTGGTATATTTAGATTCATATCTGTAGCTTTTTCATGCCTACTGCAAATACAGGAAATTAGCTTCATAGTAAGCATTCCTACTACATATCCACCTGAAAGCCATGAATATTTACTTGAAACAATATCTTTTAAAAACCCATTATCTTTTGAAAATCCATTATCTTTTAAAAACCCATTGGCACATTGATTCTCTATTTTGTTTTGATTGTTATTGAAAATAAATATTTCCTTAGAATTTTCTGCTATACCTGTGGGTATTGTTTTTTCTATTAGAATTTCTTGAGGATAAAATTCAGTATTTTTAAATGTAATTTGCGAATTATTGCTTTTAGAATCAATATTAATGTCATTGATACTTTGCACACAAGTAAGTTGAGATAAATCTATTTTATCTTCAGATACTTCAAAGTTCACGATGGTTGTTACAGTTTTATTAATTTTTGTACCACCATTATCTATCACAAATATATTCTCCCCAGCATTACCAACCAAGATGTCATTACCTCCTGCACCCCAAATATGGTATCCTTTATAACTATCTGCAATTAATATGTCGTTATTTTCTGTACCAATCAATTGACTACCTGTGTCCGTCTTTTGGTCAGATGTTGGATTGATAGTAACAGTTTTTTCATCACTTTTTGAATTGTCACTATCTGTAATATAGTAATCAAAGCTTGCTTCCTCATTTTTACCAGTCTTCGCAACATATTTTATTTTGTCTAACAGATACAACGAATTTGTCTTTATATTTTTCCCGTCAGTTTTATCAATTAAATCACCTACCTTACTATCCGGTAAAGTTACAAAAGTAACTTTTAATTGACTAGAATTGTCTTCTTTATCTCCTACATAAGATGTAAAGTCAACAATCCCTTCCGTTACATATTGGATAAAATCCGCAGCAACTGGGGCGTTATTTTGATTATTTTCGGTCATATTCTCTCCTAAATTATAAAAATTTCAATGTGCTTAAAATTTTATCATTCACACACTATATCAAGCATATATTTCTACTTATAGTTGTTCAAGTGTTTTTATATAAAAAATGTAAAATAAATAGTTATTCTCACTTTTTAGTTGGCACTTCTAAAAGCATTATAATCACATAAATCTATGAATAATCTCTGGAATAGAGATTCAACTTTAAAGAAGCAATTGCATCTTCTTTTAGCAACTTTAATCTTGTTGTTTAATCCTTCAACAAAATCACTATTTTTTCTATTTTTAAAATAATTTACTATCCCTGCTTTATATTTTCCTAGGGGTCACAATAAATTAGTTAAAGCATGTTATATTCTTTTCTCTATTTTTGATATCCATTTATTAATCTTAGCAATAGATGATTTTCTACTTCCGTGCGCATTGAACACATGCGTGAGTTTTAGTGCAAAGCTATGAGCTTGCTTTAGTTTTGGCGAATATTTATAAAAATTTCTTAACTTTCACTTTTGTTTTAGGGGTTCATTTCACGCAAGGTTATTATCAATAAAAATTGTTAAATTATTTTCCTACTTTTAGAACTGAGATAAACGCACTTTGTGGTATACTGACATTACCAACTGATCTCATACGCTTCTTTCCCTTCTTTTGCTTCTCTAGTAATTTCCGTTTTCTCGTAACATCCCCACCGTAACATTTAGCAGTAACATCTTTTCTTAAGGCGCTTATTGTTTCTCTTGCAATAATTTTTCCACCAATTGCTGCCTGAATCGGAATTACGAACAAATGCCTAGGTATTAATTCTTTTAAATGTTCGCATATTTCTCTTCCTCTAGTATCCGCTTTTGATTTGTGTATTAGCAAACTTAACGCATCCACAACCAAGCCATTGATTAATATATTCACCTTAACCAGATCACCTCTTTGATATGTGTCTAATTCCCAATCACAACTGGCATAGCCTTTAGAGCAAGATTTTAACTTTTCATAAAAATCAAAAACTATTTCATTAAGTGGTAATGTGTATATAAGCATTACCCTATTTCCCACATACGTTAATTCCTCTTGTTTTCCTCTTTTATCAGTGCACAGAGTTATAATAATGCCTAAATACTCATCTGGAACTAGTATTGTTGCTTTTACCCACGGTTCTTCCATATATTCAATATGGGTAGGATCAGGCATATCTTCAGGGTTATGTAGCTCCATCATTTTTCCTGAACGAAGGTATAATTTATATATTACACTTGGAGCAGTTGTAACAAGATCAAGGTCATATTCCCTTTCTAATCTCTCTTGAATTATCTCCAAATGCAACATACCAAGAAATCCACATCTAAAACCAAAGCCTAGTGCTTTTGATGTATCGGGCTCATATTGCAAACTAGAATCATTAAGTTGCAGTTTGGCAATACTATCTCTCAATATTGGGTAGTTACTTGCATCAGTTGGATAAATGCCACAAAAAATTACAGGCTTACTTGGCTTAAATCCTGGTAAAGCATCCTGTATGGGATTTTTTACATCAATAATTGTATCACCAACGTTACAATCTGACACTTGCCTAATACTACCTGTGATAAAGCCAACATCTCCAGCACATAATTCATCAACAATTATTTTTTTTGGATTAAATACCCCTACCCTTTCAATAATATGCTCAGCATCAGTGGACATCATTTTAATTGTCATACCTTTTTTAATGATTCCATCTATTACCCTCACAAGTATAACGACACCCAAGTATTTATCATACCAACTATCAACAAGCATTGCTTTAAGCGGAGATTGAATTTCACCTTTTGGCGGTGGTAGGATATTTACAATGGCTTCTAAAACATCGTCTATTCCTTTTCCAGTTTTGGCAGATATTTCAATTGCACTACTTGTATCAAGACCGATTACATCTTCAATTTGACTCTTTATTCTCTCAGGATCAGATGCTGGCAAATCAATCTTATTTAAAACTAATATAATTTCATGATTATTATCTATTGCTTTATATGTGTTAGCAAGAGTTTGAGCTTCAACTCCTTGAGATGCATCAATTACCAAAATAGAACCCTCACATGCTGCAAGTGACCTGTCAACTTCATAACTAAAATCAACATGACCTGGGGTATCAATCAAATTTAGAATATAATCTTTTCCAGATTTTGACTTATATCTTAATTTAACGGTTTGAGCTTTTATTGTAATCCCCCTCTCCTTTTCAATATCCATTGAATCAAGAATTTGACTAGACATTTCTCTTTCTTGTATATCACCACATTTTTCAATCAACCTATCTGCAAGAGTTGACTTACCGTGATCAATGTGAGCAATAATCGCAAAATTTCTTATGTTATCTAAGTTTGACATTTTTAATATATAATTTCATCTAAATTCCATCTTGATTTTGGCTCAAAATCTAAATTACTTCTAAATCCAGCTTTTAACCTCTCCATTCCAGCATAGGCAATCATTACTGCATTATCGGTACATAAATCAATTGGTGGGTAAAATAGTTTATAGCCTAAATTTTTAACATTTTCACCTAATTTATTCCTTAAATACTGATTGGCAGCAACACCACCAGAAATAACAATATTTTTTGAGTTTGGAAATTTAGAGCCAAATAATTTTAGAGCCTGTAGGATTTTATAATTTATAATTTTTGAAACCGTATATTGAAAAGAAGCACAAACATCAGCTTTATCTTCCTCAGATATTTCCCCTAATTTGTGAATTTGATTTCTTACAGCAGTTTTAAGCCCTGAAAAGGAAAAATTATATTCCGCTTTCTTTAACATAGGTTTTGGAAATTCAAAGGCTCTTTCGTTTCCTTTCTTTGCATATTGTTCAACTATCGGTCCGCCTGGATAACCAATATTCAATAATTTTGCAACCTTATCAAACGCTTCTCCAGCTGCGTCATCAATAGTTCTACTAATTATGGAATACTTTCCAAGCTCCTCAATTATAACTATCTGACAATGCCCTCCTGACACTAAAAGTAACAAATATGGATATTCAATATTTTCTGTCATTTTTGGTACTAATGCATGTCCTTCTAGGTGATTTACAGCTATAAACTTTTTATTCATACATGAAGCAAGAGTTTTGCCATACATTACTCCTACCATAACACCACCAATTAAACCTGGTCCTCCAGTTGTAGCGATTGCGTCTATATCTTTTATACTAATTTTAGCTTCTTCAAATGCCTCCTCCACTAAATGAGGGAGAAATTCTACATGACTTCTTGCTGCTATTTCTGGAACTACACCCCAAAATTTTTTGTGAATATCAATTTGTGAAATTAGTTTGTTTGAAAGAATATGATTATCAGAATTTAAAATTGCAACTGCAGTTTCATCACAGCTAGTTTCAATTCCAAGTATTATCATTAGTTACTAAAATATATTTTTAGCGAAATACTATATCATTCATACTTTTATTCAACATATATTATCAATCTGCCACCCTCAATAGTGCTAATGCGTTATTACCATATATTTTTAATAATGTTCCAACTTTTTTATCATTTTGAATGATATCCTTCTCCTTAATTTCGTAATCATTTATGTTAATACATTCAAGATATTTCCTCCTTATTCCACGGTAATTCATTCTAGCTGTTACTTCCTGCCCAACGTAGCACCCTTTGTTAAAGCTAATGGAATTCAATTTATCCATTCCCAAATCAAGTGGAAAAAATTCACTTGGCATAAAATCTTCTCCAAATTCTGGCACTAAACATCTTAATCTATCATCAACATAAATCTGAAATATATTTGTTTCGGTAGTCGTAACACATTCTTTAGATTGACCAAAATCATACAATCTATATCCTAGAGCCGAATTTCTTGGATCAAGGTAGCAATGCGAATTTAAATCTTCATTGGATATAAACACCTTGATATCTGAATTTTCAATTTGAACATCTGAATGTAATTTATACATTTGAAGTTTATTTTTTATATCCTCCAAAAAAGTTGCGCTACAGTCCAGATAAAAATCTTGTGATAACTTAAAAATAAAAAAATCATATAATATTTTTCCTTGAGGAGTCAACAATAGACTGTACTGCAAGCTTTTTTCATGAATCTTATAAATGTCATTAGATAGAATATTCTGAAGAAATTTAGCAGAATCTGCGCCATTAATCTTGATTAATTTCCTATAATTTAATTTATTAATGTTCATCCTTTACCAAAAAAGTATTATTATATAACGTAAACAAGGCTTCACAAAATAATAATGCTTGAAAATATTCAAAACTATTACTATTACTATAGCATATCAATTTTAATTTAATAATTATTTCATAGAATTTTGTGATAAAGAAAACATTAACAAAGCCAGTAGTTCTAATCGGTATGATGGGAAGTGGAAAGAGTACTGTCGGAAAGAAATTAGCTAGAAAATTGAATCTCCAATTTTATGATAGCGATAAAATTTTGGAAGAAAGAGAAGCTTTAAGTATTGTGGATATACATGATTTTATGGGCGAAAGATATTTTCAGCAAAAAGAAGAGGAAGTAATAAAGGAAATAATAGGATATGGCGTCGTAGTACTTTCTACTGGTGGTAGTAGTTTTATGAATGAAAACATCCGAAATTTTATCATAGACAATACTATATCTATCTGGCTAGATTCAGATTTAGACACCATACATGAGCGTGTTTCAAGGAGAAACACTAGACCAGAGCTTATTGCGTCAGATAATAAAAAGGAATTATTAGAAAAGATGATGAAGGAAAGAGAGCCAGTGTTTAAGCAAGCTAATATAAAAATTGAAAGTGATTTGGAAGCACATCATTTAGTATGTACTATAATAGAAAAATTAGAAGCCTATCAAAAATAATTTATTTATCAATGAAGAGCATAATCTACAAAGCAACTATGCTATTTTTTTTCTTTTTTATTTTGCTTGTACTTGCAATTTTCTTTTTAGCCAAGGAAAATTCTCATAGAAGTTATTATAAGGGATCTGTAACAGATCATTTTAATGGAGAAAATTTTTATAATTTAAAGAAAAATGACACCAAAACAAATGACAAAGTAGTACTAAATTATCTAAAAAATAAATTGCTCGGAAGAGGTGCTGATTGGCCAAATAAAATAGAGGTAAAACAAATACACCCATCAAAAATTTTAGATGTGAACGATGAGGTAATATTTTTTGTAAATCATGCAACCACATTAATAAAAACTTCAAATTATAATATTTTAACCGATCCTATATGGTCTGATTATGCAAGTCCTGTAAAATTTTTAGGACCTATAAGGAGAGCTACAGCTGGTATAAAATTTGAAGATTTACCAGAAATTGATGTGGTATTAATAAGCCATAATCATTATGACCATCTAGATTCTTATACAATTAAAATGCTAATTAAAAACCATGACCCAGTTTTTATTGTTGGTCTAGGAGTTGGAGGAACTTTATTACAAATTGGAGTTAAGAAAGAAAAGATTATAGAGCTAGATTGGTGGGAAAATTTTCATCATAAAGGTAATGTTGCACCAAAAGATAATGTGTTAGAAATTTCTTTTGTACCAGCACAGCATTTTTCCTCCAGATTTTTTGATGATAAAAATACTACTTTATGGGGTGCTTTTACCATAAAGTCGAGTAGTAGGACTATATATTTTGCAGGAGACACAGGTTATGATTCAGAGCAATTTTCGCAAATAAGAAAAAAAATTGGCAAAATTGATGTTTCCTTATTACCAATTGGTGCATATAAACCTGATAGCTTTAGATATGTACATATGAATCCTGATGAAGCAGTAAAAGCCAGCATAATATTAGGGAGCAGTAGTAATATACCAATCCATTATGGAACCTTCATACTTTCCTTTGAAAATTATGATGACCCAATCAATGATTTGTACCTTTCGTTAAAAAACAATAATTTACCTAAAGATCGTTTTACAGTACTTAAAAACGGTGAATATAGTACTAAATAATAATTTTATTGCACAAATTAAACAGCAAAAAAATAGCAAAAATTTAATAAATTTTATATTTCAATTAACTTTAAAGAGCAAAAAAGAATACGGAATAATATTATCAGAATTATCGAACGATTATTTATGGGCGTTTTCCAACATTAAATTTATCTAAAAATAACCCGAGTTGGATTTAAGGAATAATAAATACATTTTTATCAATAACGGATTTGTCTGATCTTAGTTGATAATTTATTAATCCAGCTCTGGTTAATATAGAAAAATGTAATTCCTGGCATAGAGAGAAATGCCACAACTTGGTTATATAGATACATCATCTTTTTTAGCACAGTATTTTACTTTATACTGAACTTAGTAAGAAGTGGCATCCTCATGCTGTATGGATGCTAACCTCAATCACTGAGTATATGCAGTGTATTTCGGTTTATATACCAAATCTTTTATAAAATCTTCATATGAGCTAGGTTCTTTGACTCTTGCTAGATTAGAGGCAAAAATGAGTTTTACAATCTTTATTGCAATTTTTGTTTCTATTTCCAATATATCGGATTGTAATGGATAAAGTGCTCCTTGTTGCAATTGTGATGGTGTTACTTGCTCTGCAAGTGCCTTTGCTGCTTCGACAAACATTTCATCTGTAACTCGAAGAGCCTTAGTGGCATAAATTGCCATACCTATTGCTGGGAAAATATAAAAATTATTTGCTTGCCCTGGTGAAAAAGTACTCCCTTTATATTGCACTGAATTAAATGGAACTCCAGCAGCATAAATCGCTTTACCTTTACTCCAATAATATGCTTGTTCTGCTGTGCATTCAGCGTGCTCTGTTGGATTGGATAATGCTAAGATAATTGGTCGCTCGTTTATTTCAGATATTGCTTCTATTATTTCTTTAGTAAAAGCTGCACCCACAGTACTAAGCCCAACTAAAACAGTAGGTTTAAATTTTTTTATGGCTTTTGCAAAATCACCTCGAACCATTGGCTCATTTGAATGGGCGTACTGTCTTTGAAAATCAAACAAATCTGTTCGTGATTCTTCCAGTAGACCTTTGTTATCAAACATATTAATACTTTGTCTGGCCTCATCAATCGGTATGCAATAATCCTTTACTAAAGTAGAGCAAATAAAATTACTTAGTCCAATAGCTGCTGAACCGGCACCCAAAAATAAATACCGCTCATCTTTTAATGAATTACCCTTAATTTTACAAGCATTTAACATTCCAGCAAGAAATACGCTGGCAGTTCCCTGAATATCGTCGTTATAACAACTAATTTTATTTCTATAACGTTCAAGTAACAGCACTGCGTCTGCACCACCCCAATCCTCAAAGTGAATACAGCAGTTTGGAAATACTTTTTGGACTGCTTCAACAAATTCATCAGCAAATTCATAAAGCTCTTCATTTTTTATTCTAGGCTGCCTTAAACCTATATAAAATGGGTCTTGTAAAAGTCCTTCGTTATCAGTACCCACATCTATGCAAACTGGTAATAAATATTGAGGTGGAACTCCTGCTGCAGCTGTGTAAAGTTGCAATTTTCCTATAGGAATACCCATACCATTAGCACCTAAATCGCCAAGACCAAGAATACGTCCGCCGTTTGTCACACAAATGATACGTACATCCTTTTCTGGCCAATTTTCTAATATTTTGCTTATTTGCCCCTTATGTTTAAATGATATGTACATCCCTCTAGGTTGGCGGTATATATGGTCAAATTTTAAACATGCTTCACCAATTGTTGGTGCGTAAATTATCGGTAAAAAATAGGCTGGATTTGACATTAATGTCTTATAAAATAACGTTTCATTATGATCAAGCAAGTTCATCAAGTATATGTATCTATCTATGTTGTTTAACTTATGACCTAGCTGAATAAAAACGCGTTTTAATTGCAATTCAATAGGCTCAACAGTTTCTGGTAACAAGCCTGTTAGTCCAAATTCCTCTCTCTCTAAGTCAGTAAATGCTGTAGATTTATTTAAAAAAGGATCAAGTAGTAAATCTTTTCCAAACTTATTTATTCTTTTCATGTCCTAATACCTACATTTATGTTTATCAGTTATGTGTTCTGATCAATATAGAATTGTAAGCATAGTATATGTTGAACTTAAATCAAATAGAAAAATAATTATTTTATTCCATTTTGAATCACGAAAGCATATTCTTCTGCAATTTCTTTTAAATAAGTATATCTACCAGTTTTTCCTGCATGCCCTGCATTCATGTTAGTTTTGAATAAAATTTTATTATTATCAGTTTTATATTCTCGCAGTTTTGCTACCCACTTTGCAGGTTCCCAATATGTTACTCTTGGATCAGTCAATCCAGCTGTAATATAGAAATTGGGGTAATTTTGTTTCATGACATTATCATACGGAGAATAGCTTTTTATATAAAAATAATAATCCTCATTCTTAGGATTGCCCCATTCTTTATATTCACCAGGAGTTAGAGGTAGAGCTTCATCAAGCATCGTGTTAAGCACATCAACAAAAGGAACATGGGCAACAGCCGTTCTAAAAAGATTAGCTTCTTCATTTACTGAAAATCCAACAAGCATCCCCCCTGCACTACCACCTGCTATAGTGATATTAGCATATTTTACGTATTTTTTTTCAACTAAAAATTTAGCTACATCAATAAAATCATAAAATGTTCTTTTTTTATTTAAAAATTTTGCAGATTCATACCATTCATAACCTAAATCATCACCACCTCTAATATGTGCAATGGCGTAGGTAAATCCTCTGTCTATTAATGAAAAAATGCTCTTTCTAAATGATAATGGGATTGATATTCCGTATGAGCCATATCCATATAAGTATAGTGGATTATTTGAACCAAATATAAATTTATCTTTCTTGTATATTAATGAAACAGGTATTTTTTCTCCATCTCTTGAGTCAGCATATAACCTTTCTACTTTATATTCATTTGGGTTAAATCCTGAAGGTATCTCATCAATTTTTAAAATTTTCTCAACATTAGTTTTAAAATTGTACTCCTTCACTGTATATGGCGTAGACAATGAGCTATAATTATACCTCACGGAGTCTGCATCATAAGTAGTGAATACCACATCAACCTGATAACTTTCATCTTGAAAAGTTAAATTTTTAGATGAATTATCGTTTAAATTTATAATTTCAATATCTAACAAACCATTTTTATTACTTGAGCTGGTAATAACCATGTGATTTTTGTATAACTCAAAACTTCTGATATAACGAGCCTTGGAATAAGCAATAAAATCTTTCCAATTTTTTATTAAATTATTTTTTTCAACTTCAGCAATTCTAAAATTTTTGCCTTTATCATTTGTGAGTATAAAAAACTTATTTTCATGATCATTGATTGAGTATTTATGACCTTCCTTTCTTTCAAGAAAAAGCTTAGGACTGAGATCGTCTGTTGTTAAATCTATGTAATAGCATTCATTTTCTTCATTATTTCCAGAAGAAATTATTAAGTATTTTTTGCTATTGCTTTTAATAATACCTACATTAAATGTTATATCCTCTTCTTGATATAACAAATTATCCTCATCATAGTTTTTACCTAATTTATGATATAAAACTTTCTTAGCTCTCCAATTTTTTCCAGTTGGTATATAAAAAAATCCATCATTATTTTCATGCCAAACAACTTTTCCAAATGTGTTTGGTATAGCATCACTCAATAATGCGCCCTGCTCAATATTTTTTATTTTTATCTCGTACTCTTCATTCCCTTTATAATCAACAGCAAATAAAACGAATTGATGATTTGGACTAATTTTTATGCCTTTGACCTTGCAGTAACTATGCCCTTTAGCTAATTCATTTTCATCTAAAATTATTTCTTCATTGCTGTGTAATGATTTATATTTTCTTGAATGAATCCAATAATCCATTTCTTTTTTAATATATGAATAATAATAATAATTCCCAATTTTAACTGGTACAGTTTCATCATCTTCTTTGATTTTTGATTTAATTTCACTATATATCTCATCAATTAAATCTGAATGTTTAGATAATTCATGATTAGCATAGTCATTCTCAGATTCGAGATAATTTAATATTTCCTTGTTTTTCACATTGGGGTAATCCTTGTCTCTCAGCCAATCATAAAAATCAACTCTTTTATCGTTAAAATTTTCAATAACTTTTTCACTTTTTTTTGCAATTGGCGCTGAAATCTTATTTTTCATTTTAACTTAATTCTGGATTAACTAAGACTATGAATACATAAAAATTTAAACTTAGCAATATAAACTATGTACTTAGCTGTTATACATAATACCAGTTATTGATTGAAATTTGATTAATATTAATATGCCATTAATGAATATAGTGAGTAGCGATACAACGAATTATTAATCATATTTTTTATTTTCTTCTTCAACAAATTCGTAAATCTCTAACTTGTCATTTTCTTTAAAATCAGAGAATTTTTCAAATGATATTCCACATTCAAATCCAGCTTTAACCTCTTTTACATCATCTTTAAATCTCTTTAAAGCACCTAATTTTCCGTCATAAATAACAATATTATTTCTAATAAGTCTTGCATTTGCTTTTCTTCTAATAACACCCTCCGTTACCATGCATCCAGCAACTTTACCAACCTTACTTAGAGCAATTACCTGCCTTATTTCAGCATAACCAGTAGTATTTTCTCTCCTAATTGGTGATAGTAACCCTCCTACCATTGCTTTAACATCGTCAATTATATTATAAATTATAGAGTAATAATTTATAATGACACCCAGGGTTTTTGCACTCTTTACTGTTTTGCCATCAGCTCTTACATTAAAGCCTAAAATTATAGAATTTGTAACTTTAGCAAGAGAAACATCAGACTCTGTTATACCGCCTACTATAGCATGTGAAATTTTAATTTTAACTTCTTCATTAGCTAATTTCTGCAAACTATTTTTGATCGCTTCAAGTGAACCGTGAACATCCACTTTGATAATGAGGTTGAGTGTTTTTGAATTATCAATCTGAGTTTTTAATAAGTCATCAAAAGAAGCTTTACTATTAGTGGAACTTAATACATTCCCTTTTTTATATTCAGCAAGCTCAACAATCTTTTTAGCAATTTTATCATTTTCAACGACTATAAATTTTTCTCCAGCCTCAGGAGCATTGCTCAATCCTAATACCTCAATAGGTGTTGAAGGAATAGCTTTATCAACTTTTTGTCCCTTGTCGTTAACTAGAGCTCTAATTTTAAAATATTCATCATTTATAATTGCAATATCACCAACATACAATGTACCTTTTTGCACTAATAAGGTGGCCAATACACCTTTTGATTTATCTAATTTAGATTCAATTACAACACCTTCCGCTCTTCTATTTGGATTAGCTTTTAAATCTAAAACTTCAGCTTGAATTAGAATAGCATCTTCCAATTCTTTTAGTCCTTTCTTTTCTTTTGCAGATACAGCAACTACAATTGTGTCTCCTCCCATATCTTCAGGAACTAACTCATAGTTAAATAGAGAATTCTTAACTTTCTCAACATTTGCTGCTGCTTTATCAATTTTGTTAATTGCCACTATAATTGGAACATCAGCTGCTTTAGCATGATTAATAGCTTCTATTGTTTGCTCCTTTATTCCATCGTCTGCAGCTACTACTATGATTACAATATCTGTAATTTTTGCTCCTCTCATTCTCATGGCAGTAAACGCTGCGTGACCAGGTGTATCTATGAATGTTATAGAATTATTATTTCCTAGTGAAACATTATATGCCCCTATATGTTGTGTAATCCCTCCATGCTCTCCTGACACAACATCTGTTTGTCGAAGTACGTCAAGCAATGATGTTTTACCATGATCTACATGGCCCATTATTGTTACAATTGGAGCCCTTGGCATTAATGAATCTGGAGAATCATCAACTTGATTTAAAAGCGATCTTTCAATTTCATACTCAGAAACTCTTATAGGGGTATGACCTAGTTCTTGCACAACCAATTCAGCAGTGTCTGCATCAATCACTTGATTAATTGTTGCCATAACTCCTAAGTTCATTAGGGTTTTAATCACATAAGAAGCTTTTTCTGTCATCCTGTTAGCTAATTCCTGAACAGAAATTTGCTCTGGAATTCTTACTTCTCTATATATTTTATCTTGTTTCTTTCCTCTAGAATCCTTGTTTCTATTCTTAGAACTAACTTTAATTGTTGTAACTTTTGTTTCTATAACATCGTCTTCTTTTTCTAAATCATATATCTTTGTCAAAGAGATTTTCTTCAGTTCTTTTTTATCAAGTATTATCTTCTTCTTTTTAACACTTTTTTTGTCCTCAAGTTCATCAAGCTCATCCACTAATTTATTTGATTTACTCTTAATATCTATAGTATCTTTAGGTCGTGGCTTATCAATTATAGGTGCTTCAACATTAATTTCTGGCAAAACATTATTTTCCTTTTTTGTCCTTCCGATATGATCCAGATTTTTTATCTCATTATCATTATTTATATTTTGAGGTTCATTTTTTTCTAAATCATTTATTGTTAGATTTTCCGATTCTTTTACTACATCACTTAAATTATTATTTGTATCCAAAATTTTTGTTTTTTCTGCATCTAAAAAAGCTTTTAGCCTGTTTTGTCTTTCATCAGATGTTAAATCACCTACCACGTCTCCTTTAAAGTTTTTTGATGATTTTGTTTTGGTTACAACAACAACCGTCCCCTTTTTCTTGTTTATAAAATTACCAGAAGGTATGCTTTTACTAGGCAGCTTTAGGCTTAATTTTTTAGTACTTAATCCTAAAGTTTTTTTAATTGGACTATTTTGCTCTGGCTTATCTTGAGTCATTAAAACTATTTAATTTATAATCAGTAAATACAATGGAATTATACGCTTTAATTCAGTAAAAGCAACCCTATTATAGGAATTCATGTTTTTAAAAGACCAGTAAATCTTAAATTCAATATATTAACTTAATTCAATCGTAATGTAGAAGTTACTATTTTTTCTTGAAACTAAAACCACAGCTTTTGCATCTTCATTTTTCGCTTTTAATTTGATATTTGTCAACAATGTCCTAAACTGTTTAGCAGAAGTAACTTCATCCTGATTAATACTACTTATAACATCACCGACTTTTAGTCCTTTTCTATGAGCGTCGCAATTTTTGTCAACTTTTGTCACCAAAACTCCATTAATGTCATCGTCTATTGAATAACTATTTCGCGCTTCTTTATTAAGATTCACCACACCAATTCCATGATAAGTTGTTTCCACTGCAACCTCTTCTCCATCCTGATTAAACGGATCATTTTTAGGGATTTCCAATACTACATTTGTATTAATTTTTTTACCTCTCCGAATAATTTCAACTGGTATTTTGGTATTTAATGGAGAATCTGCTACAATCCTAGGAAATTTATTAATGTTATTAAGAACTTTACCGTTAAATTTTACTATTATATCACCAATATTAATACCAGCTTTTTCAGCAGGACTGTCTTTCATTATGTTAGACACAATTGCTCCATTAGCACTATCCAAATTAAATCCTTTGACCATATCTTCTGTCAAAGGCTGAAACGTGATTCCAAGCCAAGGACGCTCAATTTTTCCATCCTTTAACAATTTGTTTATTATTGATTTTGCAGTATTGGATGGTATTGCGAAACCAATTCCGACATTTCCTCCACTTGGTGAAACAATTGCGCTATTCACCCCTATCACCTCTCCATCCATACTGAACATTGGTCCACCTGAGTTGCCTCTATTAATTGACGCATCTGTTTGAATAAATTCCTCATAAAACTGACCTCCTAAATCTCTTCCCTTAGCTGACACTATTCCAGCGGTTACAGTTCCTCCAAATCCAAATGCATTGCCGATAGCAATAACAGATTCTCCAACTCTCACTTTATCGGAATCACCAAATTTGACATAAGGAATTGAGCTATTTGCATCAATTTTCAGCACTGCTAAATCTGTCTTTTTATCTCGCCCAATAACTTTAGCTTTATAAATTTTCTTCTCATTAGCTCCAATCGTTATATTTATTTCTTGTGCATTATCAATGACATGATTATTTGTAACAACATGACCTTTGTCATCAATCAAAAACCCAGACCCAAGTGAAATAATCTTCGATGGCTTATTTGGAAATGGACTTTTATTAAATTCCTCAAAAAATTTAAAAAACTCTTCTGGCATTTCGGGAAAAGACAAATTTGCATTACCATTGTCTACTAATTGAGTTGTAGATATGTTGACAACTGCAGGACTTAATTTCTCAACTACGTCTGCTATTAAATTATTATTGCACTGGTTAGCAAGTGCAGAAATATTAAAAAGTAGAAAAAAAGTAAAAGCTAATTTAGCAATTGCCTTCTTTATATCGAATAAAAACATAACTTTATACACAAACGATGATTATTTACTTTAATAATTTAATTAATAATATATTTTTACTAACATAGAACTTAATTAAGTGAATATGCAATCAATTTCAAGCTTAAAATTTCTAAAACCATATTTAAAACAGCAAAAGATAAAGTTGATCATTATGTTTTTAGCATTAATTGTTACCTCCTCCTCTGTTTTAATTTTTAGTAAGTACTTAAGCTACATAATAGATCACTTTTTTTCTCATTCAATGAACCCTGATTTTTTGGAATTTTTTTTATATCAAAATTTATTGATATTAATTTTAGCAATTGGCACAGCCATGAGATACTATTTTACAACTTCCATTGGGGAATATATAGTTCTTAATATTAAAAAAGATCTATTTAATCACTTACTTACTCTATCACCAAGTTTTTTTGAAACAGAAAAACCAGGTAGCTTAATATCTCAAATTCAAAATGATACTCAAATAATTCAAAATTTGATTGGTAGCAATATCTCGGTTGCACTGAGAAATTTAATTATGTTTTTAGGTGGACTTGCAATGTTAATAACAATGAGTTCAAAGTTAACTCTCTTCATAGCAATTTTAATTCCTATAATCATAATCCCAATAATAATCTTTGGGAAAAAAATCAAAAAATTATCTAGAAAAAGCCAAGAACAACAGGGAATACTTACATCCTTATCGGAAGAATCTATTAATTCAATTAAAACAATTCAATCATATTCTGCTGAAGAACATGCAAAAAAAAGATATGAATCTTTTTTAAAATTGACTCTACAAACATCAATGAATCTAGCTAAATCTAAATCAGCATTGATTTTTGTAGTAATTTTTCTTGTGTTTTGTGGAGTAGGCTTAATTTTATGGTATGGAGGTTACGACGTAGTTAGTGGTAAAATGACTATAGGAGAATTATCATCTTTCATCTTTCTCGCTGTTATATGTGCTGGCTCTATTGGTGGTCTCTCTGAAACTTTTGGTGAAATTATGAGATCTGCTACCGCTTGTGAACGAGCGGCTGAATTTTTAAATTTACGTTCTGAAATTAGAAATTCAGTAAATACGATAAATATTGATAAGGAAATAATACAATCACTTTATTTAAAAGATGTAAATTTTTCTTATCCCTCTAAAAAGAACGCTTTAGTATTGGATAACTTAAATTTTAAAATTAATAAAAATGAAAAAGTTGCAATAGTTGGTAAATCTGGAGCAGGAAAATCAAGCATCCTTGA
Organism: Candidatus Bandiella numerosa; assembly: GCF_029981845.1. Taxonomy (GTDB): domain Bacteria; phylum Pseudomonadota; class Alphaproteobacteria; order Rickettsiales; family Midichloriaceae; genus Aquirickettsia; species Aquirickettsia numerosa. The sequence goes on along the minus strand of NZ_CP104164.1, from coordinate 765,242 downwards.
GTTGATCAGCAGATTTTATGATATAAATTCAGGAGATATTTTATTCAATGAATATTCAATTAAAAACATAAATATAAACAGCTTAAGGGATAAGATAGCTTATATTCCACAAGATCCTGTGATTTTTTCATCAACAATTTATGAAAATATACTATTTGGAAATTTTAACTCAAGCTATAATCAAGTAATTCAAGCTGCAAAATTGGCAGCAGTCGATGAATTTGCAAATAATCTATCCAAAGGATATAACACATTTATTGGTCAAAAAGGAGTAAGACTTTCTGGTGGTCAAAAACAACGAGTTGCTCTTGCAAGAGCAATCTTGAAAAATCCTGCAATTTTGCTATTAGATGAAGCAACATCAGCCCTTGACTACAAGAATGAAAAACTTATTCAAGAGGCAATACATAATATCTCAAAAGGTAAAATAACCATTACTGTAGCTCATAGATTATCAACAGTTATTAATTCTGACAGAATATTAGTTTTAGATAAAGGCAGATTAATAGAACAAGGAACGCATCAAGAATTGATGGATAAAAAAGGATTTTATTATACCTTAGTTAACAGTCAAGTTGATCTTATGAGTTAGAATATAACTTTGTTAGACAGAGATAAATAAGTGTATGAATGTGTAGAATAAAGATTATCTTGTGATATCTTTCACTAGTTTTTTGCTATACTTTGATGTATAAAATCAGTAGATATTATAATGTGAACAGTTTAGTTTTTACAAACAATAATATGCAATATAAGGAACCTTATTTTAGACAAAGTAAAAATTTATGAGTATCCCAGTTAAAATATCATTTCATGGTCAAGATGCGCAAAAGCAACCTAATACTTCTTTAAAAAAGCCCAATTGGCTTAGAGTTAAAGCTCCTGCTGGAAAAATTTTTGAAAAAACAAAGCAAATTGTAAAAGAAAAATCCTTAAATACAGTTTGTGAAGAGGCTGCATGTCCTAATATTGGGGAATGCTGGAATAAGAAACATGCAACATTTATTATTTTAGGGAGTGTTTGCACTAGAGCATGTAGGTTTTGCAATATCAAGACGGGAATACCTGATAAGCTTGATCCGCATGAACCAGAAAAAATTGCCAGGTCTGTTGCAGAATTGGAATTAAAGCACGTTGTTATAACATCTGTTGATAGAGACGATTTGGAAGATGGTGGTGCTAATCACTTCGCACAGTGCATTTTAGAAATTAGAAAAAAGTGCCCTAATACAAGTATTGAGGTTCTTACTCCAGATTTTTTGAGAAAGGGTGATGCATATAAAATTATTGTAGATGCAAAGCCTGATGTGTTTAATCATAATATAGAAACAGTTCCATCTCTATATCCAAAAATTAGGCCAGGTTCAAGATATTTTAATTCATTAAATCTTCTAAATAATGTTAAAAATTTGGATAAAAATATATTTACTAAATCTGGCATGATGGTAGGTCTTGGTGAAACTAATGATGAAATTTTTCAAGTAATGGATGATTTGCGATCAGCTAAAGTTGATTTTTTAACTATAGGACAATATTTACAACCTACCCCTAATCATGCTAGGGTGGAAAGGTATGTTGAACCAGATGAGTTCAACTACTATGAAAAAATGGCAAAAGTAAAAGGTTTTCACATGGTTTCAGCAACTCCATTAACTAGGTCCTCTTATCACGCGGAGGAGGATTTTATAAGATTAAAAAGTATGAATATTGATGCTTAAAAATAGAGATCACACTAAAGGATTTAAGTTATTTTTTATAGGGAAAAAAAAATTAAGGCAAAAAATTAAGTCCATTGTATTATTTTTGGCATTTTTGTTGATAACTGTAGATATGGTGAAATTTAAATTCATACATAGCAGATTTCATGATTTGTCTTCTATAACTTATTCTGCCATCTCCTATCCATTATTTTTGGTACAAAATTCTTATTTAGAAGTAAAAAATTATATATTATTGATGTCAATTAACAAAGACGTATATGTAGAAAATGAGAGATTAAAGGAACAAGTCAAAAATTTGAAATTAATAGAAGCAGAAAATAATGATTTACGACGTTTGGTTAATTTTCAAGATAACCTACAATTTTCCAAGATAACAGGGAGAGCGGTTATTGAATCATATGATGGATTCGAAAAACAATATTTGTTAAATATTGGTTCTAAGAATGGTGTAAATAAGGGGAATGCAATTATAGATAGTGATAGACTAATTGGAAGAGTAATAAAAGTGAATGAACAATCTTCAAATATGCAATTGATTACTAGTAAAAATTCAAAAATACCCATTTTGGTATTAGGGACTGAATATAGCGGAATTGCGAGCGGTGAAAATAAAGAAAATTATCTAAAATTATTTTATTTACCCCAAGGCATAGATATTGAAGATGGAAAAACTGTGATTACTTCAGGAGAGGGTGGTTATATGCCATATGGCATATACGTTGGAAAGACAAAGAAGATTAATGGTGAAATTTTTGTTGAAATATGCTCCAATTGTAGCAATACCATGAGGTTGGTTAGCATTTTAAAATTAGAAGAGAATTTTGCTAATGCAAAAAGAAAATAGCCAACTTAGTATTATAGATTATGAGTTAAGTGTTCATATAGGAATAAGTGCGAAAGAAAGAGAATTGAAACAGAAAATATTAGTATCAATTATGATTAATTTTAAAAATTTCCCTAGAGCCACGATAACTGACAATGTTAACGATACCTTATGTTATCATAATATATGTGATAAATTGAAATTGCTTAATGACAAGGTATTTTCAACGATTGAATATCTTTGCCAACAAGTATATAATTTATTATATGAAATAATTGAGCCCAATTATTTTCAATTGGAGGTGAGGAAATTTCCAGTTATTGAAAATTTAAAGGGCAGCGTTAAATTTATACTTGCTAATAACACGAATAATTATGAAAAATAGATTTATAATTATTGCAGTAATTGCCTTTATATTAATATTGTTTTTAAAACAATATACTGGACCGGTTTCATTTGAAAATGAAACACTAATGAATGTGGTTTACTCTGTATTAGTCATAAGTGCACTAATAGTTAGTATTTTTAATTCCAAAGTGCCATTTAAACAACTACTTAAATCTGCTGGAGCTTGGGTTTTAATTATTGGAGTATTATTAATAGGGTTTAGTTATAAAAGCGATATAAGAAAAGTTTATAATAAGGTATACGCAAATCTTATTCCGGGAAATTACATAACTACAGGAGATAAGCAAGTTATTGTGTATGCCAATCAGTATGGGCATTATTATGTTAACACAATAGTTCAAGGTGTGAAAATTGATTTTTTAATTGATACAGGGGCTACAACGGTTTCACTAACAAGAAGTGATGCAGAAAAATTAGGAATTAACTTAAATCAGCTTAACTATAGCCAAAAAGTTTCTACTGCAAATGGTATGGCGTTGTCTGCACCAATAAAGTTAGATTATATTCAGATCAATGATATTATAGTAAATGACGTTAGCGCATCAGTGGGTAGCGATGATGGATTGGAAAAATCGTTATTAGGAATGAGTTTTTTAAATAAATTAAAATTATTTCAAGTTACTGAAGATTCACTACAAATGGTGGGAGAATAAGATAATAAACTAACTTTGTTCGGTAAAAATAATATGCAATATGAAGGTAAAAACTTGCTCATAGCTTTAAGATCAAATTTTTAAATTATTAGTGAATTTTTACTGTTATTTATTTTCAAAATTTTCTAAAAACTCTTTAATCAACAACATGTCTTCTTCGTTGATATTTAATTCTTCTTTATGCTTATTTTTAAGGCGTTTTAATTCTCTTTTACTTATTAAATTGTTACCAAAAACCTGTTGTTCAAGTGGAATAAGCTTAATTATTAATGAACTCATTTTGATAAATAATTCTATAAACTTTTCTTTGTTAATAGTTTTTACCAATTCATCATCTAAAACAGCATCATTTTTTACATGGTCTGCTGCATATTTAATAAACTTTAACGCTATTGTTCTAATTTCAGCTAAATCACTTTTATGCTCAAGCAAAAGCTTAGTAAATAATTTTTCTTCCATCTAATTGAATTAATAATATAGCTTATTTATCAAGATTTTTAATGATACCAATCAGCGTTCTAACTTCTTGTGCAGTCAATTCAGCTTTAACAAATATATTTCTAATATTCTGAATCATGGTATTTTTAATATTTTTTTCTTTAAAGTAGTCGCTCTGCTCCAGTGAGGTAATTAATAAATCAAATAAGTTATTAAATTCCTCTTTGTTACAAATCTCATAGCTTTTACCAATTTTTATACATTCTTGCGAAAAAAATTCATAAGCAAAAATAGAAACAGCTTGCGCCAAATTTAGCGAAGAATTTTTCTCATTCGTTGGAATAATTGAAATAACATCAGCCAAACCTAATTCATCATTGGTAAGACCATTATTTTCTCTTCCGAATAAAATCCCAATTTTAATATCGCTATTAAATTTTTGACTGCAATACTCTACCATCTTTTTAGGATGCATAATTTTTTTGACCATATATCTAGAACGAGCTGTTGCCGCAACAATAAAATTTAAATCAGCAATTGCAACATTCAAATCATCATAAACCATAGCCTTATCTAACACAAAGCTTCCTTTGGCTGCTAACCTAAAAGCCTCATCAGACGGTGGCCATCCATCCCTTGGCGATACAATTCTCAAGTTATCTAGCCCAAAATTGGACATCGATCTTGCAACAGCACCGATGTTTTCTGCAAGTTGCGGAGAAACTAATATAACATATGGCTTATGCACTTACGGCTTTATTTCCATTTAATAGAACATCCAATGCTGGATATTTGTTCTCCTTTAAATTGGCCTGTTTCTGAAATTTCAGACATGGCTATATACAATTCCCTTTTGGCATCTGGAACAATATCTTTTTTAGCAGAGTCCAATCTTCCACGATACTGAAGCTCCATGTTAGAATTAAATCCAAAAAAGTCTGGTGTGCAAACTGCATCATATATTTTAGCAACTCCCTGCGTGCTATCAAGCAAATACGGAAATTGAAAATTATTTTCCTCAGCGAAAATTTTCATATTATTGTAAGAATCTTCAGGATAAGCAATTGTGTCATTTGAATTTATAGCAACAAAGCCAATTCCTAATTTACATAACTCATTTGCTTCTTTAGCTATTTTTGTAGCTATAGATTTAACATAAGGACAATGGTTACAAATAAATGCAATCACCAATCCATTTTCTCCCTTAACTTTATCTAAATTGTAATAATTTCCATCTATAGAAATTAAATTAAAATCTTTTGCCTTACAACCTTTATCTACCTCTGGTGTTGTTAATGCAACCATTTAAAACTCCTATGAATTTTCATTGTATTCTACCGAAAATATATATACTTTTTTTTACAAATCATCAAAAATAATTTAGATCTCCATAGAGCTTCGTTTACGTTTATTCGCTTCTATCCTACTTTTTGCACTCATGAGGTCTAAATCATCCATAGACCTTTGTTTACCGTCCTTATCTTTTCCAGCCATTTCTTTTGTTAAATTTATAACCTCCTCCCTTTGCTGATTAGACTTAATTGCTGTGGAAACAACTTTTTCAAATTCTTTTTTTAGGGTCGGGTTTGCATCAATCATTTCTTGAAGATTGTCTTTTGGCTTTTGTGTATCTTTTTCCTGCACCAATTTCTGCCCCTGATCAATACTGGTATCTTTTTCCTTAGTAACAGTTTTATCCAAACTCATATCTTTTTCCTGCACCACCTCTTTACCTTTATCTTTTTCAGGTAATAAACTTTTAACATTGACTTTTTCTAATGCTCCTTTATCAACAATACTCTCTTTTTCTGGGCTTTTAAAAAATTTTTCATCAACCCAACTTTGTAGCTTACTTCCATCATAAAACTGATTCTTTGCTGCTTTACACATTAGAAAACCACAAACTATTGCACCAAGTGGCGGAGCTAATACTGCTAATGCCACCAATCCAACAAGCGCAGTCTTACCAGGGGTAAAAAATGGCTTATCATCCACTGGTCTCATAGCATCAAGCAATTGCAAAGGTTTTCTAAAAAACGTATTATATGCAAAAGTTTCAAGTTTACCCCTACCATCTTTTGAATTCTCATACTCTAATGCCTCAACCACATTCTTATCAAATGTCCCTTTATCCAACTTACTTGCCTTATCTTGATATTTCTCATGAAGATTTTCTTTCCCTCTCATATCTTGTCCATCAATGGACCAAGAAGAAACTCTACCAACTTGAGCAATCAGTCCTTTAGATTGCGCTTCCACTTGATTTTGCAACGCATCATCTTTAATAGAAGCAAGCTTGGTTGTTAAACCAAATTCATTCTTTGTATCAACACCTAAATTTGTAAGTGCATTATCAGCCCTTTTCATAATCGCTTCTTTGGCCTTTGCCATCTCAGGATTATTCATTATTTTATCAATTACAGTAGGATTCACCTTAGCTACCGCCAATATATTTCTTGCCATCTGTTCCTTTACAGTATTCAATGTTGGCTTCGCTTGCGATTTTGGACTATCACTTACAGTTTCTACAGTTGGTTGTTGTACTTTTTGCTGATCAGTCTTGACACTTTTTGTATCAATCTTAGCTTTTTCTTGAGCAATCAATTTTTTAAAATTATCCATATTTTGCCCGTCTATTCCCAAAGCGTGAAATACTTTATTGAGCTTAACTATTTCATCTTGCCCTGTAATTAAATCCTTACAATTTTTATTTAAATAATCTGATATGCCTTCATTTAGTGCTTTACCCTTAAAAATATTTCCAACCTCAAGGTCATCAATCTTTTCTGAAACTTCACCATTCTCACCAAAAACTGGTATTTTATTTAGAGCAATGTGCTTAGCTAACTCTAATCTTAATTCCTGTTGCAATTCATATGCTTCTTCAGCTTTACCAAGCATTTCACCAATACCCTCCTTATTGGGCGCTTCAATTTCACTAATATCCCCAAAAACATCACTAGATTTACCGTGCGTTTTATTGTAAACTCTATTAAAATTATTAAAAATACCATTAGACTTTTCTAAATTCTGCCTTAACTCAGGGTTTTCAACTTCATGTAAATCTAATCGCCGACTAAGGCTTTGGACATTTTTATAATATTTTTGAAATTCTGTAGGATCACTTCCTTTTTCCTTCATTTTATCAAAAGCATTAACAAAACCTTGAGCTTGAATTTCTTTTTTATTTGTATCTGGTATGTCTAAACTACTAACACCATCTCCATACGGCTCTCCTGAATCAATGTTTGAAAAAAATTTAAAAATTTCTAAATTGGGCTCATCTAACAATGGATTACCAAGATCAAACCTAAACTCAGATACATCAATACCTTTTTCTCCTGCTGAATTTTTTAATGTCTGTAATTCACCTCTCTCTTTTCCATAATCTCCTTCTCCAACAAAAAAGTCCCCCTCCTCAATATCAAAGTCCCCTAACTTAGCTTGTTGTGCAATTTCACTGATAATTGAATAATATTGACTCTTAAAGTCATCTAAATCTTTGACTGGCATCCCACTGCACCTTTATTTAATTCAAACCATATGATTCACACTACGATTTAAATTGAATCGATTCAATAGTAAAATTGAATTTCACTATCATTTTTCATATATAAGTACATTTAAGCCAGCTCAGATATACTTTTTACAATTATATAATCATTGTTGCCTTAAATTTATCTACCTATAGCAGAGGCATTATGTCTTCTAATGGATTCAACATAAGATCCTCTTGATGAATCGTCTAAAGGTAAAGGCATTGCAGAAGCACCAACTCCCTGGTCACGCATAGCACCTGCAATATCTCTTGCTTTGTCACGCACCTCTTGCACACTTTGCCCACGATCACCAGCCATTGCAACTTCTTTACTGACTCGCCTATCCAATTCCTCTCCCCTCTGTTGTTCTTGGTTAACTGTAGAATATTGTGCTTTCACATCTTGAGATAATCCTTTTACAGTTACTTGCTCTAATTCCTGTGAATCAAATTTTTGTGGTGGCTTATTGTAGAATTTTTCATTAACCCACTCTTCTAATTTACTGCCGTCATAAAACTGGTTCTTTATCGCCTTACACATTAGATAAGCACAAACTATTGCCCCAGCTGGCGGAGGCATTATTGCTAATGCCACCAATCCAACAAGAGCGGTCCTACCAGGAGTAAAAATCGGCTTATCATCTGTAAATAGTTTATTCAAAAGATCTGCTGGTTTTCTGTATAAATTATAAGCTAAAGTCTCTCCCGTCCCTCGTTCATCTTTTGTTTTTTCATACTCCAATGCTTTTTCTGCATTTTTATCAAATGTTGCACCGTCCATTTTATTTGCTTTAGCTTGATATTTTTCATGAAGATTTTCTTTTTCTCTCATATCTTGCCCATCTATAGACATAGAAGCCACTCTACCAACTTGAGCAACCAGCTCTTTTGATTGTTTTTCCACCTCTCCTTGTAATGCTTTACTATCAATATTTTTAAGAGTTTCATCAATACCTATGACATTCATCTCTTCTAAGTTGACACCCAAATTTTCAAAAGCTTTTTCAGCTCTTTTTACTATGGCAAATTTTGCATTAGGATTTTGCATAATTCGATTTATTTGCCCCTCACTTACTCCAGATACCTTTAAAATTTTTATTGCTAATTGCTCCTTAGCATTAGCTGACTGCAATTTATTGATTCGTAATGACTCCTTTCTATCTTTTAATTCTTGAGCAAATTTATCTTTTTCACTTTCTACATCTCTCTTAAAGTCTGCAATGTTAGTTTTATCAATGCCCAGTACAGTTAAAAAATCTTTCACACCTACTAAACCTTGTTTCCCTTTTAAACTCTCAAATTGTTTTGGTAAAAAACCTTCCACACCTAATTCCTCTGCATTAACTCTTCTCAGGAAATTTGGCAAATTAACACCTTCAATCAGAAGGCCATTATGATCAAATATCTTAACATTATTTTCTGCTAAATACTTCGTTAAATCTTTTTTTAATTCTTGTTGCAAATCATATGCCCTTTCTGCCCTTTCAAATATTATTGATTTGGAATTTTCACCTATCAATGCTTCAGCTTTTTCTCTAGTTAAATTACTTCCTGCATTCTCAACATTTTTTAATATACCATTCGTTCTGGTTATCTCTGCGCTTATTTGAGGATTATCAATTATTGATGATTTTACCCCATCACTCATTTTTTTCAAAATCCCAGTAAAGTGTAAAAAACTTTCTTCATCATCTGCATTTTTTCTAAGCTCTTGAAATGCAGCAACGTATGCCATCGCTTTTATTTCATTTTTAACATTTTCAGGAATATTATCTAATTCATCTAATCTAGTTTCTTCTTCTCCCTCATACGGCGCAGTTTTATCTACATCAAAAATATCTTGTGCAAAAAATCTTAATATATTTTCGTCATCTTCGTATGCAAATAAATCGTTGTCAAAATCAAAATTGAAAGTATCTAATTCATCTCCTAATTCTGCCTCCTCTGCCTGCTCTTTCAATAAATTTAACTCATAAATCTCTTCTTGATACTCATCTACATGGTCCTCTAAATCTAAATCCAGTGTCCCGTTACCAAAACGCATTACATCTTTACTTTGTACAGCTTTTAGTGCAATTTTTGCTATTATTCTTAGATAATGTTGTTTAAATTCTTCATAGGTTATACCTGGCATATTCACTCACTTAATAACAATCCTATACCAATAATATAGTGTAATTAAAGGTGATGCAACTTTAAATAAACTATTTACTCCTAAAAGTTGCTATAATTTAAATTAAAAAGCAAATTCAATTGCCATATCAGCATTGTACTTCAAGATAAATTTATATAAAAACAGCATTTTATATAGCTTGAGTCAGATATGTAGTGACAAGGAGTGATGAGCGAAGTGTAGTAAAATCTACATAAGCGAAGAATGACGATGTCAATACTATCTGAATTATGCTATACCATCAATTGCCCATCAGAAATTGAGGAGATTGTTACTTTATATATTTCGCCTTTTTTTAGATCTTTTTTGGATATTACCTTGCAGTAATCTTCTGTATAACCGTGGTTATCTGATTCAGCCAATATAATCTCTTCTTTACCAATTTTACTGTTTATATGTTTTTGCATTAATTGATCTCTTAAATCCCTCAATCTTTTCGCTCTATTTTTTATTATTTTACCATCAACCTGTGGCATTCTGGCAGCTGGTGTATTCTCTCTTGATGAATAAGGAAACACATGCAAATGCATTATGTTTAATTCATCAACCAAATCATAAGTATTTTGGAACATCTCATCTGTTTCCGTTGGAAATCCAGCGATTACATCCGCACCTAATATCAACTCAGGTCTAAATTTCCATACCTTATTACAAAAATCAATCACTTGTTGCCTGCTATGCCTTCTCTTCATTCTTTTTAAAATCATATCATCACCCGCTTGTAGACTTAAATGCAAATGAGGCATAAATCTATGCTCCTTTGTTATAATATCAAAAAGCTCATCGTCTATTTCCGCAACATCAACAGATGATAATCTTAGTCTTTGGATTCCAGACACCATCTTTAAAAGTCTACCTATCATATTACCTAAGCTAGGTTTACCAGGTAAATCCAAGCCATAATCAGTGATATCAACACCTGTTAAGACCAATTCTTTATAGCCTTTATCAACAAGATTCTGCGCATACTTTACAATCTCACCAACAGGTACGCTTCTGCTATTTCCTCTGCCATATGGTATTATGCAAAACGTGCATCTATGATTACAACCATTTTGAATTTGCAAAAATGCTTTTGATTTATTTTCTATCCCATCAACCATTTGATGAGCTGTGTCTTTTATCGACATGATGTCGTTAACTAGTATTGGCTCAGAATTAATTGCTAGTTTTTCATAAGTATTCTCTATTAATTTCTCATGATTCCCAAAAACATTATCAACCTCTGGCATTTTCGCATATTTTTCTGCAGAAATTTGAACAGCGCAACCAGTAACTAAAATCTTTCTATCAGGCAAGTCCTTTTTAGCCTTCCTTATTGCCTGCTTTAACTTCCTCTCTGCTTCTTTTGTGACAGCACAACTATTAAATATAATTGCATTATCTATACCAGCTTTTTTTGCATGCTTTTCAATAAGCTCGCTTTCATAAATATTTAATCTACAGCCAAAAGTTACTACTTCAAGTGACATAAAAACAACAAAACCAATTAATCAAAATACTTTAGCTTTGTAAATGATTTGGTATCAATGACTGAATTATAGCAAAATCAATGTCATTCAATTTCAAAGCTAAAGCACTTTACTATTTTTTAAAGAAGAAGTCGAGCAGTGTAAAAATCAATGCCATTAAAATTGAAGTTTGTGCAATATTTGTTTTAATAAACCATTTAAAAATATCTGTTTTTGCCTCTGATAACTTTTGCTCAACACGGCTATAATAATGTTTTATTGACTCATTAAAAACCCTTTTTGTAACATATTGTTTATTACTATCATCAATTAACTTTTTTAGTTCTCTTATAAATTTTTGATCAAAATTCATATTATCAAATGTATTTTTTTCATTATTAATTTTTTTACTCATAAGTTTAAATCTTTGTTAAATTAAATTTTCCAGAATTAAGAAGTGTAAATGTATAAAATATTAAATCAGATTTTATAGTTTCAATCTCAAAATCACTTATCACAAATTGACCATGAACATAATAATCAAAATCTATACCAATCTTGCATTTCAGCTCACCTCCCAATATAGCTGAATCTCTAAGATTATTAAATTCTTGGGTATTTATATAAATACCTTTTAAGTAAATCTTCAGAATTTTTTTATCACTTAAATCTTTTAAAATTTTTCCATCATCGCAAATTGTTGAACAATCCTCATAATTATTTATAACGTTAAATTTTATCAATTTTAAACCATCTATTTTTTTAGCGTCAGGGTTAAAAATATAAAAATTAACATCTTTTCCTATCTTTAATAATCTCATTTCTGTACCTCGTTAATGTATAAAAACAAAATTGATAAATCAATTTGCCAAAATCCCTTTATATTTTGCGAAATATTTGATTTATTTTTTTTAAAATAATACTGATCCAAATCCTTAAAATTAATTTCATCATTTAAATCAATTTCCTCCATTTTATTTAAAATTTTAATACAACTTGAGTTTGATAAATCATTAGTCACGACGTTAATATCTGTATCTATACAATTTAAATTTTCAATTGATTCATAATAATTCTCTTTCCTAATACAGGTGATTTTGACAAATGGATAAGTAGGATTTTCAGGCACATAGGTATACACATTATTAATTAAATTTTTAAACAAATTATTTGTCTTAAATAATAAAATTAATTTTTTTTCTAACTCACAAGTAATATTCATGCTAATCATACTCCTCTTTCTAATTTACAAAAAATAGAAATAAAATCTTCGTTTTCAATATGTGGTTCAATTTTTTTTGCAATGTAATTTTTTGCCCCGCAAGTTAACATCAATGGTAAATGCAAATCATCAATATTTCTTATAGTAAAAATATTAAATAACTCATTTTTTATTCCTTGCTTCTTTGTTTCGTAACAATTTTTTACAAAACTTTGTTTGGCCCATACACTAATTAATTCATTCCAATTAATTTTATAACCTCCATATTCATCTTGAATTTTTTCTTGTGTATATAGTGTAATTCTTTGCTTCATTTCGCTGTAATGCGCTGTCATAATTTTATACCTCTTAATCTATTATATTTTTTTGAAAGAAAATCTGAGGCAATATTTCTCTTTTCATACATTTCAGCAACATGCTCAAATATATTAATTTTTAATTCTGGTGGAATTTGCTCCAGGTGCCCTGCTTCAAAATCGATATATATATGATTAAAAAATGGGATTTGTTTAAAAATAACCCTGCTGTCAATAAGATGATAATGGGTATAATTTAGTTTTGATTTTTCTCCATTATGATATAACCCACCTAACTCAATCAGCTTATGCACAGGTTTTCTTGGGAGTATAATTTCAGAAAAATTGCTTGTTGTTTTATATACAGCGTACCAACATTTTCTACCCAGTGATAAATTTGTGTATTCTTCACAGCTTTTTATAGCGCTTAAAATCAAGTTGCCTAATAGGCTATCCTCCAGATTACTATCTATTTTAAGATAAATCTTTACTTCTTCCAAACTTATTAAGTTATGATTTAGATTATCCGTTCTGTTTAATGAAATTAACGTCATAATTCTCTACCCTTTATATATGATGCAATAGCCCCCTACCCTCATCATTCACTTTGAGGATTTGTTATTGATTTTGATGATTTGAATTTATTCTTTAGATAATTTTGAGATAAGTTGCAATCTTAGCTCCTGAACTAATGACAATAGCACTCTAATAACTAATTCTTCTTCTGCCACATAATCTGCATAAGGTGATTCAGTGATTGCAAAACTGTCAAAATCGGTTAATTTGCCAGAGATTAAAATTTTATTATCATTATAATCTGTCACACTATAATTAAGCACTATTTGAATTTTTTTTCTATTTGCAATGCTATTGTCCTGAATTAAATAATCCTTCTTATCTACTTCATATTCAATTTTTAACAAAAATTTTGGCTCAACTTTAGCTTTGTTATCAAATAATTTCTCTAGCTCATTATTTAAGAAAAAAGTTGCTCTTGGATATTTTTCGTTTCTATATGTTCCGTCATAATAAAATTTACTCAGTACAGTATTGTTACCACCTGCATAGTATAATGGCTTAAAACCACATCCAGAACAAATTAGCACTATAATAAATAATTTTAAATATTTCATAAATACAAAAGTATAAATACCAAAAAATATCATAATATCTATACTTATTGTATTTTAGAAACAAGTTTTTAGCTAGCTATCTGTAATAATTTTATTGCATCAAAATTAACAACATCGCCACCAACCTTTTTAGTTGAATAAAACTTCACATAAGGTTTGTGGGTAAATGGATCTCGAAGAACACGAATATCACTGCGATCAATAATTTGGTATGCATGTTTAAAATTACCAAATGCAATAGATAAGGCACCTTTGCTAATACTTGGCATATCAGTTGAAACATAAATTTCCGAACCCAATAGGCTACTAGAGCTTCCCTCAGACAAATTTGGTTGCCATAAATATTGCCCATTTTTATCCTTAAGCATCCTAATTTTTTGCAAAGAGTCTCTACTCATCAAAAAATTCGTGTTATTTGCATAAATTTCCTTGATGCTAAAAAACAACTTAATAACGTCATCTGCAGTTAATTCTTCAGCTTTTGTTTTAATTCTTTCAATTTTCCCCCATTCAATTCCATCTTCATACGAAAGAATACCTCTTGGCTTACCAACACCATCTCCATTTATGAAAGCAATATTCTCTTGCCTGATGAAAATATTTGAAAGCTTTTTGGATAACCACTCCTCAACATCAATTCTTGGATCATCGATCAGTTTTTGCGTGACCTTTGGTTGGGCATATAACTCATGAGCTATAATTATCTTTTTGGTAAATACTGTATCATTAGATTTTTCTATTTCACTTAAGCCAGTGTCAGACCACCCACTTGTCGTATCCTCCCTATCCTCAATTAATTCTAATGAATCTGTAGAAATCTCCATTACATTTGCAATCTTCCTCATAGGAGAATTTTCTAGCAACAATGTGTGGATATATTCATTCATTTTATATGTAACAGAATAGCCAAGCTCCTTATCTGCACTACTACTTAAATTTTTGTGCTCAAAATTTGCAACATCTGCCTCTAATCCCTTTTTGATATATTTGCAAAAAGCATTCTTATATTCACAATTCACCTCATATGATTTATGCATCTCAGAGCCAGGTCTATTTAAAACACTTTCAATTTTATCCAAACTGTCCTGATATTTATCAAGCGATTGATTTATTTTATCTAAATGCGACAATGTTAAAGAATCGGCCCCACCTTTCCTTTCAATTTCATTTATCCTCCTGTCATTTATGGATTTAAATTGCTCCCATGTGTTTGCAACTTTATTTGTCTTAGTCGTAATTTCATTCATATTCATATGTATATTCGCTCCTATATTAATTGTTGTTGAAAAATTAAAATCTCTTGAATAACGCTCTTTTTATCTGTATAGAATTAAGGGTCGTTTTATAAAATTAAATATAGCTTGAGTCAGATAAGTAGTGACAAGAAGTGATGAGCGAAGTGTAGTAAAACCTACATAAGCGAAGAATGACGATGTCAATACTATCTGAATTATGCTATAGCATTTATGCGCTTATTGGGTGATTAGCTCAGCTGGTTAGAGTACTACGTTGACATCGTAGGGGTCGGTGGTTCGAGTCCACTATCACCCACCATTTACCAAGTATTTTGTCAAGTTGCCAAAGCAACTATTTCAGCAAATTCATTTGCGGGAAAAGTCACCACACTTACCTCCCAAAGTTTTATTTTTGTAATACACCTAATATCGCCATGATAATAAAAATCCAGCACTTCATATCCAATGCTTAAATGGTCAGTAACCTTGTTTTGAATTAAAATATACGCTTCCCTCCCTAAGTTCAAATTCAGAAAAATTCTCCCCTCCACATAAAGCCCTTTTTCATTTTCATATGCCTTATCTATAATACCTATTGGATGATGATGATTGTGCTGCCACAATAGCTTCACTCCATCAATTTTATTTCCAACAAATGCATTAGGCAAAATCATATCACCAGCATAATCCACTATGTTAAACACACTGGCATAGCACTGAAAATACCCACTCTCATCAAAATTTACTAAATTTAGATTGTTATTTTCTAAACGATTTGCAATCATAGTCATTATCCTTTTAATATTTTTTAATATGAATTATTGGTTAGTAAAATCTGAACCAAGCTCCTATTCTTGGTCACAACTGCAGCAAGACAAAGTCTCTGCATGGGATGGAGTAAGAAATTATCAAGCCAGAAACAATCTGCGCCTAATGAAACTTGGTGATATAGCATTTTTTTATCATTCTAACCAAGAAAAGGCTATTAAGGGGCTCATCAAAGTTGTGAAGGAATACTACCCAGACCCCACAGATGAATCTGGAAGATTTGACATGGTTGATTTTGAATATGTCACTTCTTTGGAAAAATCCATTTCGCTTGCTGAAATCAAACAAAATGAAAATTTGCAAAATATCGCATTAGTCAAGCAATCTAGGCTTTCTGTCATGCCAATCACTCAATATGAATATAACATCATTATTGAACTTTCAAAAGCCAGCTATAGCTTGAGTCAGATAGGTAGTGACAATGAGTGATGAGCGGAGTGTAATTAAAACCTGCATAAGCGAAGAATGACGATGTCAATGCATATCTGAATTATGCTATATTTATAAATATGCACTATCATTGTCAACATGTAGCGTTAACAGCCTAATATAATCATCTTCTCTTAATGCCAATCCTCTATATTTTTGAGAAAATCTAAAAGAATAAATTCGCTTACCATTATATTGTTTGGAAAGTATAATTTCCCACTTCAAACCTCTATTTGAATACACCTCCTCCCATGTCATCTTATGTATCTTTTTTAAAGTTGAAAGCAACGCCATTTGCTCTTTTTTCTCTAGCTTGAATAAATCTGCTTGGAACTGGGGATTATTCATATCCACTTTAGGCATTTTCTATATCTTTTGTAATCTTGTCAAAATTATCTTTTGCTTTATTTTTCTTTGCCCATTCAAATGCCCTGTTTAATTTTGTAGCATTAGCCTTTTCATGCAACCACTCTTCAGATTCAGGTATAAAATGGCCACTTTTAATTATCCACGTTCCATCATCCACTTGTTCAATTGCCACAGTCTTCCCTGCAAATGCTTTTCCTAAAGACAGTTGCCCATTGGCCCCAATTGTCTTTATACTTTGTATGTTTAGCATTTTAGCTATCTCCTATTTTGTTAAATTACTATTCCACTATATCACTAATATATGAAAATCACATATATATTTTTCAAACATGTTATTTAATTCACAAGCATGGATGTGTATAATTTTCACCACACTGATAAAAAACTTTCAAAAATATGCCAATTTATATTTGCGCTATCCTTCTAATTGGTATTTAACTGTAATCAATTAAGGATTTTTGTTCTTAGGAAATAATTTTAAAAAGGTAATTAACAATGAAAAAAATACTACTTACAACTGTTGCAGTTGCAGCGTTTGCTCAAGGTGCATCAGCTTTAGAAGCTGGCAAAATGTATGTTAGAGCTGACTTAGGCTACAATTTCTCAAGCCCAAAATTAAATGAAAAAATTGCTAATGGCAAAGATACTGGTGCTGCTTTAAAAGGAACTAAACAAAGCAATAGACTAAAAGGCTTTGCTGGTGACCTTGGTTTTGGTTATGCACTTTCAGACAGCATCAGAACAGATGTTACAATTAACATGTCTCAAGGTAAGAAAAATCTTAAAAATATTGAATTTTCAGCTGATACTATTAAATTAAATAAAATTGGTAATACCTACAGTGTTGATGGAAAAACTGCTGTTGCAAAAAGCACCCAAAATGCAAAACTTCAAAACACAACTATTAACCTTAAAGAGAAAAAATTAGGTTTAATGGCTAATGCTTATTATGACTTCAACAATGCTTCAGAATTGACTCCATATGTAATGGCTGGTGTTGGTGTTAACAGAGGTTCATTAGAAGCAAAAGTTTCAGGTTATGAACAAGCTACTGGTGATGCTCTTAAAGCAGCTTCTGAAACAATCAAATCTAAAAACTTAACAAGCTTTGCTTACCAAGTTGGTGTTGGTGTTGGTTATGAAGTAGTTAAAGATATTACTTTAGATGTTGGTTACAAAATGTCTGGAACAACAGGAAATTACAAATTCAAAGCTTCTGATTATGCTGCTGCTGCTGGAACAACTCCTGCTGGAATCTTAAATGCCCTTGGTGTTACAGATGCAAATAATAAAGCTGGCTCGCCAAAATTACAACACACTTTAACTGCTGGTGTTAGATTTGCATTCTAATTTAACTAATTGTTGAATTAAATTCATTTCTTACCTAAGAAGTGTTTAAAAGCCTTGGGATTAACTTCCTGAGGCTTTTTTTTATTCTTCCAATTTTGTCTTATAGCTTTAGGTCAGATAAGTATTGACCATATAAGTACACATATGGTAACCTAATTGCATAAATTAGCCAAAGTTATTATGGATGCAATTACGTACACGAAAGCGAGGAAAAATTTTACTCAAACGATGAACAAAGTGTGTGATGACCATGCCCCGCTTATTATTACACGGCAAAACCAAAAACCCATTGTGATGATGTCACTTGAGGACTACAATTCAATAGAAGAAACTTTATATTTGTTGAAAAATTCCAAAAATGCATCACGTTTATCAAAAGCATTAGATGATTTAAAACAAAGCAATTTTTCAGATAAACAGCTAATTGAAGAATGAATTTATTATTTTTACCAGATGCCTGGGATGATTATCTATATTGGCAAAAAACGGATAAAAAGGTATTAAAACGTATAAATGAACTCATAAAAGCAACGATTAGGGAGCCATTCTGTGGAATTGGCAAACCTGAGCCATTAAAATTTGCCCTGATAAACTGTTGGTCAAGAAGAATCAATTCTGAGCACAGGTTAGTATACAAAATAGAGGGCAATAATTTAATAATTTTACAGTGTCGTTATCATTATTAATATTAATCGCTTAAAATAATTAAAAATTTAAATTATTTTAACCTGAGTTTTGGATGAGGAATTGTATAACACAAAGTAATAGGCTTGTTAACGTTGAACAAGTGAAGTTTTATGCTAATAAAATTAAAGATTATTCTTTTATCAAAAGATTAAATGGCCAGCCTGGGGGGCTCGCGCGTAAACGCGCGAGGCTGACCATTTGTTGGATTAAATTTCTTTAAATTTATTAGCTCTTACCCAAAACTCAGGTTATTTTTGGTAATTGGTATTAATTGCATCACCGCCTTTAATTGGGGCCAGCCCTACTTGTTTACGTTTTTCGTTAATTGTCATAAAGCTTACTTTTTCCAATCTTTCCCAAATCGCCTCTCTTTTACTTGCCAAGGCTGAAATTTTATCCTTATCCAATTTCATTACAACCTCATTCTTGCATAATTTTGCAAGCCATCTTCCAATATGGTCAATAGTGTTTTCAGCAAGTGGCAAAATCGTTTGTTCCCAAATGGCCACCCTTGCTTCAGCCAAATTGCTATAGGTATTGTCCCCAGGAATTCCAAGCAATTGTGGCGGAACGCCGAATGCAAGGGCAATGTCTCGTGCGGCACTGTGTTTTCCTTCAATAAAATCCATATCTTTTGGGGACAAACTTATCTCCTTCCAGTCCAAACCACCCTCCAAAATCATCGGTCTTCCTGCATTAACTGAACCTGTAAAATCCTCCGCTATCATCTCTTTCAGCCTTCCAAATTGCTCATCAGATAATTCAGATGGCCTGCCATCAGCACCTTTTACAATAATCGCACCACTTGGTCTTGCCCCATTTTGTAGTAGCGCTTGATTCCAAGCTGCTGCATTGTTATGCTGATCAATACTATAAGCGGCAGCTTCAATTGCAGAAAGCCCATACCAATCAGAGATTGGATTGCTATTTTTAATATGCAAAACCCTGGATAATCCATGAATTTGATCAACAGGAAAAACTTGTTCTCTTTTATCAACTTTATACTGATATCCTATAGGCAAAAAATTATCCCCTGCAATTACATTCACCCTATCCGGTCTAAGGCTGTAAATTTCTTTGGGTAATTTATTTGTATCAGATGCTGAAAAGACATAAGCATTTCCACTTATCAATCTATACAAATACACGCTTTCCAGAAATTCACTCTTATTTTGATGCGGATTTGGTTTATATAAAAGCTCAATAATTGGGTGATTTTCAATCGGATGCCCCTTATAATCAAACACCTTTAATCCAATTGAGGCAGCCGCCCCTGCAATCATATTGATGGCTCTATAGGCCACAACATTTTTTGTATAAGCTTCTTGCGCAAATTGCTGATAGTTCCTTTCCATCCAAACTGGTTTACCAATATTGTAAAAATAAGAATTCAATTGAGATGGGTAACTTTTCAAATTCCCCACAAGACTTTTTTTATTTTTGGATTTATCGAAATTCATCACAGATTTAATAATTTTTGAAAACTTCATATTCAATATGGCTACAATTATTTGACCTTATATTTTTCATACTACTTGCTTTTATTGAGCTAGGAAGTATCATAGATAATAAAATTAAGTTTTATGCATAAGGATTTCGTATACCTAAATGATATTGCACCTGAGATAATTACCGATATCAGGTATGCTACGACCAATAATTTCACTGGTAAAGTCGTTATTGGATATGAAAAAGAAGTCTGCATTATCACATTAAAAGCTGCAAACATTCTTAAACAAATTAACTCGGAGCTTAATCAATATGGCTTGAATTTGAAAGTCTTTGATGCTTATAGACCCAAAATGTCTGCAAAGAGTTTTATAGATTGGGCTAATTCTGAGGAGAATAATCCAGATATTAAAAAAATGTATTACCCAAATATCCATCGCTCTAAAACAATTGGTAATTACATATCAGATACCCTTTCAACACATTCTAGAGGAAGCACCGTTGATTTGACGATAGTTGAAAAAAATACTACTAATGAATTGGAGATGGGCACTATTTTTGACTTTTTTGATAAAACTTTTAATACTGCAAATGCTGATATATCAAGTGAGGCTAAAAAAAATAGGTTACTGCTTAAGTCAATAATGGAAAAATATGGGTTTCAGAATTTATGGAAGGAATGGTGGCATTTTACACTGATCGACGAATCATTTAAAAATGAATACTTTGATTTTGCTGTTAAATAGGTAATTTTATTTAGGGAATTTATTTGTTGCTATTTAGCAAAAATTTTACTTCTTGAACTAAAAATCTATATATGTCAGTTTTTAAAATAACACGGTGAAACATTTGAAAGATGTCTTTGTCGATACAATTATTAATTAAAAATTCACTACTATATTGTGATAACAATATAGTAGGCACAGCTTGAAAATCTTTTTTTAGTTTTAGTTTTTTTATAAAATCAATACCATCAAAATCAGGTAACTGATAATCAACTATAATTAAATCTAAAAATTTAGCACTATAATACATAGCTAAATCCATAGCATCAAAAGCATTTGAAGCTGATATAACATTATAATGTTGCATTTCCAGTAATGAAATAGTCAAATTTCTTATATAATTATTATCTTCTACCACTAGGATATTGATTTGCCCATCTTGTTTCACAACCTCTATAACCATTGATTGCTTTAGGAAATCCATATATTTAATTGGGGGATTTTAGCTATATCTTATCTTTAAAGCAAGAAGATTATAATTTATGATTAATTTTTCTCATTTTTCTCTAATACTACATAAGATATGGCATATTTAATTTCATCAGAAATTGATAAAAAAGCCCTGATATTTTTTTTTTGCAACGGGTGTTTACTAAAATAAGGAGCACCACTTTCATCATTTAATATTTCAATATCTTGAAAATTAATTTTTTTTCCTATTCCACATCCAGCTGCCTTTGCATATGCCTCTTTAGCTGAAAATCTTTTGGCATAATAAAAAACGTTATTTACTGATCTGCTTAATCTTATTTCTTGCTCTGTAAATACCCTATTTAAAAATTTATGCTTAAATTTATCTAAAGTGGATTGAACCCTTTCAATATCCACTATATCGCAACCAATACCAAAAATCATTAAATAATTAGCTTTATTGTTTTACCTTTTTTGCAATCGATAGCCCTAACTCTGATAGTAATTTTTTATCAACTTCAGATGGAGCACCCATCAACAAATCTTGTGCATTTTGATTAAGTGGAAATGCAATAACTTCCCTAATATTTGGTTCATTAGCAAGCAACATTATCATCCTATCAACTCCTGGGGCAATACCTCCATGAGGTGGTGCACCATATTTCAAAGCCTTTACCATTGCTGGAAATGACTTATCAACCTGCTCAACACTATACCCAGTAT
This sequence comes from Candidatus Bandiella numerosa, assembly GCF_029981845.1. Classification (GTDB taxonomy): domain Bacteria; phylum Pseudomonadota; class Alphaproteobacteria; order Rickettsiales; family Midichloriaceae; genus Aquirickettsia; species Aquirickettsia numerosa. The sequence continues at coordinate 743,120 of NZ_CP104164.1, read as the reverse complement.
TTTCAAATGCTTTATACATTATTGGTAATTGATGATTTCTTATAGCACCACTTGAAAGTTCAATACCATTACAGATTATGTCATATTGATATGCTTTAATGCTCAATTTTTCCTCTATTGTACTTGCTTTATTTAAAACATCTAAACCACCCTGAGGCATAGAGAATGGATTATGGAAGAAGTCTAATTTCTTTTCATCTTCACTCCATTCGTAAAACGGGTAATCAACTATCCAGCAAAAATTAAATTCATTTTCTTTAATTAACCCTAAATCATGTCCAAGCTTATTTCTAATTTTACCAGCATTTGACGCAGCAATTTTTTCAACATCACAGGCAAAAAAGACTGAAGCACCAGGGTTTAAATTGCAAATCTTCTTAAGCTCTACAAATTTTTCATCATTCAAAAATTTTGCTATTGGCCCTTTGCCGTTTCCGCTCTCATCAACTATAATATAAGCCAATCCTTTTGCTTTTAAATCAGATTGAGCATAGGCAATCATCTTATCATAAAAACCCCTACTCAAATCTCCACACTTATGAATTGGAATTGCTCTTATTACACTACCCTTTTCAATCGCATTATTAAATATGCTAAAATCTGATCCTTTAAAAACATCTGTAACATCGGCTATTACTATGGGATTTCTTAAATCAGGTTTATCAGTACCATATTTTAAAATTGACTCATCATACGATATTCTTTTGAATGGAGAACTGGAAATATTCCAATTAGAAAAATTTTTGAAAGTGTTTGACAATATGATCTCTAGTGTAGCAAATATATCTTCCTGTGTCACAAACGACATCTCAATATCAAGTTGATAAAACTCTCCAGGTGCCCTATCAGCCCTTGCATCCTCATCTCTAAAGCATGGTGCAATTTGAAAATACCTATCAAATCCAGAAATCATATATAATTGCTTAAACTGCTGTGGGGCTTGCGGAAGAGCATAAAAATTCCCAGGATTTAACCTACTCGGTACCAAAAAATCCCTAGCTCCCTCTGGAGAACTTGCTGTTAAAATTGGGGTTTGATACTCAGAAAAACCTTGCTTCCACATCTCATTTCGCAAAAATTTTATAACATCACTTCTTAATTTAACGTTATGGTGCATCTTATCTTTTCTTAGATCAAGGAAACGATACTTCAATCTTAAATCTTCTGGAAAAGGTTGAGTAGAATTTACATTGATCGGCAATATCTCTGCCTCAGATTCAACAATATATTTCTCAATAACAATTTCAACTTCACCAGTTGCCATTTCGTTGTTAATCGTATCATCTGACCTTTTAACAACCCTACCCTCGACTGTTATTACACTCTCATAGCTTAGCGATGTTAATTTGTCAAAATCTTCTTTTGGTATAGTGTGAATCCTGTTATCTTGATCTGAAGTAACCAATTGAACAATACCAAAATGATCTCTCAAATCGATAAAATATACCCCACCATGATCTCTTTTTCTGTGTATCCACCCAGAAACCTTCACTAACTTGCCAATGTCATTAAAACTTAAATCACCACACCTATGTGTCCTAAACTTATGCACCTAAAATATTTATTTTATTTTTTCCAAACCATACACTATTTAACATTTTTTGACAATTATCAATTTTCATTTTAATGTGAACAGTGATTATAATACCATAAATCTATGCTATTTTATCATTAAGTCGCATTAATAGTTAACCTAACCAATAGGCTAAATTTACAAGCTAGTCAGCATCACCAAAACCACTTATAATTCATAGATAGATATGTGGCAAATCATAACTCTTCCACCCTATCAGGATTGAAAACTCACTATAACTTTTCAGTTAATTTATTTGATTTAATATTTACTATAAGAAGAAAAACAAACCATGTAATAAATATTATTGCCCCAGTTTTAACAGATCCATTATTAAATGAATTGAGAGACACATATAGCACAATAACGCTAAATACAAAACTTAAAAATTGACCAAATCTTAATGTTGCATTTATTGATTTCACCCAATTTTCATGATTTTGAACTTTTTGTCCCTGCTCCATTTTTGTTAACTCCATTAGTTCCTTGGTGAACCCTGGATAAATTTCTTCATAGCTCTCTAAAATTGCCGGTGATGGAAATTTATTATTATAGTTATTGGTATTTTTGTGAGCGTACCTATTATTGTTTGTTATTTTATTTCTTTTTGTATTGATTTCGAAATTTACGTTTTTTTTCCTCATTTTTATGCTCTTTCATTTTATTAAAATTTTTACTAATAATAAATGTGACATCATTAAAATTATCATCTAGATTACCATGCCTATTTGAATGAAATTTCCTTACAGCACCATAATAAAAATTACCAAAAGAGCTAATACCCTTTATAAAATTTTCTAAAAAATTGAATTTCCCTGTTTTATACATCGTTAATTACACCTAGATTGCAACAAATGCCACTTTAAAAAAAGTATACGGTGAGATTATAGCATTATTTTTTATAAACGCAATGTGTTATCACGAATATTGTTACACACATAAAAAACATCATAGTCAAAAAAAGATAAATGCAATAAAAGCAGAGGCTGTGCTAAAACTAGATAGGAAGGAAAGGATAAATTTTGATATAAAAAGTAATAAATATCGAAGTAAAAAATAGTAAAAAGAAAAATATTAAAGTACCTGCCCTGTCTAAAGGAACTGGGTATTTATCATATCCACAAGTGAAATAAAACCAAATATATGCCACTTAATTCTAATTAATAACCTTATTAAGCTCATCCTCTGAGATTTTTCCAATTCTTATAATTTTAAATTTATCTTCATTAATAAACTCTATTATGGTTGATGGAGTTAAATCATTTTTTTTATTCATATTAAAATCTTCTAATATACAATCAACTTTATGGTGAAAATTTTTTATTATCTCGTCTACACAAATAATACTTGATTGAGCTGATATATTTGCACTTGTTGCTATAATAGGCTTATTAAGGCTTTTACAAATATTTTGTATTAATTTACATTTTGGCACCCTAATAGCAATTTTATTTTTGTTAATTAGGATTTTTGGAATTTTTTGATTATTTACCTCAGAAACGAAAGTCAAGGCTCCAGGCCAGAAAACTTCTGCAAATGCTAATTCCTTGGAGAAAAATTTAACATATTCTTTGGCCATTTCAATATCTGCAACAAAGACTGGTAGCGTTTTATTCAAATCTCTTTTTTTAATTTGATAAATTCTTTCAATTGCATCCACATTCATTGCATCACACGACATTGCATATATTGTGTCAGTTGGTATGCAAGCAACTTCACCTTTAGAAAAAGCCTCCACAATTTTTTCTAAATTATCTTGTAATAGTATAGCCGCCCTTTTCATAAAATCCACTTACGTATAAACAACTATAGAGGCAATTAAAATGACCCAAATTAAAGTAAATGGTAAAAAGACTTTCCAACCCAATCTCATCAACTGGTCATATCTAAACCTTGGAACTGATGCCCTGACCCAAATAAAAATAAATAAGCAAAACATAATTTTTAAAATAAACCAGATAAATCCAGGAATAAAATTTAAAAATTCTAATTTAAATGGAGGTAACCAACCACCCATAAACAATAATACAGTAAAAGAGCTCATCAAAATCATATTTGCATATTCTCCAAGAAAGAATAATGCAAATGGCATAGATGAATACTCCACATTGTAACCTGCCACCAATTCTGATTCTGCTTCCGGCAAATCAAAAGGGTGTCTATTAGTCTCTGCTAAAATAGAAATAAAAAAAACTACAAACATAGGAAAAAGCAACAAATCCATATAAAATGGCATCTCTTTTTGAGCATTAACAATTTCAGTTAAATTTAATGTTCCTGTTGTAAGTAAAACACAAATTATACAAAGTCCAATTGCAACTTCATAAGATACCATTTGTGCAGCAGATCTAATAGCTCCTAAAAATGCATATTTTGAATTACTGGCCCACCCAGCTATGATAATTCCGTAAACACCAAGTGATGATATTGCGAGTACATACATAACCCCAACATTAAGATTAGCTATAACAAAATTATCAATAGGGATCGCTGCCCAACCTATCATAGCTAATGAAAATGTAATAATTGGTGCAAGTAAAAATAAAAATTTATCAGCTCCCCTAGGTATAATAGGCTCTTTAAAAATTAACTTAAGTGCATCAGCAATAGGCTGCAATAAGCCAAGAAAACCTGTTCTATTTGGACCTTTTCTTAATTGCATCCATCCAATAATTTTTCTCTCAGCTAATGTTAGATATGCAACTGATAGCAAAAGCGGAACAACTAAAAGTAAAATTTTTAAGGCGATTGGCAAGACTATACCTAATATTTCAACAATATTTGCGAACATACATTAAAAAATTTTATTTAAATTTAGCATATAAAATTAAATTAGGTTAATAATTTTTTTATCAATCTATCTTCATCATTAATCTCAATTGAATAGTCAATGACAACTGTATTGCAATGAAATTTTGAATTAATTCTAACAAAATCCTTTTTTGTTGTTAAAACTTTACAGTTAAATTTTTTAGCTTCATCATAAATTTCTTCTAGTTCATTAAGTGAGAAATTATAATGATCAGGAAAAAAGTATTTTTTAATTATTTTTGCATTTAAATTTTTTGCAGTTTTTTCAACTCTTTCCGGCTGTGCAATTCCACATAACAATACAAATTCCTTATTTTGAATTTCCTCTTGATTTTTTATCACTTGTTGTTGATGAAATAATTCCTTACTTATTATCAGTTTATGTTTTGCTAATTTATGATTTTCATCTGAGGTAATAATAATATCAGCTTTCCCTATACTAGTTTTTAGACTTTCTCTCATGGGTCCAGCAGGAATTAAAAAAGTATTTGTTTGAGGTTTAAAAATATTTGTACTAATTACCAATATAGAAAAATCCTTATGAATTGAATTATCTTGAAATCCATCATCTAAAATAATAATTTTAGCACCGTTTTTTTCAGCCATTCTTATGGCTAGCTTTCTATTTTTAGAAATAAAAACCGTTGTGTACTCTGCAATTAATAATGCTTCATCTCCAACTTCTTTATATGAATGCTTTTTTAAATTAACTTTTACTACTTTTTTACTCAAATTTCCTTTATATCCTCTAGTAACAACTGCAATATCTAATTTATTATCCTGTGATAATAGCTCTACCAACCTTATTACAACAGGTGTTTTTCCAGCTCCTCCTGATATTGAATTACCTACACAAACTATTTTACTTTTAAATTTTATTGGAGTTTGAAAAAAATAATATCTCAAATTTCTAAATAGGCTATAAATAGCTGATAATGGTAATAATAGATAATTTATCAAAGTAACTTTAGACCACAGTGAATGTTGTATATAACACGCTATTTTATCTATGAAATTCATATTAATAATCTTCTCTAATAATCCATCCACCACCAAGCACTCTATCACCATCATACATAACACATGCTTGACCAGGTGTAATACCATAATAAAATGATTCAAGCACAACCTCTGCAAATCCATCACCTAAGTATTTCACATTTGCATCCACTTCCTCATGATTTGACCTTAACCTAACTGAGCACTTAATATCATCTTTTAAATACTCATTATTAGATAACCAATTAAGCTCTTTAATCTTTAATTTTATAGACTTTAAATCCTCTTTTTCACCAACTATAACCCTATTATTTTTTGGATCAATTTTTATCACATATAGCGGCTTATCATTTGAAACACCAATTCTTTTACGCTGACCTATAGTGAAATTCACTATGCCATCATGTTCACCTAAAACTTTTCCGTTCAAATTTACAATATCTCCTTTAGCATAGGATTCTGGTTTTAATTTTTTAATTATCTCTGAATAATTTCCATTTGGAACAAAACAAATATCCTGACTCTCAGCTTTATCTGATGTATTTAATTCATATTTTTTTGCAAGCATCCTTGTCTCATCTTTAGTAAATCCCCCAAGTGGAAATTCTAAAAAATCTAGTTGCTCCTTTGTCGTTGTAAAAAGGAAATAACTTTGATCTTTGTTTGAATCAATACCTTTTAGAAGCCAATTTTCATTACTAACATTAACTTTCCTAACATAGTGGCCAGTGGCTAATGCTTTTGCCCCCAAATCTTTAGCCATTTTATATAAATCCTGAAACTTAACTTTTTGATTGCATTTTACACATGGTATTGGCGTCTCACCTTGTATATAGCTCTCGGCAAAGTCTTTTATTACTTTTTCACTAAAAAGACTTTCATAGTTGAGTACATAGTGAGGAATACCAATTTTATCTGCAACCGTTTTTGCATCATATATATCCTGTCCAGCACAGCATGCACCCTTTTTTAAGGCCATCTCACCCACGTCATACAACTGCAAAGTGACTCCTATTACTTCATAGCCTTGGTCGTTAAGTATTGCTGCAACAGTTGAACTATCAACTCCACCTGACATCGCTACAACTATTTTATCTTTTTTTCTTAACAGCACTATTTCGTTATTCTTTTAATTAATACTTGTTGGGTAATAGAAAGAATATTACTACAAGACCAATATAATACAAGACCTGATGGAAATGATGCAAACATGAATAAAAATATTAATGGTAAAAATTTCATGACTTTTGCCTGCGTAGGATCAGTAGGTTGTGGATTTAGCATTTGTTGAAAATATAACGTCAATGCCATTATTATAGGTAAAATACCAACATGAAGAAAACTTGGTGGATCCCAAGGAATTAAGCTGAATAAAGTAAAAATATTTGTCGGATCAGTAGCAGATAAGTCTTTTATCCATAAATAAAATTTTGCATGTCTCATTTCTAAAGTAACATATAGCACCTTATATAAGGCAAAAAATATAGGCATTTGCAATAAGATGGGTAAACAACCCGACATTGGATTTACCTTTTCCTTTTTATAAAGCTCAATAATTGATTTTTGAAACTTAACACTATCACCACCGCACTGCTCTTTTAGTTTAGTCATTTCAGGTTGAAGCTCTTTAAGTTTATTCATTCCCTTAAATCCCTTGTATGCAAGTGGAAACAACAGAATTTTTATAAAAATGGTAAGCAATATAATTGCCACACCAAAATTTCCAACCAAAGAGTGAAAAAAGTTTAATGCTATGAATATTGGTTTTGTTATAAAATACAGTACACCAAAATCTACAGCTCTATCAAATAACTTTATATTGTATTTTTTCTCATAATCATCCAAAAGCTTTAACTTTTTAGCACCAGCAAAAAAATGTAACCTGTTGAAATTACCATCAGGATTGTTACTATTTATAATTGCATCAGCTTGATACCTATTTCCTTCATTGGTTTTATAACCCAAAAATTTTGCTGAAATAGATGAATTTTCAGGAATAATTGCGGTTAACCAATATTTATCTGAAAATCCAAACCAACCATTATCAGAGTCAGAAAAATTCAATTTCTTTTGATCTAAATCTTCAAAAGTTACCTCTTTTAATTTATTATCAAAAACCCCAATTCCTCCCTCATGTATAAGCATCTCGCTTTTACCATTACCATATATCCCCCTACTAATTGCAGCATATGGTTTTAGAAAATCATTATTCACACCTATTACTTTTTGTTCTATTGTAAACATGTAATTCTCATCTAAGGTAATGCTGATAAAAAATTGTACATCAGAATTATTTTTCCATGATAAAGTCACCTTTTCATTAGGGTTAAGATTTTTTTTATCCGCATTCCAAATTGATTTATTATTTGGTAATTCTATGTTTCTATCACTTGATAGCCAACCAAATTCAGTATAATAAACCTCTTTTGTTCCAGCTGGGGATAACAACACTACATTCTTACTGTTTTCCTTTTCTGTTTGTTTATATTCAAGTAAAATCAAATCATCAATTCTAGCACCAACTAGATTTATGGAGCCACTTATCATATTATTACTAAACTCAACTTTTCCACCTTGAGGCTTATCCAAAATTTTGTTCTCCAAATTCTCCGTATTATCGAATTTAAATTCATCTATTGCTTTTTCTTTATTTATTTGGCTTTCACTGTTATTTGTGGGTGTAGATTTAGAAAAATAATGTTGCCACAATATCAAAATTATCATTGATAAAACTGCTGCTATAACCGTTCTTACATTGTTATTCATACTTTCCTTTTTTAATTATTTTGTCAGGTACTGGGTCATATCCCCCTTGAAACCATGGATTGCATTTTAAAAGCCTTTTAAGGATTAAAAATAGCCCCTTTACTCCAAATTGCCTTATGGCATCTTTCGCGTAATTTGAGCAACTAGGATAATATCTACATGAGGGACTTATAAACCGGGATATTACATTTTGGTACAATGCTATCAATGCAAAAAAAAACGCATTTATAATCTTATTTAGATTTTTTCTCATACACTACTATCTTCTTTATAGAGCAGTCAAAATCATCTTTTAGTATTGTTAATTTTTCAGCAATCATAAATTTTCTTGCTATCACATTGATGCATAAATCTTTTGTTAAATCTACTAAATCAATTTGCTTTACTAATATTCTTATCATCCTTTTGCACCAATTTCTTTTTACTGCATTTCCAATTTTCTTGCTAGCCGTAATACCATATTTGAAATTTACTTGCTCATCAACCTCAACCTTGGTACCTTTATAGAGTATTACAAAATACTTCCCAACCATTTTGTTTGAATTGACAAAAAACTCTTTATATGCCGAATTTTTGGTAATTTTGCTCTTCCTTAATTTCAATAACTTAAACCAAAAAAATTACATAATACAATTATGCAGACAACTCCTTTCTGCCTTTTGCTCTTCTATTGTTTATAACCTTTCTACCACCCACTGTTGCCATTCTAGCTCTAAAACCATGCCTTCTTTTGCATTTTATATTGCTAGGCTGATAAGTTCTTTTTGTAGACATTTTTTACCAGTAATATATATTTGAGAATATTAATTAACCCAGATATCAAGTAAAGTCAATATCACTAAGCAAATTACGCATGAATTCACCCAAAAAAATTTTATTAGAATGGTACCAAGAATTAGGCATAGATTATTTCATGAATGAAATCCCTCAAGATAGGTCAATAACTCAGCAAGAAATCACTAAAAATGAATTTAATAAAAATATACATTTAAAAAATTCAAAGCTAAATGACACATCTAGACAGCTTTCTGATAAATGCAATACAATTGAAGAGCTAAAAAGTGTCGTAGAGAAATTTGATTATTTAGAAATTAAACAATACGCCACTAATACAGTTTTTGCTGATGGCAATCCCAAATCAGATATAATGCTAATTGGTGAAGCTCCAGGAGCTAATGAAGATAAATATGGTATACCATTTTGTGGTCAAAGTGGAAAATTATTGGACAATATACTTGCTGCAATTAAAATTGATAGAACATGTTGTTATATTACCAATACCATATTTTGGCGTCCACCAGCGAATAGAAGGCCAACAACATCTGAAATTGATACTTGCAGACCATTTGTTGAAAAGCATGTTGCTCTTATAAATCCTAAAGTCATTATATTGGTTGGTAGTACAGCAGTAGAATCATTGCTTGGAGTAAAAACACCAATGGGACAACTTAGAAATCAAACTTTTAAATACAAAAATGATTATTTAAAAAGCCCAATTGATACATTTGTTATATTTCATCCATCATATTTACTAAGGCAACCTTCGCAAAAAAAAACGATGTGGATTGACATTCAAAAAATCTATAATTTTTATAAAAGTATCTAACCTTATAATCTAGTGATTTACATAATTGCGTAATATATAAAAAAACTTGAATTAATAAAAAATAACTAATAGCTTCAGTATCATATAATTTGTCATTGGGAAATATAATTATGGCTACAAAGCTCACAAGAGCGCAAAAAGAAGCGGTTTTTTTACTTTCAATAGGGTACATTATTAGAATACTTTGATTTAACGCTATATGTGCATTTATCAACTATACTAAACGACTTATTCTTTCCAAAAACCGACCCAATGATAGCTAAATTACTTGCTGTCACTGCTTTTTGCATGACATTTGTACTTAGACCAGTAGGAGGCTATATTATAGGCAGAATTGGAGATACAATTGGAAGGAAGCATACAGTACTGATCACAACATTTTTAATGGCAGGATCTTGTTTAACTATAGCAATATTTCCAACATATGCAGAGGTTGGAATTTGGGCAACAGTCGCAATTCTTTTATGCAGGATGGTGCAAGGATTTTCATCCTTAGGTGAGATAGTTGGGGCAGGAGTGTATTTAGCAGAAACTTTAAAATCACCATATAAATACGTTGCAAATGGATTAATAGACGTGCAAACAAAAATAGGAGGTATGTTTGCATTAGGAATAGCATCACTTGTGCTTAATTCAAACTTCAGTTGGAGATATGCTTTTTTTATAGGGGCTGGGATTGCAATAATAGGTTTGGTAGCAAGAACAAGACTTAGGGAGACTTTAGAGTTTGTAAATTATAAGGCTAGGATAAAGCTACATAAGCAATTAAATGATGGTAATATAATTGAGAAAGTAGGGGCGCGACTTTGTATGACCATGATGATTGCAGTAATACTATGCCCCTTTGGATATTATACATCATATATCTATTTAGGGGACTTTATGAAAGATAGTCTAGGAATGACAGCTGAACAGGTAATAAATCATAACTTTAAATTTTCTATTATAGATGTGCTTATCGTAAGTTTTTTTGCTTATTTATATAAGTTCATTCATCCAATTAATATCACCATAGTATTAGGTTTTATTTTATTATTCACTTTACTATTAACTCCATATTGCTTAGAAAACATTCATGTTCTAGGAGGTGAGAATATGATATTTATTTTACAGGCTGGTATAGGACAAATAATATCTATAAATTTGTTGATGTGGATGAAACATTTTCCTATATCTAAAAGATTCACTGCAGCAGCAACAATCTTTGGAATCTCAACTGCAATTGGGTATGCAGTTGTAGCATATGGGCTAATTCCACTTACTAGATGGTTTGGGTATTACGGAATCTGGGTATTATACGCACCAATCATCATTGGCTTTATATGGGCATTGAATTATTTGATGAAGCTAGAGAAAGCAAGCGGTACTTACGATAGTTATCCGGATGAACCAAGGACTAAAGACACTGTCGTAGAAGAAGGAAATTTTAATTATGAACTAGACAAGGAATATGATGCTCAGGCTATAGAAGAGGTCAAGTGATAGTTATGATGTATAGTATATTTTACCGAATTTTAAAAAATTGTTATTTTTTTGACACTAAATATTTTATTTAAAGTAGAAAAAGCTTGAATTAATAAAAAGTAACTAATAACCTTGAAACCATAAATTTGTTATTGGGAAAATACAATCATGGCTATAAAACTTACAAGAGCGCAAAAAGAGGCGGTTTTTTTACTTTCAATAGGTACATTATTAGAATACTTTGATTTAATGCTATATGTGCATTTATCAACGATACTAAACGACTTATTCTTTCCAAAAACCGACCCAATGATAGCTAAATTACTTGCTGTCACTGCTTTTTGTATGACATTTGCTTTAAGACCCATTGGAGGTTATGTTATAGGAAGAATTGGGGATGCCATAGGCAGGAAACATACAGTATTAATCACAACATTTTTGATGGCAGGATCTTGCTTGACTATGGCAATGTTTCCAACTTATGCAGAAATTGGAATATGGGCAACAGTTGCGATTCTTTTATGCAGGATGGTGCAAGGCTTCTCTTCATTAGGTGAGATAATAGGGGCAGGAGTATATTTAGCAGAAACTTTAAAATCACCATATAAATACATTGCAAATGGATTAATAGACGTACAAATAAGAATGGGAGGTTTTTTTGCTTTAGGAGTGGCATCACTTGTACTTAATTCAAACTTCAGTTGGAGATATGCTTTTTTTATAGGGGCTGGGATTGCAATAATAGGTTTGGTGGCTAGAAGAAGACTAAGAGAAACACCAGAGTTTGTAAATTATCAAGTTAGGATGAAGTTAGATAAGCAACTAAATGATGGTAATATAATAAATGAGAAAGTAGAGGTGCGGCTTTGTTTAAGCCTGTTCTTTGCAATGATAACGTTCCCCTTTGGATATTATACAGCATATATATACCTAGGTGACTTTATGAAGGATAGTCTAGGAATGACAGCTGAACAGGTAATAAATCATAACTTTAAATTTTCTATTATAGATGTATTCATCATAAGTTTCTTAACTTATTCATACAGATCTATTCATCCAATTAATACCACCATAGCGGCAGGTTTTATTTTAATATTCACTTTACTATTAACTCCATATTGCTTAGAACACATTCATGCTCTAGGAGGTGAAAATGTGATATTTATTTTACAGGCTGGTATAGGACAAATAGTAGCTATAAATTGGTTGATGTGGATGAAACATTTCCCTATATCCAAAAGATTCACGGCTGTAGCAACTACTTACGGAATATCGAGTGCAATTGGGTATGCAATTGTAGCATATGGGCTAATTCCACTTACTACATGGTTTGGCTATTACGGAATTTGGGTACTATTCGCACCAGCAATTATTGGCTTTATATGGGCATTGAGTTATTTAATGAAGCTAGAGAAAGTAAGCGGTGCTTACGATAGCTATCCAGATGAACCGAGAATTAATGACACTGCATTAGAGGAAGGTGATTTTAAATATGAGCTTGATGATGAATATGAACAATTTAGCAGTAAATGCGAATATAGCATAGATCTACTGAATAAACTGGAGACATTAAGTAAGGAGCAAGATGTTAGGTTGAACATAAAAGTGATAGAAAAGGCAATCACCTTTACTAAAAAGTGGCATTCTGGACAGATACGAAAAACAGGGGAGCATCCATTTTATTGGCATCCTCTTAGAGTGGCTGAAATGGTGGCAACATATTATTGCAAAACAGATGTGATAGTAGCATCATTACTCCATGATACAATTGAAGATTCAGAATGCACAATGGAGATTATAGAAAAAGAGTTTAACCAGAGGATAGCAGAAATAGTAGATAGATTAACCAATAATAGGTTTGAAGATGGAGTGTGGATTAAGTTAACACTTGAGCAAACCTTAGAAAAACTAAATAAGCTAGGAGATAAGGAGGCGATGTTCATCAAGCTAATGGATAGACAACACAATCTTGAAACGATAAAAGGATTAAGTCCAGAGAAACAAAAGAAGATGGCACAAGAGACAAATAATCACTTTATAAAATGGATTGCAATTATAGGAGATAAATTAGGAGTCATAGAAAAGATGGATCTTGAAAATAAGATGTATGAACTAGATAAGAAGATTTTAAAAGATAATAAAGAAAACTAAATATCGTAAACCACCTACCATTATCTTATTACGCTAAAAGTTATTAGTTATTAGCTATTTGTTACAATTGTTTGTTTTTTAATGAATAAATAACTGTGCTAAGTCAATAATATTATTGACTGAAGTGCAGTTACTTTGGTATAATCACTAAAAAGTTATAAAAATAGGTTTCACTATGGCTGTAAAAAAAGGTTCAAAAAATAACATCAGCAACAGAGGTAAAGGAGCTGAATTAAAGCAATTAGACGGTAAAGTTGTTCGACCAATATTGTACAAAGGCGAAAGATTAGGGCATGGAAATTATATGGCTGCAAAGTTTGAAGATGGCAAATTGGTTAAAGATGATGCCGGTAGACCTGTTCCTTATAAAATGATATAAAAAATCTGTAGGTATTGTTGCAAAATAATAACTTACAATTACAAGCGAATTGATTAATATAAATAGATAGAAACAAGTGATAATTACGAAATCATTTGGAAAAAATATCAAAATAATTTTCATGGTGAATAAAACTACAAAATAACACAACAAAAATAATAAGTTCTTGTTTTACAGTGTCGTAGCGATTTTTTTATACTAGCATTTTAAAATTTTATCGTTATATTTCCATAATGAGTTGTATGGTTTGTTAGGTATAAAATTTTTAGTGATAAAGTTCACGTATTCGGATTGATACCAGTATGTTTATCGTTAGGGATATTGGTCTATTTTAACACCGATTTTCAATTAAACTTCAAACTAATATTATTTTTAATGGCATCATGTTCGATACCATTAATATGCACAATCTTCTTTTTATCAAATTTTAAATATGTACAACTAACATTTTTAGTTATTACATTTATTTTACTTGGTTATGGAGCGACTGTATTTAGAGTACAAAATATAACAACTTCAAATCTAGATCATGCAATTCAAAGTAGGATAGTAGCTGAAGTTGAAGAAATTGAAATTCGAGGAAATGAAAAGAAACTATTATTAAACCACGTTAAGTTTTTAGATATTACAGATAATTACAATATAAAAAAAATAAAAATAGTAGTTAGAACCAAACTTGATGCTATCAGAAATAAGGATAAAATTATTGCCAATGTAAATTTAATGCCACCACCAACTCCAGTTCTTCCAGGAAGTTTTGACTATGCAAGATATGCTTTTTTCAATGATATTAGTGCAATAGGCTATGCTATGGGCAATATAAAAATCATCCAAAGATCAGATATCAGCAAATTTACAACAATCGGGAAATTAAAAGAAGTGATCTCAAAATGCTTTTACGAAAACATGGAAGTAAGAAATGCATCTATTGCCACTGCATTATTTCTTGGCAACACAAAAAGAATAGATACAAATACATACGATAATATACGAATTTCTGGAATTGCTCATTTACTTGCTATTTCTGGAATGCACGTTGCACTTGTTGCTAGTATAATCTTTTTTGCAAGTAATATAATATTTTCCAAAATTTACAATCCTTTAATTAAAATTAATAACAAAAAGATATCTGCAATAATTACAATCTTTTTTTCTTACCTTTATTTACTTATTGCAAACGCCCCTATTTCTGCTCAAAGAGCATTCACAATGACTACTCTGTTTTTAATTGGCATTGTAATTGATAGAGAAACAAATTCAATAAGGACTGTAGTATTTGCGGCAATTGCAATATTATTAATCAGTCCCGAAGCTCTTTTAAGTGCAAGCTTACAAATGTCTTTTTCTGCCTGTTTATCACTAATTTACGGATTTAAATTCTTAAAGAAATTATCTTTATTTTACTTTAATTCCACCACCCCCAAAATAGTAAAAATTTTTGGTTATTTTTTTTCAATCATGCTAGCAAGCGTATTTGCAACATTGGCAACAAGCATCTTCATAATTTATCACTTTAAAAATTTTTCCACCTATAGCTTATTAACAAATCTATTCGCAATACCCATAGCCGAATTTATTATAATGCCTTTTGGTATACTTGCTATAGCATTAATTCCTTTGAAATTAGAATTCTTAGCATTTTACCCTATGGAAATTGGCATTAAAATACTGCTATATATTTCAGATAAAATTGCCTCACTTCCCGGAGCTGTTCTAAATATATACAAAGTTGATAGCATAAGTTTATTTTTATTTGTTGTTGGTTGCTTATGCTTAATGATTTTTAAAGCAAAACTTAAGTATATAGGCATTCTATTTATTACCTTTGCATTTGTTGCTACCATTAATTTTGAATTACCAGACATTGCAATAAGTCAAACTGGTAAATTGATAGCCGTTAAAGATTTGAATGATAATAGACTTCAATTGATTAAAGGATCAAGAGAAAGGTACTCAAAAAAAATATGGCAAAAAGAGCTTAACATTAAGCCCAGCAATAAACATTATCTTGATAGAGTTTGTGATAAAGCACATTGTTATATACCCGAACATAATTTATTCATCCTAACAGGTAACGAACACTATAAAGATGCACTTAATATTTGCAATAATGCAAATGATATAAAAATATTTCTTAATCTAACGGATATTAATTTGTCATGTAAAAATGCTAAATTCACCATAAACAAGGTGGATTTGGGAATAAACGGTTCATATTTAATATTTAATAAAGATAAAAATTTTAAGGTAATAACAGATAAGGATAATCTAATCAAAAAGCCTTGGACAAAAGTTTTTTAATCAATCATTCTTCTTATCTTTACATAAAAGCTTTTTTTGTGTATACACAACTGTATTGATGTAATTATTTTAACTATTTATGGCAGTAAAAATTAGGTTAGCACGAGCTGGAGCAAAAAAGAGACCTTACTATAAGTTAGTAGTGGCTAATGCTGACGCACCAAGAGATGGTAAATTTTTAGAGAAGGTTGGCACTTATAATCCAATGCTACCTAAAGATGACGAAAACAGGGTAATCCTAATTCAGGATAGAATTAAATATTGGATGTCGGTTGGAGCACAGCCTACTGAAAGAGTTGAGAAATTTCTTGAAAAAGCAAAACTGATCAAAGCCAGTGTTAAAAGAATTATAAAAAAACCTGTAGCTCAAACAGAAATTGCTGATACTAAATCTGTAAAAACTATTGAAACCCAGGAAAATAAAGAAGTAGCAAGTACTGAGAATAATTAGTACTTATCGGCACGTATACATTTCTTTTACTAAATCAACGTTAATGTAATGTGGCAAGTTAACATATTAACATTATTTCCTGAAATATATCCAGGTCCACTGAAATTTTCCACTTCTGGCAAGGCTATGGATGCGAAATTTTGGGAGTTGAACACAAAAAATATTAGAGATTTTGCAACAAGCAAACATAAGACAGTAGATAGCACCCCATTTGGAGGTGGTGGTGGTATGCTTTTAAGAGCTGATGTGCTTGGTGTGGCTATTGAAAAATTTTTTATACCAAACAGCTTCCCAATAATATATCTATCCCCAAAAGGAAATCTACTGAACCAAAATATGGCAAAATCAATAGTAAAATCTGATAAAGGTATAAATATTTTATGTGGTCGCTTTGAGGGTATTGACGAAAGAGTTATAAAGGAGTATAAGATACAAGAAGTTAGCGTAGGTGACTACGTTTTATCTTCTGGAGATATAGCCTCCTTTGCTTTTATTGATTGTTGCTTAAGATACGTACCAGGATATGTTAGTAATGAGGATTCTCTGCAAGATGAAAGCTTCGGAGAAGGTCGTTATGAATACCTTTTAGAATATCCGCATTACACAAAACCTTTAGTGTGGAAGTCTAATAAAGTGCCTGAAATTTTGGTTTCGGGAAATCATAAAAAAATTTTTGAATGGAGACTGAATCAGGCCAAGGAAATTACAAAAAATAGGAGACCTGATTTGTGGACAAAATATTTAAATGGAGTTGAAAAATGAACTTAGCTGAAAAGTACATAGAAAAGCAAATATCTTCGCTTATGAAAATTAAGGATATACCAGATTTCAGACCTGGAGATGTAGTAAAAGTTCATAACAAAATTGTTGATGAAAGTAACGAAAGAATCCAGATATTCGAAGGAGTATGTATTGCTAGAACAAATAGCAAATTAGGTTCAACATTCAAAGTTAAAAAAATTAGCTGTGGCATGTGTTTCGAAAAAACATTCCCTCTTTACTCTCCTTTAGTAACTAAAATTGAGTTGTTGAGAAGAGGTAAGGTTAGAAGAGCGAAATTATATTATATGAGAGAATTAGTTGGTAAAGTAGCTAGAATTAAAGAAAAAAGAGACTTATCGCACATAAAATCTGCAAAAAAACAACCTGTGTAGTTTTGACTAGATTTAAGCATTAGGTATTGGATCAGTAATTTTCTTTATGTCAATTAATTTATTTTTGTTACTAAATTATACTTAAATTTTCAGCATAAAATTTTAAATTGCTTAAAGGCAAAAGTGCAATCATTAATAGATATGATTCCTTTTTTATGAGCGCCTTTAAATGAGAATACAAACAATCTTCTGAATCGATTTATAATTTAAAAAAACGTCCTCATTTTTAATAATTTTCATAACTTAACGATTTCTAGCTTAATTTAGCTATGAAATTCATCCTTTATTTCGAAAACTGTCTAATCAATTAAGACCACCTACCTACCTTCATCCACTCTGGACGGCTTTCATCACTTGTTTTGAAGGTGTTTTATCATTAGATTGGTAGCTCATTGCTTTAGCAACTAGAGCAGAATCTACGTATGCTCTAACTTCTATAATTACACCTTTTTCAAATTTAGTAATCCAGCAATAGGTATTATTGAAGTCTCCACCATCCTTGATATGTGCTAGTGCGTGCATTTCAACAATAGCAAATGGCCCACTTATTAATATGTTATCAACTTTTAAAACAACACCTCCTTCTAACACTTTTGCTAGTTTTTCAAAAGTAGCTGCAAGAAATGCAGCTTTACTAGTATATACACCAGCTAATGGATGTGTACCCATCACTTTCCACTTCACATCTTCTGCAACATTTTTAAAAAACTCTTTATTTTGGCCTTTATCTAAAAGACTAAAGATGCCTTGTACATATTCTTTTGTTAGATTCATAGTCAAACTCCACTCAAAACTGTGTTCCGTACTATTTATGCTAACTTAGTTTTGCATGATGTCAATTTTCATGTAAAGTGTACTACTTATTCTCACCAAAAAGGATAACCCACATTTGGAATTAAACATCTCAAGTCTCATACTTTTTTAAAGATCTTCTTTAAACTCTGTGATAGGTAGATAAGTCTCAGCATTTAATAATTCTACTTCATGAGCAAAAGCATATTTATCATTATAATCAAAGCAAAGAGGTTCGAATGCTTTAATATCCCTTATAGTTATAAAAAATACCTTTTTTAGTGTTTCTGAAACATCCCATCCAATCGTCGCTAGATTAGCAGTCATAACTTGCTTATCAGTATGATCACTAGGGCAATGATGAAAAAATCTAGCCATATTACCATAATCTTTTGCATCTATTTTTGTGCCATCATAGGGCAAATATACATAAGAACTGTCAATGATCTTAGTATTAGAATCTTTCCTTTCCCCTACGTACTCTGCTATAATCATCCCTTTTTTTAGAGCAGAATAGGTTGATATAGTAAAACCTATTTTTGAAGAAATTTTATGTAAAATAAATAAGTTTTTAG